>CAVWEF010000012.1:0-444917 GCA_963753925.1 uncultured Alphaproteobacteria bacterium
AGTATGACGCTGGTTTACGGTGTGCCGTCGGTCAAAGGCCTTCAGGTCTGGAACGGCGAAGCCTGGGTGGATGCTCCGAGTGTGCCGGACGCCTTCGTGGTCAATATCGGCGATCTCATGGCGCAATGGACAAATGACAAATGGGTTTCCACGTTGCATCGCGTCGCAAATCCAACGATAGCGGATGGGACAAGTCTCGCTATTCGATCGTCTTTTTCCACCAACCAAACTACGACGCGCTGATGAGAGCCTCGACAAGACAAGCTCTCCGAAATATCCGCCGGTGACGTCTGGGGACCACCTCAGGCGCAAACTTAGCGCAATGCAGTTGAACTCATGAATGTCATGCCGCACGCGCGCCTCGAAGGGAAAATAGCTGTCGGGAGCCTCGCCTGGGACAAGCCATAAAGCAGCCAATTCCGCTTAGGGTTCGTAGTTAGCTGACACCGGCCCGAGCCGATATCGACGAGGTCTAAGTTCGCGTCCCAATCGGGTGTAAATTCGCGCAGCCTCATCGATGAGATTGTTTTCGTCCAACGTTAATACCTTGCCATTTTCGACCACGACTTGACCGTCCACGATAACGGTTTCCACATCGGCGCCGACAGCATGTCGGACCAGCGCGCCGATCACATCATCGTAGGGCGATAGCCGCAGTTTTCCGCCGTGGAGAATGGCAAGGTCAGCGCACTTTCCGACCTCAATCGAGCCTATTAAATCGTCCCAGCGGAGCGCCCGCGACGCTTCGCGCGTGGTCATGGCAAATGCGTTCTTGGTCGTAAACGCAAGGGGATCGTAGAGCGGTAGTCCCGTCGCTTGATTTTGCATCACGTGCGCGGTTCCTAGCACGCGGAACATATCATAGCTGATCGTGTCGCTGGCGAGGCCGACCACGACACCGGCGGCCTGCATAGTGACGACTTTCGTGATTGCAGACAGCAAATCGTTACAAGCCAGCGGGGCGTGCGCCACCTTTACGGCCGCATCTGCTAGCAAACCAATTTCGCGATCGGTACACAGAATGGCATGGATCGCAAGGAGCCCGGGCCATAGTGCGCCGATGCGGTGAAGGTGCTCGATCGGCCTTTCGCCAAAGAGCGACATCGACAGCTCAATCTCCTCACGGTCGCGATTGATGTGCACCATGACGCCAGTGTCGTAACGCGCCGCGAGAGAGTGAAGCTCGATAAAGCGCCGGTCCGATGCAGTTGCAATCGATCCGGCGTGAAGCCAGGGCTTGAGACGTCCGTCGCCCGCGGACTGCCATTTTTGAAGGAAAGCCTCGGACGCATCGAGATCGGCGCGAAGCCGACCTGGATCATCGACGAAATGGGATTTCTCCGTTACCTGGACGTAGCTGCCTGCAAGATGCGATTTTCTGTCGCCTTGGCCGCGTGCCATTGCGCAGCGAATTCCAAACTCCATCACAGCGTGAGAAATCGCTTGCTCATGGTCCATCGTGGATGTCGTTTCGGCGACGGTCGTGGTGCCGGAGCGGAGCAGTTGAGCGATGCCAACCTTTGCTGCAATGCCGGCCTCATCGTGAGTCATCAATTGCTCAGCAGGTATGTAGAGACGATAAATGCCGGGCAATTCCTCGAAGCTATGGTCGCGCACGAGGGACTGAGCGAGATGATTGTGGCAATCGATGAGCCCGGGAATGACGACGTGGGCCCGGCCGCCAATGGTTCTCGACGCGGTATACTTTGACCTGACGTCACTCGCCGAGCCGACAGCGATAAGTCGCTTGCCCTGAACGGCAATGGCGCCATCGGCAATAATGCGATTGTCGCGATCCATCGTAACGATGGTTCCCGCGACGAGGAGATCGACCGGAATCACATCTTGGCTTCCCGACCGCGAGCCACCAAACGAGGTTGCTCAACAAGTTTATTTCGATGGTAGAAGATCGTTTGTATAATAGTCCCCGATTGGCAAGATTTTATCGATCTTCCCCGCAGCCTTCATCTGATCAAGAGAGGTGGCAAGCACGCTGGTGTCGATCCAGCCAATCGGCTTGCCAGGAATAATTGTGGCAGCGTCGACAGTCTGGCAAATCTGCTCCGCCACTACGTCGTCGGCAAGCGTCGTCGTCCAGTGTTTCTTCATAATTCGCGCCGCTTCGAGAGGGTCATGTTTTGAAAACGCAAAGCCTTTCTCGATGGCTGCCAAAATGTTCCGTACAACTTCGGGATGGTCTTTGATCAACTTGTCGCTAACGATCAAACTGCCGCCCGGGACCTTTAGCCCGTGTTCTCGAAGATCCATGATCACCAAATCAATGCCCTTTGCTTTCAGGATCGGCAAATCGTTGGTCGCATAAGCTGACGTCGCATCAATGTGATGTGCAATCAATTCCGTGATCAATGCATTCAGATTGAGATTGACACGTTTGATCTTGGCGCAATCGATGTTGTTCAGTTTGCAAAAGACCGGAAGGAAGTCACCCACCGTATCGCCGACGGAAAGCCCGTAGGACTTACCCTCGAGGTCCTTCGGCACGCGAACCGGATTACTTGGAAGCGAGATAATAGCCATCGGTGTCGCCGGGTGATAAAGCGCCACCAGCTTGAGCGACAGGCCCTTCGAAGCGGCTTGCAGGCCGTAAATACCAGGCGCGTAGGTCGCCGTGTCCTGGCTCTGCAGCACCGAGGCGAGCGTTGCCGGCGCGCCAGCGCCCTCACCGAGGGACATTTCGATCCCCAGCTCTTTGAAATACCCTTTATCCAGCGCCACGTAGAAGGGCGCATATTCGCCCTTGAGCTTCCAGCTGAAGCGTATCGAGACGGGTGACATCGCCACTTTGGTGACGAGCAAATTTGACGTGGGCCGTTCTGCCGCAAAAACAGGCGACACCACCATTGCCAGTTGCAGCGAGCTTGCCGCGGCGATTCCGCCGACGAAATTAGCCCAGGTAAGCATAAGCAGTCTCCTTGCTGAGCCCGGCGGCATTTTCCGCAACCAAATTTCTGCAGATCCCGACGACGAATTCTGCCCACCGTGAAGGCAGGCCGTCAAGCTATTTGCTTGAACCGCTATATCCATTTTGTTAGACGAGCAGGCACTGAAGGTATCAAAAGAGTTGTCCCATGACGGATGAAAAGGCTGGGTCGAATTCCGAACTCGCCCAGCATGAAAGGTGGTTGAGGCGCTCGGTAGAACTTGCCTCCGAGGGATCGCGCGCGGGTCATGGAAGGCCATTTGGTGCCGTCATCGTCCGCGAGGGGGACCTTATCGCCGAAGCACACAACGAAGTTATTCGACAGAACGATCCGACGGCACATGCTGAAATTCTGGTGATTCGCCGCGCGGCGGCGGCGCTCGGCTCGCGCGATCTCTCGGGTTGCGACGTTTACGTCAATGGCATGCCCTGTCCCATGTGCTATTCGGCGATGTACTGGTCGGGGCTGCGCAAAATCTATTACGGGTGCACTGCGGAGCAGCTTGCTAAAATCATCGGTATTGATGATGCTGAGCTTTACGCTGACCTGGCATTGCCACCGGCGCAGCGCCGCAAATTGCCGGCGGAGCAGGTCACTAGCGTCGATCGGCGAGGCGATCGCGTGCTACGAAGCCTGGGGCCATCGCGGCCATACGCGGGGCGCCCTGTCGTAACGGGGAATTCCTGGCCCGAGCTACGCTTTCACGGAACGAGGACCCTCTTAGCGACGTTACGGGCTCTGCGCCAAACTTGCGCGGTTTGGGGACGAGAAATTGCCGAAATGCCAAATCTTGCGCCGGCTTGAGATTCGGACGCAGGCATATTAGGCGCCTTGTTCTACAATTATGCCGATCAGCTTAGGCATACTCCGACAGTCGGCCTCAGCAATGGGAATCGACCGTCAGCGGCCAGGGCAGCTATAAAGGGTCCGACACTGCCGAACGCGGGTCCAGTTTTGAGCCCGCAAATGATTATGTGAGATGAAATTTTCTCGCATAGGATATGCAGAACACGATGTCCGACGATAAGGCCAAGAAGCGTGAACGGCCGTCGGCACCGCGCTCGATCGAGTCGATGGCTGCACCGGCTCTGGCCGTAGCGATCCTGCTGATTTGGCAGTTTGGTGTTCAAGCCATGGGAATCTCGCAATTCATCTTACCCACACCTTGGAGTATCGTGCACCGGAGTTTTGTCGAATATCGGCTCCTGTTATCGAGTTCCTTCGTAACAGTCTTGGAAGTGGTTTTCGGATTTGTGCTCGCGGCAATTGTCGGCATCGTGACCGCGCTCGCGATTTTCTATTCTCGCCTGTTCGAGCGCGCGGTGTACCCGTTTCTTGTTGCCTTGCAAACAATTCCGAAGGTCGCGCTCGCGCCACTCCTTGTACTTTACCTCGGCTACGGTTTTGCGCCGAAATGCTTTCTGGCCTTCCTGCTCGCGTATTTTCCAATCGTGATCGCTACCGTCGTCGGTTTGCAGGCTCTTGAAAAAGAAATGGTGAACTTAGCGCGATCGATGGGAGCTTCTGAATGGCAGATTTTCTTCAAGATCCGCATGCCCGCCGCGCTGCCCAACGTTTTCGGTGGCTTTAAAGTTGGAATCAGCCTCGCCGTAATCGGCGCGGTCATCGGCGAATACGTCGCGGCGGAGCGGGGACTCGGGTATTTGCAACTTCAAGCAAGTTCTCAATTCGACACCACTCTGAGTTTTGCCGCTGTCGCGGTCATTGCGCTGATTGGCGTTCTCTTATTTGCGCTTGTTGATCTCGTCGAGCGAAAGGTCGTGTTCCGTCGGGAATCGGCAAAATGAGCACTCCAGATCGATCCCTCGGCAATCCCGCGCAAGGAAGCGAAATGCACGGCGTAGACGTGGTCATTGATGGGGTTACCAAGGTCTATACGACCCGCGAGGGGACCGAGGTGCTTGCGCTCGAACGCACAGACCTGACGGTCGAAAGCGGTGAATTTGTCGCTATCGTGGGTCCGAGTGGCTGCGGCAAGACCACGTTGCTGTCGTTAATTGCGGGACTAACGCCCGTCAGCTCAGGGAGCATCATTATTGGTGGCCAAGACGTAAGGCGGACACATCCCACCATCAGCGTCGTATTTCAGACCGATCTGCTTCTGTATTGGCGAACGATCATTGATAACATAATGCTGCCTGTCGAATTCAAGCGCTGGAAGAAAAGCCAATATCTGCCGCACGCCCAACGTTTGTTGGAGCAGGTTGGGCTCGGCGGCTTCGGTGGGAAATATCCGAATGAACTCTCCGGCGGAATGCGTCAGCGTGTTGCGATCTGCCGGGCCCTTATCCAGCAGCCGGGATTGCTTCTGATGGATGAGCCGTTCGGCGCGCTCGACGCGCTGACACGCGAGCAGATGATTCTGGATCTTCAAACCATGTGGAGCTCATTGGGCAACACCGTGGTCTTCGTCACCCACAGCATAGAGGAAGCCGTTTTCTTGGCCGACCGGATTATCGTTTTGTCGCCGAGGCCTGGAAAAGTCGATCTCGACTTGAGAGTTGCTATTGAACGGCCACGAAGCTGGAAGAGCCGTACTGACCAGCGTTTCATAGACTATGCGACGCAAATTCGCGAAGTTTTCGAAGCGCGAGGCGTGCTCTCGAAGGAGCCTGCATGAAAGTATTTTTATTGCACTCCGCGGCCGCGGCGAGACGGCGATGATGATCGACTTTTATCGCAAGGTCACACGAAGAGATTAATTCGATTATCGCGTTACGCGAGATGTCGCAGGACTGTGCAGCGTTTTGTGCGCCATTACCAGCGACCGTCGCGAGCAATATCACCGATGATAGCTCTTCGTTTCTTAAACAAGATCTAATCACGTGGAAGCGCGATCGTGGTGGCAGGTACCACATAGCAGTAATGCAGTTCCAAGGGCCCTGCTTGACGAGTATTATTTCGGCCGCACACTGCTCGCCGTTGGCTTTCGCCAGCTTGGAAGGAGCGTTCCGTTATGAACTTGAAGAGTAACACCTTCGTCGGTCAACCGATCAGACGGGTGGAAGACCCCCGCCTAATGACCGGACGCGGGACGTATATCGGGGATGTCGATCTTCCAGGGCTTCTGCACGCGGCGATTTTACGCAGCTCGGTGGCACATGGCCGCATCGTCTCGGTCGATGTCGAGCCTGCGTTGGGCCAACCGGGCGTTCGCACCGCATTCACGGCACGCGACATCGCTGGCGGCGTACCGACCATCCCCGTCCGCATGGCGCCGACAGAGGGGCAGGAGGCGTTCCAGCAGCCGGTGATTGCGATTGAGAAGGTGCGTTATGTCGGTGAGCCACTAGCTGTTGTGGTCGCCGCTTCGCGCGACGAAGCCGAAGAGGCGCTTGAGGCGATCGCTGTCGAGATCGTGGAATTGCCGGCAGTCGTCGACCCTACTGCAAGCACGAATACGGCATTGTTCGACGGACATACTGACAATCTCTGCGCCAGCTATATCGTTCACAAGGGCAATGTCGCTGAAGCCTTCAGGCAGGCCGATTATGTGCGCACAGAGTCGCTCAAGGTCCATCGCCACACAGCGCTGCCTCTCGAGCCGCGTGGGTTGGTAGCGGCGTGGCAGAGCGACGTAAGGCGGATGACGGTATGGGGTGCTGCCAAGGTGCCCTATTTCAATCGCCGCCAGGCCGCTGCGATGCTCGGACTTGGCGAGGGCTCCGTTGAATTGATCGAAGTGGATGTCGGAGGCGGGTTCGGCGTGCGCGGGGAGTTCTATCCGGAAGATTTTCTGATCCCCTTCGCGGCACGACTTGTCGGTCTGCCGGTGAAATGGATTGAGGACCGCAGCGATCATTTGATGGCGACTAATCACTCGCGCGACGTTGCTTGCACGCTGGAAATCGCCTGCCGCATCGATGGCACCATTCTCGGCTTGCGCGGACGACTGATCGCAGACATGGGCGCTTACATTCGTACAACCGGCATTGTGGTGCCGTCGCGTGCCGCTCAATTTCTGCCCGGGCCTTATCGTATCCCGAACATCGAGGTCGAGGTCGCGGCAGCGCTGACGAACAAGACGCCCGCCGGGAGCTTTCGTGGGCCGGGCCGCTACGAGGCCAATTTTTTCCGCGAGCGGCTGATGGACATTGCCGCACGCGAACTTGCGATCAATCAGGTCGTTTTTCGTCGACGCAATTTGCTGTCGCAGACAGAACTCCCATATGATGCCGGCAGCCTTGTGCCTTACAATTCCGCGGCCGTGTACGATTCTGGTGATTACCACGTCGCTTTCGACCGCTGTCTGGCCGAGATCGGATGGAGCGAGAACGCCCATCTCCAGGGCAGGTTTGTCGATGGCCGCTTCCACGGTTTGGGCGTGTCCTGTTTCGTTGAAAGCGCAGGATCCGGGAATGAAAACGCCAGCATCACGCTCAAATCGGACGGTAGGGTCGCCCTCGCTGTCGGCTCGTCGGCGCTCGGACAGGGCATCGAAACGACTTTCACGCAGATCGCGGCCGACGCGCTCGGGCTGTCCCCGCAGTGCATTACGGTGTTGCACGGGTCGACGTCGCGACTTGCCCAAGGCTTTGGCTCGTTTCACGGCCGTACCATGGTGATGGGCGGGCCGGCCGTGTTGGACGCGGCGCAGAAGCTGCTCGAACTGATTCGAAGCGCGGCTGCCAAACGCTTCAACTGCGCGCCGGAGGAGATTCGTTTGGCGGATGGCTTGGCGGTCGCGCTGGATGGGCGGTCTGAAAGCTTCGCCAGTTTTGCGACGGTGGACACCCCCTTGCATGCTGACGGCTCCTTCGCCACACCCGAACGCACCTACAGCTATGGCACCCACGCAGCGCATGTAGCGGTCGATCCACAAACCGGGACGGTCGAGGTGCTCGACTATGTCGGCGTCGATGACGTCGGTCGCATGATCAATCCGATGATCGTGCACGGCCAGAAGATCGGCGCCATCGTTCAGGGCCTTGGCGGAGTGTTCCTTGAGCAGCTGGTATATGACGAGAACGGTCAATTGCTCACCGGCTCGCTGATGGACTATGCGCTACCTCGAGCGTCGTATTTTCCGAACGTTCGTGCCTTGTCGCTGGAGATCAGCCCCTCGCCGCATAATCCGCTCGGCGTCAAAGGAGCCGGGGAGGACGGGATTATTCCGGTCGGTGCGACCATCGGCAATGCCGTGGCTGCTGCGCTACGGCCGCTCGGCTGCGAGCCACTTGCCTTACCATTGTCCGCACCGCGGGTCTGGCAGTTGATCAGCCGGGCAGACCCCGCGGCGGCTCGCCGCGTTGGGCTCACTCTCCACCCATGTCACCCATGCGGTGGATGACCACTTGCGGATGATCACAGTTTGTGATCACAATCAAGGCTCTCGTTCAGGCCAATGCGGGGGAGAGCTTTTGTCGACTATCACGTCCGTCCAGACGCTTCTTGTCCAATTGCCGACCCGACGCGAACATAAATGGACCGGACTGACTGAGCCGATTGGCCGATACGTGCTCGTCAAAATGGCGGATGACCAGGGGCGCACCGGCTGGGGTGAAGCGCCGGCGTTGAAGGATTGGGGCGGAGAGTTTGGCCGCTATTTCGGAGAATCGCAACTAATAGCGCAGACGGTCATCGAAACCTATCTGGCGCCTGTCGTCGCGGGGGTGGAACTCGGCAATGTCGCCGAATTGCACGCGCGGATGGATGCGCTGATCAAGGGCTACCCTTACGCCAAGGCGGCGGTTGAATTCGCCTTCTACGATCTGTCGAGCCGCGCGCTTGGCGTGCCGGTCACCACACTGCTCGGCGGCCGTGTGCGCGCGCGTGTGCCGGTGACGCATTCGATTGGCTTGATTTCGATTGCGGATGCCGAAGCGGAGGCTGCCAAGGTTGCGGCCGAAGGGATCAAGACGATCAAGATCAAAGTCGGCGTCGATGCCAAACGCGACGTCGATATCGTACGCGCGGTGCGTGCTGCGGTCGGCGAGGCCGTCGAACTGTGCGTCGACGCCAACGAAGGCTATCAAACTCCTGGAGAAGCGATCGCTGTGGTCCGGCAGATCGAGAAGTACCGCCTCAAATATGTGGAACAGCCGGTGACAGGCATTGAGCGTCTGGCGCAGGTGGCGCGGGCAATCGATATCCCGGTCATGGCCGACGAATCGGCCTGGAATGCACACGACGTGATCCAGATCGTGGCGCAGCAGGCGGCGCAGATTGTTTCAATCTATACCACAAAACCGGGTGGCCTTTATAAGGCAATGGAGGTTGCCGCGGTCTGCCGTGCTGCAGGCATCATTTGTAACGTCAACGGCTCGGTCGAAACAGGTGTCGGCAATCTAGCCAATATCCAGCTTGCGGCGGCGGCGCCTGCCGTTGTCCTGTCCTGCGTCGTGCCAGTGTCAACGCCGGCCGAGCATCAAAAGGGACAGATCGGCGGAATCTATTACAAGGACGATCTGCTCCGGCAGCCGTTGACACTCGTCGATGGCGCGATCGAGGTGCCCACCTCACCAGGAATGGGTATCGAGATCGACGAGGCAAAGATCGAGCGCTACCGGGTGAAGGAGTGACGGGCGGGGGACGTTCGCGGGGATTTGAAGAATGCGAGCCGACATCATTTCACGTCAGGCGCAAGGCATGCAGGCAAGCGGATTGGACGCCATCGTGTCCTGTTCGCCGGAAAATTTCGCCTATGCCGCAGGTTTCGTCGTTCCGACTCAGCCGTTGATCCGCCATCGGCACGCGATGGTGATTGCCACGGCCGATCGGCGCACCGAAATTTTCGGTGTCGATATGGAAGCGACGACGATCAAGAAGCGCGAACCGGACGTTCCGGTTCGCATCTGGGCCGAATTCAGCGACGATCCGATGGCCGTGCTCGCCGACCAACTCGCCCATTGCGGGCTGGCCCGGGCACGCATCGGCATCGAGATGGACTATCTGCCGGCCGGCGATTTCGCCCGCCTGACGAAAGCCCTGCCGCACGCGCGTTTCGATCACTGCGAGGACTTGCTTGCGCGACTGCGGCAGATCAAGACGGCCGATGAAATCGCGCTGTTGCGCAGATTATCGCGCATCGCCGACCAGGCGATCACCGATGCGTTACGCGCGGTCCGGGCAGGCGACAGCGAAATGGATATCGCCGGCGAGTTGACTCGGCGCGTTTATGAGCTCGGCGCTGAACATTTCAAGCTTATGATCGTCGCCACCGGCGAACGCAGCCAGTTGCCGAATGTCGGGCCATCGACGCGAAAACTGCAGCGTGGCGATGTCTGTCGGGTGGAGATTTTCTCCGAGATCGACGGCTACCAGGCGGGCGTATGCCGGACCGCAGTGGTGCAAGAGGCGCCGCCGATGGCAGAAAAGATCTGGCAGCACCTCGTCGACTGCAAATATCAGATCATGGAAATGGTCCGACCCGGCGCGAGCTGCCGCACGATCTACGACGCCTTCATCGCCAAGCTGTCGGAAATGAAGCTGCCACCGATTTCTTTCGTCGGGCACGGTATCGGTCTGCACCTGCACGAGAACCCCTATCTCGGCAAGACGCCGAATCTCGGCCGACCGGATGAAGACGCACTCATCGAAGAGGCGATGGTGCTCGGATTTGAGCCGCTCTGCTATCAGACCGGTTACGGCTTCGGAATGCAGAATAAGGATATGCTGCTGGTCACGGCGTCGGGTTCGGAGCTCTTGTCCGACTACGCCGACACCGACCGGCTTCTCGTCGTCGAATAACGGCGCCGGTCGCGCCTGGACGACACGCGAGCAGGAGAGCAATTGCGATGCGCAGACTGATCGAGAATCTCGATGTTGTCTTTACGGTTGACGCCAAGGATACGATCCTGCGGAACGCGAGCGTTGTCGTCGAGAACCACCGGATCGCGGATATTGGTCCAGCCGAAGATATCGCACGCCGGCACCAGGGCCGGCCCTTCGACGAGGTGATCGATGGCCGTATGAAGGCGATTTGCCCGGGCTTCATTGACAGCCATGTGCATCTGTCGGAGACGCTGTCGCGCGCGGTATTCCCCGATAATCTGAATACCCGTGCCTGGGTTTTTCACTGGGCGAAGCCATTCTACGCGCACATCACCGAAGAAGACGAATATTGGGGGGCGCTGCTTGGCATCACCGAGATGTTGCGCGGCGGGACGACCTGCTTTCTCGACATGGGCTCGCAATACGATCCCGGCATCACCGTTCGCGCGATGGAGAAGACTGGCATTCGTGGCGTGACCGGCCGGCATGCCGCCGACAATCCGCCGGCGGAGCTCCCGCGCGGTTGGACGCAGGAGATGGTGCATCACCATTTCTATTCGGATGCAGCGACGGCGCTTGCCGAATTAGAGAAATGCGTGCGGCGTTATAATGGCGCGCTCGACGGTCGCGTGCGGTGCTGGGTCAATATTGAGGGCAAGGAGCCGTGCACGCTCGAACTGCATGTCGGTGCGCGCAGTCTCGCCGAACGGCTGGGCGTCGGAACCACCTATCATCTGGCGACCTCGATCGAAGAGGCGAGAGTCTGCGAGAGCAAATACGGTGTCTGGCCGATCACCCGTATCGACAAGGCGAATGGGCTCGGCAGCAATCTGGTTATTGCGCATTGTGCGGCGGTTCAGGACGAAGAGGTAGCGCTGCTGGCGCGACGCGGCGTGAAAGTTGCGTTCTGCCCGTGCTCGTCGTTTAAACTCGGAAAGGGCGCAACTGCGATCGGCAAATATCCGGAGATGGTGGCGGCCGGCGTGACCGTAGGGCTTGGTACCGACGGCGTGGCGGCGGCCGGCAACTTGAACCTGATGCGGCAAATGCTGATCGTCGCCGGGATGTTTAAAGATGCGCGGCTGAAGCCGGATGTGTTCCTCGCGCGCCAGGCTTTGCGTGCGGCGACAATCGAAGGCGCCAAGCTTATGTTGTGGGACGACGAGATCGGTTCGCTCGAAGTCGGCAAGAAGGCCGATTTCGTGCTGTTCGATCTCGACCACATCGAATGGACGCCGTTCTACGATCCGCTACAGGCGCTGGTGTTCTCGGCGTCCACTGCCTCGGTGCTTGAGACATGGGTGGACGGCAAGCCTTGTTACCGCGACGGTAAAGTGGCCGGGGTGGACGAGCGCGAACTACGACGCAAGGCGCGTGAACTGGCGGCGGCGGCGGTAGAGCGCGCAGGCCTTAATCGCGAAGACGTGCCGACCAAGACGACATTGTACGATTCCGGAAATTGAGTATCATCCTCGCGAGCGCGCGATCAACGAGAGCGCGTTTTCAATCGCGCGTCGTGTCACGTGTTTGGCGATGAAGACGAGTTGGGTGCGGTGGGCCGCGCTCGGCCAGTCGCGCATCGGTTCCGGCCGGTCGAGTACCTGCTGCACCCCCTGGATCGCGAACGGCCGATCATGACCTATTGCCGCAAGGTAGCCCTTCACGCGCAAAATGGAATCGCCGCGGTGCGCGAGAAGAAGGTCGAGCCAGTCAATGAAGTCGTCAAAGTCGACGGGGGCATCGAGCGTGACCGTGAATGCCGAAATGCCGGTCGCCGACGTCGCGAGATGCCGGCCGCTCGGTAGCGCGTCGAGCGCCGCCCAGTCACGTTGCGCACTGACCGTGCCGAACAAGTCCTCGCTCGTCGGAGGACGATCGCGAGTCGAGGTAAGCCGTGTTGCGGTCGGATTTAGCGCCAGCAGGCGCGCGTTCAGCCGCTCAACATCGTGCAGAGTAGCGAGATCGGTCTTTGTCACTACGAGGCAATCGGCGGCCGCGATCTGTTGCACCGCTTCGGCGTATTGCTCAATTGTATGCAGTCCGTTGACGGCATCGACGCTGGTTATAACATTTCCCAGTCGAAACGAACGCGTAAGTCGCGCATCGACGCGCAACAGTCTCACGATCGGCAAGGGGTCGGCGAGCCCGGTCGTCTCGAGTACGACGCGCGAGAAATGCGGAATCTCTGCGACGCGCGCCGCTCGCAGCAGGTCCATCAGCGTCGCGTTCAAATCGTCTTTCAGCGCGCAGCACACGCAGCCGGACGAGAGCAGCACAACGTCCTCCGCCAGTTCGCGCACCAGCAGGTGATCGAGCCCGACTTCACCGAATTCATTGATTACGACGGCGGTATCCGCGAGCGCCGGTTCGGCGAGAAGATGCCGCAGCAGGGTTGTCTTACCGCTGCCCAGAAAGCCGGTGAGTACATGCACGGGAATCGACGCACCGCTCATGTCATGATCGTTCTGGCTTCCTCAGCGTCGCCATTAGGTCAGTGTTGCCATTCGCGCGTTGCTGCTGGCGGGCCCGATGCTTCTCGCTAGAAGGTCGCATCCAGCGCTGGAAATGCGTCTTGCGAGAATCCGTTCAGATACGGGCCTGGCGCACCCCGCAGCAGGTTCTTCGCCGTCGTACGCATGTCTCGCGCGAGCGCACGCTGGACCAGACCGGGTTTCTTGGCACGCAAACCGATGAGAATTTCGGCATGCGCTGATGCATCCCATGGCATTGCCGGCGAGAGTAGCGAGAAATACATCGTCGGACCACATTGCAGCCAAAGCGATTCGATCAATGGCGCGAGCGTTACCGAGTTGGCCGCCTCGTAGAGCGAGAAGTGGAAACCCTGATTTTGCGCCAGACAGCGGAGAATGTCGCGGTTCGCGATCGCTGCGATCAAATCGCGATTTATTGCCTCGAGTGCCTCGACGAGCGCGGGCGTGACATTGGTGCAGGCGGCTCTCGCCGCCATTCCTTCGATCAGCTCGCGTACCTTGAACAGCTCTACGATCCGTTCCGCCGACAAGCGGGGAACGCGGACGGAATGATTGGGCAATTCCTCGAGCGCATTAGCTGCAACAAGTTGGTTCAATGCTTCGCGCACTGGCATGGGACTGGTGCCGAGACTCGACGCCAGCTTGCGGAGGCTCATGACCTGGCCAGGTACGAAAGCGCCGATCATCAGGCCCTTTCGAATGCGGCGCAGCACCTCGTCCTGCACCTGACCGCGACGCGGGGTGGCGTGTTTTATGCTTCCGGAAGCGTGATCGAGCATGGGTGTCTTCATTTCGCCCGAGGCGCTCTTGCTTGACTTCGATCTTGCCTTGACAGGGTGTCTGGCTGTGATCACATTATGTGATCAAGCTGGGTCGTGCAACCCAGGGTCTTCGGCAACAGCCCGCGTTCGAGCTCCCGAGGAGCCGTAGGAGGAGATCATGCTCATTCGGAAGAAATTGGTAAAGCTCGCAGTCGGCGCTCTTGCTGCGTTCGCCTTCGCTGCTGCGGCACAGGCGCAAGACCAAGTGAACGTGCGGTTCAGCTGGAAGCTGAAGGGAGAATACGGCCCGCTATACATGGCCAAGCAAGCGGGCTTCTTCGCAAAACAGAACCTCAAAGTCAGACTCGGCGAAGGGGCGGGCGCTCCCGCCGCTTTGGGTGCCTTGCTGCAAGGCCAAGAAGACGTCGTGATCCTGCCGGGCATCTTTGCGGTCTCCGCGATTCAAAAGGGGATGCCGATCAAACTGATCGCAGTCTGGCATCCGCGCACGCCGGTCGTTATTATTTCGCATCCCGACAAGCCGGTGCTCACGCCCAAAGAAATGGAAGGCAAATCGATCGCCGTTTCGGTCGGTGAAACCGGTACGACGTATCTCGATACCTTCTGTAAGATCAATCACGTCGATTGTAGCAAGATCAAACGTGTTCAGGTGGATTCCGCGTCGCGCGTAAACTATTTCCTGCAGGGTCAAGTCGATATGGTCTCGGTCTATCAGACCAACGATCTGCCCGCGCTCGAAGAGAAAACGGGCAAGACTTTCCCGACGCTCGACATGGCGGCGTATGGACTCGCGGTGCCTGGACTTGCGGCGGTCACTAGCAATGCTGACATCAAAAAGGAACCGGGCGTTCTCAAGCGCTTCCTCGCCGCGGTCGACGACGGCATCGCGGCTACGCGGAAGGATCCAAAGGCCGCTGCCGAAGCGCTGCTGAAGGATTGGCCCGCCGGCCCCTCGCTTAAGGTGGTCGAAGCGCAGGTCAAGGCGACGGTTGACGCGATCAAACCCGAAGCGCCGCATCCGGCAGGCTGGGTCGATTCGAAGCTGATCAGTGGGACGCTGGACCTGCTGAAGACCGAATCCGACATTGGTACGCCGAAGCCGGTCGACACGTTCTATACGAACAGCCTGCTGCCGAACGCGCCCGTGAAAACCCAGTAAGTACGAGACCGGGAACGGCCTGATGACGAAGAAACGGCGGCCGCGAGACAAGCTCATCGAGCGACTCGCGGCGCCGGTTTTTGCCCTGCTCATTCTTGGTGTATGGCAGGCTGCAGTCCCCTTGTTCGGCTTATCGGAATTTGTTCTCCCCACGCCCTGGGCCATTGCCGCGCGAATCGTCAGTGACTTCCCGCTATTGGCGGTTCAGGCCACCTACACGATGTACGAGGTCATGGCGGGATTTGCGCTCGCCATTGCTATCGGCATTCCGCTATCGTTCGGCATCTTCTACTGGCGTCCTTTCGAACGCGCGGTGTATCCGATGCTGGTGGCGCTGCAGACGATCCCAAAGGTCGCGCTCGCGCCGCTTCTTGTGATTTATCTCGGCTACGGCTGGGCGCCGAAAATCTGCCTTGTCTTTCTGATTTCCTTTTTCCCAATCGTGATCTCGACGGTCGTGGGGCTGAATTCGCTGGAAAAGGGGTTCGTTAGTCTAGTCCGCTCGATGGGCGCGAACGAGTGGCAGACCTTCGTGAAAGTTCGGCTTCCGGCTGCGCTGCCAAGCGTGTTCGGCGGCCTCAAGGTGGCAATTTCGCTTGCGGTGATCGGCGCAATCATCGGCGAATATGTCGCCTCGTCGCAGGGGCTCGGCTATGTCCAGCTGCAGTCGAATGCCAGATTCGACACTACGCTGAACTTCGCTAGCGTCGTGTGCATCTCGTTGCTCGGCGTCTTCCTCTACTTTGTTATCAGCTATATCGAGCTGCGCATGGTCTACCAGCGCGAAGCAGCCAAATAGCCGAACTTCGTGTCTGCGACTTCTGCCGCATGCGGACGCTGAACTGATGGATGGAATGACAAAACATGAACGTCACGGCGGGGCCGTAAAGATCAGCGGCCTGGTGAAGGTCTACGAGACTGACACCGACGACGTTCTGGCGCTCGACGGTATCGACCTGGAGATCGAGCCGGGAAGTTTTGTCGCGGTCGTCGGACCGAGCGGCTGCGGCAAAAGCACTCTTCTGTCACTGCTCGCCGGACTCATTCCAATCACGTTCGGCGAGATCCTGATCGACGGTCAGCAGGTGTGTAAGCCCCATCCGAAAGTGGGCGTCGTCTTTCAGACCGATATGCTGCTCTATTGGCGCAGCATTCTCGATAATGTGCTGCTGCCTATCGAGATCAAGGGCTTGGGGCGGCAGAAACACAAAGAGAAGGCCACCAGTCTGCTCGCGCAGGTTGGGTTGCAAGGAATCGAAGACAAGATGCCGTCGGAATTGTCCGGCGGCATGCGCCAGCGGGTGGCGATCTGCCGGGCGCTAATTCAGGAACCGGGACTATTGCTGATGGACGAGCCTTTTGGGGCTCTCGACGCGCTGACCCGCGAGCAGATGATCATGGACCTGCAGGCCATGTGGAGCCGCGTGCGCAATACGGTTCTTTTCATTACGCACGGGATCGACGAAGCCGTGTTCCTGGCTGACCGTGTGATCGTGATGTCGCCGCGTCCGGGCAAGATCGAGCTCGATCTGAGCATCGAAATTCCTCGTCCTCGGCAATGGACGGAAGTGCACGAGAACAAGAACTTCCAGCATTACATCCGGAAAATCCGCGAGACCTTCGAAGCAAAGGGTGTGCTCGTCGAGCACTGATGACAAGAATGAGGATTGCAGTGCTCGGCGGCGGCGCGGGAGGCGCCGCAACAACGGCGGAACTCTGCCTAGCGGGCCATGAAGTCGCCTTCTGGGGCAGGAGAGCGAATACGATCGCGCCTTTCCAGCTGCGCGGCGGTATCGCCTATGAAGGCGTGATGGGCTCGGGACATGCGCAGCCAAGCCTGATCACAAGCGATCTTTCTGCCGCATTGGCGCAGGCGGAGGCAGCGATCATCGCGCTGCCGACCTACTCGCATGCGCCGATGGCGCTGGCTATTGCGGCGTGTGGCTGGCCGCAGGATCGACCAATCATCCTCAATCCGGGGCACACTGGAGGCGCGCTGGAATTCTCCGAAGCGTATCGCTCAAGCGCATCGGCCGTGCCGCCGATCGTCGAATTTTCGACGCTCACTTATGTTGCACGCAAATATCGTCCGGACTGCGTAACGATTACCGGGCGAGCGAAACAGGTGCGCGCGGGAGCGCTGCACGGCGGACAGGCGGCGCTCGAACGCGCGTGCGAACTCTTTCCGTGCGCGTCGCCGGTCGCCGACGTGCTCGCTGCCGATCTCGCCAACGTTAACATGGTGCTGCATCCGCCAGGGGCGGTGCTTGCGGCAGCCTGGGTGGAGGCGCGACAGGGCGATTTCACCTTTTATGTCGACGCAATGACGCCCGGCGTTGCACGCGTCATGCAACAACTCGACAACGAACGACGCGCGGTTGCAAGGGCATTTGAGCACGATCTTCCGAACCTAATCGAGGAAATGCAGAAAATCGGGACGGTGGAACCAGATATCAGCGATGTCGCCGATTTCGCGGCCGCCATCCGGGCCGGCAAGGCGAACCAGGCCATTCGCGGGCCCAACTCGCTCGACCATCGCTACTACCGCGAGGATTTCGGGCATGGGCTGCTGCCCTTTGTCGAATTGGCTCACATTGCTGGCGTTGCCGTGCCGACCGCCTCGGCCTTGTTTGAAATCGCACAGGCGATATGCGATGTCGATTTTCGTGCGTCAGGCCGCACCGCGCAAAGCATGGGAATTGCCGGACTGTCGCGGTCGGAACTGATGCGGAAGGTAGCATTGCAATGAACTGGTCGGATTTGACAATCGCAATTGTCGGTGGCGATCGCCGCGAACAGGAGATCGCGCGTTGTGCGGCAGGAACCGGTGCGACGGTGCGCGCCTACGGCTTTCCCTGGCCCGAAGCTGGGATCGCGAATGTCGCACATGCAGCCGATCCGGCCGCCTGCCTGAAGAACGCTGATTTCGCCTTGTTTCCAATTCCGGGAATCGGCTCGGACGGTGCACTGTTTGCGCCCGCCGCATCGACCCGCATAATTCCCGATCGCGCCATGCTCGCCGGCATGCGCCAGCCGGGTCACATCATCCTCGGATGGGCGGACAAAAACCTGAAAGCGCATTGCGAGTCGGTTGGCATCGGCATTCACGAATACGAATGGGACGACGGCTTGATGCTGCTGCGTGGCCCGGCCATCGTGGAAGGCATGTTGAAGGTCATCATCGAGAATACCGATATCACTATCCATCGTGCCAATGTCTGTCTGGTCGGACAGGGCACGATCGGAACGCTCGTCACCCGAACGCTGTATGCCTTGGGGGCGCGCATTCGTGTCGTCGCGCGCAATGCGGTTCAGCGTGCCGCTGCATATGCGGCCGGAGCGGAAAGCTACGACTTTCCGCAGATCGCCGAGGCGATGCGCGACTGCGATATCCTGATCTCAAGCGTCCCTGCGCAAGTTGTTACCGCCGAGATGCTTGACAACTTGCCCAGCCACACGTTGCTCGTCGATCTTGCGGCGCCGCCGGGCGGCATCGATCGCGATGCAGCAAGCCGCATGGGGCGGAAGTTCGTGTGGGCACGCGGGCTCGGCAGCCGCGCACCGGTGACGGTCGGACGCAGCCAATGGAGCGGCATTCGCTGGCGCATCGAAAACATCGTGGAGAAAAAACAATGAACGCTGATCTGGTCGTACATAACGCGCGCATTGTCCGTCACGACGGTGAGTTCTTCGGCGGCCTGGCGGTGAAGGAAGGAAAAATTCTCGCCATCGGCACGGACGAAGCATTACCGCATGGTAAGCGCGATATCGATGCGCAGGGCCTGGTGCTGATGCCGGGACTGATCGATCCGCATTGCCATTTGGGCGTCAAATATCCATACGCCGAAGATATGCGGACAGAGACCGCAGCTGCGGCCTCGGGAGGCGTCACGACAGTATTGCTCTATATCCGCAACCTGAAGCCGTCCTATCTGCCATTCTACGCGGAGCGGCGGGCAATCGGCGAACAGAATTCGATGATCGACTTCGGCTTCCATTTCGGAATTCAGCGTGAAGAGCATATCGCCGAGATTCCGGAGGTCGTCGCCAAAACCGGCGTGCGTTCGTTTAAATGCTATTTCGGCTACGAGCCGGACAACCCGATCGGCATCGTTCCGGCGACCGATGGTTGGGTCTATGCGGCAATGCGTATCCTCAGCAAGATTCCAAACGGCGTGATCAACGTCCATTGCGAGAACACGCAGATCGCAACATGGCTAAAGAATGAGATGAAGGCAACCGGCCGGCAGGATCTCGGCGCCTACACCGAGTCGCGGCCATCGTTCTGCGAAGTTGAGACAATTCGGCGCATGCTCTTTCTAGCCGAGCGCACGGGATGCTCGTTGCACCTCGTGCATACCTCTGTTGGAATGGGGCCGGTCCTCGCGGCGGAAGCGCAGTCGCGCGGCGTCAAGGTAACGGTGGAGACCTGCCCGCATTATCTCACGCGCACTTGCTACGACGAAGATCTTGACATGACGGCGAAGATTTCGCCGCCATTGCGCGACCGAACCGACCTCGAAGGCCTGTGGCAGGGGATAGCGAACGGATCTGTCTACAGCCTCGGCACCGATCATGTGCCGTTCCTCCCGAAGAAGGGCGAGGACCTCTGGTCCGAGCTGCCCGGCGTGGTCAGCTTCCCGTGGGAACTGCCACTCATGTTGCATTTTGGATATCATCAGCGGGCCATTCCACTGACTCGGCTGGTGCAGTTGAATTCGTATCATCCAGCGCGGCGTTTCGGGCTCTGGCCTAAGAAAGGCGCGCTGAATGTCGGCTCGGACGCCGATTTCGTGCTCGTTGATCTCGAGGCGGAACGGACGGTCGAACACAATGGCAAGGGTACCTGCATCTACAAGGGCTGGCGCCTGAAGGGCTGGCCGGTGACGACGGTCGCGCGCGGCGCCGTGCTGTATGAGAACAGCGTCGTCGACGGGACAGCATTCGGCCGTGGCCTCTGCGTAACGACGCCGGATTGAGCGAAGAACCCCATGCAGCCGACAATCGCCAGCGAACCGTGGGACGCCTTTCTTGCGCCTTCGCCAGCATGTTCGGCGGTGGCGACGGAAGTGGCGCAACTCAGCGCGTTGCGCCCGGCGCCGCGTCTCGAGCGGCTGTCGGCGCTGCACAATCCGTGGAGCAACACCGCTGTTGCAACCGATCGCTGGGCCTTTCTTGATCTATGCGAGTCGGATGAGATTGTGCACCGCGTGGCCGGCCTGATCGGGCCCGATGTCGTGCTGTGGGATAGTCAGCTTTACCTCAGGGGCCGCGATTACGTGAGTTTCGTCGCTGCCGGCCGCGAGGGACGGTATTGGCCGGTGCACCCGCGTGAGGGCGCGGTTTCGCTGCTCTCATTCGGCAATTGCGTCGGTGTGTTACATTTGAGACTGTCTGAGTTCCGCGACCGCTTTGTTCCACCCCCCGAGCCGGACGCACCGCTCTACGCGATCCGATATTTCCCCGGGGCGAGCAAGTTCGTGCGAGATTCTCGATTTCCAGCGAACTGGATTGCGATGGAAGAGCAGGTGCTCGAGAACTATACGACACGGGCGCTGTGGCTGGTGTTCGGCGCCGACCACGCGGGCAACGATTTCGTCACCGGGTTTTCCGAACAAAGCCCGAGTTGGACGATGCGCAGATAGGAGATGTGCAATGCCGTTTGTAATCGTCGAATTTTGGAAAGGGCGTTCGGTCGAGCAGAAGCGCAAGCTCGTGCGCGCGATCACCGATGCCATGATTACGCATGCGGGATGCAAGCCCGATCATCTGCATGTCGTTATTCACGACATCGAAAAAGACAATTGGGCGCGTGCTGGCGTGCTCGGAATTGACGAGGAGGGACATTGATGCCCTTGGATACGCTAGACTTGAAGTCGTCCGCGCTCTTGGTGATCGATATGCAAAACGCCTTCGTGCACGAGCGAGGTACGCTCGGCGTCTCGGGGGTCGATACCAACCGGTTGGCGGCGATCGTTCCCGCACTCAAGCTCTTGGTGGAAAAAGCGCAGGCGGCGGGCATGCCGGTGATCTGGACCGTGCAAGAGCATTTCGCGGTTGATGCGCGCCGTGCTCGCAAGCGCTTGGCGGCGCACACCTCGCGACGAAAGCAGATCTCGGCTCTGAAAGGGACGTGGGATGCCGCAATCATCGACGAATTGAAGGAGTATGCCGCTGCGGACTCCTCGCTGATCATCACCAAGCACCGGTTTGGCGCATTCTACGAGACGCGGCTCGACATGCTGCTCGGTATGCTCGGTGCGCAGACCTTGTTCGTGACCGGCACGACAACGAATGCCTGCGTGGAAACGAGCATCCGAGAGGCTTATCTGCGCGACTTCGATGTGGTCGCAGTGACCGATTGCATCTCCGGCGTGAGTTCGGAATGGGAGCAGACGGCGCAGAAGGTCTGGAAGCAGTATTTGTGCGAGCTGGCGGATTCGGCAAACGTCATGGCCTGGATCGATGAGCAGCGTAGGCCGCAGGTCCTCAGTTACGGGCATACGCTCATCATGGTCGAGGATATGCAGCGCTCGACGTCATTCTATGTCGATCAGCTCGGATTCCGCATTCGGCCGGCCAAGCCGCTTGCCGACGGGCGGCCATTCACGGCGTTCCATCAGGGCATCGCGCTGGTCGCAGGGCGTCAGCCGGGGCAGCGGCAGATTGATCACATTGCGTTCGAGGTGAATGATGTACGTAATTTGCGCGACAAGTTGAAGCAAAACAACGTCGAGTTTTATCAGGACCTGCACGACGGCCCATACGGCCTCACCATTTATGTCGCGGATCCGGAGGGGACTAAGGTCGAGCTCTACCAGGTCGGAGAGAAGGCCCCAAAATAGCCTCTCACAGGGAAATAAAACCGGCAATTTCCCGACCTTCGGCGATGCTACTATGCTGTGATGAGGGAGACAGCGCTTGCACGATTTGCGTATCTACGGCATTGCCCGCACCCGCGCGTTCCGAGCACTGTGGATGGCTGAGGAGCTCGGGCTCGACTACGAGCACCTGCCGATCGAAATCGGCGATACCGGGGCTCGCTCGCCAGAATTTCTCGCCATCAATCCGAACGGACGACTGCCGTTTTTAGTGGATAATGGCTTTGTATTGTTCGAGTCGCTTGCGATCACCCTCTATCTCGCCAAGAAGCACTCACTTGGTAAGCTCTATCCCGGCTCGCTGAAAAGTGAGGCGAAGGCGTGGCAATGGAGCTTCTGGGCAATCGCCGAAGTCGATCGAGGTGTCAACATCTGGTCGCTGAACGCCGTCCGTCTGCCGGCACACGAACGCGACGCTGCCAAGCGCGACGAGGCGCTGAAGATTTTGGCAGCGCCGTTCAAGGTGGTCGACGCGGCGATAGCCGAGCAACAATATTTGCTCGGCGACAATTTCACGGTAGCCGATCTTAACGTCGCCGCCACTATTTCTTCCTTTTGGCCAAGCGGATAGGGCATGAATTCGTCGATGACTAGCTCGGTTTCACGCGCAATTCCATCCACGATGTGGTTGACGCTGATTGACTGCGAAATGTAGTTGATGAAGTAAATCAGCCATCCCACACAGACCAGCGCGAGCAGCATCGCCCCGGTAACGGTCGTGACGGGCACGAACGGGTGCGGCAATGCGCGTGCGGCGGGCAATGCCGCCATGCAGTAGGAGAACGTTCCCAGAAAAACACCGAGCGTCCACTGCGTGGTGCGGTCCCTGACGAAGCTGGTCAGGATGCGCGTGGGCGCTACATTTCCAGCGGAACACGATGGGCGAAGCCGAGAGCTTGTTCCAGCAGCAGCGCGGCGCCAAGCAGCTCGGCATCGCCGTGTGGCCGCCCGATCAACTGGATGCCTACGGGCAGTCCTTTATCCGTTAGACCGCATGGCAGTGAGATGGCCGGACAGCCCACCAGGGTGATGACGAAGGTCAAGAACATCCAGTCGATATAAGTAGTTAGTTTCTCTCCGGCGATCTCGCTGGGGAAGCGTTGCTCCACTGGGAAAGGGGGGACCGCAACCGTGGGACAAACAAGCAGGTCGTGGTCGTCAAAGAAGCGCGCCACACGATGGAAAAGCACGTGTCGCTCGCGCTGCGCCCGGATGATCTCTGCGGCCGTGAGCTGTTGACCCTTCTCAATGTTCCAAACGATGTCGGGGTTGATGCGCGCGCGTTCGCGCGGCAACAAATCGCCCCGCACATCGGCGAATAGCAGGGCGCGCAGAACCTGGAAGCTTTCGATCGCGCCGGAGAAATCGGGTGCCTCCTCCTCTACCGCGCAGCCCATCGCGTTGAACGGTCGTATGCCGGCGCGACAAAGACTGGCCACCTCCGGGTCAATGCTGCGCAGACCGAGATTGGTACTGAACCCAATACGCCGCGGAGGCCGCGCGCGCTTTAGCGTCGTCTGGTAACCTCCGGGCGGAATGGGACGGGACAGCGGGTCGTGCGGCGTCAACACGGCCATGGCATCCAGCATTAGCGCGAGATCGCGCACGTTGCGGGCCATTGGGCCGTCGACCCATAGGCTGTCGAAAGCCGGTAATCCATCGCCCCGTGGCACCACGCCGGGGCTGGGGCGCATCCCGACTACGCCGCAGAAACTTGCAGGGATGCGCAACGATCCGCCTAGGCAGGACCCGTTGGCGAGCCAGACCTCGCCTACCGCAAGCGCAGCGGCGGCGCCGCCCGAAGAGCCCCCGGCGGTGCACTCTAAATTCCAGGGATTGCGAGTGATTCCCCAGACGGGGTTGAAAGTATGACTGCCGGCGAACTCCGGCACGTTCGACTTGGCCAACGGAATTGCGCCGTTGCCGCGGAGCACTGCCACGGTGCGGTCATCGGCCGGCGCACGGTATTCGGCATAGATGGGCGAGCCGTTCGTAGTAAGCTGCCCAGCGACGTCATTGTAGTCCTTAATGGCTATCGGCAGCCCGGCCAACCAACCGGGATTCTCCCGACTTTCACGGGAGAAACGTTTCGCCTTCTCGCGCGCCTCGTCGAGAAAGCGGATCGGGAGGGCGTTGATCTTCGGCTCTACCACCTCAATGCGAGATGACGCAGCGTCCACCATCTCCAGCGGAGAGACCTCGCGTCGACGCAACTTCGCCACAGCCTCGGTTGCAGTCAGGCGCCACAAGTCGGTCATAGCGAATCCCATAGGGCGGCAGGGATGTCGGTGAGTTGCTCGGCCAAAGTCAGTTGCTCCGGGGGGCTTCGGCGAAACCTAGCCCGTTTATACCCCACGCGCGTTTACCACTGACCATGCGTGTATGCAAAACCGCTGAAAATATCGGGCTTAATTCCAATTGCGGCTTTAGTGATCCGCACCCGTCCGGTAAACTCCAGCATGGCGGCATGTTGCCAAAGCGTGCGGCTACCTGGCCACGCGACCACTTCTGACGCAGCAAAATCGCACTGCGTTCATCTTGGCCTACGACATGGAATGAGTTCTTGCCGATATCGATGCCGACGACGGCAGTTTTGGGTGTCTGCGACATGGAGTGTTCCTTGTCTTTGTACCCCTTGCCAGCATGAAACGCTGGCGGGGCAGGAGCACGTCCGGACCATCCCATTAGCGGACCCGGGAAGACTTTCGTACTGGAGTTCTTCCAAAATGCTAGGATGAACGGTATTATCGGAGTGCAAGCCTTGAGGGGTTCTCATGGCGACCACGAAAATTATTGCCGGTCTGATGGGCCCAACTCTCCTGGCGCTGGGCATCGCGATGTTGGTCAACGCCCGTCATTTTCCTGAAATGGCCAAACAGATCGGTAACGACCCGAAGACGGTCTTCATTCGCTCGGGATTGCGCGCGACCGACTCTAACTTGAGTACCGCAATCTTGAAGGCTTCTGTGGCGGCAAGTGCTGCGGCGGCCATTGCGCCCAGCGGCCACGCACCGCCTTCCCGCAACGAGGCTTCGCTCTCCGGGGCGATCCGACCGGACCGAGGGCTCGCGTTAAGCGGGATGCGGCGGTGTGCCGGGCCAACAAATGCGGAACTGCCAAGCACGATGGCAATGTCTACACCCTCGGGAGGCAACTGCCTGGTCAGCGTTTGAGGTCGGGGTTGAAGGTCACCGCACGGCGAGCTCTCGCGGCAGAGCGGACAAGGGTTCGCAACCTTTTTCCGTCACTAGGATCGTCTCGCTAAAGGCGACCGTCAATCGCCCCGGTATACGGAGAGAGCGATGGGTATGGAATGTCATGCCCGGCTCGAAAAGCGCCATCGTGCCGGCGACGATACCCAATGAATGTTCGACCCATACCGGAGGAAAGCCGATACCGACCGAGTAACCGTAATAGCCACGCGTCTGTACGGCCTCATCGAGCGGGGGCGCTTTGGCACTCACCGTCGTGGCGACCTCGTGCATGCTTCGCCCGGGCCGAACGGTGTCATATAGGATTTCCAGAGTGCGCAGCGACTGGTTGGCAAGATGTCGCATCTCATCGGACGGCGACCCGAGCACCGCGGTGCGGATAAGCGGCGCGCAATAGCGCTGATAAACGCCACCGAATTCCATAAATACCACGTCTCCCTTAGCGATCGGTTCCCGCTTGCAGGTCGCGTGAATGACACTCGCGCGCCGGCCGGCGCGCACGATTGGATCAATATTAAAGTATTCGCTTCCGGTCGCGAACATCGCCGCGCTCGCCGCCGCGGTGACGCTATTCTCTGAAGCACCTGGGTTCACGGCCGCAATTCCCGCCGCCATCCCCACGTCAGTGATCCGCGCGGCCTCGCGCATGTAAGCAATCTCGGCCGGCGATTTGATCGCGCGCAATTTGGTCACGAGCTCGGAGGCATCAACGAAGCGCGTTCGCTGCAACGCAGTGATAAGTTGCTGATGGAGATGGGGCGTTAGCCCGGGCCGCTTGAGTTCGAGCCCGACGCGTTTGCCCTCTACGCCGGAATTCTCGAGCAGACGCGCGAGCTTCGTCCCCGCCTCCTCCATATGCTCCCAAAGCACGCCTTCGACGCACGCCACGCGGCTGTTGAGCGCGGCGAGCTCGGTATCGCAGACCTGGAGCATTTGTGCTCCATCCTGCGGCAGAATGAAGCAGTGGTACCAGTCGGCGAGTGGCGTCTGAAAGCCGGTAAGATAGTAGATATTCGGGAGGCTATGCACGATGAGAACATCGAGCCCCATCTCGGCCATGGCCGCGCGCGCACGCGCAATGCGCGCATCGTACTCGACCTCCGTAAAGGCGGCCTCCCGCGCTTTTATGGCTTCGCTCATGCGGACTCGGGCCGACCGATCAACATAGCGTCCTCCATTCCCCATTCCACTACCACGCGATCTTGCGGCCGATAGCGTCTGCGCGCCTCGGCGGATCCCGGGTTCTGCTCGCGCACGAAAAGTATCTGACCGTCGCCCAGCGTGACCTCATAGGTGATGGACATGCCATCATATGCCACATCGCTCACTGTCCCCGGCAAGTAGTTCGGTAATATGGCGCCGCTTGTGCCGGCGATGCGGACACGCTCCGGACGGATGGCGAGCTCGACATGCCCCGGCGTCTCTGATGGCAGCGGGCGTGTCAAAGACACGACGTCTGTCCCTGCGACGCGACAGTGAATCTCGTTGCCCCGGAGTACCGGATCTTCCACCTTGAGGAAATTGGAGAATCCCACGAAGTTGACCACGAACCGGTTCCGCGGCGACTCGTAGACTTCGCTTGGCGTACCGACCTGCTCTAGAACACCGCGATCCATCACTACAACCCTGTCCGACATCGTCAGCGCCTCCTCCTGGTCATGGGTGACGAAGACGACAGTGATGCCGAGGCGGCGCTGGAGGGAGCGTATTTCATGGCGCAACTCCTCGCGCAGCTTACGATCGAGAGCCGCGAACGGCTCGTCGAGAAGAAGGACCGAGGGATTGACGACGAGGCTGCGCGCGATGGCGACGCGTTGTTGCTGTCCGCCCGAGAGCTGGCGCGGCAAGCGGTCGCCGAACTCATCCAGGTGCAGGAGCCTCAGCATCGCGCCGACACTCTCGCGAATCACGGCGGCGGATTGGCGCCGGAGTTCGAGCCCGAACGCGACGTTCTCGTAGACTGTCATGTGGGGGAAGAGAGCGAGGTCCTGAAACACCATCGCGATCTCGCGCTGATGCGCCGGAAGATGGTTGACCGGCCGCTCGTCGATGAAAATGGTGCCCGCGTCGATGCCGACCAACCCGGCGATGGCGCGCAGGGTCGTGGTCTTGCCGCATCCGCTCGGCCCCAGTAGGCAGACGAACTCGCCCGGCGCAATGTCAAGAGAGATGCAGTCGACGACGGTGCGTCCGCCATAGCTCACGGACACGTCCTCGAGCACCACATGGCCCCGGATACCGGCCCCGCCCGCCATCATCGCCCACTATCCGAGGCGTGGGACCCCGTGATCTTGTCGAAACCGACGAGCCGATCCACGGCAAGCACGCCCAGGAGACTGATCACGATGAGCATTGTGGAGATCGCAGCGACGGTGGGGTCGCCTTCAGTCCTAATGTAGGCGTAGATCTCTATCGGCAGGGTGCCGCGGCCGGAGACGAGAAAAGCGGTAAGCGTGAAATTGTCGAAGGAGACGACGAAACTGAAGATCGCTGCTGCGGCGAGTCCCGGCTTGATTACCGGCAGGGTGATGCGGAAAAGGGTCACAGCAGGTCCGGCGCCCAGAACGTACGCCGCCTCTTCGATCGACGGTCCGACCGTCTGCAGGTTCGCCGTGATTACTCGAATGGCGTAAGGCAGCGTGATCACAGCATGTGCGATGAGGATATTAATCAAGCTCACATGCATCCGCCAGCGCGCGAAAAGGATGAGAAAACCGAGGCCGAGCACCACCTCCGGGATCATCATCGGCAGTTGCAGAGCGGTCGAGAGCGCGGTCCGTCCGGGAAAATTGTGCCGCACGATCAGAAGTGACGCCAAAGTGCCAGCGGCGACCGCAATAATAGCCGCAGCCGATGCGACGACCAGGCTCAGCTCCAGTGCCTCGCGAAACACCGGCCGATCGATGGCATTGGCGTACCAACGCAAGGAGAATCCATTCGGCGGAAAGAGGGCCGCCGCGCTCGGATCGAACGAGGTCACCGCCACCACGATGTGCGGTACGACGAGAAGGACCACCGCAGCCCAGGTGAGCGCCCTGGGTGACATGCCGAGTGCGGGCACCGGGGAGAAGGTACCTGCGGCTTTCATGCGAGGCGCATCCAGCGCTCGGCCAGGCGGTTGAAGCCATAAACCGCGATGAAGGCACAGGTCAGGGTGACTACGGCACCGGCTGCGGCAAAGCCGTAGTTGGAGAGGTTGATCGCCTGTTCGTAGGAAAAGGAGGAGATGAGATCGACGTAGCCTCCCCCCAGGAGCAACGGCGTTGCAAATGCACCGAGGCTATACAGGAAAACCAACGTCACGCTGGCACACACTCCCGGGAGGCTCAGCGGAAAGATGATTTGCCAAAAGATGCGTGTCCGCCCGGCACCCAGCGTCTGCGCAGCCTCCCGTAGGGACGGTTGGATGCGCGAGAGTACGGTGCTGATCGGGAACACCGCGAACGGCAGCGCCGAGCTTACGAGGCCAATGGTAACACCGAGTTCATTGTAGATGAGTGGGATGCGGTGGTCGACGAGGCCAAGCGCCAGGAGCGCGCGGTTGATCGCGCCGTTGTTGCCGAGGATGAGGATCAGCGCGTAGATGCGTGTCACGTTCACGGAGAAGAATTGAAGGACAAGCGCAAAGGTGAGCAGCCGACGCACAAGTGGCGAGGCACGCGCCATCACGTAGGCAATCGGATATCCGAGTAAAAGCGCGCCGGCAGTTGCATAAAGTGCCACGCGGAACGAGCGAAAGACGTAGTCAAGATATGTGGAGTCGGTCAGGAAGCGCTGATAATGGGCGAAGATACTGCCGTGCGTGACAAAGCTCGCGACAAGCATTGCGGCGACCGCGGCGCACATGAGTGCGAGAAGAGAGGCCGCCGGAGCGAACAACAGCAAGCGGCCGATACGAAACCTGCGCATCGCACCCTTCTTTGGCTTCGGCGTTCGCCCCGCCGCGCCTCGCCATCGTCGGAACACTATCGTGCCTGGATCTCCTTCTTAAAGCGATCGTCCCACGCAGAGAGGTTCTGATTGATGGCTTTCCAGTCGGCAGCGTAGATCAAATCGGCCGGCGGGCGAAACTCGCTGATCTCCCCAGGCGGCTTCGCCTTAGGATTGACCGGTGTGCACACGATCAGGGCGCAATAGGCCTGCTGAGCGTCCGCTGTCGATAGATAGTCGAGGAATTCGTGCGCAACTTTGGTGTTCTTCGCGTTGGGAATGCCGACGCTGATCGTGCTGGTCAACACCGGCTTGCCCTCAGGAATCACGAAGCGCAGATTGCTCTGAGGACCGAGCAGCTTGGCAAAATCGGAGAGAAGTCCGAAGGCCAGCACGGACGCTTCTCCCGATTGTAGGACCTTGACCGACTCCCCGTCGGTCGCGACGAAAGACACGATATTGGGCTTGAGCTTACTGAGAAACTCGAAGCCCGGGCCAATGTTGTGCTCATTGCCGCCGTTTATGAGGGCGGCCATTATCAGCCAGCGGCCGCCCGCGAAGATGGCGTTGGGGCTGGCAACCATTCCCTTCAAGCGCGGGTCGAGAAGGTCGTCCCACTTTTCAGGGGCGAATGGCACTAAGTCTTTACGGTAGACGAAACCAAAAAGAATGTTCATTACATCCATGGAATTCTTGTGAATCGCCTGCTTGGGAAGCTGCGCCAGGTCAGGGGCAAGGCTCACATCGATCGGCGCCAGGAGATTCTCGTCTGCGGCCTGCTGTAGCGCGTCCGCTGTGGAGAACACAACGTCGATTTGCGGATCGCCGGCCTGCGCCCGAATCTTGGCAATGCCCAAACGGGTGTTTTGCTGCTCCTCGTAGCGGACCGTGACATTGTACTTCTTCGCGAAGGCATCGCCGACGGCTTGGGCGCCCTTCTCCCATACGCCGCCCCAGGTCTGGATCGTGAGCTGCTCGGCGCGCGCGCTCCAAGCAAGCCCAGTCGAGAGCAGCGCAACAACCGCTGCCATTCCCAGTGTTCCACGCATGTTCATATTCGCCTCCGTTGCTCGTGTTTCAGTATTGGTGATTGGTGTAGTTGCGCCGACGGGGACAGATCGCGATAGATCGCGACCAAAGCGACGGGCGCTCCGCCCGAACGCGTTCGTATCGTCCCGCAGCCTTTGGTAGCTGCCCCGCGCCGGAATTTAACCTCGATTGAATTATTGTCTCTCATGATCTCTCACTTGGATGGTCGAGTTGAGTTGTCACCTGTACCGACGAACATTCTCCGGCTCGCTCGGAGTGCCGCAACGCATGCGGCACCAGGTACAATTGCCTCCGATCAAGCCCATGTTCGATCCTCACGAATAGCAGCAGCAGGAAGGCGGCCCTCTGCAATCCAGACATTTCCATTCCCGATTGCGCGCACGCAATTTGAAACAGCAATCGCGCATGTAAAAGGCGACGATACCCGCGAACGCTAGCCGCAAATTGAGCGATGCCTTCAAAAATACGCACCTGTCGAGTTGCGCTTCGACGAATGCGTTGAGAGCCAATCATGAAAGCATCGGATGCCACCACGCTACTCCCGCGCTTCAGAAATGATTTTATTGAGATTTTCATCGACCTGACGCGCTACCCTGCGAAATTTCGGCAGCATTGAGGCGACCGTGCCCTCAAGCTGCGTCGCCCCTTCGGCGCCCAGCGACTTTTCTAAACTCGCCTTGTACTCCCGAATGCATTTCCATTCGGAGACTGTCGAGGCCATAATCTCGATGTGGTACTGGAAGCCGTATGCATGCCTGCCCCAGCGCATGGCCTGGATTGCAGAGGTTGCATTGCTGGCCAGAATGTGTCCACCCGGGGGAATGGTCGAAATCTCCGCACCGTGCCACTGAAGTGACTCGATTTTGGTCCCAAGGCCCGCAAGCAAAGGATCGCTTCGGCCCTGGTGCGTCAATTCAACATCTACAACACCGACTTCAGCACACGCCATCGGCGTCACTCTGCCGCCTAGTGCGTCCGCCAGAAGTTGGTGGCCGAGGCAAATGCCGAGGAAAGGACGCCCAAGATCCTTGACCCATTTGCGAATAGTTGCTTTTTCCGGGATGAGCCACGGAAATTCGCGTTCGTGCCAAACATCCATCGGGCCACCCATGACCACCATCAGATCGAAACCTTCCAAATCTGGGATCGGCTCTCCCGTGTCGAGCTCGACTGAGTGCCAAGTGTGGCCACGCTCTGCCCAGAATTCGCAGAAGACGCCGGGGTGCTCGACGGCAACGTGTTGAAACACCAAAATCTGCATCTTTCCTCCGAGCACCAAACGGCGCTGTCACCTTAATTTGCTTGTTTGCGACTTACCGCCCGGCCGAATCAACCCGCTGGCAATTCGCGCGATGGCTGGTTCTAATTCACCGACCAACCCGCGACGGAACGACATGACGATTGCTGCGAAGATCACGCCCTCCACGATCGTAACGACACCACCCAACCCGGCTAAATAGTCCCGAATTGAAAGAACAAGGAATGCGCCGACGATCGGTCCGAAGAACGTTCCCAGGCCACCCAGCAAAGTCATTAGAATAACCTCGCCGTTGAGGTGCCACTGGACATTTTCCAAACTGGCAAGCCCTAGCGCGAGTGCCTGCAGGCTTCCGCCAAGTCCGGAAAATGCACCCGACATCACGAACGACAGAACCTTTATTCGTTCGACGTCGTAACCCAGTGAAACCGTGCGCTGTTCATTGCCCTTCATTGCACGAATGACCTGCCCAAATGGCGAATTGACGATTCGCACCATGAGCAACAGCGCAAGCACGAAGATCGAGAGTTCGAAATAATACATGTTGAAAGAGTTATTCAGATTAACGAATCCCAGCAGATAGCCGCGTGGGATGCCTTGCAATCCGTCCTCACCGCCGGTGAACGGCGCCTGCACCGCAATGAAATAAATCATCTGCGACAAGGCAAAAGTGATCATCGCCAGATAGATGCCACGCTGCCTGATGGCCAGAATCCCGTAGATAAGTCCGAGAATCCCTGAAGCAGCAATGCCACACAGTATCGCCACTTCAGTCGGGAGGTGCCACGCCTTTGCCATATAGCCGCACACGTACGCAGCGCTGCCGAACAACGCGGCGTGTCCGAACGACAAGATCCCGGTGTAGCCGAGTAACAAGTTGAATGCGCAGGCGAACAACGCTAGCGCCATCGCCTGCATCAGAAACACCGGATAAACCAAAAACGGTAGAACGATCGCTACTGCAATCGCACCAAGACACAAAGCGAATTTGTACAAATTCATGTCAGTAGTTCCGCTTGCCGAACAACCCCTGCGGCCTCAGCAATAGGATTATGACCATCAGGACAAAAACTGCGGTGTTGGTCGCGGGCGGATAGATCAATTTTGTCAACCCCTCCAGTAGCCCCACCATGAAGCCGCTGACCACCGCGCCGAAAATCGATCCCAACCCGCCGATCACAACGACTGCGAAGACGATGGGAATAATGTTTGAGCCCATGATGGAGCTGACTTGGTAAATCGGGGCGGCAAGCACGCCGGCCAAGGCCGCAAGCATGACGCCTCCGACATAGGTAAGTGTTATTAGTTTTGGCACTCCGATTCCGAATGCTCGGACCAGTGTGGGATTTTCCGTCGCCGCGCGCAGATAGGACCCTAGACGAGTCTGCTCAACCACCAACCAAGTAACAAGGCAGATGCTGATAGAGGCAAAGAGGACCCAGGCGCGGTATTTCGGCAAAAACATGAATCCGAGATCGAACCCACCGCGCAGACTGTCAGGTATTTCGTAGGGTTGGCCCGACACGCCGTATTTATAGCTAAACACCCCCTCAATAATGAGTGAGATGGCAAAGGTCAGAAGCAAGCCGTAGAGATGATCGAGATCGTACAAGTGACGTAAGAAGAGCCTCTCGATAATCAGGCCGGTCAAGCCAACGATGACGGGCACCAGCACGAGCGCGTACCAGTACCCGATTCCGAAGTATTGCAACAACATCCAGGCGAAAAATCCTCCCATCATATACTGGGCGCCGTGCGCGAAGTTTATGATGTTGAGGACTCCGAATATCAGCGCAAGACCAAGGCTCATCGTCGCGTAGAAGGCACCGTTGATCAACCCGAGTATGAGTTGACCGAACAGAACCTGACTGGGGGTTCCGAACATATCGAGCGAATGGCTCTTATATGCGCAGCTCCATCAGTTCGTGACGAGCGGACAGCCGCCGTCTTTCAGGGGTCGAAACGCCTCTTCGCCAGGAATGGTGCGCAGCACCTTGTAATAGTCCCATGCGTATTTTGACTCTTCGGGGGACTTAACCTGGACAAGGTACATGTCATGCACCATCCGCCCGTCGATTCGCAGCTTGCCGTCGTGAGCGAAGAAGTCATTTACCGGCATCTCCCTCATTTTTTTCATGGCGGTTAACGGATCCTTTGTACCCGCAGCCTTCACCGCTTGCAGGTAATGCAACACCGCAGAGTAGACGCCGGCCTGCGTCATGGTCGGCATGGCGTGCCGGCGATCGAAAAACCGTTTCGACCACGCCCGCGTCTCATCGTTAAGATCCCAATAGAAACCAGTGGTGAGGACAGTGCCCTGAGCGGTGTTCAAGCCCAGCTTTTAACGTCAGTAAGAAACATGAGCAGTGCCGTAAGTCGCTTGCCCTTCTTGAAAAGCTTGAATTCGCTCGCCTGCTTGATGGCATTGATCGTGTCACCGCCGGCGTTGGCGAGCGCGACCACGTCGGCAGTCGAACCCGCCGCGCTCAACAGAAACGACGAAAAATCTTAAGTCGGGAACGGCGCCAACGCCGAACCGACCACTTGTCCACCTGCCGCGGTGACGAATTTTGTTGTGTCGCTTTGCAGGGCGTGGCCGAAAGCATAGTCGGCCGTGATAAAATACCACTTCAGCGCCCCTTCCTTAATCAGCGCGCGCGCCGTGCCATTGGCGAGCGAATAAGTATCGTAGGTCCACTGAGCGCTGTACGGTGAACATTTGCTGCCAGTTAGCTCCGAAGTAGCGGCAGTGGAAAACAAAACCAGCTTTTTCTTTTTTGTGGCGATCGCTTCCACTGCAAGCGCCGCGGCAGAATTCGGCACATCGACGATGACGTCCACGTTGTCGACGTCGTACCATTTATTGGCGAGATTGGCGGCGACGTCCGCCTTGTTCTGTTGATCGGCGCTGAGAAGCTGGATCGGCTGGCCCAGAACCTTTCCACCGAAATCCTCGATCGCCATGCGCGCCGCTTCAACGCCGCCGAGACCAGACAAATCGGCGTAAATGCTCGATTGATCATTCATGACGCCGATTTTTACCGGCTCTTGAGCATAAGCCGTTACGCAGCTTAGTAATAGCGTTGCGATCGTCACCTCCCACTTGCACTTTCTCATGACACTACCTCGTCCTGTTTGAGTACGGTTAAATTCCCAGATATTTTTTCATTGATGAAGAAGTTGACGCCGTGCAAAATGCGCGACTCGCCATAGCGGGCATGGAGATTTGTAACTGTAAGACAGCGTGCCGCGTTGCTATTTCGATCAGACATCGCCAGTACCCAGGTATGCCTCGATGACTTCCGGGTTTTGCGAGACTTCGCGGTAGCTGCCGGACGCAAGGATCTCGCCCCGCTGGAGGACGGTTATTTCATCGGAAAGGTCGGCGACAACACCGAGATTGTGCTCGACCAGGACGACAGCGCGGCCTTTCGCGGCGTGCTTGATGAGGGCTGTTATGCGGCCGATCTCTTCGGTCGCGAGGCCGGCCATCGGCTCATCGAGCAACAGCACCTTTGGTCGGAGCGCGAGCGTAGTCGCTATTTCGAGCGCGCGCTTTCCGCCGTAGGCCAGTTCGCCGGCCTGCCGGTCAGCGAATTCCTCCAGTCCGACCTCGGCAAGCAAAGAAAGCGCTGCGTTATCCAGACGACGCAGGCAGTCGTGTGAGCGCCAAAAATTGTAGGGCGCGATGTAATCGCGCTGGAGCGCTATCCGAATGTTCTGCAGCACGGTCATTTTGGAAAATATCGCGGAGATTTGAAAAGAGCGGGCGACACCGGAACGTGCCACCTTCGCCGGGCGCGCGGACGTCACGTCCTGTCCGTTGTAAAAGATTTGTCCGCTCGTGGGCCTGAGGAACTTCGTCAGCAGACTGAACAACGTGGTCTTTCCCGCACCGTTCGGCCCGATGAGCGCGTGAATAATGCCTTCGCGTATCCGCAAGTTGACGTTGTTGACAGCAACAAATCCGCCAAATGACTTGGAAAGATCTCGAGTCTCGAGGATGGCGGTGTTCATAAAACCTCAGGCCGAGCTTGCACCCAAAAGATCCTGCCGCGCTTCGGCGAGGTGCGCTGTGATCAACTGCACGCTGCTATCGACATCGCGCCTTTTCACCGCTTCAAAAATGGCGCGATGGGAAATGTTGTATTCAATGATGCGCGCCGGCACGAGAATCTTGTTCTTCACGGTGTTCCATTGGGCGTGACGCCGGACATCGTTGATACGCTGGTAGATCGAGACGATGAGAGGATTATGCGTGGCCATCGCGAGGCCTAGATGGAATCGCTGGTCTCCCTGGCTGAACCGTTCTTGATCGTCTTGGAAGGATTCGAGTTCGCCGAGCACAGTGGCCAGAGCCCTCATGTCGCGCGCCGTTCCATGGAGGACCGCCAGACGTACGATATGGGGCTCAAGCGCGCGCCGCACTTCGATGAGTTCCAGCGGGCTTGTTATCTCGGCGATTTCTTCGTCGTCCCGCGGCCCCGCATAAACTACAAAAGTGCCGCTGCCGATCTTTCGCGTGATAAGTTGCTGCTGCTCGAGCATACGCAGGGCATTGCGCACGGTCGTACGCGATGCGCCAAACTTGCGGGCTATCTCGCGCTCCGCCGGCAACTGGTCGCCAGAAGCATAGACATCGCTCATGATGGCCCGGCGAAGCCGACCCGCGATGGCGCTTGACCCGCGCGGGCTGGGTCCCAGATCCGGCGACCGCGCGTCCGCATCCGAGGCAAGAATTCCGTCGCCTGCTTCTTCAGCGACGCTCGAAGTCATCGATTGAACCCGGTCCGGCTTCATTATTTTTACTGCTCGTCAATCTTCGACAGGTCGCGCCCTACCTCAGCTCAAACTCCCTTGGTAGATCGACACCCTCCAACGCGATGACCCGCGACGGCGCGCCATCTAGGCCGTCCAGTTTCAGCGGCATAGCAACGATGGCACACCGCGGCCGCTCGATCTTTGCGAGGTTCACGACATACTCGATGTTAAAAATGTTTTTGCCGAGGATTTTGTGGTGAACGACGCATTCTTCGCCGCGGAACCCATGATTGCGGACAACATATTCTTCGGAAAAATCATAGACGATGGCCTTTACACCGCGTTCAACCAGCCAGTCTCCGGCATCCGGAGTAAGGTACGGCCCTTTTGTCCAGAACGTATCCGTGCCCCAATGCTTGTTGCTCCAGCCGGTGCGCAAAATCGCAATGTCGTTGCGCAACACATGACGGCCTCGATCCTCCAGGGTATCGCCGGCGATCTTTCCTTCCTGATCGAAATCCGAAAGCTCGATAACCGCGGCCGGGCCCATGATTTGGCCGAGCGGAACCTGGTCGATGGAGAGGCCTTCGCGGATAAAATGATTGGGTGCGTCAACATGCGTTCCATAGTGACAGAACATGCAGAATGATGACCCCTGCCAATTCACGTCCGCGTAGGTGTACGGCGTTGTGAAGTCTACCTTCAGCCCTAGCCGACCATCGCCGTGCCGAATTGTCACCGACAGGTCGTGAATTACACATCGTTTCATTTGGCCCTTTTCGTTATCCAGTCGTCATTCCCGGCAAATACAGTTCATTTTTGCGGCTTCGGTGGCAGACTGGTGAGCTCCACCAACTTTCTTTAATGCCGCTACATTGTTCGCCGCTTCTCGTAGACATCTTTGAGCGTCGCCAGCGGGATTTCGTTGCGACATCTGGAACTTGATCAGGAATTCCCGAGCGATCATGTCTCGGTCCTGTTGATTTTTCGGAAGAACAATAGTGTCCGGCACGGTGACCCAACCATTGAGATTGCGATCGAACACCGCGGCTCGACCCTCTTCATAACCAAGATGGACGTCCTCCAGCCAGTTGAGGTCGTCCCACCCCATCAGCTCGATGTATTTTTTGAGAAACGGCGTCAACCGCGAATAATCAGGCAGCAAATTAACGTCGTAGCGATAGCCGACATGTTGCGTCGCTTCTCCCGTGCTGTTCTGCTTGGTCGTCATAGATTGACCTTTTTTCTGGTATTTGCTTGCATGGCCCTTCTTCTCAATAGCGAGTCATGTCGGGCCGCCCGACGGTGTATTGCGAACCGGCAAGCGGAACCATGGCCAGGGCCGACGCTTCCATGGTCAGGGCCGCAAGATCTTCGGGTTCAAGACTGTGGATGTTCGTCTTCCCACATGCCCGCGCCATCATCTGGCATTCCAGCGTCAACGCGTGCAGAAAATTGTAAACCCGCTCGGCTGCCTCGTCGGGATTGAGACGCTTTCGCAATTCGGGATCCTGTGTCGCGACCCCGACCGGACACCGGCCGGTATGGCAGTGATAGCAAAGCCCAGCGGGCACACCGATCGTCCCCTCATAATCGGCTTCAGGGATATCCTTGTTGCAGTTCAGCGCGATCAGAGCTGCGGTGCCGATCGCCACCGCATCGGCACCAAGCGCGAGCGCCTTGGCTATGTCGGCGCCATTGCGAATCCCGCCAGCATAAACCAAACTGATCTCGCCGGTCTTTCCGACATCGTCGAGCGCCTTGCGCGCCTGTCGAATCGCGGCGATGCCTGGAATGCCGGTTTCCTCGGTCGCAATATGCGGACCCGCTCCGGTCGAGCCTTCCATGCCGTCAATGTAGATGGAGTCCGGCCCGCATTTAGCCGCCATGCGGACGTCATCATACACGCGCGCTGCGCCGAGCTTCAGTTGGATCGGAATTTCGCCGTCGGTGGCCTCGCGCAATTCATTGATTTTGAGCGCCAAGTCGTCGGGGCCGAGCCAATCGGGGTGACGGGCTGGAGAGCGCTGGTCGATGCCGGCAGGAAGCGACCTCATTTCGGCAACCTGATCCGTCACCTTTTGACCCATCAGGTGCCCGCCCAGCCCGACCTTGCAGCCCTGGCCGATGAAAATCTCGCAGGCGTCTGCGAGACGCAAGTGATGTGGATTAAAGCCATAGCGGGACTGGATGCACTGATAGAACCATCGCTCCGAGAAGCGCCGTTCGTCGGGAATCATGCCGCCTTCGCCTGAACAGGTCGCGCTGCCGGCCATAGTGGCGCCGCGAGCAAGGGCGACTTTCGCTTCGTACGACAGCGCCCCAAAACTCATGCCGGTGATGTAGACCGGAATATCCAGCTCCATCGGCCGCTTCGCCCGAGGACCGATAATGGTCTTGGTCTCGCACTTCTCGCGATAGCCCTCGATGACGAAACGCGTCAACGTGCCGGGCAAAAAGGTCAAATCGTCCCAGCTCGGAATCGTCTTGAAAAGCGCCATCCCGCGCATGCGATAGCGCCCCAACTCGGCTTTGATGTGGATGTCATCGATAACCGTCGGCGTGAAAAGGAAATTCTGGCCTAAGAGGCTTCTGTTGCGCTCCGGCTTGGAATGGCTGCGGCGCAGTTCCTGGGTCGTGCTATCTGAAAATTCGTCCAATTCAGCCTCCAGTGATTACAGAACAATTTTCTTTTCTGCCGGCTCAAGGTTGTCATAATTCCAAAGTTGCTTGCCGGACACGATTTTGCGCATATTGGCGACTCCGCCCACGGCGTCGAAACCGTAGTTCTTGAGTTTGCGTGTAAGCCAAGCCACATCTTGATCGGTCATCTCGCCATCGACGGCATCGACGCCAAGCGATTCGATCTTTCCACCGACGTAGATGATGCCGTCGTACATCGAATCGCCGAGATTCTTGCCGGCATCGCCGAGAACGATCATGCGACCGCGCTGCATCATGAACGCCGAAAACGCGCCGGTACGGCCGCCGACGATGATCGTGCCGCCTTTTTGATCGATTCCGGTCCGGCCGCCGACATCACCCATGCAGACTAGGTCGCCGCCACGGATCGCGGCGCCAAAACACGAGCCGGCATTTTTTTCGATCACTACCGTGCCGGCGAGCATATTTTCGCCGCAGGACCAGCCGACGCGACCCTTCACTCGGACGTTCGGACCATCGATTAGTCCACAACCGAAATATCCCAGGCTGCCTTCAAAATAGAGCTGCAGCCGATTGAGAATGCCGACGCCGAGCGAATGTTTGGCCATTGGGTTGTGAACGACGATCGTGCCATTGCCCTCGCTCAAGAGCTCGCGAATTCGCGCATTGATTCCCGTCGTCGTAAGCTCGGCGGCATCGAACTCCGCCCGCTTGTTGAAGTCGACGGAGAACGACTGCGGATAGAGGAAATTCTCATCTTCAGTTGCCGAGAAAAAATGCTCCATCGAACGGCCGGAGAGGGGCTCCGCGTTGAGCCCCATGATCTGCGACTTGTCCGCGGCTTTTAAGCTTGCCATACGCGCACCTCCCCGTCGTAGGGATCGGACGTATCGATTTCCTCGGGAAAGATGCTGCGGATCGCGCCTTCCTCCGAAGCGAGTGCGATGAATTCGTCGCTCTCGTAAAGCACCATCGGCTTGGCCGCCATAGTGTCCTTGGCCATGCCAAGCTGATTGCCGGTCGCCACAAGATAGGTGAATACCCCGTCAAGCTCGCGGACCGACCGCTGCATCGCCTCTTCGAGGCTCGATTTGCGATCGATCTGATCGGCCAGGTAAACCGCGATGAACTCCGAGTCGCAGTTCGACACAAAGCGGTGTCCGCGTCTCTCCAGGTCACGGCGCGATTTCCAGTAGTTGGTCAATTGACCATTGTGGACTACCGAAATGTCTTGAAACGGATAGGCCCAATAAGGATGGGCGGAACGAATGTCGACGTCTGATTCCGTGGCCATACGAGTATGACCGATCGCATGCGTTCCACTAAATGAGCCTAGGCCATAGTGTCCGGCGACCTCGTTGGCATCGCCCAAATCTTTGATCAGTTCCAGCCCGCGGCCAATCGAAAGAATCTCCACGCCTTCCACGTCCTCGACAAAATCAGCAAGTTTCCGCAAATCGCCCTCGAACGTGAACTGATAGCGGTGAGCATATTCGGTCGCGGAACGATCGTTCAGCAACTTAACTCCGAGCGTATCCAGCCGGTTATCGACCTCGCGTTTGCGATTGTTAATCTGCTCGCGCATGGCAAAGCCGGATTTCAGATTGTCTCGTTCGGCAAATTTGATGCGCATGACGATTTGATTGTCCTGCGGTTCACCATAAAGCGCGTAGCCCGTCGAGTCCGGCCCTCGATGCTTCATGGCCTGAAGCATCGATATCATCTCGCTTCCGATATTGCCTTTACGACCGCGGTGAATTAGCCCGGCAATGCCACACATGACGTTACTTCCTCCTAAGGCAAATAATCGAGATAGGTACGGAGATCCCACTCCGAAGTTGTCGCCATATAGCGTGCCCATTCGTCGTATTTGTAGTGATTGAAGACGCGAAGCATGTCCCCCGGAAGGGCGGATTTGATGACATCATCTTCATTCAATGCATCCAACGCCATGCCCAGGTTCATCGGCAGCTTGTTGACGGCTTTGCCCTCTTCGATCGCGTGATAGATGTTGCGCTGTTCAGGTTCGCCGGGATCAAGATTGCGGCTGATGCCGTCGTCGAATGCCTTCAGGATGGCGGACGCCATCAAGTACGGGTTGACCATGGAATCCACCGCGCGATACTCGAAGCGGCCGGGCGCGGAGACGCGTAACCCGCACGTGCGGTTCTGGAAGCCCCAATCGCGGTAGACCGGCGCCCAAAACCCGGTGTCCCACATTCTGCGGTAAGAATTGACCGTCGAGCATCCGATGGCGGTCAACGCATCGATATGCTCTATGATCCCACCGATCGCCTGCAGCCCTATTTTGCCCGGCTTGGGTGACCCACTGCCCTTTTCCGGCAGAAAGGTATTCTCCCCGCCCTTGCGGTAGCTGAACACGTCGACCATGCCTGGCGGCTTCTCGAAGCCGAATGTCGACACCTCATCCTTGCCGCCATACCACAACGACAGATTCTGATGGCAGCCCGACGCAGACACGCCCATGAATGGCTTCGACATGAAGCAGGCGATAAGATTGTTTTCGCGCGCGACCTGCGCGCAGATTTGACGATAAGTGCTGAGACGGTCGCAGGTGCGCAGAGCATCATCAAAAGTGAAATTCAATTCGAGTTGACCGGGTGCATCTTCGTGATCGCCCTGAATCATGTCGAGGCCCATGGCACGGGCATACTCGATCACTTTGAGGAAAACCGGCCGCAACACCTCGAATTGGTCGATGTGATAGCAGTACGGTTTGGTGACGCCACCGGCTGGCTCGCCATGCTCGTCCTTCTTGAGCCACATCATCTCCGGTTCGCAGCCGTGGCGGAGGTGCAGACCCTTATGTTTTGAGCTGAATTCCGCGTGGATACGTCGCAGGTTGCCGCGGCAATCCGATGTCAAGAAGCCGCCCGGGTCTTCAGTTTCTTCGCGATTGCGAAAGAGCGTACAGAAAACACGTCCGACGCGCTTATCCCAGGGCAATTGGGAGAAGGTTTCCGGATCAGGCATGCCGATTAGTTCCGAGGCCTCCGCGCCGTAGCCGATGTATTCTCGATTGCGGTCGGTAAACAGATTGGCCGTTGCCCCGTAGACAAGTTGAAAGCCGCGTTCGGCAACAGACTCCCAATGATCCGCCGGTACACCCTTGCCAACGATGCGTCCGGTGACTGAGATGAACTGATAGTAGATGTAGGTGATGCCCAGCTCTTTGATTTTGGCTCGGACTTGACGGATCAATTCCTTGCGTCCGTCTTGATTTGTGTACTTTTCCAGTTCGGTCATTTTGCCCTAACTCCACGGGAACGGACTGTTCGAAGTCGGATGCAACTTGCCTGAGGCAAAACGCGAGATGCGGAAGGGCTCGAGCAGCCGGCTTTGTGTGCCGAGAATCTCTTGCGCGACCAGCTTGCCGACGCCGATCATTTTGTAGCCGTGATTGGAGTCGGCGATAACATAGACGGTCTCGCGAAACTGATCGAACACCGGAAAGCTGTCAGGCGTGAATGCGCCGATGCCACCGGAAGGCTCATCCTTCCATTGCCCAATTTTGCCTTCATATCGTTTGTGGCAGAATGCGAGTGCTGAGCACCACATCTCACGGAATGTCGCGCCAGCAATGAATTCTTTCGACTCGACGCCGTAGGGGTCGACCGCAACCGAAGACGCAGGCGTGTCGACCCGGTAGGGGACACCGCCCCCCTGAATGCCGTTAAAATTGAAGTCCGGCTTATAGTAAATCCCCCACATCTGGTCCGTGATGAGCTTGCCGGTAACGTCGGAATAGAGCGGGGCGTCGGTGTCGATATGAATGACGGGAGGCATCTTGCCGTCATTGGTCACACCGATGTTTGGACTAACACCGAGTGTTCCCTCCTCAAGGCACCAGTAGGTCCACATCGGCACGTCGCGGTGTACTTTTCCGTCCGGAGAGTGGACATCGATGGCTGGCGGCAAGTCCAGCAATTTCCAGATTTCGGGGACCCACGGACCCGCACCGACCACGATCTTTTCGCAGGAAATCGGACCTCGACTGGTTTCAACGCCTGTGATTGCGCCCGAATTTGATCCTGTGCGAAAGCCGGCAACTTTCACGCCTCCAACAATTCGCACGCCGAGCTCCCTCGCTTTGTTAGCGAGCCCCTGCATCGATGCGCGGTTGTTGGCGTAGCCGCCCTTCTTCTCATGCAAGACTGACGTAATGCCCTTCGCCTGCCAGTCAGCAAATAGCCCCTTCATGTAGCTGTCGCTGGCAGCAGCGCCTTCGATGAACACTGACTCGTAGCCAATGTCGCGCTGCTGCTGGGCAATGGATGCGACATCCCCATGCATCGCCTCCGGGCTGATCTGGATATAACCGACCGGATGGTAATGATATGTGGCTGCGTCGTTTTCCCAGACTGCAACGCATTCCGCCATCAGTTCACGCATTGCCGGCTGAAAATAATTGTTGCGAATGACGCCGCAAGCGATGCCCGACGCGCCGGCGCCGACGCCGGTCTTGTCGATGACCAGAATGTCTTGTCCGCTCCCTTGGCCCTTGGCCTCTAGTTCAAGAGCAAGATGATAGGCCGTGCTCAGCCCGTGCACGCCCGCGCCGATGATCAGATATTTGACGTGAGAGGGAAGCGGAGGCGTGTCGGTCATACTGAACCGGGCGGCTCTTGAGATCGGTAGCAAAACAAGCAACCCACTTTCAGCCAATATCCAACCAATTGCAAGCCAACTTATGTTTTCAACAGACCAATTTTGCCAAAATTCTGGATAAGCAACGTGAAGTCCGTTAAACTACAGTTATGATCACAAGCCAATGGTATTAGATTGGTCTAGTCGCTTTTTGCGCGAAAAACTTGGTCCCATCCCCTGATGCCAAGACAGAACTATTCGGCGTTTGCGCTCGCGTGGAATGCACTGGCTGGCAATCGTCACTGGTCGCCGGCTTGGCGCGATGCCGCGCCCCGCGATCGTTACGATGTCGTAATCGTCGGTGGCGGCGGGCATGGGCTTGCCGCTGCACATTATCTCGCCCGGAATCACGGCGTCACCGACGTCGCGGTGCTGGAGAAAAATTGGATTGGTTCCGGCAATGCCGGCCGCAACACGACGATCATTCGCTCCAACTATCTCATGCCCGGCAATCTTCCCTTTTATGAGTGGTCGATGAAGCTTTGGGAGGGGCTGGAGCGTGATCTGAACTACAACACGATGGTGAGCCAGCGCGGCGTGCTCAACGTCTATCATTCCGATGTGCAACGCGATGTTTTCGCCCGGCGCGGCAACGCCATGCGCCTCCATGGTGTCGATGCCGAGCTGCTGGACCGCGAACAGATCCGCGCTTTGGTACCATATCTCGCCTTTGAGGATGCGCGCTTTCCGATCCACGGCGGCTTGCTGCAACGGCGGGGCGGTACTGCGAGGCATGACGCGGTCGTGTGGGGCTACGCCCGCGCCGCCGACCGCCGCGGCGTCGACATCGTACAAAATTGCGAGGTGACTGGAATCCGGATCTCCAGGGGGGAGGTAACCGGCGTTGAAACGACACGCGGCGTCATTGGCGCGAACAAGGTCGCTTTGAGCGTCGCCGGCAGCAGTTCGCGGGTCGCCGCCATGGCGGGCTTGCGTCTGCCGATCGAAAGTCACGTAATGCAGGCATTTGTCACTGAAGGCATCAAGCCGCTCGTCGATCACGTGATCACGTTCGGCGCCGGACACTTTTACATCAGCCAGTCCGACAAAGGCGGCCTGGTGTTCGGCGGTGACATCGACGGCTACAATTCCTACGCCCAGCGCGGCAACCTGCCGACCATGGAAGATGTCTGCGAGGGCGGCATGGCGATGATGCCGCTGATCGGACGTCTGCGGATGTTCGCTCGTGGGGCGGCCTCGTGGATATGTCGATGGATGGCTCCCCGATCATCGATCGAACGCCAATCGAGGGCTCTATCTCAACGCCGGCTGGTGCTACGGCGGCTTCAAGGCGACGCCGGCATCGGGCTGGTGCTTCGCCCATCTGATCGCGCGCGACGAGTCGCATCCTGTCGCAGCCGCCTATCGTCTCGACCGTTTGCGTCGCGGCCGGCTGATCGACGAGAGCGGCGCGGGCGCCCAGCCCAATCTGCACTGAGAAGATCAGCATGCGGCTCTTTGTCCCTTCTGCGGTTCCCGCGACGTCCGGGAGTTCACCTACTCGGGGATGCGTCGATCGCGCGGCCGGACGAGAACGTCGCCGATGCGCTCGATCGATTCGTCGACTACGTCTATCTGCGCGACAATCCCGCCGGTCCACATCGCGAGTTTTGGTATCACGGCTCGGGCTGCCAAGCTGGCTCGTCGTCGGCCGTGATACCCGTACCCATGAAATCTTGATATCCAACCGGCGTCAGACGCGGGCTGCCCGATGACTTCGTCCCCGCATGAAGGAAGCCCGTCAGGCTGCCAAGGGCGGCCTGATCGACCGCGGCAATCCTCGCGTTCGCCCTTGACGGACGGCGATTCAGCGGTTTGCCGGCGACACACTGGCTTCGGCGCTGCTGCGCACGGCGTCAACGCGTCGTCGGCCGCAGCTTCAAATACCACCGGCCGCGCGGCATCCTGACCGCCGGCTCCGAAGAACCGAATGCGCTGGTCGAGCTGCGCTCAGGGGCGCGCCGCGAACCAAATACCAAGGCCACCGCGATCGAATTGTATGATGGGCTTGAGGCCACGACGCAGAAGGTGGCCTCCGTCCGAATTCGATCTGCGCCGAATGAATCGGCTGCTCTCGCCATTATCGGCGCCGGCTTCTACTACAAGACCTTCATGTGGCCGCCGGCGTTCTGGGAGCGCGTGTACGAGCCGTTGATCCGTCGCGCCGCGGGGCTCGGCCGTGCCGCCGAGCTATCGATCCCGACCATTATGAGCACGCCAATGCTTCTGCGATGTGCTGGTCGTCGGCAGCGGGCCTGCCGGGCTAGCGGCGGCGCTCGCCGCAGGACGATCGGGCGCGCGAGTGCTCATCTGCGAGGAAGACTTCGCGCTCGGCGGCCGCCTACTTAGCGAGCGACAAGAAATCAATGGAGCACCGGGCTGGGATTGGGCCCAGTCCAACGTTGCCGAACTCGCGAGCATGCCGGACGTGCGCCTGATGCCCCGAACGACGCTGTTCGGTTGTTATGATGGCGGCGTTTATGGTGCGCTTGAGCGAGTGTCCGACCATCGCCCTGCGCCGGCGGCGCATCAGCCCCGGCAACGGCTCTGGCGCATCGTCGCGAAACGCACTGTTCTCGCCGCGGGAGCGGTCGAGCGCGGGATCGTGTTCGGCGGCAACGACCGCCCTGGTGTAATGATGGCGGCCGCAGCACGTACCTACGCCAACCGCTTTGCCGTGGCTGCTGGCCGCCGCATTGCCATCTTTACCAACAACAACGACGGCTGGCGCACCGCGCGCGATTTGCACGAGCAAAAACTGGAAATTGCGGCCGATGATTGACACACGATCGGCCGTTACTCGGCTCGTCTATCCGCCCGATTTCGACGGCCCAATTTTCTTCGATGGAGCGATCATCGGAACACAAGGGCGCGGCGCCGTCCGTGCCGCAATGGTCCAGACGCTGCGTGCACGGCGGAACATCACCTGCGACGCAATCGTAGAATTCTGGCGGTTGGAATCCTAATCTTGGCCTTGCATGTCATCATGGCGACCGGCCGAAATGGAGCGAGGAAATTGTGGCCTTCGTTCCCGAAACGCCGCCAAAGGGCATGATCGTGGCCGGCGCCGCCAACGGTAAGATGACGCTTGCAGCGTGCCTTGAGGACGGAAACCGGGCCGGACGAGAGGCAATCGCGGCGCTGGGCCTCAAAGCTGCAACTGACAAGCCGCCGAAGGCCGACGACGAGGTCTTTCACGTGCAACCGTTCTGGCACGTCGCGGCCTCGATCCAGAAAGCATTTGTGGATTTTCAGAATGACGTCACTGCGGCGGACATTGCGCTGGCGGCGCGCGAGGGATTTCGATCGGTCGAACACCTCAAACGCTACACGACACTTGGCATGGCAACCGATCAGGGTCGCACGTCCAATGTCGCCGGCCTGGCGATGATGGCGGCGTTAACCGGGCGCTCGATAGCAGAGGCCGGCACGACAAGCTATCGCCCACCCACTTCACCCGTCGCCGTCGCTGCCTTTGCCGGGCACCATCGCGGGATGTCGTTTCGGCCGATCCGACGGACGCCGTCACATGCATGGGCTCAGGAACAAGGCGCCGTATTTGTCGAAACCGGTCTGTGGCTGCGGGCGCAATATTTTCCGAAAGCCGGAGATAAGGATTGGCTTGAAACCGTCAGCCGCGAGGTTCGCTCGGTGCGGAATGGCGTCGGCTTCTGCGATGTCTCGACACTCGGCAAAATCGAATTGCACGGCGCCGACGTGGGCGCGTTTCTTGATCGCCTCTATATCAACACGTTCTCAACCTTGCCGGTGGGCCGCGTACGTTATGGCTTGATGCTGCGGGAAGATGGCTTCGCTTTCGACGACGGAACTGTGTCGCGACTTGCCGAAGACCGGTTCTTCATGACGACAACGACCGCCAATGCGGGCCGGGTGTTTCAGCACATGCATTTTTGTCATCAGGTGCTATGGCCGGAGCTCGACGTGCAGTTCGTCTCTGCAACGGATCAATGGGCGCAGTTTTCGGTAGCGGGCCCGAATGCCGAAAGGCCCTGCAGGCAGTCGTCGATTCGCAGCATGATATCGGCAACGAGGCGTTTCCTTATATGGCCGCGGGTGAGATGACAGTATGCGGCGGCAACGCGGCACGGCTATATCGCATCTCATTCTCCGGCGAACTGGCCTACGAGATCGGTGTTCCGGCGCGTTACGGCAATGCGGTTGCGCGCGTGCTCATGGAGGCCGGAGCGTCCTTAAGCATGGTAGCCTATGGCACTGAGGCGTTGGGTGTGATGCGGATCGAAAAGGGGCATGTTGCCGGAAATGAGCTCGACGGCCGCACAACGGCGAGGGATTTGGGGTTAGGCCGGATGATGTCGGCGAAGAAAGATTATATCGGACGCGTGTTGGCTGGACGACCCGCACTAACAGAGCCGGACCGCATGAGCTTCGTCGGGTTCAAGCCAGTCGATCGGGAACAGCGGCTGCGCGCGGGCGCCCATTTCGTGCCGAGTAATGCCGCGGTCGAAGCCGCCAACGATCAGGGCGCTATGACCTCGGTCGCATTTTCGCCCACGCTCGATCATTGGATTGGCCTTGGACTGCTCAAACGAGGGACCGATCGCATTGGCGATCGCGTGCGGGCAGTCGATCCTTTGCGCAATAATGAGGCAGAGGTGGAAGTCTGCGCGCCATGTTTTGTGGATCCGGCGGGAGAGAGGTTGCGTGTCTGATTTCAAGCTCACGCCGGCGTCGAGTATCGCCTCAGTTTGTCCGCAAATCACGCGCGGCCCGCATGCGGCGCCGGGCGTTACGATTGCCGAGCGCACCGGCGCATCGCTATGCAGCATACTGGCCCGCAAGAATGTCGAAGCGCAGCTTGCCGAGCGCGTGCAGCGGTTGTTTAACGTCGAACTCCCGCGCCAGCCGCGCTACACGCGCGTCGGCCCGACGGCTTTCGTATGGGCCGGCCCGTCACAATGGCTGGCCCTGCAGGATGCACCCCCATTCGAAGCGCATTTACGGGCGTCGCTCGCGGGCCTCGCTTCGGTAATGGATCAATCCGACGGCCGCACCATCGTGCGGATTGGCGGCTCGCGCGCGCGCGACGCGCTTGCGAAGGGCGTGCTGATCGATCTGCACCCCAGCGTCTTCCGGCCGGGTGATGCGGCGATCACAACTATTTCGCATATCGGCGTGCATTTTTGGCAAACGAATGCGGCGCCCACCTACGAGTTCGCCATGTTCCGCAGCTTCGCAGTTGCGTTTTGTGAATGGCTTATTGAAGCCGCTGCGGAATTTGGCATCGGCACGGAGTGAGTTTTGGATACTTAAATACTTTTAAACGCAGCAGTCCCTGCACGAAGTTGGATGTAGCCTACAGTGGGCAAACACTGCACTGAATTAATGGTGCGTCGCTCGACGCAAAATTAAATCCTGCCCCGAGGTCAATCCGCAAAAGGTGAACGTAGGCTCGAAAATCATATTTACTATTATTTACTACGGTTAGACCAAATCGGATTGTCATCCCCAATGGCGTTCGGCCAACGGCACCTTCAGCTTGGCGTTCTCGGTAGCCGGCGCCGTCAGCCGCTTGGATTCCGAGACGTCCATCCCGGACGTAGACATACTTCCAATTGAAAAAGGTCGCCTCGCCGACCCAGTGTTTGCGGCGGAAGTCCGAGGGCTTCGCTCCAACCACGTACCCTTTCAGAACCCCCGATGATTTGCTCTTCGGTAGATCGCCTGTGCTTCATCGTCCGGCCCCCCTCAGGAGCCAGATTCGAGTTCAAACCGGATTAAACGGCGGGGGGAACGTCTTCGCGTACCCCATTGGCTACACCGTCACTTTTAAATCCAGGCCCATCCAAGAAATTGTCGTTGATGAGGCTCTGAGAATAATACGCCATTGCAGTTGCCTCAGGCACGATCAAACCATCGAGCAGCGAAATGACAAAATTGGAAAACGTCGCATATCGCGAAGCCTTCGTCTCACTAGGTCGTTCAATTCTTGACTGCTTCATTTGATTTCAGCCAAAGTTGAGAATGCACCACTGACGCAACGCTAGATTTAGCAAACCTTTCTGTCAAATATTAGCCTAGCCGGCGCAGATCCTTCTATCGCGCAGGCTAGGTGCGACGTGGGGCGGCGTTCGTGCGTGTACCTAAAGCCTAAACTCGGACGGCCCAAATGATGTGATGAATCCGCTTTACAACGTGAATCCATACCAGACGAAATGCACGATTGCGGTTTCGAATTACCTGCGCCCAATCGCGGATGGGTGTGTCTGAACGGAGCAAGGCTGGCTTGGTCCACAGTCTCCGTCCCCGCCCATTTTTCTCAAGAGAGCCAAGCCGTGCGTAGGTCAACCCAGGCCGATGGATGCGGTTGAAATCCCTTAACGTTTTTTCGAAGAGCGGTCACACGAGGTCTGTGATAAGGTACTATAACAGGGCCTTCATCCAAAAATTTTCGTTGAATTTCAGCAAATACTTCTTTGCGTTTTTCTTCCTGACGTTCTGTGCGCGTTGCGTCGATCAGATTATCTAATTCTGGTGAATTCCAATGACTCTCGTTCCATTTAGCTTTCGATGTGTACGCAATTGCCAGGAGCTCATATAGAGTTGTTCGGGCACTCCAGTTTGTTACGAAGAAGTTGTGCTTGAGCCAGTACTTAGAAAGAAAAACGTCCGACGGTACGGTTTTGAGCACAATCCGCACATCGGCTTTCTTGGCCATGTCTTGAAAAGCCAGCGCGGACTGCACCAACCCGGCTCGGCCAGTCCAAGATATCATTTCAATGTCCATACCTCCCTTGTACCCCGCTTCTGCGAGTAAGGCCTTGGCCATTGGAATATCCTGCGGGCCCGGTGTTTGGGGCATGTACATTGGACTCGATGGGGGGATCGGATGATCATTACTCACGGGCGTATTCACGCTGCCCATCACGATACGAGTTAACGCCTCGCGATCGCAGATAAGTCTGAAAGCCTTTCGCACGCGGTTATCGTTGAATGGGGGTTGATCTGATCTCATTACAATCGGCTGATAGCCGTTTGTCGGAATAGACATCACCACAATGTCGTTGCTCGCTTGGTAAACAGGTATTACCTCCGGCAGTGGTGACCAACTCATCTCTATTTTGCCCGCCAGTAATCCAGCTACATGAGAGGATTCCTCGGGCAGATATAAATGCCGAACCTCATCAAGGTAGGGTTGCCCGTCGCGCCAATAGGCATCATTGCGAACCAAAGTCGCATGATCTCCAGCCACGAACTCCACAAGCTTGAACGGACCAGTACCTGTCGGATTTTTTTGAAGATCGGGCACGTCGTGCGGTACCACCCTGGATAAAAAGTTTCCGCCGACAAGAGTTGCGAATTCTACGAATGACCCGTTGAGGTCGAAGCGGACTGTATATCGATCTAATTTCTGAATACCCTGAATCATAGTAAACACGGTACGGGCGGGCGATCCCTTTGCGGGATCCAGCACGCGATTGTAGGTGTAGATTACGTCTTCAGCGTCCATTTCACGGCCGTGGTGAAATTTTACTCCTCGCCGTAAGTGGAAAGTCCATGTCTTTGCGTCTTCACTAACATCCCAGGACTCAGCAAGTTCAGGCCGCGGGATCAATTGAGCGTCAGTGTAGACCAAACTATCATAGACAGACCGCGCCAATGCGACTTCCTCCGTACCGTTAGAGATAAGCGGATCAAGTCGAGCGGGAGTTCCGGGAAATGCGACGCGCATTTTGCCGCCACGTCGTGGACTGTCAGCCGCTGCGTAACTCGGAAAACTGGTTGCATTCAAACCCGAGATCAGTATGCCGGTCGCCGCACTCGCTTTTAAAATTTGGCGGCGAGTTATGGTAGAACTTACGCCAGTCCCTTCAGGGCATTTTGAATTCGACATTGGTTTACTCCCACACGATTGCTTTTTGCATTGAAAGCTTGCGCCCGAGACCATATGTGCGTACATTTCTACTTGTCTGCACTTTTGTCAATAGACAGAATATGGTTCGAAATGAACACCAGATACGGCGCTATCGCGCAAAAACTTCTGGAGGATATTGGCAACGGTCGGTATCATTCGGGCGAACTATTGCCGACTGAAGTCGAGCTTTGTGCGCAATACGATGTCAGTCGTCACACCGTTCGAGCGGCGATGCGTGAGCTCGAAAATCTTGGACGCATTTCGCGGAAAAAAGGTGTTGGCACGCGCGTCGAGGAACAACCTACACCGCAGGGATTCAGTCAATCGCTCGCGTCGGTAAATGATCTGACTCAGTTCGCCAAAACGACGGTCAGAGAAATAAAGAGAATCTCACCCATAGTGGCGGACAAGAATTTAGGTCGGTTGTTAGGATGCAAACCCGGCAGCACTTGGATTAAAGTTTCCTACGTTCGTCGCGAAACTTCAAAAGCCGACGCCCTTATTCTCAGCGCGACCGATATTTACATTGACGAGCGCTTCAATAAAATTGTTCCCCACCTCAAAAACTATCGTGGTTTATACTGTTCCCTAATTGAAGCAAAATACGGAAAACGAGTGATAGAAATTCAGCAGAAATTTTCTGCAACGATATTAAATGACCGGTTAGCTACAGAATGCGCTGCTGAATTTGGGTCACCTGCTCTTCAGATTGTACGGCGATATATAGATACCCGTTCGGAACTCTTGGAGGCATCGGTGACCATTCATCCAGCTGATCGATACACTTATGAAAGTCGCCTTCGTCGCTTGCCAATTTCGAAAGGTCGCAAGAGCTAATGCTGCCTTGATTGGCTAAATGTGATCACACGCAAACGTTAATGGAATGACATGCCGCGTATAAAAGAATTGGAAGTGCTGACGTTCGCAGTGCCTAGCATTTCTGCGAACCAAATCGATGGCGCCTCGACGACAACCGTTGTCCGTCTTACGGACGAAGATGGCCACATAGGTATCGGGGAATGTGATGGCGCCCCATCAGTAATAAAAGCGTTTATCGAAATGCCAAGTAGCCACGCTTTTTGGGGTCAGGGCATTCGTTCAATTCTCATCGGTGCCGATCCTCTCGAAATTACAGCGCTTTGGCAGCGGATTTATGATGCAACAGCATTTTCGGGAAGGCGTGGTTTGGGAATCCAAGCACTATCCGGAATTGATATCGCGCTGCACGACTTGGCAGGCCACCAAATCAGACAACCAGTTTACAAATTGATGGGCGGAGCGCGCCGAAAGCATCTTACTCCATATGCGACCATCTTTCCAGGCTGGCCGGAAGGTAAAAAGTTGTCCGAACTAATCGACGGACTCGCCACTCGTTGCGAACATGCACTGAAACTCGGCTATCGGGCTATTAAGATATGCGTGATCTTTGGAGACGTTGTGACGGACACTAAACTCGTTGACGTATTGCGCCAGTCGAGGCGCATGGTCGGTGATAATACGCCTCTCATGATCGATTTTGGTTATCGATGGCGGGATTGGGCTGACGCAAAGTGGGTTCTAAATCGGGCTGCTGACGCCGACCTTTATTTTGCCGAAGCGACCTTGCAGCACGACGACCTTGAGGGCCACGCAAAATTAGTTGAACACTGCCCGATGCGAATTTGCGGCGCAGAACTTGCGGGGACCCGTTGGGAAGTTCGCGAATGGATGGTCACTGCTAAGGTTGCGGTTGTTCAGCCTGACATCAATCATTGCGGCGGATTGACTGAGATCCGGCGTATCTGCGATATGGCAGAGCTTTACGGAGTGCAAGTAATCCCACATGGGTGGAAAACGGGTATTACTGCGGCTTGTGGTCAGCACTTTCAGGCATCTTGCACAAATGCTCCCATGTTCGAATACGTAGTTCCGGAAATCTACGACTTGCCGCTACGACGCGAGTTAGTGTCGCCAAATCCGGTCGTAAACGACGGCAACATGGCGTTACCAACAGGTGCGGGTTTGGGAATCAGCCTCAATCAGGAAGCAGTTAAGAAGTTTCAGATAAATTAAATTACTTCGCCAATCGAGGCGTATGCCAGCCAACAGAAATAGGCCCTAATCGCCGCACGGGCAAACCTATCGCATAGATTGTAGCGTGGCCGTCTGCGCAACAGCCAAATCGTCTGGTTTGATATGGCAGCGGTAGCGCCGTCCCGCAACCGAATCTTGCCACGGCGGCTCAGTGTTCTCGCAGACTACGCCGATCTTGCGGTGGCAGCGTGTGTGAAAGACACACCCTGAAGGGGGGTTGGCTGGGTTTGGAATCGTCCCCTGTAACCGGATCGCTTGAGATCGGCGCATTGGTTCAGGAACGCTCTGAGCGGACAGGAGCGCTTCAGAATAAGGGTGCAAGGGAAAGTGGTCAAAAGATTCCGCTCCGCCTAACTCAAAAATCCGGCCGAGATACATGACCGCAATGGTGTCAGCAATGTAACGAACAACGGTGAGATCGTGAGAAATGAGCAAGTAGGATACGGCCGTTTCCGCTTGAAGCTCGAGAAGGAGTTGAAGAATTGAAGCCTGAACAGAGACGTCCAGAGCCGACAGCGGCTCATCACAAAGTACGAGATTTGGTCGTCCCAGGAAAGCTCGCGCGATCGCCACGCGCTGCTTCTGCCCGCCGCTGAGTTCGTCGGGATAACGCAGCAAGAATTCAGGGTCGAGGCCAGTACGTTGCAAGGCCATTGCGACCGATGCCGCCGGATCAGGAACATCCGGCATGAGGCACTTCAGATGGCGTGTCAGATTGCTGCCCACGGTATATTTCGGATTGAGGGTCGACTCGGGATCCTGAAAAACAACCTGAAGCTGACGGAGGATTCGAGCGTTCCGCTGCCTGACCGACTTGCCGATATCCTCACCTGACAGGTTGATCGTACCTGCATCCAATCGCGCCAGTCCCGCAATGCAACGTAGCAGAGTCGATTTCCCGGAGCCGCTTTCTCCTACTAGTCCAAGTATGCCATCACGCGGCAGGTCGATATCAACGCCGGCCACAGCTTGCAAACGTCTTCCAAACACGCCCCCAGCGGAAGCATCATTGTAGCTCTTTCGCAATCCACGCACCCGCAAGAATGGCGCGCCAGCCTCGCGCTCCAGCACTGCTGCGGCCTTTTTAGAAGGTCCCTGGGTACTCGCCACGCGCTCCCAGTGGATGCAACGGACCGAGTGGAGCGGAGCTACGAGCTTGAGATCTGGATGCACAAGACAGTGACTTGTGGCGAAACGGCAACGCGGCTCAAATACACAGCCTCGTGGCAGCGCTGTAATGCGAGGTATTGAACCCGGTATCCCTTCAAGAACACCAGAGCGCTTGGAAACTCGGGGGCGGGGAATGCAGTCCAGGAGCGCACGCGTATAGGGGTGACTTGGAATTCTGAAAATTCTGCCTGTCGGCGCCTCCTCAACAAGTTCCCCTGCATACATCACCGCAACACGATCGGCCATCTGCGCAACGACGCCGAGATTGTGACTTATATATACAATTCCAGCGCTGACCTGCTTTTTTACGTCCCTTAGGAGATCAAGAATGACCGCTTCCGTGGTGACGTCCAAGCTAGTCGTCGGTTCATCAAGGATCAGAAGATCAGGCTCCATACAGATAGCAATCGCGATAGCAACGCGTTGGCATTGTCCGCCGCTAAGTTCGTGCGGATAGCGCCGAGAGATGCCACGAGGATCGGGCAAGTTCACCATAGAAAGGTAATCCAACGCGCCTTTTTTTGCGGTGCGCCACGAAATTCCGGCATGGTGTTGCATGACTTGCGCGAGCTGAGTACCTACGCGGAGTGCCGGGTTTAGCGCCGAATGAGGGTGCTGATGAACCATAGCAATGTGCTTGCCGCGCAATCTGGTCAGGGCCTTTTTCGACGCCCGCAGAAGATCCTCGCCCTGGAAGCGAATGGTGCCGCTGCCGAGTCGTGCCCCTGGCGCGAGGTATCCAATGAGGGCATACGCAAGTGTGCTTTTACCGGATCCCAACTCGCCCACTATTCCTAGCGTTTCGCCTCGCTCAAGCTGAAGCGAAAGCGACCGAACCGCTGGCGCGCATCCCGCTGCAGTTTCGTAAACAACTGTGAGATCTTCGACCAGGAGGAGGTTTGATGGTTTCATATCGACCGAGCACTTGCTGAAAAACTATGGTCGTCCCACAGCGCGTCAGCAATGGCATTGACGGCGACGACTAAGATTCCTAGTGCCAATGTCGGAAAGAGAACCACCCAAGGAGCTATGCTGATTAAGTTACGGCCTTCATTGATCATCAAACCCCAATCGGGAGTAGGCGGTTGAACACCAAGTCCAAGAAAGCCCAAGGAGGAGATCAGAAGCAAGCTATAAGCAAAACGCATACAGAATTCTACGCTGACGATATCTCGAACGTTCGCCAACAGCTCTCTGAATAAGATATAAAAAAGCTTTTCACCGCGGAGGCGAGCAGCTTCTACGAAGCCAAGTCCGCGGATTGAAAGGACGGCACTGCGGACCACGCGGGCGGATTTTGGGATAAAGACAATGGCGATGCCAATGACGAGGGTGACTTTGGAGGAACCAAGCGTGGTTAGGATCAACAACGCTAACAATAGGGCCGGTAGCGCCATGAAGATATCCATTATCCGCATTAGGATCTCGTCGACGTAGCCGCCGCGATAACCTGAAAGTAACCCGACCAGGGTACCTAAACCGACGCCAACGGTCGTCGAGCTAAGCGACAAGACGAGAATGCTATTGGTGCCAACGATGACTCTGCTAAATACATCGCGCCCATAAGCATCAGTGCCAAAGGGATGCGCCCATGACGGCGGTTTGAGGAGGTCCTTCACGTCAATCACGTTGGGGGCGTATGGCACCAGCGATGCGCCGATGCAGGCAGCCACCAAATAGGCCACTAACACACCCAATGCGACCTTCGTTACCAGGCTGTGATTCCGTAACCACCTCCGTAGCGCCGAGAAGCAACTGCTTGCTAAAATTGCCGAGCGCGCGCATGTGTCGCTCATTATCGCGTCCTCGGGTCGAGCAAGCGGTGGAGAACATCCGCGACCAAATTAGAAAGGGCATATACTACCGCAATCAGAAGGCTGATCGCTTGGATTAACGGAATATCCCGATTCTGAATAGCAAACACGAGCAACCGACCGATACCGGGAAAGCCGAACATGTTTTCAACAATGATCAAACCTCCGGCCATCCAGCCGATTGACAAAGCAATAACCGTAAGCGTCGGACCGAGAGCGGTCGGCAAGGCATGCCGAAATATTACAGTCCTGCTCGGCAGCCCATTGAGAATTGCGGCTCGCACGTATGCACTTGCTAATACATCGATCATGCTCGAACGCATTATCCGTAGCGTATAAGCCAAAATCACTAGATTTAAGGAAATTGCGGGTAGCGCGAGTTTGTGAAGCTGTTCGCCAATGGTCATTCCGGGCTCGATTGTACTAAACGGTGGAAACCATCCAAGCCAAGTACTCATGACGAGTATGAGGATTGCACCTGTCACGAATTCCGGCATTGCGGCCGCAAACAAAGTCACCGCGGAGAGTATGCGATCGACCAACCCTCGGGGGCGCATCCCAGCGACGATTCCGAGCAGAATGCCGCTCGGCGCACCAATGGCAAGACCGGCGGTCGCCAACTTTGATGAGTTCACTACATGATCTAACAAGAGCGAAAGCACCGGCTGGTTGAACCGCGTAGAGATTCCAAGATTTCCCGATAGAATACCACTTAGCCAAGTCCAGTATTGCACAACGGCGGAATGGTCGAGCCCCATCTGCTCACGCAACGTTGCAAAATCTTCCGGGGTCCCGGACATACCCAGGATCATCGTCGCGACATCGCCAGGAAGAATCTGCGTTAGTCCAAAGATGAGCAGCGACACTGCAAATGAGGTTAAGACGAGAAATGCTACGCGTCGGACGATAAAAATTAACAGTGACATTGGCGTCCAAGCCGATTGCAGAGGTGGCCACCCGCAAATGAAGCTACGGCTTTAGATGCCGGCAATATACTCGTAAAATTACGACATTCTTCTTCCGAACCTGCGTGTTGAATGCACAGCCGTCGCGATGACGATAATCGATGTCCACCATATTTCCCTCGCGAACCTACACCGCGACCAACCCACGATACGGATACGCCCCACCTCGATCTGAGTTCACGCTGCAATGGGTTACGGCTTAGTGTCATTTCGGCTCGTGAGGAATGCCGAGAAAAGGCGCCTTTTCGATGGATTCCTCCACACTAGGGCTTGCAATTCCGCAAATGTACATACATTATGCTTTGTCCGTACATTGTTTCACTGGAGCCGTCAACTTCTCTGTGGATTTAGAATGTAACGATACCATTGGAACGGGCTCCATTTTTGGCGCCACCAAACCGAATTTTGGATCACTTGACTAAACCGAGAGGAGATTCCGCTTGACCCGTCTTTTTCCTACAGAGTTGATCGGCAGTTATGCACTTACAAGCTGGCTCATCGCTATGTATGAACGTGCGGAGCGTAGCGACGACCTCGGGGAATCAGATCTGGCCGAGACTTTCGAAGACGCGATACGGATTGCCCTTAGCGATCAGGAACGCGCAGGGCTCGATGTCGTAACAGACGGTGAGATGCGCCGGCACGATTTCATTCAGGGGTTCTTCGGACTCATTACTGGAATCAATAAGCAACCGCCTCAGCGCCGGCTTGGCGCTGCCGGTTACGATCAAAATCCTCGCTGGGAAGTGAGCGAACGTGTGGCCGCGCCGGATGGGCTGCGCATCACTTCGGAATTCGCGTTTTTGAATGGACAAACTACACAACCAACAAAGATCTGTGTCCCTGGCCCAATTACCTTGGCGACACCGCTGATACTGCGAGGTGGCTATCGCGACAAGTCGGAGCTAATCGAGGACATGATCCGTATCGTAAATAGCGAGATGAAAGCGTTGGTAGCCGCCGGCGCAACTTACATTCAGGTGGATGAGCCACGCTATGCAACGAACCACGCGGATGCTGCACGGCTTGTTGAGATTTTCAATACGACGCGCGAAGGTGTCAACGCCCGAATCGGATTGCATTTGTGTTTTGGGAACTTCAAAGGGAGATCTCACGATCGGCGCGACTACCAGTACATTTTTCCAGAAATTCTGAATGCGCGTTGCGACCAACTCAACCTCGAGTTTGCTAATCGAGAGAACGCGCAGATCGAACTTCTTAGAAAGATCGGTGACCGCTTTCAAGTTGGGGTCGGTGTGGTCGACGTGAAGTCCTATTTTGTTGAGACGCCGGAGGAAGTCGCGCAGTCGATCCAGCTTGCCGCCGAGCATTGCGGTTTAGACACTATTGTCGTCACACCGGATTGCGGTTTAAATCACTGCCCACGGCATGTGGCGTTCAGAAAGATATGTGCAATGGTCAAGGGAGCGGCGCTGGCACGCGACCGGCTGCAAGGTGGGGACGGTAATCGACTAAGCAACGCCGTTGCGCAATAAACCCGTTTGTCGGCATAGCCTTGCCAGATGTTTTTTGACTCGTTTAGTATTAAATAACGTCGAGACGGTTGCGTGAATTTCGATCAATTTCGAGGCAAAGCAGCAAGCCCCCATTGAATTCCGATGAGTCCTCTTATCGAAATTTAATCTTTGCTTGCCGCAAATGCCTTTTTGGTACCGCTACTAGCCAACGGTCTGGTGAAAGTCAGAAGTGCGCGAACGCCTCGGCATGGCAGCAAACGTACGATCACCAGTGCTGTTAGCTAATCGCCGGTTAACTTTTGCTCGGATCACCCAATACACTTTTTGCTGTATAGCCCGCAGCCCGCGCCAAAACGATGGGCAACGCTGGTCAAAAAAGACCTCGAAAGTTTCGCGAATCGACTTCATCATTGTTTGGGTTTAGCTTTTCGGGACACACTCGAACCAACTCTTTTCATTGTTTGCGTGGTTCCGCCGGGAAAGCATCGAAATGGATTTGCTCAAGACAATGACCCAATCCTGGGCCCGATCAGCAACTTGACGCAAGTGTCCGCGACGTTTTCGGACGCGAAGGCACCTATGGGGAAGCGAAAACGGATCGTGGTCCTGTGCACGCTCGATACGAAGGGTGAGCACGCGGCTTTTACGAAGACAATTCTTGAGGGCCGTGGACATGATGCTGTCCTTATCGACATCGGAGTTCTTGGCGAACCAGGTTTGCCTCCGATCATATCGCGCAGGGAACTTGCAAGTGCAGCCGGAGTAGATCTCGATAAATTGATTGCCTTAAAAAATCGTGGGGAGGCACTTGCTGCTATGTCAGCTGGCGCCGTAGCGGTGGTTACAACTCTGTACCATGAGGGCACCCTTGATGGGATTCTCGGCCTGGGGGGCGGCTCGGGGACAGCGGTAGCGACCGCAGCTATGCGGGCCCTTCCTATCGGTGTTCCCAAGGTGATGATTTCAACGATGGCAGCAACCGCTAAGGCTGCTAGCTATGTAGGCACCAGCGACATTGTCATGGTCAACACGATTTCGGATATGATCGGGATGAACCCGATTCTTCGAAGCGTACTCACGAACGGTGCCGCGGCGATTTGTGGCATGGTTGAGACGGGAATTGGAGCTGGTCGCCTGCGCGATGATACCGGGCGGCCTACGGTGGCCATTACCGCTTTTGGCGTGACCACCCCGGCGGCTATGCGCTGCCATGATCTCCTGACGAAGGCTAACTGCGAGACGATGATTTTTCATGCAAACGGCACAGGCGGACGAGCGATGGAGGAGTTGGTCGAACAGGGCGTCATTGATGCTGTACTCGACTTAACTACGACTGAGCTTGCGGATGAACTCTGCGGCGGGGTCTTGAGTGCTGGACCGCGCCGTCTTGAAGCGGCAGGATCTCGCGGCATTCCACAGGTCGTGTTGCCGGGAGCAATGGATATGGTCAACTTTACAACTTTGGACACGGTGCCTGGGAAATACACAAACCGGTTATTATATTCGCATAGCCCGAATACGACGCTGATGCGAACCACGATCGAGGAGAACTGCATTCTCGGCCGTTGGGTCGGCGAGAAGCTTGCCCTGGCAAAGCGTCCTGCGGTGCTAATCCTGCCACTCGGTGGATTTTCCGAGTATGATCGTGCCGGCGGCGTATTTTACTCGCCGGAAGCCGACCAGGCTTTCATGAATGAAGCCGTGAGACAACTCGGCGATCGTGGGGAGGTAGTGCGACTCAATGCGAATATTAATGAATCAATTTGTGCTGAAGTCGCCGTCACCCGGTTGCTGGAAATGATGCATGTTAGTGATATCGCGACGACAAGGCTAGCGAATTGACGAGTCTCCTTACTCAATTGAAACAATAACGATTTGCGCGAGAACCACATGGGACATCGATATACAAGAGGTGAAGTGGAGGCTCGTCTGCGCGCTACTATCGCAGCAGGCAGTCCAATAATCGTCGCTGGTGCCGGAAACGGGCTTTCCGCAAAATGCGCTGAGCTTGGCGGCATTGACCTTATCGTCATTTACAACAGCGGAAAGTTTCGTATGGACGGCTTGCCTTCAATCTGCGGCCTGATGCCCTACGGAAATGCCAACGAGATTGTATTGGAACTCGGCGAGAGTCATGTACTTCCAGCCGTACAAAAAACGCCCGTAATCGCTGGAGTATGCGGCACCGATCCAACACGGAATATGCGCAAGTTTCTTGAGCAGATCCGCGAGGCCGGATTCTCCGGAGTGATCAACTACCCGACCGTTTGTCGGTTCGACGGCAATATTCGCCGTGACTTTGAGTCTGTTGGATTAGGCTTTGCCCGCGAAGTCGAAATGATTGCAACGGCGCGAGACGTTGGCCTGTACACAACCTGTTATATCCGCACCCCCGAGGAAAGCATCCAGATGGTTCACGCGGGTGTAGACTTGATCGTTCCCCATGTCGGCCTCACCAGCGGTGGAACGATTGGCGCAGGCGGAGCCATGTCCCTGGACGAGGCGGTAATAGCGACCCAAGAGATCATCGATGCAGCGCGCGGCGTAAATTCGAACGTGATCGCTTTGGCACACGGTGGACCGATCGAGGATCCGCAAGATGTCGCCTATATACTAGAGCGAACTACCGCCCAAGGCTTCGTTGGAGCATCAAGCATCGAGCGTTTGCCGGTGGAGAACGCTATTGTCGGTATAGTCCAAGCATTTAAAAAGCTTGCCATGCCGAAAAGAAGGTAATCTTGATCGATTTCTACACGCCCATAAGCTGGGCAGCCTGCTGCATCGATAAGACAACTCTCCAATACGCCGGTCATCCTGATACGAAAATCGTGTTAGAACGCAGCGTCCACCTTCTGCGTATGCTCTACATCAGGAGCTGCAGCAAAGCAGTCGGCCACTAACTTGCGGAAATCTTGGTAGTCGCTTGATCCGCGGAAATCTATGGTGTGGTTCTCTACTGTATCCCACTTGATGAGCAGGCGATAACGACTCGGTTTCTCGATCGAGCGCAACATCTCTACGCTCCTACATCCCTTTGCACGATTAAAAATTGGCATCGCCGTTTTCACACCAGCCTCAAAAGTGGCTTCGGTGCCCGGCTTCAGATCAAATAGTGCGATTTCGAGGATCATATCTGGACTCCGTGATCTTGATGGCGACGACTATGAACACAATCGATGCGCGGGGAAAGGCGCTGGCGTAATCGCCGTGACCCAATTGACGCAGGCGAGTGTAGCGCGACCGACGTATGCCATTTATTCTCTTGAATGTGTTCGAGAACGCGAATTGGTTCTAGTAGCCGCACACTGGGGCGATGGGCTCGATCTTCTCATCCCTTATGAACACAACGCTTGGTCTATCAGCCCACATAGTGACCGGCGTATGCGGAACCAGAAACATCCGCATCATGCCGTCGTTCCGGTAGCAATTGAACAGTCTGGACTTTGCTGATAGCCTAGTTGCATAGTGCCTCGAACAACAAGGGCACGCCGACCGAGCGCGTAGCCGTGCAGCGGTTCAAATAGCTAAAGACTATCTGCAGCAAGGCCGACGTTAGCGCGCTCAAGCGAGCGCCCGCGCCTCGGCGAACGCGCGCAAGGAAGAAATGAGTAAGCACCAGGCCCATAGCGACACATTTTCGCTTGAGGGCAAAGTCGTTCTTATTACCGGAGCCGCGCGTGGTCTGGGTCTCGGCTACGCTAATGCTGCCGCCGCGGCCGGCGCCCATGTTGTTCTCAGCGACCGCGACACGGACGGCCTTACCGCATCAGTCGAGCAGATGCATAAGGCAGGATTGTCGTGCTCTGCAACGCCCTTCGATGTGACGTCGCAGTCCGAGGTGACGAGAGCGGTTGCCGCCATTCTCGCTGAGCACAGGCATATCGACGTGCTTGTCAACAACGCCGGTAACCAGCTGCGCAAATCCTTCGTCGACTACACGCTCGAAGAATGGAATTCGATCATGGAGGTGCACGTCACCGGCTCGTTCCTGGTGACACAAGCCGTCGCTCGTCATATGATCGAGCGTCGCAGTGGCTTGATCGTCATGATCGGTTCTATCGTCGTTCAGAGCGTTCGCGGCACCATCGCGCCCTACACAACCGCCAAAGGCGCCGTGACGGCGCTGGCCAAGGCGCTTGCAATAGAGCTCGGGCCAGTCGGTATCCGCTGCAACGTCATCGCACCAGGCATGTACGAGACCGAGTTCAACCGAGCTCTGATTGATAAGCCCGACGTCTATGATACGCTGGCGCAGAAAATCCCGCTCAAGCGTTGGGGCAAGCCCGGCGATATTGCGCCGCTGTTAGTCTATCTCGCATCCGACGCGGGTCGCTACGTCAACGGACATGTCTTTACGGTCGACGGCGGAATTCTAGCGGCGCTGTGAACGGCTGCGTTCCAGTAAATTGCGACGCTCTAGCCACCCAAGAAAAAGACTCCCCGCAGTCAGTACGGGAAGCTCGCAAACAAGGAGGAAACAATGTTGCAACTGCTTCGAAATACATTATGCGGCGTGGTAGTCGCAGGCGCCGCCATCACGGCTACAGCGGCACTCGCCGCCGAGGTCGGCGTGACCGACGATACAATCCTGATTGGAGCGCATGGTCCGATTAGTGGTGGCGCCATTTTCCTAGGCCTTGGTGCTCGCGCCGGCGCGGAACTCGCCTACAAGGAGATCAACGACGCCGGCGGCATCAACGGCCGCAAGCTTAAAATGATTTTTGAGGACGACGGGTTCTCTCCGAGCCGCGCGCTGGCTGCAGTAAAGAAGCTGGTCGAACAAGACCATGTCTTCATGATCAACGGCCTCTCCGGCAGCAACCCCACACTCGGAACAATCGAGTACCTACGCCGAGCCAAGGTTCCAGCCTACATCACAATAGCGTCGGCACCACCCGTTACACACCCCTTTAACCGCTATCTTTTTCGCGGAGCAACGACCGAGACGGTGCGCTTCGGCGAGCTGAATGCCGAGTTCATGGCCGATTTCCTGCAGGTCAAGCGTATAGCAATCGTCAGTGGCGTGGAGGAAAATCTCAAGACCGAGGCAGACGACACCATCAAGATGCTCGACAAGTGGTACAAGATGAAGACCGTGATGCGTGCCGAGTTCAAGGTCGGCGACAAGGACTTCACCCCTCAGCTGCTTAAGGTAAAGGAGAGCAACGCGGATTTCATCTTCGTCGTCGGTCAGACGCCGGAGGCCTCGATCATCATTCGCCAGGCGCGTGAGCTAGGCCTGCGGCAGCCGATCCAAGTGGCGCCGTCGTCGGTTGACAACGCCCTGATTGCAAACCTCGGACCCGATGCCGAAGGCGTGCTCGGCCTGTGGGGGGCGGGCGCGTTTCTCGACTCGCACAACCCGGACATGGTGAAGTTTAGGGAAGCGTGGGCGAAGATGAACCCCAACTCACCGAAAGGCCGGCCCAATCTGTTCGACGTGTGGGGCTACACCGAGGTCTACGTAATCGCCGAAGCGCTGCGAAAGGCCGGTCGCGATCTTACGCGCGAGAAGTTCATCGATGCGCTGGAGTCGCTCCATAACTATCGTGTAAGCGAGATTGCGACGCCGCGCACCTTCACAAATTGGCATCACATCGGCAATCTGCGCCAAACGATAATGGTCGTAATCGCGGGGCACTGGGTACCGCTGCGCTGGGATCCGCTGCGCGAGAGCGAGGTTCTCATTAATTACAAGAACGAGAAGTGACGAATAAGGAGCGGACGCTGGTCGGCCGCTCCCGATCCCTCACAGGCAGTCCCTGAGGAACTTTCCGATGAATTCCTCGGAAGTCGTCCAGCTCGTCGTTGCCGGCCTAAGTTCCGGAAGCATTTATGCGCTAGTCGGTCTAGGCCTAGTGCTGGCCAACAAGGGAACGGGCATCCTCAACTTCGCCCAAGGCGAGTTGGTCGCCCTCGGCGCCTATATTGCGCTATTCTTCTCGATCGGATTGAAACTGCCATATTGGCAGGTTTTCGTTCTGACGCTGATCGTCGCCGCTCTCGCCGGCAGCGTGCTAGAACGCACGCTGTTGCGGCCGCTGCTTGGTGCGCCGCATCTTACGGTGGTGGTCGCTACGCTGGCCATCGGCCTGATGATAAGGAACGCGTTGCGCGTTTCCTGGCAGGAGTTGGTATCGACATTCCCCTCGCCGCTCGACCACCTTCGCCTGCAGATTGGCGATGTCACCATCAACCCGCAATACATCTGGATCATAGGCTGTTCGCTCGCAATCACGGGATTACTTGCGCTATTCTTGCGCAAGAGCATCATCGGCAAGGCCATGCAGGCGGTAGCGCAGAATGTGACGGCCGCTCAGCTCATGGGCATACGTGTAAGCTGGATCTTCACGCTCACCTTTGCGGTGAGCACGGCTCTTGCCGCGCTCGCCGGCATTTTGCTGGCTCCGGTGGTCGGCGTTTCCGTAGAAATGAGCGACATTGTTTTGAAAGGTTTCGTTGCTGCCATTCTTGGGGGATTCAACAGCCTACCTGGCTGCCTCGTCGGCGGCATTGTGCTCGGGCTGCTCGAGAACTTCGGTGGTGCTTACTTCGGCGGTATCTTCAAGGACATAACAGCCTTCGCCTTGCTGATGTTCATCCTACTCGTGCGTCCGCACGGCATTTTCGGTACAGCAGAGGCGCGACGTGTCTGAGCGATCTTCCTGGGCGCTCACCCCCGTTCATGTCGGCCTCGGCGCACTGTTACTCGTCGCCATCGCGGTGCCACCAACGTTCGATTCTTACTATTTGTATCTTGCCTCATTGTGCTTGATAAACATCATTGTTGCCATCGGGCTAAACCTGCTCACCGGCAACGCCGGACAGATCTCGGTCTGCCACTCTTCCTTCATGGCGGTCGGCGCCTACGGTACCACCTACCTGGTGACCAAGTTCGGTCTGTCATTCTGGGTGGCAATGCCGCTCGGCGGGCTAATCGCCGCGATTTTCGGATTAGCGCTCGGCTTTCCTGCCTTGCGGCTGCGCGGCTTCTACCTCGCCGTTGTCACCCTGGGCTTCCTGGAGATGTCGTCGTTATTGATCAGGGAGTTGCCGACGATTACTGGCGGCGTGCGCGGCATGTCGGCGCCGCGCCCAACGCTGTTCGGCCAGGTGCTCGCAAGCGACCTTGCCTTCTACTACGTCATCCTCGTCATCACGGTGCTGGCGATCTGGTGCGCGTTCTCGTTGCTGCACTCGCCGACCGGCCGCGCCTTTGACGCCATCCGTAACAGCGAGGCGGTGGCGCAGACGCTGGGGGTACCGCTTGCGCGCATCAAACTTATCGCCTTCATGACATCCGCCTTCTTTGCCGGCATCGGTGGAGCGCTGTTTGCCAGCCTTGTTGGCTTCATCGATCCGACCGAGTTCGGCCTATGGACGTCAGTACGCTACATTATAATCGTCGTCGTTGGAGGTCTTGGCTCTATCGCTGGCTCTGTCGTGGGGGCATTGGTGCTGACAGCTCTCCCGGAGGTCCTTCGCGACTTTAAGGAGTACAATGAGCTTGTATACGGCGCTCTCGTGCTGGTGTCGTTGATGGTGCTCCCGCAGGGCCTTGTCAGCCTCGTGCCGACGCTGCGCGCTCGCTTATTTGACCGCTCTCGCGCCAAACGAGTGCTGGAAAAACACCGACTGGCTCCCCATGAGCTACTTTTCAATTGAGAACCTGGTTGTTGTGTTCGGCGGCCTGCGCGCCCTCTCCAACGTCTCCTTGTCGCTTGGAAAAGGCGAAATCCACGGTCTCATTGGACCGAACGGTGCCGGTAAAACGACGCTGATCAACGCCGTGTCAGGTCTGATCCCACAGACGAGTGGCCGCGTCCTGATCGAAGGACGACCGATCGAAAATCTGCCGGTTCACCTCAGGGCGGCGTCAGGCATCGGCCGGACCTTTCAGCACGCTGAAACGTTCGCAGATGAGAGCGTGATTACAAACGTTGTGACCGGCGGCTTCGGCCGGCGTACCTCAACGGTGCTGCAGGATTTGCTCGGAGTGCCCGCCAAATTTGCAGCCGAGCGTCGTGCCTATCACGAAGCCGAGGAAATGCTCGGCCTATTCGGACTCCTACCGCTGCGCGACGCGCTGGCTCGCGATTTACCGTTCGGCACGCTCAAGAAGGTCGATCTTGCGCGCGCCCTGCTTGTCAAGCCAAGCGTGCTCATGCTCGATGAGCCGACTTCCGGGATGAACAGCGGCGAGGCTCAGGAGGTCATTACGGCCTGCAAACGCATAGCCCGTGAGTTCGGCGTGACGCTGCTGGTGATTGAGCACAATATGCGAGTGATTATGGGATTGGCCCAAATTATTCACGTTCTCGACCACGGCGAGAAGATCGCACAAGGCACGCCGGCGGAAGTCCAACACAATCCTCTTGTGATCGAGGCCTACCTCGGTCACGGCAGTTCCGCTCATGCTTAAGATCAGGAACCTGACTGCGGGCTACGGTCGGGTCGACGTTCTCCACGATATTACACTTGAGGTGCGAGAAGGCGGTATCGTCGGCCTACTCGGGCCCAACGGCGCCGGCAAGAGTACACTGATCAAGAGCATCTCAGGCCTGACTCGGGTGCGCGCTGGCGAAATCTTGTTTGAAGGAAAAGCGATCCAAGGACGTGCTCCCGAGGACATCGTCGCGCGAGGCATCATCCAGGTCCCGCAGGGCCGGATGCTATTTCCAGAGCTGTCGGTTGGAGACAACCTGCAGCTCGGTGCCTATCGTCGAGGCGCCCGCGGGGCCTATCAGAGCACGCTCAAGATGGTCGAACGATATTTTCCTATTCTCCGCGAGCGCCGGCACCAGCGTGCTGGCCTCCTTTCCGGCGGCGAGCAGCAGATGCTCGCCATCGGCCGCGCGATGATGGCGCGGCCGCGGCTATTGATCCTGGACGAGCCGTCGCTCGGTCTTGCGCCGCGCATAATCGATGACATTTTCGACGTTCTACGTAAGATCAATGCCGACGGCATCACCACCTTCATCGCCGAGCAGAATGCGATGAAGGTGCTGCAGACAGCGAGCAACGTCTACGTATTGGAGAATGGCAGTATCGCCCATGCCGGTACCAGCGAGGCACTGGCGCAGGACGCTACCATCAAGCGGAGCTATCTGGGAATTTAGGGCATTTTCGCGCGGGTACATGGTGGAAAGTATTCTCCGCAAATGCCGAGCGAGCTTTCCGGTAAATTCTTTTACAAACCTGCATTCAAATGGGCCAGCCAAGCCAAATGCAGTTGATGTAAGATTGAGTATGCCGCCGGTCAGTTATGAGTCTCAATATTCCGTAACCCTCCATTCTGCGAATTCAATTTTCCGCCGCCGTCCGACCCTATCACCACGATCACGACCGACCTGCTAATCGGGTGTTAGACGGTCAGCAAAACGTTCTCCAACTCAACAGAGGACAAATGCAATGAGTTGCGAGACCGAGGGGACCGGGGTATGGGTGAAGTCGCATTGCGTCGTGAAAGCGCCAGTTTCGGCCTTTGATCACTCTGGTGGATGCAGCGGCCAGCGACAGGAATTCGAAACTGAGACCGCAGTCCACGATGACCAACCCGTCCAAGCTCCAGACGATCAGCGGTAACGGGATCACTGCTCCCTTACGCTTTCCGGCGTTCCGGCGCATCTGGCTCGCAAGCCTGCTCTCCAATCTCGGGATTCAGATTCAGGGTGTCGGCGCGGCCTGGGCAATGACGCAGATGACACCGTCGGCCGACAAGGTTGCGCTGGTGCAGACCGCGCTGATGCTGCCGGTCATGCTGATCTCAATGCCCGCAGGTGCGATTGCCGACATGCATGATCGGCGCATCGTGGCGCTGGTTTCGCTGGCCATCGCGCTTGCCGGCGCGACCGCACTGACGACTCTCGCCTGGCTCGGCCTGGTCACGCCGAATCTCTTGCTGGCGCTCTGCTTTGCCGTCGGCACCGGTATGGCGCTGATGGGGCCGGCCTGGCAATCCTCGGTCAGTGAGCAGGTGCCCGTGGAGGCACTGCCGTCTGCAGTCGCTTTGAACGGCATCAGCTTCAATATCGCGCGCAGCTTGGGCCCGGCGATCGGCGGCTTTGTGGTCGCGGCCGCCGGCGCGGTGGCGGCATTTGCTTTGAACACGCTGCTCTATCTGCCGCTGATCGTCGCTCTGTTCTTGTGGAACCGCGTTGCCGAACCCTCACGCCTGCCGCGAGAAAAACTCAACCGCGCCATGATTTCGGGCGTGCGCTACATCACTAATTCCCCGTCGATCAAGATCGTGCTGACACGCTCGATGGTGACCGGCGTGATCGGCGGTGCGATCATCGCGCTAATGCCGCTGGTGACGCGTGATCTCCTGCATGGCGGCGCCCGAACCTATGGCATCATGCTCGGCGCTTTTGGCTTGGGCGCGGTGATCGGCGCGCTCAACGTCGCCGAGGTGCGCAACCGGATGAGCGGCGAGGCTGCTATCCGCGCCTGCACGCTGTTGATGGGCGGCGCGATTGCCGCGGTGGCGCTAAGCCGCGAGCCGGTATTGACGGCGGCCGCGCTAGTCGTGGCCGGGGCAGCCTGGATGATGGCGTGGGCGCTTTTCAACATCAGCGTGCAGCTATCGGCGCCGCGCTGGGTGACGGGGCGCGCGCTCGCGGCCTATCAGGCGGCGGGGACAGGCGGGGTTGCTGTTGGCAGCTGGGGCTGGGGCCATCTGACCGATGTTGCCGGTGTCGAAACTGCGCTCCTGGTCTCGGCTGCCCTGATGCTGGCCTCGTCGCTCATCGGCCTGTGGCTGCACATGCCGCGCATCGGCGCGCAGGGCAAAGAGGCGGAGTTGCTTGCCGATCCCGAGGTGCGGCTCGCGCTGACCGAGCGTAGTGGCCCCTTGGTAGTCGAGATTGAATATCGCATCACGCAGGAGAATGCTCGGGCGTTTCACAACGTGATGCAGGAAGTGCAGCTCTTGCGTCAGCGTAATGGCGCCTATGGCTGGTCAATCGCGCGCGACATCGCCGACCCCGAGTTATGGACCGAGCGCTATCACTGTCCGACTTGGCTCGATTACCTACGTCAACGCAACCGCTCGACCCAGTCGGAGCGCGCGCTGGATCGGCAGGCCATGAATTTCCACATGGGGCCCGAGCCGGTGCGGGTCCGCCGCATGTTGGAGCGCCCGTTCGGGTCCGTGCGTTGGAAGGACGATACGCCCGACCATGGAACCGCTGAAGCGCTGCCGGTCATCGCAAGTGGAGCGGGCGGCACCACATAGTTGCCGTCCACATCAGCGCCTTTGAACTGTGCAAGATTGGCATCGGACCATCCGGCTCGCCTACCATTTGGCCAATATTCGTACGTCGTCCGATTGGAGTGGTCCTGCTTACGTGAACGCCCGAGGCGGGAATCATGTTCCATAACCATCCATTCTGCGAATCTTTGAAGCCTATATTGCCGCCCACGACACCTAAAAAAATCCGTGTTGAAAACTGCTTGGCTGAGTACGACGGGCGGTACGACAGCTGCCAAATGCCCCTGCCCTAACACTCAGAGATACAACAGCTTTCGCCGCGAGTGCTCATGGGGGCGACACATACGACCGGCTGTGATCGTATTTCATGATCTGCGTTGCACGAGCTGCTTGCTACAAACTTACGTTGTCATGATCGGTCGCCATATCAGTCGATTGTGCTTATGCCTTTAATGATCGCCGAGTACGTCTTGGCCGCCTTGATGCTGCTCACTCGACGGTAGTGTTCTTCGGTGATGCGCGGATCGGAATGGCCGAGCAAAGCGCTACCTAGATGCGGAAAATCTCCAGCCAATAACGCGCTTGTTGATGCGCCAGCGGCGCGGAATAGGTGTGGCGAAACATCGACGCCGACGGCTTCGTGGGTAATCTTGGAGATCAGCGTTCCAAGATTTTTCTTGGTCATCGCCCTTCCCGTCGTCGATGAAATCCATAGTGCATTCGTATCCACGCCTTTTGCTAAGAGGTTCGGTCGCGATTGGCCAAGATAGATATTAATGGCGGGATACAGGAGTTCCGGCACCCGACGATCGTCCGGGCGCTGATTTTTGGTCTCCCGGCGCGACAAGGTGATCCACCAAGCGTCCTTGTCGTTTTTGAAGGTTGTTGCGAGCTCGAGGCTGGCAAAATTCTTCAGGCGGATTGGACACTGCGCCAGCAAAGCAATCATCAGACCATTACGAACGATGCGCGCTGCCGACGTGGTGTCCTTTGCGGATCTTTGCCCCTCCTGCACCAGGCTCAGGCCTGCCTCAACAAGCCGTTGTGTAAAGACGAACCGTTCGAATTTGGAGCGTGGCTCCATTTCCATCGCTAGGTCGTTTTCAATTTCACCGAGCCAGCTGAGGTCGGTGTCAGGAGCAATGAATTTGGCGACCCGCCGCAGCTTGGAAATGCAGTTGTAGATGGTGACTGAGCTGACCCTGAGCTTCAGGTCGGCCAAGTACGCCTCGACATTGGGAGGACTAACGTGCGCCGCGGCAGCGGCATCGCGCTTGAGCAGACCGGCTCGCGCAAGAAATCCCAAGTATGCGCCATAACGGCGCTCGTAGTCGTCGCGACTGATCTCACCGAGATGGCTTGCCCGCCCACCGGCTTTTAGGCGCAGGCCTTTCCGGCAAGCCTCCTGCCAGGCCAAACGGTCCGCATCTGGCCATTCCAACAACGTAAGGGACCGCGGAGGCTTATGCATATTTAGGCCCTCCGGGCTTCCACTGCGCAGCTCGTTCGGAGTTCTTCCTGACTTCCTCGGCGATGAGCTCGCCGAAGATCTCACTGGCCTGCATGCGTTCAAGCCCGATATAGGCGCGGATCGTGGTCCCCACGCTGCGGTGCCCCAGCAATTGGCGAACCAGCTCGTACTCACCCGGCCGATGCTTGAGAATAATGGCGCCGGCGGCATGCCGGAACTGGTGGACCGTGATCCTCAGTCCGGTTGCTTCGTAAATGCGATCCGTAATCTGACCGCTAAATGAAACCTTCTGCTTGGCGCCCTGCCGTTGACCAGGGAACAGCCAGTCCTCGTTGCGGCCGCGCAACAAGGTCGGCCGGAAATCATGGATATACGTGGTGATGATCTCCGTACGTTCCTCGTCGAGCGGGAAGTCCAACCGCACGCGATTCTTCACGTCGTAGCCGGGGAACTGCAGCCAGTAATTCGTGCCGATGCCGCCGGGCCTGATCAGATTGGTATCGATCCTGATCGCGGTCAGATTGGCGAGGCGTATTGGGGCAACCGCCAGAATCGCGATCGCGGCTGCCAGCTGCGCGGTGACGGCTGCCCTGACCGGCGAATGCGCGCGTTGCCGATAGGCCTCGATCAGCAAAAGCCGCGGCAACTCGAGCACCCTCGCCCACACGCCCGGTGAGTAAACCTGGCGGATCAGCGCGAGGTTCTTCTCGGTCAGACTTTCGTCGCGATACTGATCAAGCTCGTAGGCCATCTCCTCGAGCTGCACGCAGGCCGGTTCTTCAAGACACTTGATCTCGCGGGCAATCGCCACGAACCGGCCTGCAAGGTCGATGGTGAAAGCTGCTGGCGTGACCCCGTTCTTTTGCCAGTAGGCATCGATGACTTTCTCGGCGACCTCTGGCGTCAAGAGAGCTGATAGTGAAGCCATATCCTTGATCGGCACGCCGGCTTTGACCGCCATGCGCGCGGCAGCTTGCAATTCCGCTTGTCGCGTCCGGATGGTCGATTGTTTGAGCGGCCTGATCCGTTGGCCGTGGCGCGAGCGCCGCACGCGAGAGAGGCCTTCGAGGTAGCGATCGACGTCGCGGCGAAGCCCATCCGGGAAGTCCGACCAGGCAACATCAATTCGTGATTTCGGCGGCGGCACGGCGAGGCGCAAGGTCGGCCATCCGGGAATGCTGTCGGCGCACACGTTCCAGGCCCGCGCCAGCAGCCGGAGAAAGGCCCCGTCCGCCAGTTTGCCGATCGCCCGGCGATACGCGATGAGCCGGTCGACAGTCGCCTCGTCAACCGCCGTGCCGGAATCAACTCAGCAATTCTGGCTGTGATTTCTTTAAACTTCTGCACAGTAAGAGGTTTGGGCAATGGCGTACTCCAAACTTTGAATGCCTTCCCGCCCGGATCATCTGGCGGATGCTTGCCGCCATACCGGTCGAGCCATTCGAGAACGGCACGACTTGTAATCTGCTTAACGGACAACCGAGAGGCCAATTCTGGAGCAATGTTGCGAGCGACCCATGTTGCCGCTGTCGCTCGCTGCATACCGGACTTTTGTTTGACCTGCATCAAGCCCGCCAAGACACCTTTGACCTGATGAATCACAGACACCTCAGAGGGTCGTCCGCTGTCCTTGCGACCCCGAAACATCGGGGGAGACGCCCCCTCGAAAACCTGAGACAACCCCGCCTTGAGGAGATCAACGACTCTGGAGGGCGCGCGGTATCTTAGGAACCGTGAGACGACGGTGAGAGCATGAATTGATAAAACTAGTTCAACGTTTTCGCCGTCCAAGGACGATACCTGACATCGAGCAAGAAAAACGTCGATATCTTCGAGACTTCGATCGAAGCCTTTCAACGTCGTCAATTATCGTTTTGAACCCGCGTAATTCCTCTATTACAACGCCCAGTGCAGCCGCTTCTCGCTTACTGCATCTGTGAGCTATTGTTCGGAGATCTTCGAGAATCTCCGTGAAGTCTTCCTCCCAATTCACTGCGGACATCAGGCACCTCGATGCACGGTGATGGACGGCGTTGGCTCGAAAAACACTAAGCTTCTTTGTGATAGCGGCAGGTTCTTCGTTATTGCCCGACGATCACAACACCCGTGATTTTACCCATTCGCAGCGATTCTGGGAGAGCTTGAAACCAAGACACCGCGTGGTTTCGACGATGGCTCGACCAGTTACGTACCCGCCGGGCAGTTGGCCGCTCGAAATGCGTGCCCAAACTGCCGCCGCTTACTGCGACGAGCCAAGCGTTGAGGCGTTTTTGTCAAAAGTCGAAAAAGGCATCTACTCACAGCCGGCGCGACAAGTCGGTTGCTCTCCGAAATGGCATCGCGCCAAGCTTGATCGGGACATCGCGCGGCGACACAATATCGAAGACCTGATTGTGGTCGAGGATGTAACGGGGCTGATCTGATGTCACGAAAGCGCAAGCCTCTGGGCTGGCCAAAGCTCATGGTCGCGAAGCGACTGAAGAGCGGCAGCATTGCTTATTACTGGGATATGCCCTCGTGGGCGAAAAAGAAGGGGTGCACGCTCCCCACTCAGGCGCTAGGCAACGATTACGGCCCGGCCAAACAGCGATGCGACGAAATCCTCAATCCGCAATTCGACGCCTGGTTAGCGGGCAGCTCGGCCGAAGCCGTCAAAGCCGATAAGCCTCTGGTCGGCACATTCGATTGGCTGGTGAGCGTCTACAAGAGCTTGCCGAAATACACGCGGCGGCCTGAAAAGACGCGGAAATCCTACGACAATGCGCTGCGACTGGTCTCCCAGCACAAGCTAAAAGATGGTCGCCTGTTTGGCAGCCTGTCGATCCTAAGCATCAAGCCGGCCACGGCGGACGTTCTCTTCGACCGACTGCGATCCGTGCAAGAACCTGTTCTTGATCGAGATGGCCGACCGGTTATTGGCGATGATGGAAAGCCTTTGCATTTGGACTCGGGAGCGGACGCGCACTGCCCTCCTCGCGATGGTTTGCTGCCGTACTGCATGGAATTGGGCGCGCCGCGCCAAGCCCGAGATCATTCCGGGGTTAAATCCATTCGTCGGTGTTGATCTGCAATACAAGGCGAGCCCAACCCACCCGGTCACACATCTTGAATTACTGCGTTTTGTGAAGGCCGCCGACGAGGCCGGCGATCACTCGATTGGCACCGCGGCAATGATCGCCTTCTACTGGCTGCAGCGCGAGACCGACATCATCGGGCGGCTATCGTGGGTTCAGCATTATCGGCCCGCAGACAACCCCGGTATCGCGCGCATCTACCATCACAAAACCCGCGAGTTGGTGGAGATGCCGCTCTACGATGAAGACGGGACCGTGCTTTGGCCGGAACTGACGGAGCGCCTGGATGGCGCAGCTCGTCGTGGCACGCTGATCGTGATGCGCGACAAATTAGATCGCAAGCGCAAAACATACCTTCCCTGGAAGGAAGATTACTTCCGCCATCGGGTCGCCAAGATCCGAGCAGCAGCCGGTATTGACCCGGCATCGAAGTTCATGGGCCTACGGCATGGCGGAAATACGGAAGGTGCAGATGCCGATCTGACGGATGCGCAGCTTCGCGCCTTGAGCGGTCATAAGACGGCGAACATGACAATTCTCTATGCGAAGCAAACGATGAAGCAGCGTCGTGCGGGCGCACGAAAGCGCCTCGTCGCCAGAACAAGTGCGCTTGAACAATCAGAATGAACGCCGGTTCATTGAACGCTTCCAATCCGGGATCGACCTGTTTAGGAAGATTAGTTCCCGAAGCATTTCTCCAAATCGTCGACGCTACGGCATTCGGAAAGATGGGGGCTCAGTTCGGCCGGCCCGCCAAGACGTGAACAGCCCGCCGCAAATTGCGTCTCCGGGCGGTGCCGCGCTAAAAATAACACCCGACATGCCCGTCTTTCGGGGTTCGCCGCTGTCCCCGATGACGCCGTTCGTTCGTGTTGCAGTCGGACCGACCAGGGTTGCATATTGGCTCTGGTCGGTCCTTTTCGTTTCGGCCGCTAGTTGGATATCCGCTTTATTTATTTCGGATCAACTTTTTTCTTTATAATTGGCATCCCCTCAATTCTAGAAATAAATTTCTCCCACAACGGATTGGGCATTTTTGAATCGTCCGATTTGTGGTCCATTTTATCCGTAGGATTGTAGGCAAGCTGGAGATAGGAAGAAAAAGCAATATCGTCGGCATAATTTTTGGCTTGCTTCATAAAACCTTCAACAGAAGCCGCAATCGAGTATTTGTAAGTGTAGTCTTCACGAAGGCGGAAGAGCTGCGCATGCCGAACCGAGGCAAATCTCACGAACAACAACCCTGGAATCAGGAACACAGCGCGTCCAATCAAACTTATTACGTGCTCTTCAAACGTTCTCGATGTCGGCGCAGACACAAGTGCAGGAACCTCAGTGTGAAAGATTAATTTCCATGCTTCGGCAACAAATTCGCGAGGGAGCGAATATAAAAATATCGGTAAGGTCAAAAGCGCCAACAAAAGTATGCTTACGTAATAAACAAATCTAGCTTTTCGAAGCTCGCTATCTGTTGATGTTTGCTTCTGACTGAAACTACCAGCCAAGCCCGCGTTTGTTGCCCCCTTGAGCATGTCCTCTGCTTGACTTATGAGACGCGCGACGTCTTTATCTTTCGAATTTAAGTTCGCCTTGAGAGAATCAAACGCAGCTTTTTGCTTTTCGTAGGTTTGGTTTCTGGTATCGAGTTGGTTTTGAAATTGGGTAAACGATGCCTGATAGTTTGTCACTAACGCATTCAATTCGTCAGCACTTTTTTGGACGGCTCTGATAGCTTCCAATCGTTGCGCGGACTCGCCGGCATTCTCACCTGATGACTTACGATCTTTCTCCGCTTCTTCCCGCAAACGCGCAACCTCGACCTGTGTGCCCTTTACAGCATCGCTAGCGGCCTTCAAAACTTTGGCGTCCTCAACTCCGCGATCTACGAGCGCGGCAAGTTCCTTCGACAATGAATCGAGCTGAGCTCGTCGTGTGGAGAAAATCCCGAACAGCTCCCCAAATTCCGAAAGTCTCGGCGCGGAGATCGCGGATCTGAGGCGGAAGTATCCCTCAAAAGCCTTATCTACATTCAAAGAGATATTGCTGAGCACCTTGCGAATATCAACTGTTGTGCCGCTTTTGGTGGTTATGGTGAAGGTCGCCGGGTCTACGGCGGCCATACCGCCGTGTTGGGCATCTATCGACGCAATTGAGGCCCTCAAATTATCAAAACTGTTTGCAGTATTCTTGATGGCCTCAGTAAAATCGATAAGCCAACTTCGAGGAACAAACGCAAAATTCTTTCCAGTCAATCCCTCGCAAAATTTAATTAGCGTCGAAGTCAATGTATCAAGGTCGGAGACAGAACGATCACCATCGGAAATTGCTGCGCCCAATCCAATCACGTTACCCGTTTGGTTTCGTAGATTCTGGAGCGCGTCAATGCTTGATCGTTGCAGTTCTGTGAGCCGATTGGCCTGCTCCTGAATTTCACCAATAATTTTTTCATACATTTTTGTTGCTCTCCTAGAGCCCAGGCGCGAAAAGCTAAAAAATATAACAGGCGCGCCGCTCAAGCCCCGTCAGTTGCGCGGACAAACGTGGATCACCATCGAGCAACGCCTGTTGAAATGACATTAGACCGTCGAAAGGGCTGGTCATTCTAGCCAAGCAATTCTCCGGATTCTCTCCGCATTTTTCCCGAAGGGTGAGACGGAAGCAATCTACAATAATTGCAAAACACCGGCCAATTCAATCACGTGGATTGGTGCGAGGCGGTCGTTTGGCTTTAACATCAGAAGATTGGAAAAAGGGCCGCTGGTTAGGCGGCCCTTGGTCTCACGCTGCCGCTTCTGCAGCATTCGCTATTGCGTCCCATTTTCTTTGTCGGTCCTTGCGCAGCTCGTCAGTGACATCGAATTTAACCGGCTGCGTCGCCAAGTTAGCTATGGTCTGCAGCCGGGTCTCTAGTTCTCTGATCTTCGCTCTAGCGCATACCAATCAATATTGGGCTAGTCGGCGCTCCTTGCGTTCCTGCGACAGTTCGCGGTTGAGCACACTAATTTCGTCACGCAGTTCGTGCTTGAAGGGATTTCCGTAGAGCTCTGGCATCGGGCCGCTCCTATGGTTAACGGGGCGGATGGAACCGTGGAACTGCGGCGGTATTACGCTTTGCTACAATTGGATAATAACCCACTGCTCTTACGTTGACTGCGAACGAACAGTGAACTATGTTCCCTGTTTGATCCGGGCCTTCAATGTTTGGGCCCGGCAGACACGGGGACGTTTCGAATGACCGGCCAAGTTAAGAAAACGATGATTTATGTGACGGCGGTTTCAATGATTGCGGTGCTGCCGGTTAGCCAATGCAGGCTAGGACAGCTTTGTGGTGCAGTGTCAGATGTGCACTTGCACACGCACGAACGCGAACCGGGTCAGACCACAACATTTCAGCAGATAACGGCTGTGACGACCGCCTCGTCGAGCGCCGGAACGATGTTTACGGTGATGAAGTAGGGGGTGGGAGAAGTTTTTTAAGTTGAATATTCCGCCTGATGAGTGCGGACATGGCGGACAGGCTTATTACCTGTCCGTACATCGTTCTGCGCTTAGCTTGCCCGTACTGCACCCGAACCGGTTCCTACAGGCTCGTGCGGCTGACCGTGAAGTTCGGGTGCGACGCCGACACGGAAACCGTTGTGCAGCAGCTGGCCGCCGACTGCCCGCACTGGAAGATCAATTCGCGCTGGCGGGAAGGGTGCGGCGTCTACTTGCCGGACCTGTCGCCGCCAATGCGACCGCCCGACGACCCCGGCGGCAAGCATTTACGGATCATCAAAGGCGCTGAGAAACGGTAAGGTAATCCTGTGTGCAATCTCTACAGCATCACGAAATGTCAGGCGGCGATTATCGCGATTGCCCGCGCCATGCGAGACTCGGCGAGCAACTTACCGCCCTTGCCCGGAGTCTTCCCTGATTACCTAGCGCCATTTGTTCGGAGCGCACGGGAAGAAGGAATCCGAGGCGTCGATAGCCAACAAGATCAGCAGGGGGACTTTCTCAGCCACGTTCCTACTGGCGTCCCTTGTTGCAATAGGCGCGCCGACCGTCAGACTAGAGGACGTCTGATTTTCGGAAGCGCGATTGAGAGCTGTTAAATGGACGAGAATCCAAACACCACCCAAAATACTGATAATGGTCCCGATCATAATGATCGCAGGAAACAACAGCCATCGGACCGTGGCATTGTCGTCAATGTTGAAAAAGCAGAAATAGAAACCGTAAATGCCGATGGCCAACCCCGCCGACGCAGCCACGATTGGTATGATAAAACTAGCCTTGGAATCTTGATTGCGACTTGGATTGCTGCCACGCTCGCTGGCGGTTTCACCGGGTGGTTGGCCGTTCGCACCCAAGATATTGCAACCGATAGTGCCAATACTTATGACGCGACTAACCGCGCCTATGTCGCAATAACCGGCGTCAAATTCGACGGAGTACCGGAAGTTGGAAAAAATCAGCGGCTGAAAATTCTTTATAAGAATGTTGGCAAAGAAGCCGCGTCCGATTTCAGCATCCACGCTTTTGTCAGCAATCAATATGACTTTGAACCCGATTCCAAAGGGATGCCATATGTCCCTCCGGATAAGGTGCAGTGGCCCATTATTCAAGATTGCAGCGTATTCGGCCCCGGAGAAAAACTCGTCGGGCAGCGACCAGTTTATCCCGGCGCAACGAACGAGACTATCGCTTATGCTTTTAACCCCGGTGGGAGCACACCAAATGCAGTTTTCGTTCCACAAAGATTGCTCGACGGCAAAACTACGTTCTGGATCGCTGGCTGTGCCGTATATCGAAGCTTGAACAAGCCCAGACACAGCCCGTTCTGCTTCTATTACCAGCCCGCGCCTGGTGGCGACGTAAAAGACGGTACCTTTGAATGGTGCTACGTCGGCGCGGGCAATGCTGATTGAGACGTAAACGAAAATTACCGCAGCGCTTCCTTGTCGGAGATAAAGATTGGCATCGGTTAGAACCGCGAGCGACGGATGCTAACGGAACGCCGTAAGTTTTGATTATGGCTTGGTTCGGCTTGTTTGCCATAGGAGTAGCATTTTTAGTCCTGCCACCCTATGGGCGGCGCTATTGCGAGAGCGAACAGCCAACAATTACTATTGCGCCGCTTACGGCGTGGCTCTCGCGCTCGGCAACATCGCGAGGCTCACAACGGAGCAATCACGGCGCGTTAGGAAACCGCTGCTCTGCAGAAACGGTCCGTATCCAGAGTGATCGTGCGAGCGAGACGAATTTATTTTCTGAAAGGCTCTCGGCGGTCGACGCGCCTAAGATTCGGTGTCGAGAAAACAATCCAAAAAGGTGAGCACGAAAGCGGCGCGCACCAAGAACAAAACCAGTCGATTTGTCGGAATGGGAGCCATGGAACTTGTCGGAATGACGCGCTCAAAATCAGCTAAGTGGTTGAAGTCGTTGGTGGGCGCAACAGGGCTCGAACCTGTGACCCGCTGATTAAGAGTCAGCGGGCTCAAGATGCTCAGGATTGGGCCAAACCAGCAATAAGATTATCCAGAAAGGACTGGCCTTCTCGCCGACACAGAGCGGTACTGTCGTCAGTTCCGGGCGATGAACCGTTCCGGGATCCTGCCCCGCCGGCTTGATGGCCGAGGTGGGGCTTCGGTGGTGCGGCACGACGCCGCCTTGAACCGAACGGAGGATCCCGATGTCAAAGCCTGCGAAAAAGCAAACGTCAGCTTTACCGATACCCCCCGGCATACGCACAAAGGCGCCAAAATCGACAATTGTCGGTATTAAGGCAAAAAAGCCTGATCCTGCCTCAAAGCAAGCGCGCGTCATTGCCATGCTTCAATCTCCTGCTGGGACCACCATTACGGCGATGATGAAGGCCACAGGCTGGCAGGAGCACTCGGTGCGCGGCTTCCTTGCCGGCGTAGTGAGCAAGCGCCTTGGACTGAAGCTTGGCTCCGAGAAGGTGCGTGGAAATCGAGTTTATCGGATTGCCGGCGGAAAGACTGACAACACTCTTTTCCGCCAATCCAAACAGCGTTCGCCCTGAACGCCATGCCTCGGGTAAAGATCGATCCTGCGCGACAGGATCGAAAAATGCTCGACGTCGAGCTTGCGCGTTTGCGCTATCTCGACGTCGGTGAACTTCGAACCCGTTGGCAAAATGTATTCCGGCGGCGGCCTCCCTCTCACCTGCCCCGCCATCTCGTGTTTCGCATGCTGGCTTACCGGCTTCAGGCCGACCAGTTGGGTGATCTAGATAATCAAAGCCAACGCATTCTCGATGGCTCGGGATCACCTGAGGCATCAGGACGGCGAGCCTTAGACTTGAGCCGCCGTACCGTAAGCCTAAGGCCCGGCACCGTGTTGGGCCGCGAATGGAACGGTCGGATGCACCGGGTGACCGTGCTTGCCGACGGCTTTGCCTGGAACGGTAAGACCCAGCCGAGCCTGTCGAAAATTGCCTTCGCTATCACGGGCACGCGCTGGAACGGTCCAAAGTTCTTTGGCTTGCGCGACAAGCCATCGACGGGCGGGCGATCATGAAAACGGCGTCGGCCAAACGGGTCCGCTGCGCGATTTATACCCGCGTCTCAACCGACCAAGGGCTCGAGCAGGATTTCAATTCGCTCGACGCCCAGTATGAAGCCTCGGAGGCCTATATCCGCAGCCAAGCCCACGCCGATTGGACATTGATCCGATCCAAATATGATGATGGCGGCTTCTCTGGCGGCAACACTGAGCGACCGGCGTTGCAGCGGTTGCTGGATGACGTGCGCGTCGGCAAGATTGACGTGATCGTCGTCTATAAGGTTGACCGCCTGACACGCTCTTTGGCGGACTTCGCCAAGCTCGTTGAGCTATTCGATCGACACAATGTGTCCTTCGTCTCGGTCACACAGCAGTTTAACACGACCACATCGATGGGGCGGCTAACACTGAACGTGCTGTTATCGTTTGCCCAATTTGAGCGCGAAGTGACCTCTGAGCGCATCCGGGACAAGATTGCCGCTTCCAAGCGCAAGGGACTTTGGGTCGGCGGCATGGCACCGCTTGGCTACGACACCAAGGATCGAAAGATTACCGTCAATAAAGCCGAAGCTGAAACCGTGAGAGCCATCTTCCGCAGTTACCTTAAGCTGGGCAGCCTGAACCTCCTGATGCCGGAGTTGCGCAAACGGGGCATCATCAGCAAACTGCGGACTTTGAGATCCGGTGAAGCAGTTGGCGGCATCCCATTCACGAGCGGCCCCCTCGCCCACATCCTGCGCAACCGGTTTTACATCGGCGAAGTGGTGTTCAAAGGCGAAATCCTGCCCGGCGAGCAGCTGCCCATCCTCGATCGCGACCTATTTGACGCCGTGCAGGCCAAGCTCGACGCGAGCCTTGTGAACCACAAAGCCGCTAAATCGAAATCGGCAGCCCTCTTGTTAGGTCGCATCTTTGACGATCGCGGCAACCGGATGACGCCAAGCCATGCGCGCAAGCGCGAGGTCAAGTACCGCTATTATGTTTCATCTAAACTTGTTCAAGCGCTGCCGGAACAGGCCGGCTCAGTTGGCCGCGTGCCGGCAGACGAGGTCGAAGCCCTCGTCGCCAAATCGGTGAGGGCGCATCTCAAAAAATCTGATGATGAAAATGACGCTACATTGATTCGTGATCACGTTGGTCGAGTTGAGATTCAACCGGATCGGCTTGTCATTGAATTGCCTGCAAAAACGGATGCGGTCAGAAAGCAAAAGCGAAGATCCCAAAGGATCGAGGTGCCCTGGCGCAAGACACTCGCAACACGCCGCCGCGAGATTCTCGCTCCGAACGACGGCGCAGCTCAAACTAAACGTCCCATTCGATCCGAGGCACGTCTGATTCTTGTTTCCGCTATCGCGCAAGCGCGTCGCTGGCTCAACGAAATGATCTCCGATCCTGCCACGAGCGTCGAAAGCATCGCCCAACGAGAACGCTGCAGCGTACGCAAGGTCAACATGACGATTACGCTTGCCTTCCTTGCGCCCGATCTGGTTAAAGCCGCTGTTGAGGGACGGTTGCCCCGCGGTATGGGCATCACCCGGCTCTCCGACCTGCCGCCCGAATGGTCCGGCCAATACCAAACTCTTGGGCTTACAGCGCCATAACCGCCATGCTCGAACCCGTCTCAGGCCCTGCGGTCTCTGTTTGCCGGGAAACGGGATTCCAAGGCCAGAGACAGAGTGACCAAAATCGGGCTTCTTCGCTCCCGTCTATCTCTGCAGAGACCCGATGAAGAGTAACAAGGCCCGCCAATGCCGGGGTATCTGGTCGCAGCCAGGAAATCTCAACCGAGTGAGAATGTGCGTGGTGGTCCCGAGAGGAGTTCGAACCTCCGACCTTCGGTTTAGGAAACCGCTGCTCTATCCTGCTGAGCTACGGGACCGGCGCGGCGTGATTTAACATAATGCCGGCAAGTGGGCCATATTGACGGCCATGGTGCACACCCTGCGATGCGTTGTTTTTGCGACCACGATGCTCGCGGCCGGCGCCGCGGCGCAGGACGCCTGCAAGCTCGAGCCCATCGGCACCGCTGAAGTTGCCGCCGTGCGCGACGGGCGCACGCTGATGCTGCGCGACGGCCGCGAACTCCGCCTCGCGGCCATCGAGACGCCGCCCGGCGCGCAAGCGGCGCTCGCCGCGCTCGCAACGGCCAAGACGCTGACGCTGAAAAAACTCGACGACGACAACGACCGCTACAGGCGGCTTGTGGCTTTCGCCTTCCCGCCGGATGCCGCCCAATCGCTGCAACAGGCCATGCTTGAAGCCGGCCAAGCGCGGGTCTCGGCTCGTGTCGGCGACAAAGCCTGCGCAGACGCTTTGTTAGCCACGGAAACCGCGGCACGGGCGGCAAAACGCGGGCTTTGGGCCAACCCCAATTTCGCCCCTTTGCCGGCAGACCATGTGACCGAACTCGCCGCGAAACGGGGGCATTTCGTGCTGGTCGAGGGCAAGGTCTTGTCGGTGCGCGAGAGCGGCGGCACAATTTACATGAATTTCGCGCGGCGCTGGTCGCAGGATTTTTCCGTCAGCATCGTTAGACGTCAGGAGCGCGCTTTCGCCGCCGCCGGGATCGAACCGAAAGCGCTCGAGGGCAAACGCATCCGCGTGCGCGGATGGATCGAGCAGCGGAGCGGCCCGATCATCGAAGCCGCGGCGCCGGAGCAGATTGAAATTATTCATTAAGCGACGGGTAAAGTGGGGCGTATGGGGTCAGTCACGACGGCACGAGCAGGCGGCGCGCGCGGCTTGGCGCTGGCATTCGCGCTGCTGCTTGCCGCCTGCACCAGCACTCCCGACACCCGCCAGGTCACGCTGCAGCTGCCGAAGCAGGCGGAGATGCAGCCGGCGGCGGAGCGCGAGCATCAGCGCATCCTCGCCTCCTATGGCGGCGTCTACGAGGACGCCAAGCTCAACGACGAGATCAGCGCGCTGGTCGCGCGGCTGGTGGCGGCATCCGAACGTCCGGATCTGAAATACGACGTGACCATCCTCAATTCGCCGGCGATCAACGCCTTCGCCTTGCCCAACGGCCGGCTTTACGTCACCCGCGGGCTGATCGCGCTGGCAAACGACAGGGCGGAGCTCGCCTCGGTGCTGGCGCACGAGATGGGTCACGTCATCGCCCGTCACTCGCAAATCCGCGCCGAGCAGGCGCGGCAGGCGGCGCTGGTCGACCATGTCTTCAGCGACGTCGTCGGCGATCCGCAGATGGGCGCGCTGGCGCTGGCCAAATCGAAGCTGACGATGGCGATCTTTTCGCGCGCGCAGGAATTCGAGGCCGACGGCATCGGCGTCGGCATCACCGCGCGCGCCGGCCTCGATCCTTACGGCGCCGCGCGCTTTCTCACCGACATGGAGCACTACGCGGCGCTGAAAACGGCGAGCGGCGGCCCCGACCCACGCGCGATCGATTTTCTCTCGACCCATCCGGCGACCCCCGAGCGGGTGAAAAACGCCCTTGCCAACGCCCGCCAGTTCAGCGGTCCCGGCAACGGCGAACGCGACCGCGCCGAATATCTCGCCAGCGTCGACGGCATGGTCTATGGCGAGGACCCGAGCGAAGGCTTCGTGCGCGGCCGCCGCTTCCTGCATCCCCGGCTTGCCTTCACCTTCACGGCGCCGCCCGGCTTTACCCTCGACAACACCGCGCAGGCAGTGCTCGGCTTGAAGGACGGCGGGGCCGAGGCGCTGCGGCTCGATATCGTCAGCGTGCCGGCCGAACAGACGCTGGCCGACTACCTCAAATCCGGCTGGCTCGAGCGCGTCGATGCTTCGAGCGTGCAGGACGTCACCATCAACGGATTTCCGGCGGCGACCGCGACCGCATCAGGCGATGCCTGGTCGTTCCGCCTGTTCGCCGTGCGCTTCGGCAGCGATGTCTATCGCTTCATCTACGCGGCGAAGACCATGACGCCGGAGGCCGACCGTTCGTTCCGCGAGTTCGATTGAGACCTTCCGCCGCATGAGCCTGAAGGAAGCAGCCGACGTAAAGCCACTGCATATCAAGGTCGTTAGCGTCGGCGCCAATGACACGGTGGAGACGTTTGCCCGCCGCATGGCGGTCGGCGATCACCGACTCGAGCGCTTCCGCGTGCTCAACGGGCTTGGGCCGCACGATGCGGTGAAGACCGGGCAGAAGGTGAAGCTGGTGGTGGATTAAGGCACTCTTGTCCCGGACGCGGTGCAGCACGAAGTGATGCACCGCAGATCCGGGACCCAGCCATCTTTTGAAATTTGGACCCCGGGTCTGCAGCGCACCACTTCGCTTCGCTACGTGTTGCGCTGCAGACCCGGGGAACGTGCAGAGACCGAATTCAGCTCTCGCCGGCCTCGCAGTTGAGCGTGAACTCGCGCGGCACTTCCGGACCCCAGAGATAGAACGAATCCTCCGGCTTGTGGTCGGCGGCGGGCCAGCGGTCGTCCTTGGGGATGTAGTCGATGTCGCAGGAATATTCCGAGAAGCTGCCCCAGGGGTCGCGCACGTAGTGGAAATAATTCGAGCCGAGCACGTGGCGGCCGAGGCCCCAGCCCTTGGTGAAGCCCTTGTCGGCCATGCGCATGGCGCCGATGCCGATGTCGTTGATGCTGGAGACGTCCCACGAGCAGTGATGGAAGCCGGGCGCCGAGGACTTCACGAAGGCGAGGAGGTGATGGTCGCTGCCGTGGATGCCGTGCATGAAGGCAACCAGGTCGGAGGCGCGGTCGGACAGGCGCAGGCCCAGCGTGCGTTCGTAGAACTGGACCGATGCGAGCACATCGCTGGTGAAGATCAGCACATGCGAGAGCCGGCGCGGCTGCACCGGCGGCGCCTTGGCGCGCACGGTCGCGCCCGCCTCGCCGCCGCCGACGGTGACCCACTGGCTGTCAGGTTTGTGATCCGGCGAGACCTTGGGGCCGACCTTGACCTCGATGAGCACGCCTTCGGGATTGCGGAACCAGAAGCCGTTGCTTTCAAAGCCGGGCGGCGGATCGATCAGCTTGACGCCCGCGTTTTCGACGCGCGCCTTCAGCCGCGGCAGGTCCTCGGCGTAGCAGCCGAAGGAGAGATGATGCAGCGCCTTAGCCTTGGCGCCCTCCACCACCGAGCCCCAGCGATGCTCGTGGCCGAAGGTCTTGATCGCCAGCGTGTTGCCGTGGCGCTCAACATCGAGGCCGAAATTGCCGTAGAACTCCTGCGCGACGGCGGCGTCGGGAACCGCCAGCACGAACTGGTCGAGCGAATGCACGCCGAGCGCATCGGTTTCCGTGGTCGGCGCGACATAGCCGCGAATGGCGGTCATCTTAAACTCCGTCAATGATATGGATGGCTGGTTGACCGGCATCCTACCGCATCGGCGGGCGCAAGCAACTTGGCGGTGACATCGGCCGCTTGTGTGGGCAGAATCGGCGCAAACAATTCGCCATGACCATGAAACATTCGACCGCCGCGCTTGCCTGCATGTGCGCGAGCCTTTTTGCCGTGGTTCCGCCGCGATCCGTCATGGCCGAGCCCGCGCGGCTATGCCTATACGCTGCTGCGCAAATTGCCCGAGGCGGAAAAGGATCTCGATCAGGCCGTCAAGATCAATCCCAAATCCGCCGTGGCCTTTGTCGACCGCGCCAATTTCTGGAACGTCAGCGGCAAGCCGGAGCGCGCGCTCGCCGACAGCGAACGGGCGCTGACGCCCGCGCGCGGTGTTTTAGGTTTGCTCCACGAAGGTCCCAGGCAGCCGACCATTTCATGCACTTACGTGCTCCAGGGAATCGCGGAGCTGCTGCCGATATCGTCCACGGCGTAAGTGTCATCGGTTGGGCTTGCATTGCGATGGCACTTCTTCTGGGGATTGCTGAGGTTCGCGCCCGACACAAGCGATCCGTCGGCGGTGCGAACTCTTATCGATGCGATGCTGATCGGCATTGCCCAGATTGGTGCTCTCATTCCAGGCGTATCCCGATCGGGATCAACATTAACGGCAGCGCCTGCGCTCGGCTTCAAGAGGGATGAGGCGGCACGGTTATCATTTCTTCTAGGCCTTCCGGCCATAGCCTTAGCGGGCCTCAAGGAGTTGCGGGAACTCCACAAGATTCACTTGGGCACGTATGGCTGGACGGTTCTGATTGTCGGCATCATCGTGGCCTCCATCTCGGCTTTTTTTGCCATTTGGGGGCTGATGCGGTTTCTTGAGCGGTTTTCGACCTGGCCTTTCGTGGCCTATCGCTTCCTTCTCGGAGCCGTCATACTCGTAGCAGTCACGATGAGGTTGCTTTCGTAGCGATGACCGCATTTGGTACATAGCGGGCATTCCAGCCGCGTTGTCCGCCAGCCTACAAAGGACGGAGCGCGGCCGGCGGCGAGCGAGAAAACAAAAAGCCCGGCATCGCTGCCGGGCTTTTCGATTTCGTTCGCGGGTGAGGAGGTCTTACGCCGCCTCTTCCTCGGTTGCGGTTTCGGCTTCCGCCGCCTCTTCGGCGGGCTTTGGTCCGCGCCGCGGACCCTTGGCGAGCGCCGCCTCGATCTCCTTGATCGCCTCGGTCTCGGTCACCTTCTGCACCGCCGCGATTTCGCGCGACAGGCGGTCGACCGCGGCTTCGTAAAGCTGCCGCTCCGAGTAGGACTGCTCAGGCTGAGTGTCCGAGCGGAACAGATCGCGCACCACCTCGGCGATGGCGACGATGTCGCCCGAGTTGATCTTGGCTTCGTATTCCTGCGCCCGGCGCGACCACATGGTGCGCTTGATGCGCGCGCGGCCCTTGAGCGTCTCGAGGGCACGCTTGACCACCGGCGGCTCGGCGAGCTTGCGCATGCCGACCGACACGATCTTGGCCGTGGGAACCCGCAGCGTCATCTTGTCCTTGATGAAGGTGATGACGAACAGTTCGAGCTTGGCGCCCGCGATCTCTTGCTCCTCGATGGCGAGAATCTGCCCGACGCCGTGCGCCGGGTAGACGATGAACTCGTTGGTCTTGAAGCCTTGTCGCTGGGTGGTCCTCTTATTGCTGGGCATTCCGGGCAAAACTCCTTCAACGGCACCCTTGCGGGCGCCGGCTTTCTTGGCTGCGGGAGCCGCAGCGCGGGCGATGCCGCGCGAGGCCTGCGAGGTGGTCCGCCGCACCGCGGCCGACTTGTCCGTTCCCCGGGTCATGCCGGTAGAACCTTTCTTCGATGACTTTTGACGCGATTTTGCTGCCACTGCACACGCGTGGATTGCACGCCCTCTAGCCGGTTCCCTGGGACACCGCGAAAAAATAGGCTCCCGAGGGGGAGCGCTGTGTTTCGGCGGTTTTTGTGTCTTCATGCGATTTTTTCTATATATAGCACATTTTTCCCTAGAATCAAAGCCTTATCGCGACACAAAAGCGCAATTCTGCTGCCAAGAATTCTGCAATTTGGGAAAAATCGTTAACGCCGGCCGACAATGGCGGCAGGCCCATACCGCAGAACAAACCTGTTAATCGCCCTCGCCCGGGCCCGGATCGAAGAGCTTCTCCTTGTCCGGCTTGCCGTCCCATTCGTCGGCGTCGGGCGGCGGGTCGCGCTTGACCGTGATGTTCGGCCAGGTCTTGGCGTATTCCGCGTTCAATTCCAGCCACTTCTCCAAGCCCGGCTCGGTGTCCGGCTTGATCGCATCCACCGGGCATTCGGGCTCGCAGACGCCGCAGTCGATGCATTCGTCGGGGTGGATGACCAGCATGTTGGCGCCTTCGTAGAAGCAGTCCACCGGACAGACCTCGACGCAGTCCATGTATTTGCACTTGATGCACTTATCGTTGACGACGTAAGTCATTCCCGGCTCCGGAACGCGCGAACAGCGGTGCCTATCGCAACGATAGATAAGCCGCAAGCAGCGCCATGCCACGGCCGAAGACGGGCAGACCTGCAAGAATTCGCGCAGAACAACGCCCGAATCAGCCGGAAGAACCGGTCATGTCGCAATAGAGCGCGCGGGCGGCGCTCGTCTGCCCTCGCCGCTCGCAAAACCCGGCCACCTTGACCACCCGCACCGTCCGGTCGAGCGCCAGCGTCACCACGTCGCCGATGCGCACGGCGTGGCCGGGAGCGGTCATGCGGGCGCCATTGAGCCGCACAAAGCCGGCTTCGGTGAGTTTGGCGGCATCGCTGCGGGTGCGCACCATGCGCGCGTGCCAGAGCCATTTGTCGATGCGTTGGCGGTCCAAGCGGCGTCTTTAGGTGCTTTCTTTCGTATTCTGCTCGAGCTGCTGCTTGAGGGCGGCGAGCTTGGCGAACGGCGAGTTGGGGTCGGGCTGCTTGTTGCGATCGGCGCGCTGGCCGGCAGGCTTCGCATAATACTGCTCGCGCTCGGCGCGCTCGACCTGGTCGCCTTTGTCGCGCCGGCGCGGACCCCGGCCGCCGCCGGGCCGGGCCATGACATCGGCGCGCTCGTCGCGACGTTCGGCCTTTTCCTTGCGGTCGCGCCGGTCCTGGCGCGCCGCACGGTCGCGCTGCGCCCGCTCGCGCGCGCGTTCTGCGGATATTTCCTTGGCGGTCTTTTCCGCAGGCGGCGCGGGGGACTCCGCCGCAACAACGGGCTCCGCCGCAGGCGCGGCAACGTCGCCCGCGGCAGGAGCAGTGGTGGCCGCAGCGGATTTTGCGGCCTGGGGCCGGCGCGGCCGCCGCGGCTTGTGCGGACGGCGCTCGGCGCGGCCGGCGGGACGCCAGACCTCGATGAAGGCCGGTTCCTCGACGGTGGGCTTTGCCGCCTCGGCGGCAATGGCGCCTTCAACCGGCATGACCGGCGCGATGCCGCCATCGGAGGCATGCAGCTCAAGATTTTGCGGCAGGGGAACGACCGAGGCCGGTGTTTCCACGGCCGGCGCGAGATCCGGTTCGGCCTGCGGCGCGGTTATCGGCGACGCCTCGGCTGCGGGCGTTTCCGCTGTGGACGCCTCGGCCGCCGCTTCACTTGTCGGCTCACTTGCCGGCGCGGGCGCGGCCACCTCCGCCGGCTTGGCCTCGACGGGCTCCGCCGGTTTGGGCTTGCGGTCCATGCGGTAGCCGAGCGAGCGCAGGATCGAGGCAAAGTCCTCGCCGGAGGCGCCGGTGAGCGAGGTCATGGCGCCGGTGACGGTAAAGCTGCGGCCATCGACAACCCCGTCCGGTTTCGGGCCGGGCGCGGCTTCACGCCAGGACAAAATCGGGCGAATGAGATCAGCGAGCCGCTCGAGGATATCGACGCGCACCGCGCGCTCGCCGGTGATGCGATAGCCGGCGGTGCGGTAGAGCTGCTTCGGCGTCTCCTTGTCGACGGGGATAGAGGTGCGGCCTGAAGCGGCAAGATGCAGCAATTCGGTGACGCCATGGGCGTCGGCGCTTTCATGCTTGAGCGCCCAAAGCTGCGTCGCCAGCGCGCGCGGCGCCGGCTTCAACAGGATCGGCAGATAGATGTGATAGGCGCCGAAGCGCACGCCGTATTTACGCAACGTTGCGCGCGCCGGCTGGTCGAGGCCTTTGACCTCCTCCGCCACCTTCTGCCGCTCCAGCACGCCGAGCGCTTCGACGAGCTGGAAGGCGACGCCGCGCGCCATGCCGGTCACGTCATCGGCGGCGGTGAGCGAGAACAGCGGCGCCAGCACTTTCTCGATTTGCGTCTTTAGCCAGAGATCGAGCCGCGTCTGCACCAGTTCGCGCGCAGGTCCCGTGAGGTGCTCGTCGGCGATGATGCGCACGCGCGGACGCAGCACGTCGTCGCCGGCGACGAGTTTTGCGACCAGATCGCCGGTCCAGCGCAAGGCGCCGTCGTTCGCCAGCACGATCTGATCGTTGGAGGCCTGCGACAGCTTGGTGGCGCGCGTCTCGATTTCGCCGGCCAGCGCCTTTTGCGCGGCGGCATTGACGGCTTTCGCCTCCGAGGCGTCTTCGGACGGCGCCGGTGCGAACATGAATCCGTCGAGCCGGCCGATCACATGGCCCTCGACCGTCACTTCGCCCGTTTTTCCGATGTCCGTTTCCAATACCGTGTTCTCGCGCAGCCGCCGCATCAACACGCTGGTGCGGCGATCGACGAAACGTTCGGCGAGGCGCTCGTGCATCGCATCGGACAGCTTGTCCTCGACCGCGCGCGTGACCGCCTGCCAGTGCTCCGGATCGGCCAGCCAGTCCGGGCGATTGGCAACATAAGTCCAGGTCCTGACATGCGCGATCCGGTTGGAGAGGGTGTCGATGTCGCCGTCGGTCCGGTCGGCCTGCGCCACCTGCTGAGCGAACCAATCGACCGGGATATTACCTTCCCGCTGCAGAAAACCATAGAGGCTCACCACCAGTTCGGCATGGGTGGCCGGCGCAATCTTGCGATAATCGGGAACTTGGCAAACATCCCATAAACGCTCGACCGCCTTGGCCTCGCGCGCCATGCCGCGCACATCTTCATCGCGGGAAGCGTGTTCCAAAACGAGAATGTCTTCCGCCGTCGGCGCGCGCGTCAGCCCCTGTTCGTGCGGCGTCATGGCAAGCGACGCCTGCAAGGCGCCGATCGAGGAGAAATCGAGCGCGGAATTGCGCCACTGCAACATGCGAATCGGCTCGAAGGTGTGGCTCTCCAGCGCCTGCACCAGTTCGGGCTCGAACGGATCGCAACGCCCGGTCGTGCCAAACGTGCCGTCGCGAGTGGCGCGGCCGGCGCGGCCGGCAATCTGCGCGAGTTCGGCGGGATTGAGCTTGCGGAACTGGTAGCCGTCGAATTTGCGGTCGGAGGCAAAGGCGACGTGATCGACGTCGAGATTGAGCCCCATGCCGATGGCGTCGGTGGCGACCAGATAATCCACGTCGCCCGATTGATAAAGCGCGACCTGGGCGTTGCGGGTGCGCGGCGAGAGCGCGCCGAGCACGACGGCGGCGCCGCCGCGCTGGCGGCGGATCAATTCGGCGATGGCGTAAACTTCCTCGGCCGAGAAGGCGACGATCGCCGAGCGGCGCGGCAATCGGGTGAGTTTTTTCTCGCCGGCATAAGTGAGCATCGACAGCCGCGGCCGCGACACGAGATGCGCGCCGGGCAACAGCTTTTCCACCATCGGCCGCACCGTGGCGGCGCCGAGCACTAGCGTCTCCTCGCGTGCGCGCGCGTTGAGCATGCGGTCAGTGAAGACGTGGCCGCGCTCGAAATCGGCGCCGAGCTGCACCTCGTCGATGGCCATGAAGGCGACGTCGAGGTCGCGCGGCATGGCCTCGACCGTGGAGACCCAGAAGCGCGCATTGGGCGGCTTGATCTTTTCCTCGCCGGTGATCAGCGCCACGGAGGCGGCGCCCACCCGGTCGACGCATTTGTTGTAGACCTCGCGCGCGAGTAACCGCAGCGGCAGGCCGATCATGCCGGAGGAATGCGCCAGCATCCGCTCGATGGCGAGATGCGTCTTGCCCGTGTTGGTCGGCCCGAGCACGGCGGTGACGCCGGCGCCGCGGGCGCGCGAATCTTGGGCGGGCTTTTGGGAAAAACTCAGAGACATTACTGGTCCGGGACCGGCGGATGGGCCCTTCGGCCCCCTGCCGAGGGCATTCTGTATCACAATGCGACGGTTACGCGCCGCTCGGTTAGCTTATCAGGGCCTGCGGTTAAGCACTGGAACGAGTCTGGAACGAAACGCGCCCGAATCGCTGACTCGGGCCTTGTATGGCTTCGTTCACGGCGACATCTGGATTGCGCTCCATCGTGTCCCACAAGATCGGGTAGCAGGGCTGGATTCCACCGCCATTTTAGCCGGCAAAAACGTTAACGCGCGACGAGAACGGTGTCCCAGCCGGAGTCAAGTATCGAACCCGTCACCCTTCGAGGGCCGCCTTCGGCGGGCGCCTCAGGATGACGGCGGAAGTGTTCACTGCGCCTTGGCGCCGTTGGCGGAGGCCCGGATCGGGGTCGCCAGCGAGACAAACTGAGTGGCTTCGAATACGACCGGGCCGACCGGCGTCGGCCCCTCGGCGCGGTAGGGCACAAGCACCCGCGTGCCGGCGATCGGCGCCAGCCAGACCTCGATGTCGCGCTGCTTGGCGATGTAGCGGATCGCGACGCGCGACGGGATGAAGCCGGCAATCGGCGTAAAATAGACCGCGCAGACCACGACCGGGCCGGCATAGCCCATGTCGGACTTGACCTGCTCCATGCGCTTGAAGGCGAGCTGCAAGTCGTAGCGCATGTGTCCGTCGAAAATCGACAGCGAGCGCTGGCAGGCGTCCGCCGAGACCGGGTCGCCCGCGCCCGGAGCGCGCAACAGCGAAGCGGACATCGGGTCGAGGATGCCGTGCTTATGCTCCTCGAGGATCGGCAGCCGGCCGGGATCGGCATCCGGCGGCGGCTCGAGCTTGAGCTCCTTGACGTTGCCGTTCTCGACCGTGAGGCGGACGGTGTCGGACTTCTTGTGACTGTAGATCGTGGAAATGTAGACCGAGGACAGCGGCTGCCCGACGAGCAGCGTGCCGTTCGCGGTGGTGGCGCCATGGCCGCCGGTGAAAACGCGCATCAGCCCGGTGGCGGCGCCGGTCGCGGTGGCCGTGTAATGCGTGCCGTTAACGTCGATCGTCCAGGAACCCTTGCCGATCGGGATGCCGGCGAGACTGACAATATACGTCGCGTCCAATTTGCCTTGCGCGTGCACGGCCGCCGGCGCAGCGGCGGCAAGCACCAATGCGAGCGTCAGCACGAAACGGCGATGGCGGCGGACTGTCAGCACGGACGGTTGTTGCTCCCTTGCGCCGAGGACTTCGCCCGGCGGCGGCCGACGACCCTTAAGTCGGCGGCGAATACGTCAAATATGTGTTCGGTCTGGCCCCGGCGCTGGTCGCCGGCCCCTCGGATTTGCCCGCCTTGACGGGTTTGCCCCCCCTCTTTATACGTCCGCGGTCTTATCCAGGACGAATGATCTGTGTCGGCGCCGCGTGGCGCGGGTGTTTATTGAGGGTCAAGCCATGGCATGGCGCTGCGATCTGACCGGCAAGAAGCCGCTGGTCGGCCACAAAGTGAGCCACTCGAATATCAAGACCAAGCGGCGGTTCCTGCCGAACCTGCGCAACGTCACGCTGATTTCCGACGCGCTTGGCCGTCGCGTGCATGCGCGGGTGTCGGCCAATGCGCTGAAGACAGTGGACCATCGCGGCGGCCTCGACGCCTTCCTGCTCAAGGCCAAGGACGCGGACCTCGCGCCGAAGATGCTCGAGCTCAAGCGGCAGATCGTGAAGAAGAAAGCCGCGGCCGCGAGCTGATCCGGGACCGGCTCGCAATAGGCGAACGACGAGATCAGCGACATCGGTTGAACCACGGGCTGTCCGTGCCGTCGTCGGTGTATTTGCCGTCCTTGATCTGATAACCGCCGTCCGGGCGCTGCACCGATATCGTGTGGTAGCGGTCGCCTTCGACATGCAGCACGACTTCGAGTTGCCGCTTCTCGCGCACGACCTCGACACCGATCAGGATCTCGTGGTCGGCGACCCGCCGCGCCTGCAAGATGACATAGACAAGGTCGTCATTGCCGCCGTCACCCGGCTGCGCACTGAAGGTCAGGCGCGCTTCGCTGGACGGCAGCACGCGGTATCGCCCGTACCAGTTGGATGGGCTGGGGTCCTTGGAACAGTCCGCCGCCCAACGGCCGTCGAGCAAGCCGAACTCTTCCAGCACCGGACCAACCGATTGCGCCAGTGACGCCGACGAAAGCAACGCAGCCGCCAACGCGATTGCCCAGATGAACTTCATGCGCCGCCCCCGTGTGGTCCGCCGCCGGCGATGTTACTCGCCGACCAGCGCGAACTGCAGCAGCAAGTTGCGCTGCAGGACCGAAAAGTTGTCGTCCGACACCAATGTGATGATGGTCTCGCCTTGCGCATTTTTGTGCACGGCGATGCCTTCCATGTTGTCGATCTGAAAACCCAGGTCGGCATAGATGAGCTGGCTGCGGTCGACCACCGCACCGGCTTTCAGGCGGCTCAGCGGAATGCGGCGGATGCGCATGGCGACGCCGCGCGCCACCGAATAGCGCCGCTCCAGCAGCAGCAAATCGGCCGGCGGCAAGATGGTGCAGTCGCTGACGTCGAAGTTGTCGCTGCGCACGACACTGAAGCGCTCGGCGCGGTCGCCGTCGAGCAGATAGGAGCGGTGGTTGCCCTGCGCGTCGAGGCTGCGCTCGGTGATGACCATCAATGTGCCGGCAAGGAGCGAGCCCTTCGGCGGCATCGCCAGGCATTCCAGGCTCTTGTTGAATTTGAAGGTCTTGAAGTCCGCCGGCACTTTCAGCGGCTCGGCGCGCGCCAGCAGGCCGTCGCGCGCGTAGTTAAAGCGCACGATCTGCTCGACGCGCTCGAGCCCGACATAGAGGGTGCCGTTGTCGTTCTCCAGCGACTCGGCGTCGAACCAGCCGCGCGCGGCGAGTGGCGAGCCGTCGGCACCCAGCAGCGGCGCCATCTCCATGTCGGCGACGCCGGAAAGACGCCCATCTTTGTAGAGCATGCGGCCACGCAGCCAAGAACCGTTGTCGGTGACGGCGAGAAAATGACTGCCGTCGGCATCCACGCGCAAGCCCGAGATGCCGCCGAAAGCGGGCTCGCTCGACGTGAGCGCGAGGCCGCCGCGGAATTCCAGCGCCCCGAAACGCTTGCGCGACGGTTCGGAATTGTCGAAGGCGGCGATCGGCCGCACCGCCACGTCGATGCGCATCGGCGCCGCGGCGTAATGCTGCGCCTCGGCGAGCCGCAGCGAGGCGGCGGTGAACAAAAGCGCGGCGGCAATGAAGCCGGCGGAGAGCCAGCGGCGGCGAGCGAAACGGGCGATCACGCCACCCGCCTGCGCGCGCGCGGGCGCACCGGCTCGTCGGGGACCTTTTCCTCGAACAACTCGGCGAGCTTGTCGGTCATGGCGCCACCCAACTCCTCGGCGTCGACGATGGTGACGGCGCGGCGGTAGTAGCGCGTGACGTCGTGGCCGATGCCGATGGCGATGAGCTCGACCGGCGAGCGCGTCTCGATCTCCTCGATCACCCAGCGCAGGTGGCGCTCGAGGTAATTGCCGGGGTTGACGCTGAGCGTTGAATCGTCGACCGGCGCGCCATCGGAGATCATCATCAAGATGCGCCGCTGCTCGGTGCGCGCCAGCAGCCGCTTGTGCGCCCAGTCGAGCGCCTCGCCGTCGATGTTTTCCTTGAGCAGGCCCTCGCGCATCATCAGCCCGAGATTCTTGCGCGCGCGCCGCCACGGCGCGTCGGCCGACTTGTAGATGATGTGGCGCAGATCGTTGAGGCGGCCGGGATTGGCGGGCTTGCCAGCGGTGAGCCAGGCCTCGCGCGACTGCCCGCCTTTCCAGGCGCGCGTGGTGAAGCCGAGGATCTCGACCTTGACGCCGCAGCGCTCGAGCGTGCGCGCCAGAATATCGGCGCAGGTGGCGGCAACCGTGATCGGCCGGCCCCGCATCGAGCCGGAATTGTCGAGCAGCAACGTCACCACGGTGTCGCGGAATTTCATGTCCTTCTCGGCCTTGAAGGAAAGCGCGTGCAGCGGGTCCATGATGATGCGCGGCAGGCGAGCCGGATCGAGCAGGCCTTCCTCCAGATCGAATTCCCAGGAGCGGTTCTGCTGCGCCATGAGCCGGCGTTGCAGGCGGTTGGCGAGACGGGCAACGACGCCCTGCAGATGCGAGAGCTGCTTGTCGAGATAGCCCCTGAGGCGATCGAGCTCCTCCGGCTCGCACAGGTCTTCCGCCGCGACGGTCTCGTCGAAGCGCATGGTGAAGGCGCGGTAGTCCGGTCCGCGCGGCTCGTTCTCGCCGGAATGGCGCGGCCGCTGCGGTTCGCCCGGCGTTTCGGAATCGCCCATATCGGCATCGTCGGCCATGTCGGCGGTCGGGCGTCGACGGCTTCGGCGGCGCTATCGGGCATGTCCTCGGCGGACACCTCCGCGTCCTCCATGCTCATGCGCTGGTCGTCGCTGTCTGCGCCCTCGCCCTCCTCGCCCGATTGCTGCTTGCGCTGATCGTCCTCGCCTTCATCCTCTTCGTCGTCGGCATCGCGGCTGCGGTCGTCGCCCATGTCCAGCGCGTCGAGCAGGTCGTGCACGGCGTCGCTGAACTGGCGCTGGTCCTCGACCACGCTTTCGAGCCGGTCGAGATCGCGCCCGGCGCGATCCTCGATCAGCGGCCGCCACAGATCGACCAGCTTTTTCGCGTGCGCGGGCGGCGCCATGCCGGTGAGCCGCTCGCGCACCATGAGCGCCAGCGCCTCCTCGATCGGCGCGTCGCCGCGCTCTGTGACCTGATCGAATTTGCCGCGCTGGAACTTCTCGTCGAGCATGGCGGTCAGGTTCTGGGCAACGCCGTCCATGCGCCGCGCGCCGATCGCTTCGACGCGCGCCTGCTCCACCGCCTCGAACACCGCGCGCGCCTGCTGGCCGCCCGGCTGCAGGCGCCGGTGCATGGCCGGATCGTGGCAGGCAATGCGCAGAGCGATGGCGTCGGCATTGCCGCGCACGATCGCCGCTTCCGCTCTTGTGAGCTTGCGCGGCGGCTCCGGCAGCCGCGCCTTGCCGGTGATCAGGCCGGGCCGCTCGGCGGCGAAAGTCACCTCGAGATCGGGCTTGCGCGCGATGGCGCGCAGGCAGCCGGTGACCGCGCGCTTGAACGGCTCGGTCGGCGACGGTTTGCTCTTGATGTTCGAGGCCATTGATTCAATGCCCGTCATCCTTCGAGGGCCGCTGCGCGGCCACCTCAGGATGACGGTGAGAGGCTGCCCCGCGTGAAGATCTTAATCCGTCATCCTAAGGCGCGAGCAAAGCGAGCCTCGAAGGATGACGGCCCCAATTAACTCAGCGCCACGTTCACCGAGCTCTCCGGCAATTCGATGCCGAAGCAGCGCTGATAGAACTCGGCGACGATCGGACGCTCCAGCTCGTCGCACTTGTTCAAGAACGTGAGCCGGAAGGCGAAGCCGACATCGCCGAAGATTTCCGAATTCTCCGCCCAGATGATGACCGTGCGCGGGCTCATCACCGTGGAGATGTCGCCGTTCATGAAGGCGTTGCGCGTGAGATCGGCGACGCGCACCATCTTGCCGACGATCTCGCGGCCCTGCTCGGTCCGATAGTGCCTGGCCTTGGCGAGCACGATCTCCACCTCGTTGTCGTGCGGCAGATAGTTGAGCGTGGTGACGATCGACCAGCGGTCCATCTGCGCCTGGTTGATCTGCTGCGTGCCGTGATAAAGGCCCGACGTGTCGCCGAGGCCGATGGTGTTGGCGGTGGCAAACAGGCGAAACGCGGGGTGCGGGCGGATGACGCGGCTCTGGTCGAGCAGCGTCAACCGGCCGGAGGATTCCAGCACGCGCTGGATGACGAACATCACGTCCGGGCGCCCGGCGTCGTATTCGTCGAAGCAGAGCGCGACGTTGTTCTGGTAGGCCCAGGGCAGAATGCCGTCGCGGAATTCCGTCACCTGCAGGCCGTCCTTGATGACGATGGCGTCCTTGCCGATCAGGTCGATGCGGCTGATGTGGCTGTCGAGGTTGACGCGCACGCAGGGCCAGTTGAGCCGCGCCGCCACCTGCTCGACATGCGTGGATTTGCCGGTACCGTGATAACCGGAGATGATGACGCGGCGGTTGTGGGCAAAGCCGGCGAGGATGGCGAGCGTGGTCGGGCGGTCGAACCGGTAATCCGGATCGAGGTCAGGCACGTGGTCATCGGCCTTGCTGTAGGCCGGCACTTCCATGTCGCTGTCGATGCCGAACACCTGCCGGATCGACACCTTCATGTCGGGCAATCCTTCGACAGATTTGCCGGTAACTTCTTGCATTGCGGCAGTCATTGATCCTCCGTGGCTTCGGAACTCCGAAGCCCTGATGCGGTCCGACGGGTACGGTCCGGCTGATGGTGACCCAACCTAGCAGACCAAATGCGGCTGAAAAACCCGTCCGCGCCAGATGTCCTTATCAATATTATCAATGAGATAGGTATTATCCGGCCTGTGCGAAGGGCGGGGCTGGGCTGCTTGGACGCAACTCCGGGTTCCTGCCGGCTAAGCCCCTAACCTGAGTGCCGTCATGCTGCGGGCGATGTCGTCCAGCGGATTGGCGGAAATGATCTCCAGAATATTGACGCCGGTGAAGCCGATCGCGTCGATGGTTGAAAGGATCGGCGCGAAATCGATGCTGCCGAGCCCGATACTGTCGTGGCGCCACGCCGTGCGCGTCGAATCCGACAGGTGCGTTTGCCCGACGCGGCGGCCGAGCAGGCGCAACGCCTTGACCTGATCCTCGCCGATGAATTCGGCGCTGGCCACGTCGTAAGCGACGAGCAGGCGCGGATCGTTGAAATTGTCGGTGAAGGCGGCGATTTTTTCCGCGGTCGGGATCGACGTCTGCGGATGCGATTCGAGATAGATTTTCTGGTCGAGGTTCCGGGCAACGTCGAGCAATGCAGCGACGCTGTCGCCGAGCCAGCGCTCCGTATCGGCCGCATCCGGCGGCAGCAGCGCCGAGACGCGGCCCGGCACCACCACGACGCCGCAGGCGCCGAGCTCGCCGCCCAGCTCCATGGTGCGGCGATAGAGGTCGACGGCATAGGCCCGCGTCTCGGCAACGCAGCTTCCGATGTTCTGGTCGAGCGCGGGGATGTTGACCGATTCAACGCGGATGCCGTCGGCGCGCAGCGCGGCGGCGAGAGCTTTGCGGGCGCCGGCGTCCAGGTCGTCGGCCCACAAGTGGCCGGGAACGGCGAGGATATCGAAGTCGTTAAGCCCGAGCGCGCGCATCCGGCGCATGGCACCTAGCGCCGGCTCGCGCCACATGAAGGAGAAGGTGCTGCCGCCGTAAATATGTTGCGTGGTCTGCTTCGCCATCGGGTCAACGCCCGCGTCAGGCGAAGCCGACGGATTTCAAATAATTATAAGACTGGATGATCTCGACCAGCCGGTCTTCGGTCGAGCGGTCGCCGCCATTGGCGTCGGGGTGGTAGCGCTTGACCAGCTGCTTGAATCTGATTTTCACCTGCACCGGCGTGGCGCCGACCTCGAGGCTCAGGACTTCGAGCGCCTTGCGCTCGGCGTTGCGCACCGGCCCCGCTTCCACGCGCGCCTTCTGCTCGGCGTGCAAGCCCTCGCCAAACAGGTCGAACGGGTCGCTGCCGCTGCCGAAGCTGCGCAGATCGGGCCGCGCCGGGCCCTTGCCGGTGCCCATCTTCCAGGTCGGACGGTGGCCGGTGAGCGCGTCCTTCTGATAGGCGAGCACGTCGGTGTCCTTCATGCCGGCGAAAAAATTATACGACTGGTTGTATTCGCGCACATGGGCGAGGCAGTAATGCCAATAGTCCTTGTCCTTGCCGCGGCCTTTCGGGGCGCGATGCGTGGCTTTTTCCTTGCAGCCATGCCATTCGCACGACGGGCCGCCAGTGCTTTTCGCACGGCGATCCTTCGACGGCTTGACGCGGATCTTGTCGAACAGTGGCGAGTCGAATTTCATGACCGATTAGTATGCGCCTTTTGTAATGACGCCTTCAAGACTTGATTGTAGCTGCGACTCAGAGTTCCTCGCGAAACAAGCATTGACCCATACCGTGCCCCTTTTTGCGCATGATTTTGTCCGAAAACCGGTTTCCACCTTTCGGGATCATGCGCTAAGCGGAACAGCATGCGTACCGCCGATGTTATCAGCAAAAAGTTGACCGAGGCTTTCAGCCCGGAAAGCATCAACGTGGTTGACGAATCGCACCAGCACGCGGGCCACGCCGGCGCCCGGCCGGGCGGGCAAACGCACTTCCGCGTTTATATCGTGGCGCAGGCGTTCAAAGGCAAGACGCGCATCGAGCGCCATCGCATGATCAACGGCTTACTTTCGGATGAACTCGCCGCCGGCGTGCACGCGCTCGCCATCCACGCGGCGGCGCCGGGGGAAGGCGCCTAGCCCGCCTTCGCCGCGGCCTTGCGCGGCAGCGGCTGGATGCGCAGCGCGGTGATGCGGTTGCGGCTGCGGCGCAGCACCCTGAAACGAAAGCCGTGGAAGGTGAAGCTCTGCCCGACATCGGGGATCGAGCGCGCCTCGTGAATCACCAGCCCGGCGATGGTCGTCGCCTCTTCGTCCGGCAGGTTCCAGTCCATGACGCGGTTCAAATCGCGGATCGGCACCGCGCCGTCGACATTCACCGAGCCGTCGGGCTGACGGCGCACGCCGGGCATGGCGACGTCGTGCTCGTCGGTGATGTCGCCGACGATTTCCTCGAGAATATCCTCCAGTGTCACCAGCCCTTCGACGTCGCCATATTCGTCGACCACAAGCGCGAACGGCGTCTTGCGCCGGCGGAAGGCCTTGAGCTGTTCCGATACCGGCCGCGTGTCGGGCACGAACCACGGCGCTTTCAGCAGCGAGGCGATGTCGACCTTGGCGGCGTCGCCGTCTACCGCGTGCAGCGCGCGCAGCAGATCCTTCACGTGCAGGATGCCGATGATATTTTCTGGATTATCGCGCCACAGCGGAATTCGTGTCACCGGCGAGGCAATTACCGCGTTGACGATGTCCTCCGGTGCGTCGTCGGCGTTGAGGGTAATCATGTCGGTGCGGTGGATCATCACGTCGGAGACGACCAGCTCGCGCAAATCGAGGACGCCGCCGAACATGTCGCGGTCGAGCTTTTCCACTTCGCCTTCGCTGTGGAACAGATCGACGGCGCCGCGCAACTCCTCGCGCGCCGACAGCACGTCCTGATCCTCGCCGACAGTCATGCCGATGAACTTGAGCAGCCAGCGCACCAGCGCCTCAATTGCCATCAGCACGGGCCCAAGGATCCTGACGATCCAGGACATCGGGCGGGCGACGGCGAGCGCGATGCGATCGGGTGCGTTAAATGCAGCGGTCTTTGGCAGAATCTCGGAAAAAACGACGACGGCGACCGTCATGACAACCGTGGCGTAGACCACGCCGGCGTGGCCGAACCAAGCGAGCAGCACGCCGGTGGCGAGCGCGGAGGCGGCAATATTGACGGCATTGTTGCCGAACAGTAGCGCCCCGAGCAGGCGTTCTCGCTGCGCCAGCAGGCGATTGACGATCGCCGCGCGCGGATTTCCCTGCTTCTCCAGCCGCGCCATGCTGGCGCGCGAGGAGGCGGTGAGCGCGGTCTCGCTGCCGGCGAAGAAGGCCGACAGCAACAAACAGACCAGCACGATCAAGAGCGAGAGCCAGTCGTGGCCTTCCATCGGCTTAGACTCTTATCCGTTTGGCTTGAATCAGCGCAGTTTCTTCAATCATGCGATGAGTTTTTCGGTGAGGAAGGCGCGCACGTCGGCGGGATCGACACCAGTTTCGACAAAGGCCTTGCCGATGCCGCGCACCAGAATGAAGGTCAGCGCGCCGCGCATGACCTTCTTGTCCTGCGCAATAAGGTCCATCAGCCGATCGGCCGGCGGCAGGCCGCCCGCCACGTCCTTGATCTTGGTCGGCAGGCCGACGGCCGCAAGATGCGCGCGCGCGCGCGCGGCGTCCTCGGGCGAAATGAGCTTGCGCCGGGCGGAGAAGTCGAACGCCAACGCTATGCCGATCGCAATAGCTTCGCCGTGCAGCAGCCGGTCGGAGAAGCCGGCCGCCGCTTCCAGCGCGTGGCCGAAGGTGTGGCCGAGATTGAGCAGCATGCGCTCGCCGGTTTCGCGCTCGTCTCGGGAAACGATTCCCGCCTTGCCGCGGCAGCAGACGGCGACGGCGTGCTCGCGCGCCGCGTTGCGGCCGGCGAACAGGTCCTGCCAGTTCGTCTCCAGCCAGGAAAAAAACGCGGCGTCGCCGAGCAGCCCGTATTTGGCGACTTCCGCGTAGCCGGCACGGAACTGGCGCTCCGGCAGCGTGTCGAGCAGCGCGGTGTCGGCGACGACCAGGACCGGCTGGTGGAAGGCGCCGATGAGATTTTTTCCCTGCGCCGAATTGATGCCGGTCTTGCCGCCGACCGATGAATCGACTTGTGCGAGCAGAGTGGTCGGCACCTGCACGAAATCGACGCCGCGGCGCACGCAGGCCGCGGCAAAGCCGGCGAGATCGCCGATCACGCCGCCGCCGAGCGCGAGGACGAGATCGCCGCGCTCGATGCGCGCCGCCACGATCGCCTCGCACACGGTTTGGAAGCCGGCATAGGTCTTGGCGCCCTCGCCCGGCGCTACCTCGATCGCCGTGCAGCCGATGCCGGCGGATTTGAGCGCGGCTTGCGCAGCGCCAAGATGCCGCTCGGCCACCGTCACGTCGGTGACGAGCGCCACGCGGGCGCCCGGACGCAACGCCTTGATGCGGCTCCCGAGCGAAGCGAGCAGCCCGCGGCCGATGACGATGTCATAGGCGCGCGCGCCCAGCGCGACGGGCACGACGATCGGTTCGGACGCGCGCGGCTGCGCGGTCTTTTGCGCGGTCATGCCTCGCCCTCCGCGGCAATGCCAAGCTGCCTGGGCAGCGCGCCGACAATTTCATCGACGATGGTGTCGTGCGGATCGTCGCGCGACTCCACGATAATGTCGGCCTGCGAATAAAACGGTTCGCGCAGCGGCAGCAGATCCTTGATCTTCTCCGCCAGCGGGCGGTCGCCGCGCCGCTTGGTCCGGCGCAGCAGCATGTCGAGATCGGCCTTCAGCCAGATCGAGACGCCCTTGTCGCGGATCAGCGCGCGCGTGCTGGCGTCCATCATGGCGCCGCCGCCGGTCGCCAGCACCTGCGGGCCGCCGGCGAGCAGGCGCGCGATCACGCGCGCTTCACCGGCGCGGAAATAGGGTTCGCCGTGTTTAGCGAAAATCTCCGGGATGGTCATGCCGGCGGCCGCCTCGATCTCGGCGTCGGCATCGACAAATGGAATCGCCAGCCGGCCGGCGAGCCGGCGGCCGACCGAGGATTTCCCCGCGCCCATCATGCCGACGAGCACCACGGATCGCGCGCCCAGCGAGCGCACGATGGCCGACTCCGTGCCGTTTTCGGCGGCGTTTTGAATGGCGCCATTGGCCATGGTAAGCATCCCAGTCAACGATAGCGTTCCTATACCAGAATCGCGAAGCCCGCGATGGCGGCTCTTGTCAGCGGTTAAGGAACGTGGTCGTACTCCCTCGATTCGCCGCCCAAAGGCGCGCCCGATCGCCGGATTTCAGAGAAGATGCCGAGCCTGTTCAGATTTCTCATGTTTGTCGGCCTGATCGGCGGGATCGCCTATGGCGCGGTGTTCTCGCTCGCCACCTTCGTGCAGTACAAGCCGCGCGAGATCATCGTCACCGTTCCGTCCGATCATTTCGCCAAGTCGCAACGCTGACGGCGGCGACGCCGATGGCCCGCCGGCTCAAACAGCGCGATGCAGAACAGGGCGGCAAAAAAGTTGCCGACGCAACGCTGATCGACCTGTTCCTCGACATGCTGGCGGCCGAACGCGGTGCAGGGAGCAACACGCTGCAAGCCTATGGCCGTGACCTCGCGGGGCTGACCGAGCATCTCGGCGGCAGCGGCCGCCGCATTGCCAATGCCACGACCGACGACCTGCGCGGCTACCTGGGCGCGCTCACCAAACGCGGCTTCAAGCCCGCGACGGTGGCGCGGCATCTGTCGGCATTGCGGCAGCTGTTCCGTTTTCTCTACGCCGAAGGAAAACGAAGCGACGATCCGGCTGCGGTGCTGGAAGGGCCCAAGCGCGGCCGCTCGCTGCCGAAAATTCTCTCCATCGCCGAAGTTGACGGGCTGCTCAAAGAGGCACGCCGGGCCGCCGAGGACGAAACGCTGGCGCCGGCCGTGCGGCTGCGCGCCGCGCGGCTCAATTGTCTCATCGAAGTCGTCTATGCGACGGGCTTGCGCGTCTCCGAGCTGGTGGCCTTGCCGGCCGCCGCCGCGCGGCGCGACCAGCGCATGCTGGTGGTGCGCGGCAAGGGCGGCAAGGAGCGGCTGGTGCCGCTCAACAGCGCGGCCCAGCGCAGCATGGACGAGTATCTCAAACTGCGCGGCGATGCGCGCGAGGCGCAGTCGAAATGGTTGTTCCCCTCCTTCGGCGAACAGGGCCACCTCACCCGGCAGCATTTCGCCCGCGAATTGAAGGCGCTCGGGCAGGTTTGCGGCATTGCGCCGGCGCGGCTCTCTCCCCATGTGCTGCGCCATGCCTTCGCCAGTCACCTGCTGCACAACGGCGCCGACCTGCGCGTGGTGCAGACTTTGCTCGGCCACGCCGATATTTCCACCACGCAGATCTATACCCATGTGCTGGAGGAACGGCTGAAGGCGCTGGTGCGCGACCTACATCCACTGGCGGATGAGTAAAACGCCTATATTGGCTGTTGGTGCAAATTGTTGCGATTTCTGATAAATCGCCACGATGAAACGCGATGAAGTCATAACCATTCTGCGGCAGCACGAGCCCACCCTGCGCGAACGCGGCGTGCTTCACGCTGCCCTGTTCAGATCGGTGGCGCGCGGCGACGCTCGGCCGGACAGCGACGTCGACATCATGATCGAGCTCGCGCCGACAATGGGCTGGGCCTTTTCGCCTACTCGGGATTGATCAGCGATATTGCGAGCCTGTTTCCAATTCGTGTTGACGTCGTCGATCGAGACGCACTGAAATCTTATATCCGAGCTCCGGCCGCACGCGACGCAATCTATGCGTTCTGATTCCAACTCCGATTTTGGTCCTCTGTCCGATATCGCGAAAAACACTGCGGTGGCTCGGAAATTCGTGAAAGGGATGACCTTTGCCGAATTCGAGGCTGATCTTAAGACTGTCTATGCAGTAACCCGCAGTCTTGAAATCATTTCCGAAGCCTCGCGCCATCAGCCGACCTCAAAGACCGGCACCCAGAGATTGCTTGGAATAAAATGGCAGGCGCCGGAAACATATACCGCCACGATTACTTGGACATTCGCGAGGATGTTCCCTGGCGGACCGTGCACGAGTTCCTGACGTCACTGCTGACCGCCGTCGATCATGAGCTGCAAAGGCTGAAACCGACACACTGACCGATTCTTCGCTTTCTTGACTTATTGGCCGAGCCCGGGCCAGTTTCGCCCGCAACTTCATCTCTTCTGATTTGTCGCGACTTTTGCCGGGACCCATGCGCAGCTATCTCGACTTCGAAAAGCCGGTGGCAGAACTCGAGGCCAAGGTCGAGGAACTGCGCGCCATGGCCGAGACCGGCAATGCCGTCGCCGTCGGCGACGAGATCGGGCGGCTCGAGGTCAAGGCGGTGCTGGCGCTCAGGGAGATCTATGCCGACTTGACGCCATGGCAGAAGGCGCAAGTGGCGCGGCATCCGCAGCGGCCGCATTGCCTCGACACCATCGCCGGACTGCTGACCGAATTCGTAGCGCTGGCCGGCGACCGCAAATTCGGCGAGGACGCGGCCATCGTCGGCGGCTTCGGCCGCTTCCGCGGCGAGGCCGTCTGCGTCATCGGCCACGAGAAAGGCTCCGACACCGAGAGCCGGCTCAAGCACAATTTCGGCATGGCGCGGCCGGAGGGCTACCGCAAGGCGGTGCGGCTAATGACCATGGCCGACCGCTTCGGCATTCCGGTGATAACGCTGGTGGACACTGCCGGCGCCTATCCCGGCATCGGCGCCGAGGAGCGCGGCCAGGCCGAGGCGATTGCGCGCTCGACCGACGCCTGCCTGTCGATCGGCGTCCCCAACATTGCGGTGATCCTCGGCGAAGGCGGCTCCGGCGGCGCCATTGCGCTGGCCACCGCCAATCGCGTGCTGATGCTGGAACACGCCATCTACAGCGTGATTTCGCCGGAAGGCGCCGCCTCGATCCTCTGGCGCGACACCACCAAGGCGCAGGAAGCGGCGACCAACATGAAGATCACCGCGCAGGATATGGCGAGGTTCGGCATGATCGACGCCATCGTTCCGGAGCCGGTCGGCGGGGCGCACCGCGATCCGGCCGCGGCGATTGCGGCGACCGGCGAGGCCATCAACAAGGCGCTCGCCGAATTGCGCCCGCTCGACGCCGCCGCCGTGCGCGCGCAGCGGCGCGAAAAATTCCTGCAAATGGGGCGGGCGCCGGGCTGAAAGCCGCGCCCGCCGCACCCATTTACCTTTGCTTCACCATAGGCTTAGCTCCCACCCGGGGAACCCCTGATTGCCTTGCGGATGCCACAAGTTATGGATAACGATTGGACAATAAGGGGTCACAGGCCCGGGGAGTTTAAGCGTTTGCGCTGCCGTCCATTTGCACGTGCGCTATTGGCGCCCGCGGTCGTCGCCGCAGCGATTGCGCTTTCCGGCTGCGACACCGACAGCATTACTTCGGGCCGTGCGCTCGCACCTCTGTCCGACAGGATGGTCGCGGACATCGAACAGAAGCATATGGACAAGGAGTCGCCGACCCTCGTCCGCCTGTTCAAGGAAGAATCCGAGCTGGAAGTCTGGAAAAAGAACCGCGACGGCGAATTCGCCCTGCTCAAGACCTATCCGATCTGCCGCTGGTCGGGCGATCTCGGCCCGAAGAAGAAGGAAGGCGACCGCCAGGCGCCGGAGGGCTTCTATACCATCACGCCCGGGCAGATGAATCCCAATTCGAACTATTACCTTGCCTTCAACACCGGCTTCCCGAACGCCTATGACCGCGCGCACAACTACACCGGCGCCGAGCTGATGGTGCACGGCGACTGCTCATCGCGCGGCTGCTACGCCATGACCGACGAGCAGATCCAGGAGATCTACGCGCTGGCGCGCGAGTCGTTCTTCGGCGGGCAGAAGGAATTCCAGTTCGAGGCCTTCCCGTTCCGCATGACCGCGCTGAACATGGCCAAGCACCGCGACAATCCGAATTTCACCTTCTGGAAAATGATCAAGGAAGGCTACGACGATTTCGAGGCGACGCACCAGGAACCCAAGGTCGCCGTGTGCGAGAAGCGCTACGTGTTCGATGCGGCGGCGCCCGACGGTTCGACCAAGCCGCTCAAATTCGATCCGCGCGGCAAGTGCCCGGTCTACCAGCTCGACAAGAATGTCGCCGACGCGGTGCTCGACAAGCGCCGGCATGAGCAATTCCAAATGGCGCAATACGTCGCCGAGAACGTGGCGACGGTGCCGCCGCGCAACGGCCTCGATGGCGGCATGAACCCGGTGTTTGCCGACAAGATGGTCCCCAACAACCAGATCGAATACGACAGCAAGGGGCGTCTGGTGCAGGTTGCCGAGGTCAAGGCGCCGGGCGCGCTGCCACACGTGCCCAATCCGCCCGGAGCGCTGGCCGCGCTGAGGCCGCCGAAGCAGAAGCCGGCGGCGACACCGATACCGGCTGCGGCTCCTGAGGCCCAACCGGTCATGCTGGCGAGCGTGCCGGTGCCGCCAGAGGCGCCGCTGCCCAAGGAAGGCGAGGCTCCGCCGGAAAAGCCGACCACGATCGCCGGTCTTCTGGGCAACCTGTTCGGCGGCGCCAAGGCGGAAGCCAAGCCTGAAGCACAATCCGAAGCATCGACCGCCGAGCCGGAAGCCGACACCGCGCCGGTCGCCTTGCGCGGCAGCGAGGTTGCTTCGAAGCCGAAGCCGGCGGCAACGTTCCGCACCGCGTCGGCGTCGGCGAAGCCGCATGCCAAGCCGCCTGCAGCGGAGCCAAAGGCCGTCGCCGCGAATGTTCCGGAGCCCGAGCCGAAACCACGCGTGAAGCAGACCGCCAAGAACGAACTGAAAAAGCGCGAGCCGCAAAACGCGCCAGCGGCGGGTGAAATGCGCACCGCCTATTCGGGACCGCAACCGACGACCGTTGGCCTGCTCGCCGGCGCCCAGCCGGTGGTCCCGGCCGGCACGTTCGACAGCCGCTGGTCCGCGTTCCGCTGACGCACGCCAAGTTTCGCCGCCAGGCAGGCACCGGCATGGATTGCTTTGTCTACGTCCTCGGCAGCAGCGGCAAGAAGCGCCACCTCACTTATGTCGGATGGACCAGCGACGTCACGCGGCGCTTGGCGCAGCACAATGCCGGCAAGGGCGCCCGCTCGACGCGCGGGCGCGCCTGGGTGCTGCTGCATTCGGAATGGTTTCCCACGCGCCGGCAGGCCATGAGCCGCGAGTGGCATCTCAAGCGCGACCGCGTGTTTCGCAAAACACTGGCGACGAGATTGCCGCGATAAGCGGCATTCCATTTTGCAAAAGTTTTCCACTGGAGGCTTCACGGCCACGACCGCGCGTGGGTAAAATCGCGGCAGATTCTCTTTGGTTCCGCGAGAGGTGAACGATGCGGCGAGTAGTGCTGGTTTTGGCGATAGCGCTGACGAGTGGCGGCGGGCTTGCCGCCGCCGATTCCAAAAGCGAAGTCAGCATCGAGCCTGGCATCGAGGACATGCTCAAACGCATCGACGCGGCCGACCGGCTCGAACAGGTTTGCGATTACGCCGCCGCCAAGCGCATCGGCCGCGACAAGAATCCTTATCATCCCGATCGCGCCGTGATCAACTCAATTGCGCCGTTCAAGGTCGAAGGCGACACCATCAAGGGCCAGGGCGGCGCCTTCCGTAGCCGCGGCCAGTGGTATCAGTTTTCATTCACCTGCGAGACATCGCCCAACCACCTGAAGATCCTGTTCTTCGACTATCGCGTCGGCGAAAAAATCCCCGAAGACAAATGGGACGACTACGGGCTGTGGCGCTAGCGGTTGCTTTGCGCCGCTGACATGAAAAACGCCGGCACGAGGCCGGCGTTTTTATTTCGTGGACCGCTGCGCCGCCGCTCAGGCAAACTTGCCGTGGCAGTGCTTGAACTTCTTGCCGGAGCCGCACGGGCACGGCTCGTTGCGGCCGACCTTGCCCCAGCTCGCCGGATTTTTCGGATTGCGCTTGGCCTGTGCCGTTTGCTGCGCAGCCGGCTGAGCGACCGCCTGCAAAGCATGACCGTTGCCGGCGAGCGCCGGTGCGAGCGGCGCCGACGCGAGCGCTAGTTCATCCTCGCCGGTCGCGGGATCGACCTTGTGCGCTTCCATGTAGGGTAGCTGCTGGGCTGGCTGCTCCACCGGCGGCTGCTGCACGATTTCCACGCGCATGAGCTGGCCGGTCACGGCCTCACGCAGGTGCGCCATCATCCCCTCGAACAGGCTGAAGGCTTCCGCCTTGTATTCGTTAAGCGGGTCGCGCTGGCCGTAGCCGCGCAGGCCGATCACCTGGCGCAGGTGCTCGAGCATGACCAGGTGGTCGCGCCAAAGATGATCGAGCGTCTGCAGCAGGATCGATTTCTCGACATAGCGCATGACGTCGGGGCCCCATTTGGCGACCTTTGACGCCATCCACTCGTCGGCGCGGCGCGTGATGCGCTCGCGCACGTCCTCGTCAGTGATGCCCTCTTCCTTGACCCAGTCCGCCACCGGCAGCTCGAGCGTGAGAACGTCGCGCACCGCCTGATCGATGGTCGCCACGTCCCACTGCTCGGGATAGGCGTTGGGCGGAATGGTTTTGGCGATTAGGTCCTCGATCACGGATTGGCGCATGCCGGCCACGGTTTCGTCCACCGCGTCGTCGCGCATCAGGTCGAGCCGCTCCTCGAAGATGACCTTGCGCTGGTCGTTCATCACGTTGTCGTATTTGAGCAGGTTCTTGCGGATGTCGAAATTGCGCGCCTCGACCTTCTGCTGCGCCTTTTCCAACGCCTTGTTGATCCAGGGATGGACGATTGCCTCGTTCTCCTTCAAGCCGAGCTTTTGCAGCATGCCGTCGAGCTTGTCGGAGCCGAAAATGCGCATCAGGTCGTCTTCCAGCGACAGGAAGAACTTGGAATGGCCGGGGTCGCCCTGGCGGCCCGAACGGCCGCGCAGCTGGTTGTCGATGCGCCGGCTCTCGTGCCGCTCGGTGCCGAGCACGAAGAGGCCACCGGCCTTGAGCGCCTTTTCCTTGAGCCGCGCGATCTGCTTGCGGATCTCATCGGCTTTTGCGCTTTTCTCGCGCGCGCGCGGATCCTCGATTTCGGCGATCTCCTGACGGATGCGCATGTCGGCATTGCCGCCGAGCTGAATGTCGGTGCCGCGGCCCGCCATGTTGGTGGCGATGGTGATGGCGCCGGGCACGCCGGCCTGGGAGACGATAAAGGCCTCCTGCTCGTGGTAACGGGCGTTGAGGATGGCGAAGACCTTGGTCTTAGTGGCGCCGTCGTCGCCGGAATACAGCGCGGCGAAGGCATTGGGATCGGTGAAGTCGTGCGCTTCCCAGCCGGCCTCGCGCAGCATCTCGGCGAGCTGCTCAGATTTTTCGATCGAGGTGGTGCCGACCAGCACCGGCTGGCCGCGCTTCTTGCAGTCCTCGATCAGCGCGATGATGGAGCGGTATTTTTCCTTGGTCGTGCGATAGACCTCGTCGTCATCATCGATGCGGATCAGCGGCATGTTGGTCGGAACTTCCAGCACTTCCAGGCCGTAAATGTCCATGAACTCGTCGGCCTCGGTGAGCGCCGTGCCGGTCATGCCGGCAAGCTTCTCGTACATGCGGAAATAGTTCTGGAAGGTGATCGAGGCGAGCGTCTGGTTTTCCGGCTGGATCGGCTGGTGCTCCTTGGCTTCTAGCGCCTGGTGCAGCCCTTCCGAATAACGCCGTCCCGGCATCATGCGGCCGGTGAACTCGTCGATGATGACGACCTCGCCGTTCCTCACGATGTAGTCCTTGTCGCGCTGGAACAGCTTGTGCGCGCGCAGGCCCTGATTGACGTGGTGCACGACGGAGACGTTCTCGACGTCGTAGAGCTTGCCGCCCTTGAGCAGATTGGCCTCGCGCAGGTTGAATTCCATCTTTTCCATGCCGGCCTCGGTCATGGTGACGGTGCGCTGCTTCTCGTCGACCTCGTAGTCTTCCTTGGCCAGCCTGGGAATGAAGGTATCGATGGTGTTGTAGAATTCCGAGCGGTCGTCGAGCGGGCCGGAGATGATCAGCGGCGTGCGCGCCTCGTCGATCAGGATCGAGTCCACTTCGTCGACGATGGCGTAGATGTGCCCGCGCTGGACCATGTCCTCGAGCCGGTACTTCATGTTGTCGCGCAGATAGTCGAAGCCGAGCTCGTTGTTGGTGCCGTAGGTGACGTCGCAGTCGTAAGCCTTCTTGCGCTGCTCGTCGTCGAGCCCGTGCACGATCACGCCCGTGGTCAGGCCGAGGAAGGAATAGATCTGCCCCATCCACTCGGAGTCGCGCTTGGCGAGGTAATCGTTGACGGTGACGACATGCACGCCGCGGCCGGCGAGCGCGTTGAGATAGACGGCGAGCGTGGCGACCAGCGTCTTGCCTTCGCCGGTCTTCATCTCGGCGATCTTGCCTTCGTGCAGGATCATGCCGCCGATCAGCTGCACGTCGAAATGGCGCTGGCCGAGCGTGCGCTTGGCCGCCTCGCGGCACGTGGCGAAGGCGGCAACCAGAATGTCGTCGAGCGAGGTGCCGTCGGCGACCTGTTGCTTGAACGCGGCGGTGCGCGCGCGCAGCTCGTCGTCGCTTAAGCCCTCCAGCTCCTTTTCCATGGCGTTGATGGCATCGACGCGGGGTTGATAGCTGCGAATGCGCCTATCATTGGCGGAGCCAAACAGCTTGCGGGCGACGGCGCCGATCATGGTCTTAAGGTCCTAGCTTGTGCCGGGGCTTCTATCATACCGAGGCCTGCCGGTTCAGCTTCCGGGGCTCCGGAAATGAGGCACTTTTCGGGCAAATTCAACGCGGTTTGCGCCGGAACGGCGCGAACATCCAAAGATATCGATGAGATAGGAGTGGGTCGGTTTGATGTCAATTGCCGGCTCGACACAGCATTAAAGCAGCATCCGGTTCGATATTTAATGTCCGAGCGCCATTGCAAAGCCATGGTTGTTGGGCGAAAAGTCCGCGCCGTCCGCTTAAGCGGACCCATTTATTTCCAACGACAACGCCAAGGACAACGCCATGTCGATTTCGACTTTCACGGCCCGGCCACGGCGGGCGGGTCTCCTTGCCGGCATCTCGGCCGCCGCCTTGGCGCTGCTGCTGGCAGGCGCCGCGCCCGCATCAGCTCAGGACAAGGACCCTGTGGTAGCTACCGTCAATGGCGCCCCGATCCACCAGAGCGACCTCGCCGTCGCCGAGGAAGAGGCCGGGCAATTGCCGCCGATGTCGCCTGACCAAAAGCAGGACTATCTCGTCCAGTTCACCGCCGACATGCTGCTGCTGGCGAAGGCCGCGGAGGACAAGAAGATCGGCGACAGCGACGCGTTCAAGCACAAGATGTCGTTTGCCCGCGACAAGCTGCTGATGGAAACGCTGCTGCAACAGACCGGCAAGGCGGCGCTGACCGATGAGGCCATGCACAAGGTCTATGACGATGCCGTCAAGCAGATGGCGCCCGAACAGGAAGTGCATGCGCGCCACATCCTGATCCGTGCGACAGCCGGCGACGAGAAGGCGAGCAAGGCGGCCGAGGACAAGATCAAGGCGGTGATCGCGCGGCTCAAGAAAGGCGAGGACTTCATCAAGGTCGCCGGAGAAGTCACCGAGGACCCCTCGGGCAAGGCCAATGGCGGCGACCTCGGCTATTTCACCAAGGAACAGATGGTGCCGGAATTCTCCGATGTCGCCTTTAAGCTCGACAAGGGCCAGATTTCCGATCCGGTGAAGACCCAGTTCGGCTGGCACGTGATCAAGGTCGAGGACAAACGCACCAAGCCGATGCCGACCTTCGAGGAGGTCAAGCCGCAGATCGAGCAATTCGTGACGCGCAAGGCGCAGGCCGATCTGGTCGGCTCGCTGCGCGCCAGCGCCAAGATCGTTCGGCTCGACAAGCCGGCGACGCCCGAAGTGGCTGTCCCGGATACGGCCAAGCCGCAGATCATGCCGGCAGAGCCGAAGTAGTGAGCCTCATCGCCCGCATCAAATAATTTCGTCATGGCCGGGCTTGTCCCGGCCATTGGTGTCTTTTAATGCTCGACGCGGCTCGCTCCGCACCGTCACCCTGAGGTGCGAGCGAAGCGAGCCTCGAAGGGCGACGGTGCGACCGTCATCCTTCGAGGCGCGCTGTTGGCGCGCACCTCAGGATGACGGCGAAAGGCCTGTGACATGTCGACTGCGATCTCCCCCCTCGCCCCGAAAAACGTCCCGCACATGCCGGCAATTGCGGGCGTGCGTATAGCGACCGCCGAAGCCGGCATCCGCTATGCCAACCGTACCGACGTGCTGCTGGCGTTGTTCGATGCCGGCACCACCACGGCCGGCGTCTTCACAAAATCGAAATGCCCGTCGGCGCCGGTCGAGTGGTGCCGCGCGCAACTCAAGCGCGGAAAAGCGCGGGCGCTGGTGGTCAATTCCGGCAATGCCAATGCCTTCACCGGCAAGAGCGGCCGTGTCGCGACCGGCCTCACCGCCGCCTTGGCGGCAAAAGCCGCGCATTGCAAGCCAGCCGAGATATTTCTTGCCTCCACCGGGGTGATCGGCGAGCCGCTCGATGCAAGCAAATTCGGCCCGGTGATGGACGGCCTCGCCGCCCGCGCCAAACCGGGCAACTTCCTCGCCGCGGCCAAAGCGATCATGACCACCGACACCTTTCCCAAGGTGGCGACCGCGCGTGCGCGCATCGGCAAGGCGACGGTGACCATCAACGGCATCGCCAAGGGCGCCGGCATGATCGCGCCGGACATGGCGACGATGCTGTCGTTTGTCTTCACCGACGCAAACATCGCCGCGCCGGCCTTGCAGGCGATGCTCAATGAAGCCGTCATCGACACCTTCAACGCGGTGACGGTCGATGGCGATACCTCCACATCCGACACGCTGATGATCTTCGCGACCGGCAAGGCTGCAGGCTGCCCGCGCATCGCCCGCGCCAGCGATCCGCGGCTCAAAGGATTCAAGGCCGCGCTGAAAGCCGTGCTTGCCGATCTGTCAGAACAGATCGCGCGTGACGGCGAAGGCGCGCGCAAGCTGGTCGAGATCGTCGTCGAAGGCGCGGTATCGAAGAAATCGGCACGGCGCATTGCTCTCTCCATCGCCAATTCGCCGCTGGTGAAAACGGCGATCGCCGGCGAGGACGCCAACTGGGGCCGCGTGGTGATGGCGGTGGGCAAGGCCGGCGAACCGGCCGACCGCGACAAGCTCTCGATCTGGTTCGGCGGCGTCCGCGTAGCGCACAAGGGCGCCCGCGATCCCGACTATGACGAGGCGGCGGTGAGCGCGGCGATGAAGAAGCCGGAGATATTCTTGAAAGTGGCCCTCGGGCTCGGCAAAGGCAGCGACCGCGTGCTCACTTGCGATCTGACCAAGGAATACATCGCCATCAACGGCGACTACCGGTCCTGAATGCGCATCGGCGCCTGCCGCGCTACCGGCAGCTCGCAATGGCTGGGTTTTGATGGCCTGTTATTGACTGGTTAACCACGCCCGCAGATGCATGAGTTTACGGAATCGGTTTGAGCCGCCATTTACCCTGCACCCATAGCCTGTGGACATAGGGCCGTGATCGCAAGACTTGTTCTTGTTGTTGCCTGCGCTCTGGTCGATGCCGACGGGCGCGTGCTCATCGCACAGCGTCCCGAGGGCAAGGCGATGGCGGGTTTATGGGAATTTCCCGGCGGCAAGATTGAAGACGGTGAACGACCCGAGCAGACGCTCATTCGCGAACTCAAGGAGGAACTGGGAATAGACGTCAGCGAGGCCTGTCTCGCCCCGCTCACTTTCGCCAGCCACGGCTACCCGGACTTTCACCTGCTGATGCCGCTCTATGTTTGCCGGCGCTGGGAGGGAACGGTCTCGCCAAGGGAAGCACAGCGGCTCGCCTGGGTGAAACCGAACCGGCTGCGAGACTACCCGATGCCGCCCGCGGACGAGCCGCTGGTGTCCCATCTGCTGGCGCTATTGTGATCCCGGACGACGCAACCAGGAAATGCCCATGCGCAACCGCTTCAATGCCCAGCTTCGCCGCTTCCTGCATCAGCAAGAGGGCGCGACCGCGATCGAATATGCCCTGATCGCCGCCGGCATCGCCGCCGCGATCATCATCACCGTCAACGCGCTGGGCGTATCCGTGGTCAACATGTGGACGGCGATTTCCAACGCGCTGAGCTAACCGGCGCTAGCCGCCCGGCTTTTCACCCGTCGAGATTTCCCTGGTGCCGAGCGCGTCGGCGAGTCGCTGCGCGGCCGAGCCCGGCTTGAGCGGCTTCTGCTGGCTTTCGTGCGGCGCCCAGCCCGACAACCAGACGATGTCAAAGGTCGCGCGCAGGCGCCCATCGGGATCGCTGAAACGATCGCAGTAGATGTCGGCCATGCGTTCGAGCGTCGCGCGCTTGAGTGGCGCGCGCCGCCGCTCGCTCAGCACGTTCGTCGCGCCCATGCGGCGCAGTTCGCGCATCAGCGCCAGAACCGAATCATAGCGCACGGTGAACCGGTCGGTATCGACCACCGGCAGGGCAAAGCCGGCGCGTTGCATGAGCCCGCCGATGTCGCGCAGGTCGGCGAACGGTGCCACGCGCGGGCTGACACCGCCCTCGATCTCGCTCTCGGCGGCGGCGAAAGCCTCGCGCAGTTCGCTCAAAGTTTCGCCACCGATCAGCGCGGCCAGCAGCAGCCCGTCGGGCTTGAGCGCGCGGCGGATCTGGATCAGCGTGCCGGGCAAATCATTGACAAATTGCAGCGCCAGCGCCGACACGACGAGATCGAGCGAGCCATCGGCAAATGGCAAGGCCTCCTCGTCGGCGGCGATGCGCGCAAAGGCCGGATCGAGGCGCTGCGCGGCCGGCTCGGCGGCGATGAAACTGCCAATCCTGCCGGTCGCCATGAGCGCGCGCCGCACCGAATTGGTCGGCGTGCCGAGATCGACGGCGCGGTCGAATTGACGCAACACCGTCGCCAACCGCTCGGCCATGTCGGCGGCGACGCGGTCGAGCAAAAATGTTTCGGCGCCAAGCGCGCTTGCGCGTTTCTGCCGCGCGCGCAGCAGCTTGCGATCGAAGATGGTCGGGTTTGCTGCCATCTGCTAGTCTTTAAGCATGAACGGGCTCACCGCCGAAAGCCAACCGCAAACGCCCTCTCCGCCTGCGCCTTTCCGCCGCGGTTTGCGTAGCGCGCTTCGGCTGGCGCTCGATCTGGCGCTGCCGCCGCTCTGCCTGTCCTGTCGCGAGCCGCTGGGCGACGGCGTCGGGTTATGCGCCTCCTGCTGGTCAAAACTGTCGTTCATCGAGCCGCCTTATTGCGCGCGGCTCGGCATTCCCTTCCTCTACGATCCCGGCGCCGGCCTGTTGTCGATGGAGGCGATTGCCAATCCGCCGGCCTATGACCGCGCCCGCGCCGCGGTGCGCTACGACGACGTCGCCCGGGCGCTGGTCGTCTCCTACAAATATAGCGACCGCATGGATCTCGCGCCGCTGATGGGCCGCTGGATGGCGCGTGCCGGCTCCGAGCTGCTCGCTGGCGCCGACGCGCTCATCCCGGTGCCGCTGCATTGGCGCCGTTTGTGGGCACGGCGCTTCAATCAGTCGGCGGCGCTGGCCGGCGTGATCGCTGAGGCGAGCGGCGTGCCGGTTCTGCATTCGGCGCTCAAACGCATGCCCGCCACCGCGCGGGCAAGTCGGTCTGTCGAAAGCGGAACGGGCGGACAATGTGCAGGGCGCCTTCCGCGTGCCGGCAGAGGAAAAGACCAATGTCACCGGGCGCCGGTTGGTGCTGATCGACGATGTGTTGACCTCTGGCGCCACCGTCGATACCTGCGCCCGCTCACTGCTGCGCGCCGGCGCGGCCCATGTCGATGTGCTGGTTTTCGCCCGGGTTGTGAGCCCGGCCCGCACTCCCATATAAACAGGGCAGCAATCGCAGAAGAACGCCCATGCCCCCAGTCGAAATCTATACCAGCCGCTTTTGCCCCTATTGCAACATGGCCAAGGCCCTGTTGAAACGGAAGGGCGTTACCTTCACGGAAATTAATTTGTCCCACGAGATGGAACGGCGCAACGAAATGATCGAGCGAGCGAACGGGCGCATGACGGTCCCGCAGATTTTCATCGGCAGCGTGCATGTCGGCGGCTCCGACGAATTGCACGCGCTGGAGCGCGCCGGCAAGCTCGATCCGCTGCTCGCCGACCAAGGTCAGCCGGCATGAGCGACAGCACGTTCAAAGCCGGCGATGATCCAGATGCGCTCGGGGCTTAGCCCCGCCGCCAACGTCGAGGCGGCGGTGCGCATGATCGGCGAAGCAAAATCCGCCGGCGCCGACTATGTGCAGACGCCGGAGATGACCAACATACTCGCCGCCAAGCGCGAGCAATTGCTGGCCGCCGCCGTCGAGGAAGACGCCGACGCCTCGCTCGCCACCTTCCGTGAGCTGGCACGCAAGCTCGGCATTTACGTCCATGTCGGTTCGCTGGCGATCAAGGTCTCGCCCGACCGCGCCGCCAACCGCGGCTTCCTCATCGATCCGAAAGGCGTGATCGCCACGCGCTACGACAAGATCCATATGTTCGACGTCGATCTTGCCGGCGGCGAGAGCTATCGCGAATCGCGCTCCTACCGGCCCGGCGAACTGGCGGTGCTAGCCGACCTGCCCTGGGGTCGGCTCGGCGTCACCATCTGCTACGACCTGCGCTTCCCCGCGCTCTACCGCGCGCTGGCAGAAGCCGGCGCCACCATGCTGGCGATCCCCTCTGCCTTCACCAAGCAGACCGGCGAGGCGCACTGGCACGTGCTGATGCGCGCGCGGGCCATCGAGAACGGCTGCTTTGTCTTCGCCGCCGCGCAAGGCGGCAGGCACGAGAACGGACGCGACACCTTCGGCCATTCACTGATCGTTGACCCGTGGGGCCGTATCCTGGCTGAAGGCGGCATCGAGCCGGGCGTGGTCATGGCCGAGATCGATATGGCGGAAGTGGCGAAAGCGCGCTCGCGCATCCCCTCGCTGCAGCACGGCCGCCGCTTCGAGATCGTAGAGCCGCTGGCAGAGCCCGCGCACTTGCACGTCGTGCGGAGCGCCGAATGATCCGCTACGCGCTCGTCTGCGATCACGGACATACGTTCGAAAGCTGGTTTGCCGATTCCTCGGCTTACGACAAGCAGGTCAAGCGCAAGCTCATCGCCTGCCCGCAATGCGCCTCGACCGCGGTGGATAAGGCGATCATGGCGCCGCGCCTTTCATCCTCGAAGCGGCGCCAGGCGCCGGCCGAACTGGCGCCCGCCGCCGCGCCGGACAAATCGCCGGCGGCGCCGGTGGCGATTCTGTCGCCGCAGGAACAGGAGCTGCGCAGCAAGCTCAAGGAACTGCGCGAGCATCTGACCAAGAACGCCGACAATGTCGGGCCGAAATTCCCGGAAGAAGCGCGCAAGATGCACTATGGCGAGATCGAGCACCGCTCGATCTACGGCGAGGCCTCGCCCGACGACGCCAAGCGGCTTGCCGAGGAAGGCATTGAATTCCACCCGCTGCCGATTTTGCCGGAGGAGCGGAATTGAGGAGCGACGTGGATTAAAGGCGGGCTCGGCGCGCCACTAACAGCCAAAGCACGAGGCCAATGACCGGCAGGACCACGATCAATACGATCCACAATACTTTTCGCTCGGTCGACCCGCCGCCCTGGATGATGGTCACAATGGCCCAAATATCGAGCGCAAGAATGATCAGCCCGACGATGCCGCTATAATCGAAATACATGCCGGCCTCCCTGCGAAATTCCCACGCGGCCGAAGGCTATCCGAAGCGGCACCGTTGAGCTAGTGCGCCCACACCAAGAGCCCGACGCCGATCACCACCAGCGCGATGCCGACGGCCTCACGCTTGCTGGTCGGCTGCTTGAAGGCGAATTTCGAAATCCCTTGCGCGAACAGAACCTCGACCAGCGCCAATGTGCGCACATTGGCGGCGCTGGTGATGGCGAAGCCAAGAAACCAGAATTGCGAGGCGAGCGCGCCCATGAACCCGGCAAGCACCGAGGGCCGCCAGGCGCGGAAGATCGCCTTCAAGACGCCGGGATCGCGGATCGCGAGATAGGCGGAGAGAATTATTGATTGCAGCACCAGCCCGACCACCAGCGTATAGGTCGCGGCGACGACGAAACCGTTGGCGCCCTCGAGGCTGAGGATGGCGCCGCGATAGCCGATGGCCGAGAGCCCAAACATGCCGCCGGAAACGAGGCCCATCAAATTCGGCTTGATGCCGCCGGCCTGCACGGTGCCCGGCTTGATCGACATCACCATGACACCGGCGGTGGCGATCAGGATGGCGACCGCCAGCGGCAAGGTCACCTTGTCTCCGAGCAGAATAAAGCCAAACAGCGCGACCTGCACCGGCTCGGTCTTGATATAGGCGATGGTGACGACGAAGGAGCGGTCGTTCATCGCCGCCAGCATCAGCGCCGTGGCGGCGATCTGCGCCAGCAGGCCGTCGACGATCCACGGCCAGAAAGCGAGCGTCGGGTGCGGCAGCGGCGCGCCGGTGACGAACAGAACGCCGGCAAGAAATACAAGCGCAAACGGAAAGCCGAACAGAAACCGCACATGCGTGGCGCCGACCGTGCCCAAAGTCGCGGTCAGCTCGCGCTGCATAGCGTTGCGCGCGGTCTGCGCCGCCGCGGCGATCACGGTGAAGAGCGCCCAGAGCATGTAGCGTTTCCCAGCCCCAATTAACGTCATGCCCGGCTTTATGCCGGGCATCCACGCCTTTTCTTTTTCTCTACTAAGACGTGGATGGCCGGGACAAGCCCGGCATTGACAGAGCCGGTATGCAATGCGCCGCTATTTCTCTTTCGTTGCCACCAGCATGTAGTTCACGTCCATGTCGGAGGAGAGCTGCCAGCGGTCGGCGAAGGGATTGTAGATGACGCCACGCTCGCCGGTGACGTCGAGGCCGCTGCGTTCCAGCGCGTCCTCCAGCTCCTGAGGGGTGACGAACTTGTCCCATTGGTGTGTGCCGCGCGGCAGCCAGCGCAGCACGTATTCGGCGCCTATGATCGCCAGCGCGAAGCTCTTTAGCGTGCGGTTGAGCGTGGCGGCGATCAGCAGTCCGCCTGGCTTGACCATGCCAGCACAGGTAGCGACGAATGAGGCAACGTCGGTGACGTGCTCGACCACTTCCATCGCCAGCACCACGTCGAAGCGCTCAGCCTGAACGGCCAGATCTTCCGCCGTCGTGGCACGATAGTCGATCGCCAGGCCGCTCTCCTGCGCATGTGCGCCCGCCGCGACGATATTTTCTTCCGCCGGGTCGGCGCCGACCATCTGCGCGCCGAGCCGCGCCAGCGGCTCCGATAAAATGCCGGCGCCGCAGCCGATGTCGAGAATGCGCAGGCCCTTGAGGCAGTCGAGCTTTTTCGCGTCACGATCGAACCGTTCGCAGACCTTGTCGCGGATAAAGGCGAGCCGCAGCGGATTGAGCTTGTGCAACGCCGCCATCGGCCCGCGAAGGCTCCACCAGTCGGCGGCTAATGCAGAAAAGCGCTTGACCTCGGCTGCGTCGACGGATGATTTCGCCCGCTTGCTCGCCCGTTTGGCCATCAGCGCGCCGTCACGTGGTTGCGGAAGTCGAGCGGCGAGCCGATGCCGCGCAGCGGCTCGATGCCGATGCCGGTGCCGCGGATGGTGATGTCGCCGTAGTCGAGCAGGCGGCCGAGCACCGATTGATCGACATCGACGCTCTCCACCTTGTCCATGTTCAGCTCGACCGTGTGCCGCTTGATAAAGCCGCGCTTGAAGACGACGCGCCGGTCGGTCACATCCACCTCCGTGGTCCAGCGACGAAACCAGGCGCGCAAGCCCATCGCGCAGCCGACGAAGGCGAGCGCGCCGGCGGCGACCGACCAGATCGTTCCGGTCGGGCTCGAAGCTGCCTGCGTCAGCGCGACCAAGGCGAGGATCAGCACCAGCACGGCCGGGACGTAGACGACCCAGTGCAGCGTGCCGGTATAGAGCACTTTCTCGCCCGGCTGCAGAATTTCCTCGATATAGCGCATCGCCTTAACCCAGATTGCGGCCGATCGGCCCGCAAAGTTGCAGTCCCTTGACCCCGCCGGTATGTATACGCGCCTTTTGCCGCCGGCGCTTTACGCTTCGCGCCTGCTGCTTGTTAGCGGTTTTTGCCACGTCCGGGAACGTCTGGTTCAATCACGTCATGGCTCGCCTGGTGATGAAATTCGGCGGGACGTCGGTCGCCGATCTCGACCGCATCCGCAACGTCGCGCGCCACGTCAAGCGCGAGGTCGATGCCGGCTATGATGTCGCCGTCGTGGTTTCGGCCATGGCCGGCGTGACCAACAAGCTGGTCGAGTGGTGCCGGCAGGCGGCAATGCTGCACGACGCGCGCGAATACGACGCCGTGGTGGCGACCGGCGAACAGGTCACCGCCGGGCTGCTCGCCATCGTGCTCGAAGGCATCGGCGTCAATGCCCGCTCCTGGCAGGGCTGGCAATTGCCGATCCTCACCGACAACGCGCATGGCGCGGCGCGCATTCTCGACGTCAACGGCGCCGAACTGATCAAGCGCTTCAAGGAGATGAAGCAGGTCGCCGTCATTGCCGGCTTCCAGGGCGTATACAAGGACACCGGCCGCATCACCACGCTCGGCCGCGGCGGCTCGGACACTTCAGCGGTGGCGATCGCGGCGGCGATTGGCGCGGAGCGCTGCGACATCTATACCGACGTCGACGGCGTCTACACCACCGACCCGCGCGTGGTGACGAAGGCGCATCGCATGGACAAAATCGCCTACGAGGAAATGCTCGAGCTTGCCTCGCTCGGCGCCAAGGTGATGCAGGTGCGTTCCGTCGAGCTCGGCATGGTGCATAATGTACGCATTTTCGTGCGCTCGAGCTTCGAGAAGCCGGAAGACATCGATTCCACCAAGCCGCCGTCCGGAACACTCATTTGCGACGAGGGAGACATCGTGGAACAGCAAGTCGTCACCGGGATCGCCTTCTCCAAGGATGAGGCGCAGATTTCCATCCGCCGCGTGCAGGACAAGCCGGGCGTCGCCGCGGCGATCTTCGGGCCGCTGGCCGACGCCAGTATCAACGTCGACATGATCGTGCAGAACGTCTCCGCCGACGGCGCCACCACCGATTTGACCTTCACCGTGCCGTCCGCAGACTACGAGCGGGCGCGCGTGACCATCGAGAAGGCGAAGGGCGCGATCGGCTACGAGCGCATGGACGGGGCGACCGATGTCGCCAAGGTCTCGGTCATCGGCATCGGCATGCGCACCCATGCCGGCGTCGCCGCCCAGGCCTTCAAGGCGTTGTCGCAGCAGAAGATCAACATCCTCGCCATCACCACCTCGGAGATCAAATTCTCGGTGCTGATCAACGTGGCGCAGACCGACCTCGCCGTGCGCACGCTGCATACGCTCTACGGGCTGGACAAGGCGTAGAACGTCCCTGCTGCGCTGCAGCGCAATTTTGGGGAAAATTCAGGCTGTCGGACGATGCCGGCACTTTGGCTTGCCGTCCGCCCTTGTTTGGCTTGCCCCTTGCATGGGCCATTCGCTATAGCCTGAAATCGCCGCGGTGACCGGCTGCCGCGTCGCTATTCGTAGATGATCGGGCCGTAAACGAGGCCGCGGCCGGACCCGCGGCTGAAGGACTTTTGCAATGCGTGGCGCGCTCGGCGGTCCGCGCGTGCTGTTGCGCCGGCTTCGCGAGGTGATGGCGGAGCCGGTCAGCGCGCAGGAACGCCTCGACAAGGTGGTGGTGCTGATCGCCGCCAACATGGTGGCGGAGGTGTGCTCCGTCTACGTGTTGCGCGTGGACGGCACGCTCGAGCTCTACGCCACAGAAGGCTTGAAGCGCGAGGCGGTGCACGAAACCGTGCTGAAATCGGACGAAGGCCTTGTCGGCCTGGTGGCGAGCGAGGCCAATCCGATCAACCTGTCGGACGCGCAGTCGCATCCGGCCTTCTCGTTCCGCCCGGAAACCGGCGAAGAAATCTACCACTCCTTCCTCGGCGTGCCGATCCTGCGCGCCGGCAACACGCTCGGCGTGCTGGTGGTGCAGAACCGCGCGCGCCGCACCTATACCGAGGAGGAAGAAGAGGCGCTGCAGACGACCTCGATGGTGCTCGCCGAGATGATCGCCTCGGGCGAACTGTCGGCGCTCGCCCGCCCCGGCGCCGAGCCTGCCGCGCGCCATTCGATGCAACTCGAGGGCACCTCGCTGTCCGAGGGCATCGCGCTCGGCCATGTGGTGCTGCACGAGCCGCGCGTGGTTATCACCAATGTGATCGCCGACGACGCGCCGAAGGAATTGAAACGCCTCGACGCCGCACTCGCCACGCTGCGCGCCGACCTCGACCGGCTGGTCGAGCACCGCGACGTCGCCGAAGCCGGCGAGCACCGCGACGTGCTCGAAGCTTATCGCATGTTTTCTCATGACCAAGGCTGGGCGCATAAAATCAGGGAAGCGGTATCGACCGGCCTCACCGCGGAGGCCGGCGTCGAGCGCGTGCAGTCCGACACCCGCGCGCGCATGCTGCGCGCGGCGGATCCTTACCTGCGCGACCGATTGCACGATCTCGATGACCTCGCCAACCGGCTGATGCGGGTGCTGATGGGCCACGACCACGCGCCCTCGCGCGAGCAATTGCCGGAGAACGCCATCATCGTTGCCCGCTCGATGGGCCCGGCGGCGCTACTTGACTACGACCGCAAACGCCTGCGCGGTCTGGTGCTGGAAGAAGGCGGGCCGACCTCGCACGTCTCCATCGTCGCGCGCGCGCTCGGCATTCCCGCCGTCGGCGAGATCGCCAACGCCACCGGCTTGGTCGAGCCGGGCGACGCCATAATCGTCGACGGCTCGACCGGCGACGTGCACATGCGCCCGGCCTCCGACATCGAGACTGCCTATGGCGAGCGGGTGAAGCTGCGGGCGCGGCGGCAGGCTCAGTACCGTGCGCTCAAGGACAAGCCCTGCGTCAGCAAGGACGGGCAGAAATTCTCGCTGATGATCAACGCCGGTCTCACCATCGATCTGCCACATCTGGAGGAAACCGGCGCCGCCGGCATCGGCCTGTTCCGCACCGAATTGCAGTTCATGGTGGCCGACACGTTGCCGCGCACCGGTGAGCAGCTCACGCTTTATCGCGCCGTGCTCGACTTTGCGGCCAAACGGCCAGTCACCTTCCGCACCCTCGATATCGGCGGCGACAAGGTGCTGCCCTATCTGCGCAATGTCGAGGAGGAGAACCCGGCGCTCGGCTGGCGCGCCATCCGCCTCGGCCTCGATCGCCCCGGACTGCTGCGCAGCCAGGTGCGCGCGATGCTGCGCGCCGCCGGCGGGCGCGAGCTGAAATTGATGTTTCCGATGATCGCCATGGTGGAGGAGTTCGACAAGGCCAAGGCGATCGTGGAAGTGGAGCTGACGCATCTGCGCCGGCACGGCCATGCGCTGCCCGAACGGGTCGAGATCGGCACCATGCTGGAAGTGCCGTCGCTGCTGTTCCAGCTCGACGAACTGCTCGCCCGCGTCGATTTCCTCTCGGTCGGCTCCAACGACCTGATGCAGTTCCTCTACGCCGCCGACCGCGGCAACGTCCGCGTGTCGGCGCGTTTCGATCCGCTGTCGACGCCGGTCATGCGCGCGCTCAAAGACATCGTCGACAAGGCGAAGACGCACGCCAAGCCGGTTACACTGTGCGGAGAGCTCGCCTCGCAGCCGATCGGCGCATTGGCCCTGGCAATCCTCGGCTATCGTTCGCTGTCGCTGTCGCCCTCGGCGGTCGGACCGGTGAAGGCGATGCTGCTCGATCTCGACTGCCGCAAAGGCGAGGAAGCGATCTTGCCGCTGCTGGCCCAGCCGGTTGGCAGCGTCTCCATCCGCAACAAGCTGGAAAGTTTCGCCGCGGCGGAGGGATTGCAGCTGTGAGCGCGCTGCCGCAACAGAAGCTCGACGCATTGCTTGCCCGCCATGCGCTGGTGGAAAGCGAACTCGCCACCGGCTTGGCGACGGACGCCTATGTGAGGCTCTCGCGCGAGCACGCCGAGCTGTCGCCGGTGGTCGAGGCGATCAAGGCCTACCGCGCGGTGGTGGGCGAAATCGCCGAACTCGATGCGCTGATGGCCGACAGCTCAACCGATGCGGAAATGCGCAAGATGGCACAAAGCGAAAAGCAGGCGCTGCAGGCGCGACAATACAGACTCGAACAGCACCTCCGTCTCGCGCTGATCCCCAAGGATGCAATGGACGACCATGACGCAATCTTGGAAATCCGCGCCGGCACCGGCGGCGACGAGGCGGCGTTGTTCGCCGGCGACCTGTTCCGCATGTACGAGCGCTACGCCGCGCTGCAGGGCTGGAAGACCGAGATTTTGTCCATAAGCGAGGGCACCAAAGGCGGCTTCAAGGAAATCGTTGCCGAGGTGCATGGCCGCGGCGTCTTCGCCAAACTGAAATTCGAATCCGGCGTGCACCGCGTGCAGCGCGTCCCCGACACCGAAGCCTCCGGCCGCATCCATACGTCGGCGGCGACGGTGGCGGTGCTGCCGGAAGTCGAGGACGTCGACGTCGAGATCAATGACAAGGATCTCAAGATCGACACCATGCGCGCGCAAGGAGCGGGCGGCCAGCACGTCAACAAGACCGAATCCGCCATCCGCATCACGCATCTGCCGAGCGGCATCGTCGTGTTCGTGCAGGAGGAGCGCTCTCAGCACAAGAATAAATCCAAGGCGATGACTATGTTGCGCGCCAAACTTTACGACCAGGAGCGCACCCGGCTCGACGCCCAACGCGCCGCCGAGCGGCGCGGCCAAATCGGCTCCGGCGACCGTTCGGAACGCATCCGCACCTATAATTTTCCGCAGGGCCGCGTTACCGATCACCGCATCAACTTGACGCTGCACAAGCTGCCGCAGGTGATGGAAGGCGAAGGCGCTGGGCGAGCTTATCGACGCGCTCGTGACCGAGCATCAGGCTGAACTGCTGGCGGCGGAAAGCGCGGCGTGAGGGTCGTCCCCGGCCTGAAAGCCGACGTGTCGGCCGCGGACGCCGTCCGCCTGGTGGCGCATTCGTTTCGCCTGGCGCAGATCGAAGCACCGGAGATCGATGCTCGCTTGCTGATCGGTCACGCGCTCAATCTTTCCCGCGCGCAACTGCTGTCGCAGTCGGATCGCTTCATCGAAGCGCGCGAAATCAACGTGATCTCGGCGCTCACCGCGCGGCGGCTCAAGCGCGAACCGGTCGCGCGCATTCTCGGCCGCAAGGAATTCTGGAGTCTGGACTTGGCTGTCACGCCGGACGTGCTGGTGCCGCGTCCGGAAACCGAAACCGTCGTCGAGAGCGCGCTCGATGCCGTCGGCGGCGCGCGCATGGAGACACTGCGCGTGCTCGACATCGGTACCGGCTCGGGCGCGCTGTTGCTGGCGCTGCTCAGCGAATTACCCAACGCCGCCGGCACCGGCACCGACATCAGCGCCACCGCGCTCACCGTCGCCCGCGCCAATGCCGCGCGGCACGCGCTCGACGCGCGCTGCACGTTCATCGCCTGCGACGGCGCCAGCGCCGCCGGCGGGCGGTTCGATCTCGTCGTGTCGAACCCGCCTTACATCGCAACGGCCGAGATCGCATCGCTGCCGCCGGAGGTACGCAATTACGATCCCGTCCTCGCGCTCGACGGCGGCAATGACGGCCTCGATGTCTATCGCGCCATCGCCGCCGACGCGACGCGCCTGCTGACGCCCGGCGGCCGGCTGATCGTCGAATTGGGCGCAGGCCAGGAGTCAGCCGTGCGCACGTTGTTTAGTGCCGCCGGATTGACGGTTAACGAAGCGCGCAAGGATTTGGCCGGCATCGCCCGCGCGCTCGGCGCCACACTAACGTAAAAAGCTGCCATGAGGCGGGCGCATTGCGTCCGCGCGTGAAGCGCAGGCCTTGTTTTCGGGGGCAAAAAATCACTTGGATTATGCCGCGGAAACGACTAGCTTCCCGGTCACGGAATCGACCCGAGACGGTCGCATCGCCAGGAACCCCGGAGCAAGAGGCTCTGTGCGGCGGCGGCGCGGACCAGCGGATCGCAAACGCCGGCTTAACAACGGTATTGACAGAGACGGCATACGAATTCGCCACTGACGGGCCCGGATGCTTCATCGGTTGGGCGCATCAATTCTGACGCTTTGAGCGATGTGCGTAACAAAAGATTGGCAACGCCGCGGGCTAAGGCCGCGGCCATGGGGTTGCTGCTGAAATCGCGATAGCGATCGCAAACGTTTCTAGACATCGCGCGGCGGAACGGCGCGGCCGATAGCCGTGCGATGAATATGGTGTGGACTGGACGTGTGGCGACAGTAACTGCGTTCAAGCAATAGGTCAGCGAAAAGGCATATGATGAGAAACGGTCAGAAGCGCATGCGGGGACGCAACAACCAACACCGCAAGAGCCAGAATCCGCTGACGCGGGTCTACGAATCGAACGGGCCCGACGTAAAAATCCGCGGTACCGCCTCGCACATCGCGGAAAAATACATGCAGCTCGCGCGCGACTCGCAGAGTTCCGGCGATCCGGTGGCCGCGGAGAACTACTTCCAGCACGCCGAACATTATTTCCGTCTGATCGCGCTGGCGAACGAGCAGTTCCGCCAGCAAAACCCCTATTACAACAATCAGCAGCCACAGCAGGGTCAGAACCCGCCGCAAGGCGCCGCCGATGACGGTTACGACGACGGCGACGACGAGCAGCCGTTCACAGGTCAGGGCGAGCCGAACTACGCGCAGCAACCTCTCGGCGCAGCCGCCGCAGCCTTATCTGCCGCGCGACGCGCAGCCGTTTCCACCGCGCGACCAGCAGCAACATGGCAACCGCCCGCAGCAGAACTATCAGCAGCCCTCGCCCGGCAACGAGGCCGCGCCCGACGTCGGCGGTCTGCCCTCGTTCATCACCGGCGGCGGCCAGCCGCAGCAGAACAATCCGACCCAGAATTCGCAGAACGGCCACGACCAAGGTGGCGGCGGCAACCAGCAGGACCGTTTCGGGCATCGCCGGCGGCGGCGCCACCGCGGCGGCGGCTATCGTCCCGACCGTCCGGATTTCGGCAACAACAACCCGCAAAGCGCGCAGCAGCCGTCGATGCCGAATGACGGCGGCGACGAGCCCCCGCGTCAGCCGGGCGAATAATCCAGAACTTAATCGTTTATCGATCGTGCCGCGCTCGCCCGGCGACGGCGCCAGGGCCGGCTTGAGCGCCGGCATCAGCCGCCGCTTTTCGCTGCGCGCCGGAATCGCGCGATAGACCTGCTTGGTCGCCTCCACCAGATGCACGCCGGCAAACGGCGCCGACAGCGTCGCGCCGGTGCGCTCCCAGGCGACCGCCGAGCGCAGGAACCAGCCGCGCTCGACCGGCGGCACGTAGAGCGCCTCGGCCCACCCGGTCGGCGTGAACCAGGTCTCGCGCAAGCAGCTGGTTGATCTGCGTGCGCGAATAGGGCCGGCCGTGGCCGAACGGCGTCGTATCCATGCGCGCCCACAGACCGCGCCGGTTCGGCACCACCGCCAGAAGCCGCCCGCCCGACGCCAGCACGCGCCAGACTTCGCGCAGCAGCGCACCCGGGTCGGTGGCCATCTCCAGCGCGTGCACCAAAAGCACGCGATCGACCGCTGCATCGGCGAGCGGCATTTCACAATCGTCCACGAGCGCCGAAAGCGCCGGCCGCGTGGTCGGCCATTTCAATACGCCCTGCCCCGCCGGCATGAAGGCGAGGCAGCGCTCGGCCTCCTCGCGGAACAGGCCGAGATAGGGCGTGGTATAGCCGACCCCAAGCACGCGCTGGCCGGCAGCGTCGCGCCACAACGCGCGGATGCCGCGTCCGACAAAGCGGCGCGCCGCCGTGCCGAGCCGCTGGCCGTAGAAATTGCGCAGGTCGACGACATCGATCGACATGGGTTGAATTTAGCACGAAGCGCGGTAAATCGCTGCCGCGGCGCAAAACGCGTGGCTGCACGGCGTCCAAACCGCATGCTACGGTTAACGGCACAAGAGCGAACGAGGATCATCATGCCTGCGGAAGTCCGCCGTTTTCACCTGCCTGAGCGACAATTACGGCGTGCTGATCCACGATTCCGAGACAGGCGCGACGGCCTCGATCGACGCACCGGAAGCAGCCCCCATCGAAGCGGCGCTGAAGGCCACGGGGTGGAAGCTCACCGACATCCTGGTCACGCATCACCACCACGACCACACCGGCGGCATCCAGGCCCTGAAGGACAAACACAAATGCCGCGTGGTGGCGCCGGCGAAAGGCAAGGACATCCCCGGCGTCGATGAAACCGTGCGCGAAGGCGACACGGTCAGCGTCGGCAAATTATCGGCCAATGTGATCGAGACGCCGGGCCACACGCTCGACCATATCGCCTATTGGTTCCACCAGCGACAAGCTTGCTTTCGTCGGCGACACGCTGTTCTCCATCGGCTGCGGGCGGGTGATCGAGGGCAACGCCGAGATGATGTGGCGTTCGCTCAAGAAACTGCGCGATCTGCCCAACGACACGGAAATCTATTGCGGCCACGAATACACCGCTCGCCAATATCCGTTTCGCCCGCACCGTCGAGCCGGACAATCCGGTGCTGGCCGCACGTGAGGCGCAGGCCAAACAGAAGATCGCGCAAGGCGAACCGACCATTCCGGTGACGATCGGGGATGAGAAACTGGCCAATCCGTTCCTGCGCGCCGACCTGCCGGAAGTCGCCGGCGCTCATCGGCATGGCCGGCGAACCGCCGGCGCAGGTCTTTGCCGAAATCCGCGAGCGCAAGAACAAGTTCAAATAAGTGCCGACCGCCGCCGACATCATCCGCAAACTCAGGCTCAAGCCGCATCCGGAAGGCGGGCATTATCGCGAGACGTTTCGCGACAAGCGGCTGATCGACGGCCGTGCCGCCTCCACCTCGATCTATTTCCTGCTGGCGCGCGGCGAGCGCTCGCATTGGCACCGCGTCGATGCGGTAGAGATCTGGCACTATTATGCCGGCGCGCCGCTGAAGCTGTCGGTGGTCGATGGCGCGAAAGAAGAGATCATCCGGCTTGGCAATGACATCGCCGCGGACGAAGTGCCGCAGGTGACCGTGCCGGCGCGCGCCTGGCAGGCGGCGGAGAGCACGGGCGACTGGACGCTGGTCGGCTGCACCGTCGCGCCGGGGTTCGAGTTTCGCGGGCTTCGAGCTGGCGCCGAAGGAATGGAGGCCACGCAAATCCGTCATTCCGGGACGGCGCGTGAGCGCCGGACCAGGAATCCGGATGCGGGTTCGGCATGTGTTTCTGGATTCCGGGTTCGCGCCCTTCGGGTGCGCCCCGGAATGACACTACGCGAAATACTGCCCGCCGTTGGCCTGATAGCGTCGCGCCGGTGATCAGGCCGGCGTCGTCGGCGGCGAGGAAAACGACGCAGCGCGCGATCTCCTCCGGCTCGCCGAGGCGGCCGATCGGGATCAGCGGCAGGATCGACTTCTCCAGCACGTCCTTGGGCACCGCCTGCACCATCTCGGTGTTGATGTAGCCGGGGCAGATCGCGTTCACCGTTATCCCAGCGCGCGCGCCTTCCTGCGCCAGCGCCTTGGTGAAGCCGAGCTCGCCGGCCTTGGCGGCGGAATAATTGGCCTGGCCCATCTGGCCCTTCTGCCCGTTGATCGAGGAGATGTTGACGACACGGCCGAACTTGCGTTCGCGCATGCCCTCCCAAACCTGGCGCGTCATGTTGAACAGCGAACCGAGATTGGTGGTGATCACCGCGGTCCACTGCTCAGGCTTCATGCGATGGAACATGGCGTCGCGGGTGATGCCGGCGTTGTTGACCAAAACCTCGATCGGACCGACCTCGGCCTCGACCTTTTTCACGCCCTCGGCGCAGGCCTCGAACGACGCAACGTCCCACTTGAACACGGGGACGCCGGTTTCTGCCTTGAATTTCTGCGCGGCTTCGTCGTTGCCGTGATAGATGGCAGCGACTTTATAGCCGGCCGCCTTCAGCGCCATGCTGATTGCGGCACCGATGCCGCGGGTGCCGCCGGTGACCAATGCAACGCGAGCCATACGCCTCTCCTCCCAAAGTCTTTTCACCTCATCTTGTTGTCGACAGCTTAAAGACGTGCATGGCCGGGACAAGCCCGGCCATGACAAAGATCAAAGTGATTATTGTGCGGTGCGAAGTGTTACCGTTCGACACACATGGCGATGCCCATTCCGCCGCCGATGCACAGCGTGGCCAGGCCCTTCTTGGCGTTGCGCTTCTGCATCTCGAACAGCAGCGTGGTCAGGATGCGCGCGCCGGAAGCGCCGATCGGATGGCCGAGCGCGATGGCGCCGCCATTGACGTTGACTTTGGAGGTGTCCCAGCCGAGGTCCTTGTTGACCGCGCAGGCCTGCGCGGCGAAGGCTTCGTTGGCTTCGATCAGATCGAGGTCTTCCTTCTTCCAGCCGGCCTTCTTCAGCGCCGCGCGCGAAGCCGGGATCGGGCCGGTGCCCATGATCGCCGGATCGACGCCCGCCTGCGCCCAGGAGACGATGCGCGCGAACGGGGTCTTGCCGAGCTTGGCGGCGTCCGACGCCTTCATCAGCACCACGGCGGCGGCGCCGTCATTGATGCCGGAGGCGCTGGCCGCGGTCACCGTGCCTTCCTTGTCGAAGGCGGGCTTGAGCTTGGCAATCGATTCAAGCGTGACGCCGGCCTTGGGAAATTCGTCGGCGTCCACCACGATGTCGCCCTTGCGTGACTTGACGGTGACCGGGACGATCTCGTCCTTGAACTTGCCGGCCTTGATCGCGGCTTCCGCCTTGTTCTGCGATTTTACCGCGAATTCGTCCTGCATCTGACGGGTGATCTGCCACTGCTTGGCGACGTTCTCGGCGGTGTTGCCCATGTGGTAGCCATTGAAGGCGTCCCACAGCCCGTCCTTGATCATGGTGTCGATCATCTTGAAGTCGCCCATCTTCACGCCGGCGCGCAGATGCTGGGCATGCGGCGCCATGCTCATCAACTCCTGGCCGCCAGCGACGACGATCTCGCTGTCGCCGTTCTTGATCGCCTGGTAGCCGAGCGCGACCGAGCGCAGGCCTGACCCGCACAGCATGTTGATGCCCCAAGCCGGGCTTTCAACCGGAATGCCAGCCCCGATCGAGGCCTGCCGCGCCGGGTTCTGCCCCTCTGCGGCAGTGAGAATCTGCCCCATGATGACTTCGCTGACCCGCGCGCCTTCGACACCGGCCCGTTTGAGGGCCTCCACAATGGCCGCTTTGCCGAGCTCGTGCGCCGGGAGGTTGGCAAAGGCGCCGTTAAACGATCCGACGGGCGTGCGGGCGGCGCTGACAATGACGATGTCGTCCTGCATGGAAAACTCCTGTTGCGATGCCGTAAGGCGTCAGGGGCGGGCTTTTGGCGTTGCCGCATCCTCGGTAGCCGAGGCGGGGCTGTCAATAATTGTCCTACCTCAAATAGGCACGGGAATCTGCGGTTTTTAGGCCCTCCCGACAGATAAAACAGCGCCCGGCCGGCCGCTGCCGCACCGCCACAAAACGACTGGCTTGCGCCCAATGAAAACGGCTATGCTCAGGCAATTCCAAGGGGAAAACGCGCGATGACCATGGCAGCAGAAGCAAAAGAAAAGGAGCCGATTACGATCAAGAAATACGCCAACCGGCGGCTCTATAACACCGGCACCTCGACCTATGTGACGCTCGAGGATCTCGCCGCCATGGTGAAAACCGGCGAGGATTTCGTGGTCTTCGACGCCAAGACCGGCGAGGACATCACCCGCTCGGTGCTGGCGCAGATCATTTTCGAGCAGGAAAACAAGGAAGGGCAAAGCCTGCTGCCGATCGCCTTCCTGCGCCAGTTGATCCGCTTCTACGGCGACAGCATGCAGATGCTGGTGCCGCGCTTCCTCGAACAGTCGATGCAATCGCTGCACCAGCCAGCAGGGCAAATTCCGCGAGCAGATGGCGCAGGCTTTCGGCGTCGGCGGCTTCGGCACGCTGGAGGATCAGGTGCGGCGCAACATGGAGATGTTCGAGAAGACCTTCGCCATGTTCGCGCCGTTTGCGCGCGGCCAGGCCAAGGCCGCGGCCGACAAGCCGGCCGACAGCGACATCGACGAGCTCAAGCAGAAGCTCGACGACATGCAGAAGCGGCTGGATAAGCTCGGCAATAAGGAATAGGCGCCTACGCGGAGGCGACGGCGCGCGCGGCATCCTCGCCGCGCCACGGCCGCTCCGACGACGCAAGCCCGACCATCGCGCCTTGCAGGTAGTCGCAGCCCCAATCGGTCAGCGTCAAAGCCGCTTGCTCGTCTTGCACCCATTCGGCGACGGTCTTGAGACCGAGCCGGCGCGACAGATCGATCAGCGTGTGCACGAAAGCGCGGTCGTCTTCCGACTTGATGATGTTCTGCACAAAGGCGCCGTCGATCTTGACGATGTCCACGCCAAGCTTGCGGAGATTGCGGAACGAGGTGTAGCCGGCGCCGAAATCGTCGATGGCGATGCGGCAGCCGAGATCCTTGACGCGGGTGACAAAACCGCGCGTGTCGTCGATGTCCTGGATCGCCGCCGTTTCTGTGATCTCGATGATTAGCCGTTCGGCGGCGCTTTTATGCGTGCGCAGCAGCACGCCCAGACCTGACCACCAATCCGGGTCGATGGTGGAAGCCGGTGAGACGTTGACGCTGGCCTGCAACGACGGCGCTTCCGCCAGCTCGGCCACCACCAGCTCGAGCACACGATAGTCGAGCATGCGCACCAGCCCCACCCGCTCGGCCACCGGGATAATCTCGTTGGCATGGGCAATGGTGCCGTCGGAGCGGACGATCCGCATCAGGCACTCGTAGAAGGCAACCTGCCGATGCGCCGCCGTGACCACCGGCTCGAAAGCGAGCGCGATGCGCCGGTCGTTGAGCGCGGCGACGATCTCGTCGGTTGCGCGCACGCTTTCCTTGCGCAACGCGTCGCGCTCCATATTCGGCCGGTAGGCGGCGAACGAGCCATGCCGCTTCTCGCGCGCGGCCTTGAGCGCGTCCTGCGCGCGATGGAGGATTTCCGCAACGGTGCGGGCGTGGCGCGGCGCCGTGACGCCGCCGATGGTGATGGTCACCGCCACCGCTCCAGCCGTGGTTTGCATCGGTTCGTCGCGCACCGCGGTCAAAAGCCGCTCGGCGGCGGTCGTCAGTTCTTCCGGCGTGCAGGTTTTCAAAACGACGCCGAATTTGTTGCCGGAAAAACGCCCGAGCCGGTCGTCGGCGCGCAGCCGCGGATGCAGGCGCTTGGCGAGTTGGGCGATGACCTGCTCGGTGACGTCAAAGCCGTAGGCCTCGTTCAGCCGTCCGAGATGATCGATGGCGATAAGGAGAAACCCGCAGGAGGTGCGGAAGCGAACCGCCTCGTCGAGGATTCCCCCGAGCACCTCGATCAGGTGGGCGCGATTGATTTCGCCGGTGAGCGGATCGAATTGCGCCAACTGAATGAGCTTACTCTCGCGCTCGTGCCGCTCGCCGATGAGGCGGACGACGCCATGCGCGCGCGCCGGCTTGCCGTCGGGGCCGGCAAACCAGCGGCCGTTGTCTTCGATCCAGAGCTTGTCGCCGCTCGGCTTGGCGGAAGGCGTATTCAAGCTGATAGGGCACGCCCTGCCCGGCGTCGGTCGCACCGGGGCGCGTCACCGCGTCGTAACGGTTTTGCCCGTCGGCCGCCTCGACCCGTTGCGCGAAGGCGCGGCCGTTGCCGATCTCCGCGATATTGGCGATGCCGAGCACCGCCGCGGCATTGCCGCTCCAGGTGACCGTGTCGCTGTCGAGGCGCCATTCGTAGGCGGCCTCGCCGACGGAGGCGAGAATCCTGGCGGCATCGAGTGAACCGGGCAGTTCGTCGATTCGGATCACGATCGCCCCTTTTTGGGAACGCCGCGTGGGCCACGGGCGTTAAGCCAAGTGTTGGATGGCGAGCCGCACGCTATAGGGAATCGTTAAAGAATTAGGAAAAGCCCGTAATTCCTCGATCTGCGCAGGCGTTAACAGCGCTTACCTGCAAACGGCACGGCACTTGCCATTTCAATGACGAAACGGGGCGCGTTGTCCCTAATTGAAACAAGGCCGCGATGACCGTCACAGGCAACAGACCTGCCGCCGCCAAACTTACCGGATCGTTCGCCGGCGAGACCGCGCTGCACGACAAGCCGGAAGAAAGCCGCGCGCTGGTCGTCGTGAGGCCGGTCGCCGAGGTGGCGCACGAGCCGACCGGCAGTTATCGGCCGGCGGCGTTCCTCGCTCATCTCATTGCCACCAAGAACCAGCTGCCGCAGACGCGCGAACGCCGGCGCGCCGAACCGGGCGAGGTTATTGCCGCCTATCGCGCCACCGAGGCGTTGACCGGACACTAGCGACATTCTCCGTTCATTCCCGCGCAAGCGGGAATCCAGTACTTCAATATGAACATATTTCTTGGTGCCCTGGGTGCCCACTTCCCGTCTTCGCGCTCCGCGCTTCGACGGACTCAAAGCGCGCCGAAGCTCGCGAAGCGAGCGTACGCGGGTCGCGGGGATGAACGGAGTAAATGCTAGTAACCGAGGGCGCAGCCGTCCTTGCGCGACTCCGAGCCGGCGATGAGCACGCCGCGATCCCAATCGATATTGACGATCTGGGCGCCGCCCCACGGCGCCTCCGGCGTCGTCACGCGATGGCCGCGCTTCTTCAGCCCCTCGATCGTCGCCGCCGGCATGCCGCGCTCGATGGCCGAGTCCTCGCCGACGAAAAACGCGCGCGGCGCCTCGATCGCCTGCTGCACGTCCATGCCGTAGTCGATGAGATTGAGCACGATCTGCACGTGACCCATCGGCTGGTAGTGCGCGCCCATCACGCCGAACGAATAATCGACGCGATTTTTGCGCATGGCGAGCGCCGGAATGATGGTGTGCATGGGCCGCTTTGATGGGCCGAATTCGTTCGGGTGCCCCGGCGTCAACGTGAAGCAGGAGCCGCGATTGGTGAAGATGATGCCGGTCTTTTCGGTACACAGGCCGTGGCCGAAATTCGAGTAGAGCGTGTTGATGAACGACACCGCCATGCGGTCCTTATCGACGATCGAAACATAGGTGGTTTCGTTGCCCGGTGTCGGCATCTTCGGCAGGTCGACGCGCTTTGCCGGATCAATCTTGGCGGCAAGCGTCCTCGCCCATGATTTGTCGAGCAATCTTGCGACATCGATCCGCATTGTCTTCGGATCGGCGATGTGCGAATCGCGCACGGCATAGCCGATGCGCGCGGCTTCGAGCATCAGGTGAAAGCGCTCGGGGCCGAGCGCATCGAGTGCTTTCATGTCGAAATTTTCGAGAATGTTGAGCATCACCAGCGCGGTGAGGCCCTGCCCGTTCGGCGGCAATTCGAAAACGTCGAGGCCGCGATAATTGCTGGAGATCGGCGTGACAACTTCGCCCCTATGCGCGGCGAAATCCGCCGCCGTGATCGACGAACCGTGCGCGGCAAGCGTCGCCACCATGTCGTCGGCGATGTCGCCCTCGTAAAGCGCCCGCGCGCCCTTGGCGACGACGGCCTTCAGCGTTTGCGCCAGCGCCGGCAGCCTGATGACGTCGCCTTCCTTCGGCGCCGTGCCGTTGAACAGATAATGTTTTGCCGTGCCGGGATCGCTTTTCAGACGCGCGACGAAACGCGCCCAGTCGAAGGCGACGCGAGCGGCAACGGGAAAGCCGCGCTCGGCATATTCAATCGCCGGCTTGAGCGCGCGGTCGAGCCCGATGCTGCCGTGCGCTTTCAGCGTCGCCTCCCAGGCATCGATCGCGCCGGGCACGGTCACGGCATGGATCGAGGTGCCGATTTCGCTCAAACCTTGCGCGCGCAACGCCTCCGCCGAAGCCTTGGCCGCTGCGCGGCCCGAACCGTTATAGCCCCAGGGCGGCCGGCCGGGTTTCGCCAGCATCGCGAAGCAGTCGCCGCCAACCCCAGTCATGTGCGGCTCGACCACGCAGAGCGTGGCGCAAGCCGTCACCGCCGCGTCGGCGGCGTTGCCGCCCTCGCGCAACACGTCGATAGCGGCGAGCGTCGCCAACGGATGCGAGGTCGCCGCCATGCCGTTGCAGGCGATGACGGGCGAGCGTCCGGGAAGCTGGAAATCGCGGCTCATTCTGGATTGCGCATGATCTTGCCCGAAAACCGGCACCCACTTTTCGGGATCGTGCGCGTTTGATTGCGCATGGCGTTCATGCGCCGAAGCCGCAGGCCTTACGCCTCGGTCTTCACCTTGAGCACCTGGCGGCCTTTGTACATGCCGGTCTTCAGGTCGATGTGGTGCGGGCGGCGCAATTCGCCGGAATCCTTATCCTCGACATAGGTCGGCCGCTTGAGCGCGTCGGCGGAGCGGCGCATGCCGCGGCGGGACGGCGAGGTTTTTCTTTTCGGAACGGCCATGGACGTAAACTCCAGTCAGGATCGCAATGTCGGTTTGAAGCCGGGCTTATAGAGGATGGTGCCGTTTAAGGCTAGGGGCGAGATTGCTTTGATTTTGTTATGCAATCGTCGACTTCCGGCGAGCGCGACGCGCGCGCCACATAGAGCCCGGCAAGCCGCCGCAATCCGGGCCCCGGCTTGTGCGCATCGCGGTCGGCAGGGTTAGGCAGCACTGCGGCGAGCAGCGCCGCCTGGTAATGCGACAAGTCGCGCGCCGATTTCCCGAAGGCGTAGCGGCTGCCGGCCTCGACGCCGAATTCGCCGTTTGGCCCCCACTCGGCGATGTTGAGGTAAATTTCCAGAATACGCCGCTTCGACAGCACCAGGTCGATCCACAGCGCCAGCGGGAACTCCAACGCCTTGCGCACGTAGCTGCGCCCTGGCCAGAGGAACAGGTTCTTCGCCACTTGCTGCGTGATCGTTGAGCCGCCGCGCAGATCGTCAAAGCTGTCTGCATCTTTGATGACATCGCGGATTTCGGCAAAGTCGACGCCGTAATGCTCGCAGAAGCGGCCATCCTCGGCGATGAGCACGGCGAGCGGCAGGCGAGGCGAAATACTCGATAGCGACACATAGACACGCTCGACCCGCCGCCCGGTCAGTTCGCGCCACAGCATCACCGTCGAGAGCGGATGGCCGAAGGCATAGAACGGCGCCAGAATGTACGGCGCGGCCAGCAGCGTCAGCACGGCGATGCTGATAACGAGCAGCGGACGCGGCAAATTCAATAGGTGTCCCCGGCGAGCCATCACGAGGCGACCATAACCCACTCCCTGACAATTTGCGGCGATTGCGGCACGGCGTTAATGATGCGGGATGGATGCGAGTTCCAACGATTTTGCGGCGCGGCTTGCGGCCGTGGCCGCCGATACCGAGGCGATGCTCGCTGCGCTGCTCGACGAAACGCCCGCGCCCGGCGAAATCGCCCGGCCGCCGCGGCTCATCGCAGCGATGCGCCATGCAGCCCTCGGCGGCGGCAAGCGGCTGCGCCCGTTCCTGCTGGTGGAGTGCGCCGCATTGTTCGGCGCAGGTCCCGACGGCGCGCTGCTCGCCGGCTGCGCGCTCGAATGCGTGCACTGTTACTCGCTGGCGCACGACGATCTTCCCGTCATGGACGACGACGACCTGCGCCGCGGGCGGCCGACCGTGCACAAGGCGTTTGATGAGGCAACGGCAATCCTCGCCGGCGATGCGCTGCTCACCTTCGCCTTCGAGCTGATGGCGCGTCCCGCGGTGCATGCCGACGCCGGCGTGCGTGTTGCGCTCGTTTCGGAAATGGCGCGCGCCGCCGGCCTCGGCGGCATGGCCGGCGGGCAGATGCTCGACCTCGAAGCAGAGGGGCGCTTCAAGACCAAGGCCGCTCTCGGCGAGAATGCCATCGTCACCTTGCAGGCGATGAAGACCGGCGCGCTGTTGCGCTTCGCCTGCCGCGCCGGCGCGCTGCTTGGCCAAGCCGACAGCAAGGCGCTCGCCAGCATCGACCGCTACGGCGCCGCCGTCGGCCAGGCCTTCCAGATCGCCGACGACCTGCTCGACGTCGAAGGCAGCGCCGGCACGATCGGTAAGGCCACCGGAAAAGATGCCGTCGCCGGCAAGGCGACGCTGGTCGCCGCCCTCGGCGTCAAAGCCGCGCACACCCGGCTCGCCGCATTGGTCGCCGAGGCCGACGCCGCGCTGGCGCCGTTCGAAGCGAAAGCCGATAGTCTGCGCGTCGCCGCGCGTTTCATTGCCGCGCGGCGAAATTGACCCGCGCCGGAAAGGCGGCCATGGCCAAGCAACAATCGCAACCAGTATCCCGTCCGCCGCGGATCATCCGCATCGTAAAATCGCGGCCGCGGCTGTTCATAGCGGCGGCGATCGCCGTTGCTATCGCCGGGTTCGTGCCCGGCGACTGGTGGCTGACGACGCGTCTGCTGGCCGGATGGGATATTGGTGTCGCCTTTTATCTCGTCGCAGTGTCACAGCTCCTCGCCATGGGCGGCGTCGAGTATCTTCGCCGCCGCGCGGCGAGCGAGGACGAAGGCCGCATTGGCGTTCTGGTGCTCGCTGCCATGGCCTCGCTCGCCAGCCTCGGCGCGATCGTCGCGCTGTTGGGCAATTCGCACGCTGGCGAACGCAACCCGGTACAGCTTGCGCTGGCGATCGTGACCACCGTGCTATCGTGGGGCTTTATCCACGTCATTTTCGCGGTCCATTACGCCAACGAATACTATGGTGCGCAGCGGCGAAAGATTGCCGGCATGATCTTTCCCAAGGACGAAGAACCGGATTATTGGGATTTCCTGTACTTTTCCTTCGTCATTGGGATGACCTCGCAGGTCTCCGACGTAGCGGTGGCTTCGAAGTCGGTACGTCGGACCGTGCTTGCGCATGGGATCGTATCGTTTCTGTTTAACGTCACGCTAATCGCGTTGGTCGTGAACATCGCGGCAAGTGTGATCTAGCGCGGAAGGGTGAATCGCAGTGGAAGCAGCGGCGATAACCGCGACGATGCAGACGGTCGGTTTCATGCTCGCCGTGCTGGCTGCGGTCGCCGTCGCCGCCAGGCGGCTCAACGTCGCGCCGACGATTCTTCTGGTCGTCGCCGGCCTCGGCATCGCGCTGGTGCCGGGCCTGCCGCGGGTGACGCTGGCGCCGGAAGTCGTGCTGCTGGTGATCCTGCCGCCGCTGATCTATTCGGCCGGCGTCGCCATGAGCTGGCGCGATTTCCGCTTCAACCTGCGGCCGATAGCGCTGCTCGCCTTCGGCTGCGTCGTTTTCACCACCTGCGCGGTGGCCGCCGCCGTGCACTATCTGCTGAAGTTCGATTGGGCGGTCGGCTTCCTGCTCGGCGCCATCATTTCACCGACCGACGTGGTGGCACCGCTCGCCATCGCCCGCAAGCTCGGCCTGCCGCGCCGCATTGTCGTCGTGCTCGAAGGCGAAGGCCTCGCCAATGACGCGACAGCGCTCGTTCTTTACCGCTTCGCCGTCGTCGCCGTGAGCACGGGCACGTTTTCCCTCGGCCAGGCGGTCGGCGAATTCGTGCTGATCGTGGTCGGCGAGGTCATCTACGGCCTTGCCGTCGGCTGGCTATCCTTGCGCCTGCGCCAATGGTCTCACGAGCCGCGCGTCGAGATCACGCTGTCGCTGCTCACGCCATTCCTTGCTTTCTGGGTGCCCTATCATCTCGGCGGCTCCGGCGTGCTGGCGACCGTCGCCTGCGGCCTCTACGTGAGCTGGAACGGGCCGCTGCTCATCCCGCCAGCGACGCGGCTGCAGGGAATTTTCTTCTGGGACCTGATCGTCTACCTGGTCGAGGGCCTGGTATTTTTGGTCACCGGCCTGCAGGCGCGTATCCTGATCGAGGGAACGCACATCTTCTCGATCCACGACCTGATGGTGGCGACCGCATGGACCACTCTGATTGTCATTGTGGCGCGTTTCATCTGGGTGTTTCCCGCGACCTACCTGCCGCGCTGGCTCAGTCCCTCGCTCACCAAACGCGACCCTTCACCGCGCTGGCAAACGACGTTCTTCATAGCCTTCACCGGCATGCGCGGCGTCGACTCGCTCGCCGTGGCGCTGGCCATTCCCTACGCGCTTGAGAGTGGCGCCCCGTTTCCGCATCGCGACCTGATCCTGTTCATCACATTCGGAGCCATCATCATCACGCTGGTCGGACAAGGACTGCTGTTGCCGGCGATAATGCGCTGGCTCGGCCTCACCGATCTCGGCCGGGCCGAACGCGAAGAAGAAAAACAGGCCGAACTTGTCGCTCGCGTGGCGGCGCTCGACGAGGTCGACAAACGCTTTGAGAAATTCATCGAAGAACGTGGACTGCCTGAGGAAGCCGCCGAGCATATCCGCACGCGCAACAGCAGCCGCAAGCAGATCCTGCCCAAGAACATGACCGACGCCCTCAAGCGGACACGACGGACGGCGGAAGTGAAGAAAGATCTGATCGCCGCCGAGCGCGCCTATATTTTTCAATTGTTGCGTGACGGAAAGATCACCGACGAGGCGCGCCGCCGCATCGAATACGAGCTCGATCTGGAAGAGGCGAGCCTCGCCAATCGCGGCCAGGACGGCGGCGGGTGGATTTGATTACTCCGCCGCTCTTTGCCCGGTGCCGAAGCGCCGCTCGATGTAATCCGTCACCATCTGCTTGAAATCGGTGGTGAGTGTCGGGCCGCGCAGGGTCGCCACCTTCTTGCCGTCGACGAAGACCGGCGCGGTCGGCTGCTCGCCGGTGCCGGGCAGCGAAATGCCGATGTCGGCGTGCTTCGATTCGCCCGGGCCGTTGACGATGCAGCCCATCACCGCAACGGTGAGCGTCTCGACGCCCGGATAGCGCGTCTTCCACGCCGGCATCGAATCGCGGATGAAACCCTGGATGTCGGACGCGAGCTCCTGGAACGTGGTCGACGTGGTGCGGCCGCAGCCGGGACAGGCGGCGACCAGCGGCACGAAGGTGCGCAGCCCCATGGTCTGTAGCAGTTCCTGCGCCACCTGCACCTCGAGCGTGCGGTCGCCGTTCGGCTCCGGCGTGAGCGACACGCGCACAGTGTCGCCGATGCCCTGTTGCAGCAGCACGCCCATTGCAGCGGAGGAGGCGACGATGCCCTTCGAGCCCATGCCGGCCTCGGTGAGGCCGAGATGCAGCGCGTAATCTGAGCTGCGTGCGAGTTCGGTATAAACGGCGATGAGGTCCTGCACGGCGGACACTTTCGCCGAAAGAATGATGCGGTTCTTCGCCAGGCCGATCTCCTCGGCGCGCGCAGCCGACAACAGCGCCGACTGCACAATGGCCTCGTGCGTGACTTCGCGGGCATCGCGCGGCTTATCCGATCTGGCGTTCTGGTCCATCAACCGCGTGAGCAATTCCTGGTCGAGCGAGCCCCAGTTGACGCCGATGCGCACCGGCTTGCCGTACTTGATCGCCATGTCGACGATCTGGGTGAATTGCGGATCGCGCTTGTTCTTGAAGCCGACATTGCCGGGATTGATGCGGTATTTGTCGAGTGCTTCGGCGCAGCCGGGATAGTCGGTCAGCAGCGTATGGCCGTTGTAGTGAAAGTCGCCGACGATGGGGACGGCAACGCCGAGCTGCGCCACGCGCTCCTTGATCTTCGGCACCGCTTCCGCGGCTTTGTCGCGGTCGACGGTGATGCGCACGAGTTCCGAGCCGGCGCGCGCCAGCGCCGCCACCTGCCGCGCCGTCGCTTCGACATCGGCGGTGTCGGTGTTGGTCATCGACTGCACGACGATAGGCGCGCCGCCGCCAACGATGACGCCGCCGACGTTAACGGCCACTGTTTTGTGACGCTCCTGCGCGCTCGTGCTCATTGCATATCCCTAGCGCATCGATATCGGCAAAATATGACAGGATTGGCCGGGGCGCCAGCGCCGGAAAAACGCCTTATGTCACGACGGCCGGTTCACCAGCACCAGCCCGCCGGCGACCAGCGCCACGGACACGATGAAAGCGCCATTGAGCGGCTCGCCCAGCAGCAGATGGCCGGCGGCGACGCCGCAGAGCGGCGAAAGAAACGTGAAGGCGGACAAACGGCTGGCGGAATAGCGCGCAACCAGCGCGAACCAGATGACGAAGGTCACGCTGACGACCCAAAAGGTCTGGTAGCCGAGCGCGGCGAGCGCCGGCCACGACGGCATTTTGTCCATGTGCTCGCCGAACAGTGGGATGCAGAGCGCGAGCAGCGGCGCGGAAACGACGAGCTGGTAGAGCATCACTTTTTCAGCGGCGATGCGGTTGAGCGAGCTGGCCTTGATCACCAGCGTCGTCGCCGCCCAGAGAACGGCGCCGGCGACCACCAGCAGATCGCCGAGCGCCTGGCGCGGATCGGCGGCGGGCGTCGGCCAGCCGAAGGCGAGCACGAGGCCGGAGAACGACAGCGCGAGCCCCGCCCATTGCCACCGGTGAAAGCGGTCGGCGGGGAGGAAGATGCGCGAGCCGATGACGACGACGAAGGGCGCGAGATAGAGAAACAGCACCGCGCGACTCGCCGTGGTGTAGACGAGGCCCTGATAGAGGAAGACGAATTCGAAGCCGAACAACAGGCCGGCGATGAGCCCGGCGGCGAGCGTGCCGTCGCGCGCGAGCAGCTTTTGCCCGCGCGCCTTGGCCCAGGCGGCAACGATCAGCGCCGCGACCACCGAGCGGATCGCGGCCTGCGTCATCGGCGGGATGTCGTGGATGGCGAATTTGGCCGCGACCTGGTTGAAGCCCCAGGAGACGCACAGCAGGATCATCACCACCGCGGCGAAGGCGTCGAGCGGACGCGTGACGTGATGATGGGCGGTTGATGCGGAGGACACTGAGGCGGTTCCGGCGAGGCGACGTTCTACCGTGCTCTTCTCTGCCTGTCATGGCCGGGCTTGTCCCGGCCATCTCGTTTAGGGATGCACCGGCTTCATAAGCGGGATCACCGGGACAAGCCCGGTGATGACACTCGAAAAGGTCGCGATGACTACGCCGCCTTGCAATTGACGCAGATGCCGGAAATCTCGATCACCGGCGTCTTCGGCGTAAAGCCGGCGGCGCGCGAGGCGCTTCTGATCGTGTCGGCGACGGCGGCGGAGGCCGCTTCGCCCACCGCGCCGCATTTCTCGCAGATCAGGAACACCACTGGGTCGCCACTGTCGTGATTATGCACGCAGGCGATGAAGGCGTTGCGGCTTTCGATGCGGTGGACGAGGCCCTGCTCGCGCAGGAAATCGAGCGCGCGGTAAATCGTGATCGGTGCGGGCCGCGCCCCACGCGCGGCAAGACGATCGATCAACTCATAGGCGCCGAGCGGCCGATGGCTCGCCAGCAGCGCTTCCAGCACGCGGCGGCGGATCGGCGTGAGGCGCTCTTTGTTCGCGCCGCAGATCGCCTCGGCATGCGCGACGGCGTCGCTCGAGCAGCGATCGTGGTCGTGGCCGGGCGGCGGAAACACCGCCCGCGCGGATGCTTTCTTGGCCATCATGCGTAAGTCTAACTCCTGACGCGCCAATCGCGAAAAGGTGACACACTTAAAACGTCATTTATCTTATATATTGCACCGCAATAAAAGGAAGAGCACCGTCCCGCATCATTTCGTCCTCCGCCACCAGGCGGCCTCACCCCATCAGTCACGAGGATTTTCCATGCTCAAAGGCAAGACCGCGCTGGTCACCGGCTCTACCTCAGGCATTGGCTTGGCGATTGCCCGCGCCATGGCAAAGGACGGCGCCAACCTGATGCTCAATGGCTTCGGCGACAAGGCGGCGATCGAGAAAGAGCGCTCAGGCCTGGAGAAGGAATTCGGCATCAAGGCGCTCTATTCGGGTGCCGACATGAGCAAGCCGGCCGAAGTCGCCGCCATGGTGGCGACGACGGAAAAAAGCTTCGGCTCGCTCGACGTGCTGGTGAACAATGCCGGCATCCAGTTTGTCGCCAATATCGAGGATTTTCCCATCGAAAAATGGGACGCCGTCATCGCCATCAATCTGTCGGCGTCGTTCCACACCATCCGAGCCGCGGTGCCGGGCATGAAGAAGCGCAAATGGGGCCGCATCGTCAATATCGCCTCGGCGCACGGCCTGGTCGCCAGCGTGCAGAAGGTCGCTTACGTTTCGGCGAAGCACGGCCTTGTCGGCATGACCAAGGTGGTGGCGATGGAAACTGCCAATGACGGCATCACCTGCAACGCCATCTGCCCCGGCTGGGTCTTGACGCCGCTGGTGCAGCAGCAGATCGACGCCCGCGCCAAAGCCTCGGGCAAATCCGTACGCGAGGAGGAAATCGCGCTGCTGTCGGAAAAGCAGCCGATGCACAAATTCTCCACGCCCGAGAACATCGGCGCGCTGGCGGTGTTCCTCGCCAGCGATACCGCCGCCACCATTACCGGATCAGCCTATTCGATCGACGGCGGCTGGACGGCGCAGTGATCGAATTTCTTTCCCGCGCTTTCGGCGGCGACAAGGGCGGCAAGAAACCGGAAAAGCCGCAAGGGCCGAAGCCGGTCAACCTGGCGCTGCAAGGCGGCGGCGCGCATGGCGCCTTCACCTGGGGCGTGCTCGATCATCTGCTCGAAGACGGACGGCTGACGGTGGAGGGCATTTCCGGCACCTCGGCCGGCGCGGTCAACGCGGTGATGCTTGCCGACGGGCTCAAGCGCGGTGGTCCGGAGGAGGCACGCAAGCGGCTCGCCGATTTCTGGCGCGCGGCGAGCCTCGGCGGCGACCTGCCGCCCTTGCAGCGCGCGGTGACCGACCGGCTGTTCTCGCTGCTGCCCAATCAGGATTCGCCGACCTTCGACTGGCTCAATGCCTGGTCGAAATATTTGTCGCCCTACGACGTCAATCCGCTCAACATCAATCCGCTCAAGGACATGATCGAGCGTTTCGTCGATTTCGAAGGCTTGCGCGCCGACAAGCGCGTCATCTTCATTGCCGCCACCAATGTGCAAACGGGGCGGCTGCATATCTTCCCGCGCGAGAAGATTTCCGCCGAAGTGGTAATGGCGTCGGCCTGTCTTCCAGCCGTATTCCGCGCGGTGGAGATCGACGGCACGGCATTCTGGGACGGCGGCTATCTCGGCAATCCAGTGCTCTATCCGTTCTTCCGCTCGACCAACACCGAGGATGTGCTGATCGTGCAGATCAACCCGCTGGTGCGCAAGAAGATCCCCACCTCGACACGCGAGATCCTCGGCCGCGTCAACGAGATTACGTTCAACTCCTCGCTGCTTGCCGAATTGCGCGCCATCGAATTCGTCAGCCGGTTGATCGATCAGGGCCGTCTGCCACACGGCACCGGACCGAACGAATACCGGCAGATCAAGGTGCACCGCATCGTGCTCGAGGGCCTGGGCGAGCGGTTCTCCTCGGCCACCAAGCTGCGCAACGACTACAAGTCATTCGATTTGCTGCGTAAGCTCGGCCAACGTTCGGCGCGGCGTTTTCTCGACGCGCATTACGACGATATCGGCGTGCGCTCAAGCTTCGACCTGAAAGCCGAGGTCTATTCGGAGTGGGGGTGATATATTTTCCCCATGACCCTCCTCGCCGCCGAAATCGGCTCGACGCTGCTGCAGATCGAGGTCGCCGACATCACCACGCTCGACGTTGACGCGATCGTCAACGCCGCCAACCGGGCGCTCGCCGGGGGCGGCGGCGTGGATGGCGCCATCCATCGCGCCGCAGGACCGGGCCTATACGAGGAATGCAAGACGCTCGGCGGCTGCGCCACCGGCAGCGCCAAAATCACCGGCGGGCACAAGCTCAAAGCCAGGTACGTCATCCACGCGGTCGGCCCGGTCTGGAACGGCGGCACGGCAAACGAAGAGGCGATGCTCGCCGGCTGCTACCGCACGGCGCTCGATCTGGCCGCTGCGCACGGTCTGGCATCGCTTGCCTACCCCGCGATTTCCGCCGGCATCTATCGCTTTCCCGCCGATCTGGCGGCGCGCATCGCGGTGGGCACCGTGGCCTCGGAAATCGCGGCCAAGCCACGCGGCATTGCGCGCGTGGTGTTCTGCTGCTTCGCGCCGGAGAGCGCGGAACACCACAAGACGGCGTTTGCGGAGTTGGGGCTCGCCTAAACCTTCGGCGCCACATCCAACCGCACGACCCAATTCTCCAACCCTGCTTTCGCCGCCGGATAGATTTTCAGCACGTCCGGATCGTGCCCGGGCACGATGTGCTGGCGCGACGAGGCGAGCTTCTGGATGGTCTTGTAGCCCTCAAGCGTGCCGGCGACGGAATAGGTGATCGGGAAGACGCGGCCTTCGTCGATGTGCGAATACAAGTGAATGCAGTCGGAGGCGACGACCACGGTGCCGCGCTTGGTCTTCACCTCGACGCATTGCAGCCCCTTGGAGTGGCCGCCGATCTTGTGCACGGTGATGCCGGGCGCCAGTTGGTCGGAGCCGTCGTGGAATTCGCAGCGATAAGCATAGACCTTGCGCACCATCGCGTGCACGTCGGCCTCGCTGAACGGGATGCGCAGCATCTGGTGGCACATGCAGCGCCCGGTGGCGTATTCCATCTCGGTGTCCTGGATGTGATAGCGCGCGTTGGGGAACAGGTCGTAATTGCCGGCATGGTCCCAATGCATGTGGGTGGCTATGACGTTTTCCACCTTGTCGGGCTCGACGCCGAGGGCTTTGAGCCCCTCGTCCACCGGATGCGTGATCTTGCGCCCGCGTTCCTTGGCCGCCACGTCGTCGAAGCCGGTATCGACGACGAAGGTGCCATGCGCGCCCTTGATCACCCAGACGTAATAGGCAATCGAGGTCATCTCGTCGTGCGGGTCGCCGAAGATGTAATTTTCCGAGCGCTTGCGCGCGTGGGCGCCGTAGCAGATCGCATAGACCTCGTGGATATCGTCGCTCATGATTTTTCCCCGCCTATGGTGACGCCGGCGCGGCGCTCGATCATCTGCACGATGACGGTGAAATCGCTGTCGCCGCCGAATTCGGAATTGGTCGTTTCCCATTGATCGAGCACAGCGCTCATCACCCCGTCGGGCGTGCCGAGGTTGCGCGCCTCCTCGGCACAAAGCCGCACGTCCTTGAGCATCAGCCCGGTGGCGAAGCCGTAATTGAAACTGCGCGGCAGGATCGATTGCGGAAATTTCTGATCGGAGGCAGTCGTGCGCCCGGAGCCGGCGTTGATTACGTCGATCATCACCGCCGGATCGAGGCCGGCTTTCACGCCCATCGCCACCGCTTCCGAGGTTGCCGCCATGGCGGTCGCCGAGAGGAAGTTGTTTGCGAGCTTCATGGTCTGCGCTATGCCGGGCTTGTGGCCGATGACGAACACCCGGCCGAAGACCGACAACGCATCCTTGACCACGTCGATGTGGCCTTGCGGCCCCGACACCATGACCGCGAGCGTGCCCTTTTTGGCGCCGCCGACGCCGCCGCTCACCGGTGAATCGATCTGCACGATGTTCTTTTTCGCCAGCTCCACGCAAATCTCGGCGGCAACGCGCGCGCCTGTGGTGGAAAGATCGACGAAGCGTTTGATCTTTTTGCCTTCGATGACGCCGCCCTCGCCGAGCGCCACCTTCCGCGAGATGGCAAGCGAGGGCAGGCTCGCCATCACCGTCTCCACCCGGTCGGCGACGTCAGCCGGCGAAGAGGCAAGCTGCGCCCCAAGCGCCACCAGTGGCGCCACCGCGTCATTGCGTGTGTCGTAGACGACGAGCTTGTGGCCGGCCTCGATCAGCCGCCGCGCCATCGGCTGGCCCATGTTGCCCAGCCCGATAAAACCGATGTCCATTTCGTTTCCGTCCCTTCAATTTTTTTTGCGCGGCGACTTTGCCCGACGCGCACCGCCGCGTCATCCGCGCGCCGCGCATAGCCAAATGGCCTATTGCACGTACTATAAGCTAGCTTATAATAAGCTAGTCTAGAGATTTGGAGCCATGATGATCCCCACGCTGGAGCGTGAAATCGCCTTTACAATCACGGACGTAGCCAGGTTACTGAAGACGCTCGCCGACCAGCGCGCGCGCCAATACGGCATGACCCGGGCGCAATGGGCGGTGCTGTTTCGCCTCGACCGCTCCGAAGGGCTCAAGCAGTCGGAGCTCGCCGAAATTCTCGACCTGCAGCCGATCACGCTGACGCGGCTGCTTGACCGGCTGGCGGAAAACGGGCTGATCGAACGCCGCGCCGATCCGAACGATCGCCGCGCCAACCGGTTATTCCTGACGCCGGCGGCGCGCCCGCTGCTCGAACGGCTCTCGGAGCTCGGCACCACCATGATGGGAACCGTGCTCGACGGCCTCGACGCCAAGGCGCTCGAACGGCTGCTGCGCGATCTCGAATTGATGCGCGAGAATCTGCGCGGCGCCATTGTCCGCAATCACCCGCAATCGCAAGCCGCCAACGGTTGACCGTCATGAGTGACAAGGCTTTGAAAGTCGTTCCCGCGCCGGACGCCAAGACCGCGCCGGAAGGCGCGCCCGCCGCAGCGGGCGACGCCGGACAGACGTCGCGGCTCAAGGGACTGTGGCGCCGGCGCAAGCGCATGATCCTGCTGGTGGTGCTGCCGAGCCTCGCCGTGCTCATTGGCACCGGCATCTATATTTCCGGCGGCCGCTACATCTCCACCGACAACGCCTATGTCGGCGCGCAGAAGGTACTCATCACCCCGGACGTGTCCGACAAAATCATCCACGTCGCCGTCATCGAAGGCCAGCACGTCAAGCCCGGCGATGAATTGTTCACCATGGATCCCGTCCCCTATCGTCTTGCGCTCGACGCGGCCAAGGGCAAGCTCGACGCCGCGCGCAGCGATTACGACAAGCTGAAATCCAATCTGACCTCGCTCAACACGCTGGTCGACCTGGCGCAGAAGAACGTCGAGTTCAAGCAACGCGACTGTCGACCGCAAGCTGGCGCTGGTGAAGTCACAGTCGGGCTCACAGGCCGATGTGGATACCGCCGGAGCGGCCCTGGTGACGGCGAAATTGCAGGCGCAGTTCAGCCAGCAGCAGCGCGACACCGCGCTCAACCAGTTGCTCGGCAATCCCGACCTGCCGCTCGCCGAGTTTCCCGAATACGCGCAGGCGAAAGCCGCGCTCGATAATGCCCAGCGCGACCTCGACCACACCGTGGTGCGCGCGCCGATCTCCGGCATCGCCACGCAGGTGGACAACATCCAGGTCGGCCGTTACGTCGCTGCCGGCACGCCGGTATTCTCGATCATCGACGATCAGAACCCTTGGGTCGACGCCAACCCGAAGGAGACCGACATCACCTATCTGCGCGTCGGCCAGCCGGCGACGCTCGACGTCGACTCATTCCCCGACCACACCTTCAAGGGCCATGTGGTCGCGGTCAGCCCCGGCACCGGCGCGCAATTCTCGATCCTGCCGCCACAGAACGCCACCGGCAATTGGGTCAAGGTGGTACAGCGCGTGCCCGTACGCATCGCCTTCGACAAGGACGAGGACACGCATCTGTTGCGCGCCGGCATGAGCGTGGTGGTCGACATCGACACTGGGCATAGCCGGCTGCCGTCCTTCCTGTCGTCCACAAAAGAGCCAAGCAAGCAGTAACGACGATGAGCCCGCCCTTCGCGAGGATGTCGCCCAAGGTTCTGCGCATGCTGATCACAGTGTGCGCGATGACCGCGACCATCATGCAGGCGCTCGACACCACCATCGCCAACGTGGCGCTGCCTTACATGCAGGGTTCGCTGTCGGCGTCCCTCGACCAGATCAACTGGGTGCTCACCTCCTATATCGTCGCCGCCGCGATCATGACCGCGCCGATCGGCTGGCTCGCCGACCGCTTCGGCCGCAAGAAGCTGTTCATCGTCTGCGTCGCCGGCTTCACCGTCGCCTCGCTCCTCTGCGCGCTGGCGCAGAACATCGAGGAAATGGTGCTGTTCCGCCTGCTCCAGGGCATGGCAGGAGCCGCGCTGGTGCCGCTGTCGCAATCGACGCTGCTCGACAGCTACACGGTGGAAGAGCGCGGCTCGGCCATGGCGGTGTGGGGCATCGGCGTGATGCTGGGGCCGATCATGGGCCCGACGCTGGGCGCCTGGCTTACCGACAATTATTCCTGGCACTGGGTGTTCCTCATCAATTTGCCGATCGGCGTGCTCACCGTCACCGGCATGCTGCTGTTCATGGAGGAGACGCCGCGCCACGAGCATCTGCGTTTCGACTGGTTCGGCTTTTTCGCGCTCGCCGTCGGCATCGGCTCGCTGCAACTGATGCTCGACCGCGGCGAGCAGGTCGGCTGGTTCGGCGCCGATGAGATCTGGATCGAGACGATCGTTTCAATCGTCGGCTTTTATTATTTCTTCGCCCATTCGCTGACCACGCCGGAGCCGTTCGTGCGCTTCGACCTGTTCAAGGACCGCAATTTCATCAGCGGCTGTGTGTTCATGGTGGTGATCGGCGTGGTGCTGTTCGGCACCATGGCGCTGGTGACGCCGTTCATGCAGAACTTGCTCGGCTATCCGATCCAGACCGCCGGCTTCCTGCTCGGCTCGCGCGGCGTCGGCACGCTGCTGACCATGATCGTGGCGCCGCGGCTGATGCGGCTCATGGAAACGCGCTACCTCATCTTGATCGGTCTGGCGCTCACCGGCGGCACGCTCTACGAAATGACCGGCTTCGACTTCGACACCTCGCAGCGCACGATCGTCATTCTCAGTGTCATCCAGGGCGTCGGCCTCGGCCTGTTGTTCGTGCCGATCACCACGGCAGCGTTTCTCACGCTGCCGGGCCACCTGCGCAACAGCGGCACCTCGATCCTGACGCTGGTGCGCAATATCGGCTCCTCGGTCGGCATCTCCATGGTCATCGCCAATTTGACCGACAAGACGATCTACATGCACGAACGGATTGGCGCGCAGGTGACGCCGTTCAATAACGCGCTGCAGATGCCGGACGTGAGCGGCATCCTCAACATCAACACCGAGACCGGGCGCGCGCTGCTCGACATGCTGGTCACCCAACAGGCGGCGATGATCGCCTATCTCAACGATTACAAATTGCTGATGCTGCTGACGCTGGGCATGATGCCGCTGGTGATGATCATCTCCACCGCGCGCAAGCGACCGAGCGAAGCCGAGACCGAAGAAGCCGCGGTGCTCGAATAGCAGTGCGCTATTTGCCGCCGCCGAATTCCTTGCGGATCATATCGCTATGCCGCCCGAGCGAGGGGATCGCGCCATAGGCGCGCTCTTTGCCCGCCCAGCGTGCCGGCGGCGCCGGCAGGGACGCCGGGCCGCTCGGGGTGGCAACGGTGACGCGCCGCAAATGCGGATGCGTCGACAACAAGGCGCTGTCGTTGACGCGGGCGAACGCGATATCGGCGCTGGCGAGCATCTTCATCAGCGGTTCGACGTCGTAGCGGGCGAAAACCGCGGCGACCGTTGCGTCGGTTTCGCCGCGATGCTGTTGCCGCGCGGGGACGGTGGCAAATTTCTCATTGCTGCCGAGCGACGCGTCGCCCAGCACCTTGTCGGCGAGCACCCGCCATTCGCGATCGTTCTGGATCGAGATCAGGATATCGGCGTCGTCGCGGGTCTTGAACACGCCGTAGGGCGCGATGGTCGGGTGCGCAAGGCCGATACGCTGGAACGGCTTGCCCCACTCCTGGTTCAGAAGCGGAATGGTCATCCATTCGGCCATGGCGTCGAACATCGAAATGGAAATTTCGGCGCCCTCGCCGCTGCGGCCGCGCACGATCAGCGCTTCGAGAATGGCTTCGTACGCTTCGAGGCCAGCGGCAATATCGACGATCGAGACGCCGACTCGCGCCGGCGCCTCCGGCCCGCCAGTGACCGAGGAGACGCCCGATTCCGCCTGGATCAAGAGGTCATAGGCCTTGCGTTGCGCGTAAGGCCCGCTCTCGCCGTAGCCGGAAATCGCGCAGCAGATGAGGCGGGGATAATCCTGGCGCAGCCGCTCAAAGGCAAAACCGAGCTTGGCCAGCGCGCCGGGCTTGAGGTTCTGAACGAACACGTCGGCCTTGGCCACCATGGCTTCGAGTAGCGCCTTGTCGTCCGGCTTGGTGAGATCGAGCACCACGGACTGCTTGCCGCGATTGAGCCAGACGAAATGCGCGCTCTCGCCGTGCACGATGAAGTCGTAGCCGCGGGCGAAATCGCCCTCCGGCCGCTCGACCTTGATGACGCGGGCGCCGGCGTCCGCCAGCCGGCAGGTGCATTGCGGCGCGGCCACGGCCTGTTCGATGGAGACGACAAGGAGACCTTCGAGCGGAAGCGGCATTAGTACGACCGCGGCAAGCCGAGCACGTGCTCGGCCAGATACGAGAGGATCATATTGGTCGAGATCGGCGCCACCTGGTAGAGCCGCGTCTCGCGGAACTTGCGCTCAATGTCGTATTCCTCGGCGAAGCCGAAGCCGCCATGGGTCTGCACGCACATGTCGGCGGCGAACCAGGAGCCGTCGGCGGCGAGCAGCTTCGCCATGTTCGCCTCCGGGCCGATGTCGGCGCCCGCTTCGTATTTGCGCGCCGCTTCATGCACCATCAGCTCGGCCGCGCGCATCTGCGCATAGGCGCGGGCGATGGGGAACTGCACGCCCTGGTTCTGCCCGATCGGCCGCCCGAATAACTCGCGCACTTTCGCGTAAGCCGTCGCCTTGTCGATGAACCATTTGCTGTCGCCGATGCATTCCGCCGCGATCAAGATACGCTCGGCATTCATGCCGGAAAGAATGTAGCGGAAGCCCTGGCCCTCCTCGCCGATCAGGTTTTCCGCCGGCACGCGCAGGTCGTCGAAGAAAACCTCCGTGGTGGCATGGTTCATCATGGTGCGGATCGGGTTGATGCTGATGCCCGTCCCTTGCGCGAGCCGCATGTCGACGATGAAGACCGAGAGGCCATCGGTGCGCTTCTTTACCTCTTCCTTCGCCGTGGTGCGGGCGAGCAGCAGCATGAGGTCGGAATGTTCCGCGCGCGAGGTCCACAGCTTTTGCCCGTTGATGACGTAGCCTGAATTTCCCTCACGCCGCGCCGTGGTGCGCAAGGAGAGCGTGTCGGTGCCGGAGGTCGGCTCCGTCACGCCAAAAGCCTGCAGGCGCAATTCGCCGCTGGCGATCTTCGGCAGATAGTTCTGCTTCTGCTCCGCCGAGCCGTGCCGCAGGATCGTACCCATGGTGTACATCTGCGCGTGGCAGGCGCCGCCGTTGCAGCCCGAGGCGTGCACCTCTTCGAGAATCGCCGCGGCGGCGCTGATGCCCAGCCCGCTGCCGCCGTAGTCTTCCGGAATGAGGGCGGCGAGATAGCCGGCCTCGGTGAGTGCCGCGACAAATTCCTTCGGATAGGCGCGCTCGCGGTCGAGCGCGCGCCAGTATTCGCCAGGAAATTTCGCGCAGAGCGCGCGCACGCCGTCGCGGATGTCGGCGAAATCCTGCTTGTCTTCGGCGCGCTTGCTCATGTTCTCACGCTTTCACATCCGCCCGGCCATTGTTGATCGCAATCACGTCGCGCTCGATGACCCGGGCGCGGAAGCTTACCACGGCCCCGTCGCGCCACAGTTCGGTGCGGATGGTCTCGCCCGGATAGACCGGCGCGGAAAAACGGCCTTTCATGGCGGTGATTTTCGCCGGATCGTAGCCGCACAAGGTTTTGAGGATGGCGTGGCCGGCGATGCCAAACGTGGCTAGGCCGTGCAAAATCGGCCGCGGGAAACCCGCCGCCTTGGCGAAGTCGGGCTCGGCGTGCAGCGGATTGACGTCGCCGGAGAGCCGGTAGATCAGCGCCATTTCCGGCCGCGTCGGGAGATCGCAGGTGAGATCTGGCGCGCGCTCCGGCAGCACATGCGGGGCGGGTGCTTCTCGTCGCGGGCCGCCGAAGCCGCCGTCGCCGCGACAGAACGCCGTCTGCGACAGCGTCGCAATCGGTTTACCGCTCGCCTTGTCGGTGATTTCGCGCTCGGCATAGACCAGCGCGCCCTTGCCCTCGCCCTTGTCGATCACTTCGACGATGCGCGTTTCGCCGACGACAACACCTTCAGTCGCCACCGGCCTGTGCAGCACGAAGCCCTGCTCGCCATGCACCACCTTGGTCCAGTTCACGCCGCTGTCCGGATTGCGCAGCCAGGTTGGCGTGTAGCCGAGCACCAGCGCCATGGTCGGCAGGACCTTCAGATTCTTTTCGTAGACGAAGGCGAGTTCGTCCTCGTTCATCGGCTCGTAGCCGAAGCCGAGACCGAGCGCGTAGAGAATGCAGTCCTTCGCCCCGTAGCGCTGCTCGACGTCGGGAATCTTCAGACCGAGAAGTTTTTCGTAGACGATTGGCATGTCTTATCCGGTCATGGCCGGGCAATCGGGTCCGGCCGAGGGGCGGCCCGGGCGTGGCACTAGTCCCGGCAGTCCACGCCTTCCTTACTCGACCAGCCTAAAGACGTGGATGCCCGGCACAAGGCCGAGCATGACGACGGATAGGCAATCAGTCGCCGAGAGTACTGAATCGGCCGTTTTCGCGCGCTACGGCAGCTCAAGAACCCCACACTTCCTTCGACAATTCGACGATCATCCTGAGCTTCGCCCACTGCTCCTCTTCGGCCAGCACGTTGCCCTCTTCGGTCGAGGCAAAGCCGCATTGCGGCGACAGCGCCAGCTGCTCGAGCGGCAGGATCTTGGCGGCCTCGGCGATGCGCTTCTTGATGTCCTCGCGCGGCTCCAGCCGCCCCGATTTGGAGGTGACGACGCCGACGACGACCACCTTATTGCCCTTGGGCAGAAAGCGCAGCGGGTCGAAGCCGCCGGCGCGCTCACTGTCGTATTCGAGGAAGTAGCCGTCGTAGTTGCACTTGGCCAAAAGATTCTCCGCCACCGGCTCGTAGCCTCCTGAGGAAATCCAGGTGGAGCGGAAGTTGCCGCGGCAGACATGCGTGGTGATGGTCATGTCGGCGGGTTTCGCCTCCAGTGCCTTGTTGATGCACTTCGTATAGGTGTCCTGCAGGTGATCGACATCGAGGCCGCGCTCCTTCGCCTTCTTCAGCTCTTCCTGCGAACAAAGATAGGCCCAGGCGGTGTCGTCGAATTGCAGGTAGCGGCAGCCGGCCGCGTAGAATGCTTTCACCGCCTTCTGATAGGCAACGGCAAGATCGTCGAAGATCGCGTCGCGGTCGGGATAAACCGACTTCGCCACCGCGCCGGGTTCGAGGCGGAAGTGCATCACGCTCGGCGCCGGGATGGTCATCTTCGGCATCACCTTGGTGTGCGCCTTCAGAAACTTGAAATGCTCCAGCATCGGATGATTGGAAAAGTCGATCTTGCCGGTGACCTTGATGCTCCGCGGACGCGTCTGCACGCCCTGGAACTGGATACCGTGGTCGATTTCGACGACCTCGACGCCGTCGAGCATGCCGAAAAAATCGAAATGCCACCACGAGCGGCGGAACTCGCCGTCGGTGGCGAGCTGCAGGCCGACCTCCTCCTGCTTCTTGATGATCTTCTCGATCTCGACGTCTTCGACGGCTTTGAGCTGCACGTCGGTGATCTGGCCCTTCTCGTGCTGCGCGCGCGCCTGCTTCACCGGCGCGGTGCGCAGCAGACTGCCGACCTCGTCGGCGCGAAAAGGCGGCTTGGTCCGTTGCATGGTTTGTTTCCTCCGCATGATGCCCGCGAGCGCGACGGCCGCGGGTCTTGTTCAAGAATTGATCGTGCCGCCCTCTAGCACGTCAGGCGGCAATTCGTCCCGCCGAGGCTTCGCATGCGTAGCGTGCGGTTTCAACCGTCCCGCCGAAGGAGAAATAATGGGGCGCCACGGCGCCGAGGCCTTCCGCGGTCGCCAGCGCGGCGATGATGCGGTCCGGCCCGACAGGACCGGCGATCTGGCCGACCAGCGAGGCCGCCGCGCCCGACATCAGGCCGCGCAGCGAGGCGTTGACGCCGCAGCGCTTGGCGTAACGCAGGAGCGCCGGCAGGCTGGTGGGCCCGGCCATGCCGACCTTCACCGGCGTTGCAATGCCACAGGCGCGCAGCCGCTTGAGCCAGGCAAGGATGCGCTCGGGCGAAAACGAAAATTGGCTGACGATGTGCAGGCGCAAACCATGCGCCATGGCGGCGGCGATTTTTTCGTCGAGCGCGGCTTCCAGCCGGGAGGCCTCGATGCGCGAATGCCCTTCCGGATAGCCGCCGATGCCGACTTCCTCGATGCCGGCTTCGCGCAAGCGGCCCTTCTGGATCACCGCCAAGGCGTCGGGAAACGGGCCAGCAGTATCGACATCGCTGCCGATCACCAGGAGCCGCCGCACGTCGGCCTCGCCGCGCAGGTGGAGAAGCAGATTCTGCAGGTCGGCAGCAGCGGTGATGCGCCGCGCGGCGATATGGACGACTGGCTCGAGGCCGGCCTTGCGCAATGCCGCGGCAGCGCCGACCAGTTCAGCCGGCGTGATCGTGGGCACCGCTGAGAAATAGACCGGCGTTGCTTTCGGCACGATCGCGGCGACCGTTTCGATCTCCGCCGCATTGGGCCGTGTTGCTTCCATGGAGAAATTTTGCGCGAAGGCGTTCGGCATCGCGCTTACTCGCGCCGGCGCGAGATGACGAAGGATTCATCGTAGAACCACAAGCCGCCCTGCTTTTGCAGCACGTCGCGTGTCGCCTCGACATAACGCCGGTCGCTGTTGACGTCGGAGAGGCGGTCATCCTCGATCTGCGCTACGTAGATCGCCGCGTTCCAGGCAGCGAGCAGCGTCGAGGTGCCGATCGAGGAGGAGATCTCCGACGGCAGCGTGTGCATGTCGTAGCGGAACAGCGAACGCTGGTCGGCATAGGCGTTGAAGTTGAGATCGCGCCCGGCGCTGCCCAGCTCGTGCTTCACTTCCTTCAGCAAGGCGTGGCGGCTGTGCACGAAGGGATGGTCGTTCGGCCACACTTTGTGGATGATCTCCATGCCCGGATCGTGGCCGTAGGAATGGATGGCGATCATGCGCCCGCCCGGCCCCAGTGCGCGCGCGAGCGGCGCCAGCACGCGCTTGGCCTTGAATTCGAGCGAGGCGCGGGCGCGATAGGGCTGCGAGGCGATGACCAGGTCGTACTCGGCAGTCGAGCCGCCGGGCTTGGGGATAATCTGGTCGAGCAGGAACTTGTGGTCGTTGCGGTAGATGACCAGCACCACCGGCCGCTCGTAGACCGGGTTGCCGCTTTTTGGGCTGACGCGTGCCTTCCAGTTCTCGCCGAGAAACGGCTCGAGCGCGGTGATCTGCTGCTCGAAGGAGTGCGCGGTGTTTCCCTCCAGCGGCACTTCCTTCCACACCATGCTGGAGGCGGCGCTGACCGATTTCACCGACAGCCACGGCGCTTCGCCATAGGCAAGATTGGTGAGCACGACGACACTGGAGGGATGCTCGATGAAGCGGTCGGCCATTTTTTGCAGCGTCAGCCGCACGTCTTCGAGGCTGATCTCCTTGCCGACGACATAGAACGGCATGGTGGGAAAACGGTCGTGCATCGAGCGCATCACTCGCGCGAGCACGGTGCCGTCGCCGACGCCGGCATCGAACACGCGCACCGCCGGCGGCCGCGGGTGGATGCTGCCGAGCTCCATGCCGACGCGGTTGGCGATTTCCCATTTTTCGCTGCAGGTGTTGACGAACAGCAGATATTTCTGCCGGTTGTCGAAGAAGCGGAAATTGCGTTGCGGGTCGTCGCTCGCCAGCCCCGAGGCGACGGCGGGCCGGCGGCGCCACCACCGGCAAGGCCCGCGGCGCATCGAACAACACGCGGCGGCGCGAAGGCGTCGTGTCTGCGCTGCGCGCCATGAAACTGCGGATGCGATCGAGCGTATCGGTGGTGATGCGGCCGCCATTGCGCAGGCGGCTGGCGAGCTTGCCGTCGTTGACGGCGCGGCGGCCGAAGGTTGATTCAGCGAGACCGCGCTGCCGGCAGAATTCGCTGATTTCCTGGAGAATTTGTTCGTTCATCGGCCGCCCTCGGTGCAGTTCCGACGGCTCTGGCGGCCGCTTCGGACCAAAGCCAATCAACTCCGCCTGTGCCGGTCAATATATGCTATAGTGTTGGGAAAGATGGGCAATAATGGTGGGCTATGCCCAATACTACAAATGTTCAATAATGGCAGGCTTATCTTCGCAGCCAGAACCAATATAGAAAATTTTGGAAAAAGTTGGGCTAATTCCCACTTACATTTCGTCCGCACTGGGCAGAAGTGGGCAACCGGGCCGCCCGTAACTTATTCAAATATCGAAGAAAACCGTTTCGTTGGCGCCCTGGACGCGGATGTCGAACCGGTAGACCGGCTGCCCGCCGCGCATCGCTTTATGCGCAATCAGCGTATCCCGCCGGTCGGCCGGGACCAGGTTGAGGATGGCGTCGCCGCTATTGGCCGCCTCGTCGGAAAAATAAAGCCGCGTGTAGATTTGCCGCAGCATGCCGCGCGAGAAGATGCAGAAAACGATATGCGGCGCCTGCGTCTTGCCGTTCGGCCCCGGCACCGCACCCGGCTTGATGGTGTCGAAGCCGTAGACGCCGTCCTTGTCGGTCGCTGAGCGGCCGAGGCCCCTGAACTTGGCGTTGGGCCGCGCGCGGGTGTCGGCGGAGCTGGCGTAGCGGCCTTGGCTATCGGCCTGCCAGATCTCGATCATGGCGTCGTTGATCGGCAAGCCATCGCCATCGGTGATGCGGCCCTCGATATGGATGCGCTCGCCGGTAGCATCCGGCGTTACCAGATTGTCGGTGACTGTTTCCTTCCAGCTGTAGGTTCCGTCCGGGTCCCATTTGGCGCGGCCCTTGGGCGCAAGCCCATAGGCGAAGAACGGCCCAACGGTCTGCGACGGCGTGATGATGGCGGCCATTAGTGCTTGTCCTCGTCGAGCGGCGTCGCCTCGCGCCCGCGCAGCACGATGTCGAAGCGGAAGCACAGCGCCCAGTCGGGAACCGTGTTGTCGAGATCGAAGCTGGAGATCATGCGCGCCCGCGCCTTCTCGTCGGTCACCGAATTGAAGATCGGGTCGAACGGGAACAGATAGTCGCCGGGGAAATACATCTGCGTCACCAGCCGCGACAGGAACGAGTGGCCGAACACCGAGAAGTGGATGTGGTTCGGCCGCCAGGCATTGTGGTGATTGCCCCAAGGATAGGAGCCGGGCTTGACGGTGATGAATTTGTAGTAGCCGTTCTTGTCGGTGACGGTGCGCCCCGCCCCGGTGAAGTTCGGATCGAGCGGCGCCGGGTGCTGATCGACGATGTGCACGTAACGGCCGCAAGCATTGGCCTGCCAGATCTCGACCAGCGTCTCTGGCACCGGCCGCCTGTCCTCGTCGAGCACCTGCCCGTGCACGACGATGCGCTCGCCCAGCGGCTCGCCCTTGTGCTGCTTGGTGAGGTCGTTGTCGTTGTCCTGGATCGCGTCATGGCCGTAGACCGGGCCGGTGAGCTCCGACAGCGTATGCGGCACCACGATCAGCGGTTTCGACGGCGAGCGCTTCACCGTCGAGCGGTATCCCGGCGACAGGTGCTTGGGATAAACGCCGAGGCTCTCCTTGGGATAGATCAACGACATTGTTCGTCCTTAGATTTTTTCTATCGCCAGCGACACGCCCTGCCCGACGCCGACGCACATGGTGGCGAGGCCGAGCTTGCCGCCGCTTTCTTCCAGGCCGTGCGCCGCGGTCAACACCAGACGCGCGCCCGACATGCCAAGCGGATGGCCGAGCGCGATCGCCCCGCCATGCGGATTGACCTGCGCGGCATCGTCTGGAAGGCCGAGCTGCCTGAGACAGGCTAGCGACTGCGAGGCGAAGGCTTCGTTGATCTCGATCAAGTCGTAGTCGCCGATTCTGTGCTTCAGGCGCGCCATCAATTTCTGCGTCGCCGGCACCGGGCCGATGCCCATGATGCGCGGCGGCACCGCCGCCGACGCCATGCCGAGAATGCGCGCGCGCGGCGTCAAGCCATGCGCTTTCACCGCCCCTTCCGAGGCAACAATGATGGCGGCCGAGCCGTCATTGACGCCGGAGGCATTGCCGGCGGTGACCGTGCCGGGGTTGCGGAACGGCGTCTTCAGCTTGGCGAGCTGCTCCAGCGTGGTGTCGGGACGCGGATGCTCGTCCTTATCCACCTTTACCGTCTCGCCCTTGCGGCCGGCGATGTCGACGGCGACGATCTCCTCGGCGAAATAGCCCGAAGCAATCGCCTTGGCGGCGCGCTGCTGCGAGCGCAGCGCGAAAGCGTCCTGGTCGGCGCGGGTCACCTGGAATTCTTCCGCCACGTTCTCGCCGGTTTCCGGCATGGAATCGACGCCGTATTGCTTCTTCATCAGCGGATTGATGAAGCGCCAGCCGATGGTGGTGTCGAAAATTTCCGCCTTGCGCGAAAACGCTTCTTCGCTCTTGCCTTGCACGAAGGGTGCCCGCGTCATCGACTCGACGCCGCCGACGATGGCGAAATCAATCTCACCGGCCTTGATCGCGCGCGCCGCAGTGCCGACCGCCTCCATGCCGGAAGCGCAGAGCCGGTTGAGCGTCACGCCGGGAATGCTCACAGGCAGACCGGCGAGCAAAAGCGCCATGCGCGCCACGTTGCGGTTGTCCTCGCCGGCCTGATTGGCGCAGCCGAAATAAACTTCGTCGAGCTTGTCCCAATCAACCTTTGGATTGCGCGCGATCAGCGCCTTGATCGGCACGGCAGCGAGATCGTCGGTGCGCACATTCGCCAGCGCGCCGCCGTAACGCCCGATCGACGTGCGCACCGCGTCGCAGAGAAAGACGTCATGGCTCATCCTTGACCCCGGACCATCGGGCGTATTTACGGCTCGCCACTGAAAGGGTCAAATAGGCATCGGGCGAAAGGCCCGCTATGGTGGGAGTAGCAACCTCCGCGCAACCCCTTGCTGTGAATTCGCAATGCGCTCGGGATAACGGAGGCAGGGACGCGATCGATAGGGAGAGACCGGTGGAAATCAAGGGACACCCGGCAATCGTCACCGGCGGGGCGTCCGGCCTCGGCGCCGCCACCGCACGCGCATTGGCCGCAGCCGGCGCCAAGGTCGCGATTTTCGACGTCAACGAGAAAGCCGCCGCCGAGGTGGCGATCGACATCAAGGGTATCGCGGTGACCTGCGATGTCGCCGACTCGGCAAGCGCCGAGGCCGCGGTGAAGAAGGCCGCCGCCGATCACGGCCCCGCGCGCATTCTGGTCAATTGCGCCGGCGTCGGGCCTGCCAAGCGCATCGTCGGCCGCGACGGGCCGATGCCGCTTGCCGACTATGAACGCGTCATCAGAATCAACCTGATCGGCAGCTTCAACATGTTGCGCCTCGCCGCCGCCGCCATGCAGCCGCTCGAGGCGCTCGCCGACGGCGAGCGCGGCGTCATCGTTTCGACGGCTTCCGTCGCCGCCTTCGAGGGCCAGATCGGCCAGGCGGCTTACTCGTCATCGAAGGGCGGCGTCGCCGCGCTGACGCTGCCGGCGGCGCGCGAATTCGCCCAGTTCGGCGTCCGCGTGCTCGCCATCGCGCCTGGCATTTTCGGCACGCCGATGCTGCGCGCGCTCCCTCAAGAAGCACAAGATTCGCTCGGTGCCTCGGTGCCGTTCCCCAAGCGGCTGGGCGAGCCGCGCGAATTCGCCGCGCTGGTCATGCATTGCATCCGCAACAGCTATCTCAACGGCGAGGTGATCCGCCTCGACGGCGCGCTGCGCATGGCGCCGCGCTAGGCGCGTGATCAGCAACCGCCAGACCGTGCGCATCCGCTGGGGCGATTGCGACCCTGCCGGCATCATCTTCTATCCGCGCTATTTTGAGATCTTCGACAACGCCACCGCGGCGCTGTTCGAGCGCGCGCTCGGCATCACCAAATTTCAGATGTTCAAGACCTACGAATTCGCCGGCTGGCCGTTGGTCAAGACCCATGCGCGGTTTCTCAAGCCCACGCGCTTCGGCGACGACGTGACGGTGGACTCAAGCGTCACATTCGGCCGTTCGAGCTTTACGGTCGAACACCGCTTGAGTCTTGCCGGCGAGCTTTGCGCGGAATGTCAGGAGAAGCGGGTCTGGATCGTGCGCGATGCGGAAGACCGCATCAAATCGCATCCGGTCCCCGAGGCCGTGCTGGCGAAATTCAACATTTGACGCCAATCACTGCCTCCCTCGTTGTCACCCTTTCGCCCGTCGCGTAAAAGACCGGGCCAATGCCGTGAAATAAGCGACCGGGACCAATCCCGCGCGCAGGGGGCGGAACCCATGGCCGTCACACCGACTGGGCGCGAACGGCCGATCGCCGCCGAGGCTTTCCTGCGCGGGCTCGCCGATCACGGCGTCGATTATTTCTTCGCCAATCCCGGCACCGACTTCCCGCCCATCGTCGAAGCCTTCGCCCGCGCCAAAAAGACCAACGCCAAGGTGCCGAAGCCCATTCTGGTGCCGCACGAAAACCTCGCCGTCGGCATGGCGCACGGCGCTTATCTGATGACCGGCCGCCCGCAGGCGGTGATGGTGCATGTCAGCGTCGGCACCGGCAACACCATCAACAACCTCATGAACCTGTCGCGCGACCGCGTGCCGCTGATCCTCGCCGCCGGCCGCACGCCGATCACCGAGAAGGGTTCGTTCGGCTCGCGCTCGCGTCCGATCCACTGGGCGCAGGAAATGTTCGACCAGGCCGGCATGCTGCGCGAGCTGGTGAAATGGGACTACGAACTGCGCCAGCCCGGCCAGATCGGCGACGTGGTCGCGCGCTCGGTGGAGGTGGCGATGGCGCATCCGCGCGGGCCGGTCTATCTGGTGCTGCCGCGCGAGCCGCTGGCGGCGCCGCTTGCCGAGCCGATCGGACCGCTGAAGCCGCGGTCGCAGGCGGCGGCCACCTTTCCCGATCTCGCCACGATCTCCACCCTCGCCGAATGGATCGCCGCGGCGGAGCGGCCGCTTATCGTCACCGCCACGCTGCCGCAAGACGCGGTGCCGGCGCTTGCCGCTCTCGCCGAGCGCTGCGCCATTCCCACCGTCACGCATAATCCGCGCACCGTCTGCCTGCCATCGAGCCATCCCATGCATTTCGGCTTCGAGCCGGGCGCGCTACTCGACTGACGCCGATCTGGTGATCGTACTGGAAGCGGACGTGCCGTGGATTCCGCATCAGCAGAACCCGCCGGCCGGCTGCCGCGTCGCCCATATCGGCGAGGACCCTATCTTCGCGCGCTATCCGATGCGCTCCTTCCCCAGCGATCTCAGCATTCAGGCCGGCGCCCTCAACGCGCTGGAAGCGCTGATCGAAGCGGTCGAGCCGCGCCTGCAGATGGCGGAAGCGCGCATCGCCGCGCGCCGCGCGCGACTGACCGAGCGGATGCGCAACCGCCGCGCGCAACTCGCAAAGGACTCCGCCGCCGGTGCGACCATCTCGCCGGAATATCTTGTCGCGCGCGATCGGCGAGGCGGTCGGCGAGGATGCCATCATCTTCAACGAATATCCGCTGCGGCCGGACCACTGCCCGCGCGGGAAGCCGGGCACGCTGTTCGCGCTCGGCCCGGCCGGCGGCCTCGGCTGGGGTTTCGGCGCGGCGCTCGGCGCCAAGCTCGCGGCGCCCGACGCTTTCGTCGTCGCCACCCTCGGCGACGGCGCCTACATGTTCGCCAATCCAACGGTCGGTCACTGGGTCGCCGGCAAGCACGCCCTGCCGATCCTTGCCATCGTCTTCAACAATTCCCGCTATGGCGCGGTGCGCGGCTCCACGTTGTCGATGTTCAAGGACGGAGCTGCCGGTGACGACAGCGGCCGCATGCTGGCCGACCTCGATCCGTCGCCGCCTTACGAATTGATGGCGCAGGCGCAGGGCGCCTATACCGAGCGGGTGGAGAAACCCGCCGATCTTCCCGACGCGCTCAAGCGCGCGCGCGAAGCCGTCGTCAGCGGGCGCCGCCAGGCGCTGCTCAACGTCATCACGCCATATTGAAGCGAAAGACGATCAGGAGCGTTCATGCGCATCGACGCCTACACGCATTTCATTCCGCGAGAAATTTTTCAATGTGCTGGTGGACAGCGGCTATCCGAATATCGGCAAGCGCATGCGCGAAGTGCCCTCGATCCACGACCTCGACATCCGCAAGAATGTCGTCGACACCTTCCCCGACTACGCGCAAATCCTTTCGCACGGCATGCCGCCTCTGGAAGTGCTTGCCAAGGGCGCGCAGATTGAGGACTACGCCAAGCTGCTCAATGACGGGCTCGCCGAGATTTGCGCCAAGGATCCCGGCCATTTTCCCGGCTGGGTGGCGCAAGGCGCGCTCGGCGCGCCGGACGCCGGCGTGCGCGAAACGGCGCGCGCGATCAAGAACGGCGCGCTCGGCGTGCAGATCTACACCAATGTCGCAGGCAAACCGCTCGACGATCCGGCCTACGAGCCATTCTTCGCGGCGATGGAAAAGCTCGAAAAGCCGATCTGGCTGCATCCGGCGCGTGGCGCCAATACGCCCGACTACGCCAGCGAGAACGAAATCAAAATATGAAATCTGGTGGACCTTCGGCTGGTCCTATGAAACCGCTGCGGCCATGGCGCGGCTCGTCTATTCCGGCATCATGGACAAGTACCCGAAGCTGAAGATCATCACCCACCATTTCGGCGGCATTGTGCCGATGCTGGAAGGCCGCATCGGCCCGGGCAACGACCAGCTCGGCGCCCGCACCTCGGACGAGGATCTGACGCTGGTGCTCAAGCGGCTGAAGAAGCGCCCGCTCGACTATTTCAAGCACGACTTCTATGCCGACACCGCGACCTTCACCGCCGAACCGGCGATGCACGCGGGGCTTGCCTTCTTCGACATCGACAAGATCGTGTTTGCCTCCGACTGCCCATTCGACCCGGAGAAAGGCACGATGTACACGCGAGAAACGCTGCGCATCCTCGAGAGCATCGACATGCCCAAGGCCGACAAGGAAAAAATCTGGCACGGCAATCTCGAGCGCATCACCGGCGCAAAACTGTCCAAGTAAAACACGATGAGTAAACGTCTTCCCGTCGCCATTGCCGGCGCAGGGCCGGCGGGCTTGATGTGCGCCCTGGCGCTGCGGCGGCAGGACATTCCGGTCGTGCTGTTCGAGGCGGAACCGGCGCTGACGCACGATCTGCGCGCCGGCTCATATCATCCGCCGACGCTGGAGATGATGGCGCCTTACGGCGTCACCGCGCGCATGCAGGAGACCGGCATTCGCGTGCGCCACTGGCAGATCCGCAATCGCCCGGGCGACCTCATCGCCGAATTCGATCTCAATCTGCTGGCGGATGTGACGCCTTATCCTTACCGCCTGCATCTTGAGCAGCATCGGCTGACGCCGATCCAGCTCGACATTCTGCGCAACGAAGGCGCCGCCGAAATCAATTTCGGCCACCGCGTCACTGGCTTTGCCCAGGAGACCGATGGCGTCTCTGTCATGGTCGCCGCAGCCGGGGGCGAGCGCACGGTCAAGGCGTCCTGGCTGATCGCCGCCGACGGCGGCCGCAGCGTGCTGCGCAAGGGTCTTGGCGTCGACTTCGAAGGCTTCACCTGGCCGGAAATATTCATCCTTGCCAGCACGCCCTACGATTTCGGCGCGCACGGTTTCGCGCTCAATTCCTACATCGCCGATCCGGTCGAATGGGGCGCGCTGTTCAAGGTGCCGGGCAGCGGCCCGCCCGGGCTGTGGCGGCTCGCCTACCCGGCCAACCCGGACGAAAGCGACGAGGCGTTGCTCGCTCATGATCGCGTCGAAGCCGCGCTGCAACGCCTGTTGCCACGGTCGGACCCTTACGACATTCGCTACAAGAACGCCTTCCGTGTGCACCAGCGAGTCGCCGCCAGTTTCAGGATCGGCCGCGTGCTGCTTGCCGGCGACGCCGCGCATCTCAATAACCCGCTCGGCGGCTTCGGCCTCAACAGCGCCATCCACGATGCCGTCAATCTCTGCGACAAGCTCGGCCGCCTCTGGCGCGGCGAGGGCGGGCTTGAGCTGCTCGATCTTTATTCGCGGCAGCGCCGCTCAGCCACCATCGAGCAGGTGCAGGCCATGTCGATCCGCAACAAGAAGATGATGGAGGAGCGCGACCCCGCCGTGCAACGTGAACGGCTCAAGGAGATGGTCGCGGTCGCCGCCGATCCCAAGCGTGCGCGCGAGCATCTGCTCAACACCTCCATGATTTCGGGGCTGCGGCGCAGCGAGCAGGTGCAATAAGCGGCCGCGCCACGTTATCCACGTGCAGCCGCCGCCGGGTACGTGAAACCGTGGCGGGCATCTGTTAGCGTAAGCGCCATGGCCCTCACACAGCCCATCGGCCTCAATGAGCCGGACGCGCCGCCTTCCGGTGACGATCGCGTCACGCCGGCGATGGCGCAATATATCGAGATCAAGGCGGCCAATCCGGACTGCCTGTTGTTCTACCGGATGGGCGATTTCTACGAAATGTTCTTCGAGGATGCCGAGATCGCCTCGCGCGCGCTCGGCATCGTGCTCACCAAGCGCGGCAAATACCTCGGCCGCGACGTGCCACTGTGCGGCGTGCCGGTAATCCGCGCCGACGAATATCTGCACAGACTGATCGCGCTCGGCCACCGCGTCGCGGTGTGCGAGCAGCTCGAAGACCCGGCGGAAGCGAAAAAGCGCGGCTCGAAAAGCGTCGTGCGCCGCGACGTGGTGCGCCTCGTCACCGCCGGTACGCTGACCGAGGACACGCTGCTCGACGCGCGGCGCAACAATTACCTGCTGGCGATCGCGCGGGCGCGAGCATCCGACGCCGATGCGCGCTTTGCGCTCGCCTGGCTCGATATGTCGACCGGCGAATTCCGCATCACCGAATGCGACCGCGCCTCTCTCTCGGCCGAAATCGCGCGGCTTGAGCCGGGCGAGGTCATCATCTCCGACGCACTATACGCAGACGCCGATTTGACGCCGCTGTGGCGCTCGCTGCCGGCGGTGATGCCGCTCGCCCGCGATGTCTTCGACGGCGCCACCGCCGAGCGGAGGCTCACCTCGTTCTTTGCCGTCGCCACCAGCGAAGCCTTCGGCACATTGTCCCGGCTGGAGCTGGCCGCGGCGGCGGCCTGCATCACCTATGTCGAACGCACGCAGCTTGGCCGCCGTCCGCCGCTGTCGCCGCCGTTGCGCGAGAGCCTCGGTGCCACAATCGCCATCGATCAGGCGACCCGCACCAATCTCGAACTGATGCGCACGCTCACCGGCGAACGGCGCGGCTCGCTGCTGGAATGCATCGACCGCTGCGTCACCGCCGCCGGTTCACGCCTGCTGGCGCAGCGGCTGTCGGCGCCGCTCACCGATCCAGGGGCAATCGCGCGCCGGCTCGACGCGGTGAACAGCTTCGTTGCGGACACCGCGGCGCGCGCCGATACCCGCTCGCGGCTTGCCGCGGCGCCGGATCTTGCCCGCGCGCTGTCGCGTCTCGTCGTCGAACGCGGCGGGCCGCGCGATCTTGCCGCCATCCGCGACGGCGTGCTCGCCGCCGCGGAGCTTGCCCGCGCCTTGGCTTCGCTCAACGACGTGCCGGCGGACATCGCCGATGCTTTGAAGGCCTGCCGCGCGCCCGACGGCATGCTGGCTGCGGAATTGTCCGCTGCGTTGGCCACGGAGTTACCCGCCTTCAAGCGCGACGGCGGCTTCGTGCGCGAGGGCTACGATGCTGCGCTCGACGAAACCCGCGCGTTGCGCGATGAATCGCGCCGCGTCGTTGCCGCGCTGCAATCGCGCTACGCCGAGAGCACCGGCATCCGCGGCCTTAAAATCCGCCACAACAATGTGCTCGGCTATTTCGTCGAGGTCACGGCGCAGCACGGCGACAAGCTCATGGCCGCGCCGCACAGCTCGACCTTCATCCACCGGCAGACCCTCGCCGGCCAGGTGCGCTTCACCTCGACCGAACTGGGCGAACTGGAGGCGAAGATCGCCAGCGCCGCCGAGCGCGCGCTGGGCATCGAGCTCGATATCTTCGACAAGCTCTCCGCCGCAGTGACGGCGCAGAGCGCCGAGATCAAGCAATGCGCCGATGCTCTCGCTGCGCTCGACGTGGCCAGCGCGCTGGCCGCGCTCGCCGCCGAGCGCGATTACGCCCGCCCGATCGTCGACGACTCGCTCTCCTTCGTCATCGACGGCGGCCGCCATCCGGTTGTCGAGCAGGCTTTGTCGCGCGACGGCACGCCCTTTGTCGCCAATGCCTGCGACCTGTCGCCGCCCAAAGACGAAAACGCCGGCCGCATCTGGTTGATCACCGGCCCCAACATGGCGGGCAAATCGACGTTTCTGCGGCAAAACGCGCTGATCGCCATCCTTGCCCAGATGGGCAGCTTCGTCCCGGCGAAATCTGCTCACGTCGGCGTGGTCGACCGCCTGTTCTCGCGCGTCGGCGCCGCCGACGATCTCGCGCGCGGGCGCTCGACCTTCATGGTCGAGATGGTGGAGACCGCGGCAATCCTCAATCAGGCAAGCCCGCGTTCGCTGGTCATCCTCGACGAAATCGGCCGCGGCACCGCGACTTTCGACGGGCTCTCCATCGCCTGGGCAACCGTCGAACACCTGCACGACGTCAACTCATGCCGCGCGCTGTTCGCCACGCATTTCCACGAATTGACCGCGCTGTCGGTGCGGCTTGCCCGCCTGCACAACGCCACCGTGCGGGTGAAGGAATGGCAGAGCGATGTGGTGTTCCTGCACGAAGTCGTGCCCGGCTCCGCCGACCACTCCTACGGCATCCAGGTCGCCAAGCTCGCAGGCCTCCCGCCGAGCGTCATCGAGCGCGCCAAGCTGGTGCTGGCGAAACTGGAACGGGAAGACCGCGCTAAGCCCAAGGGCTTCGAGGACCTGCCGCTGTTTGCGGCGACACCGGCGCCGCCGCAAACGGAAGCGGACGAGGCGTTTGCGCTTGTCGCCGCGGCAATCGCCGCCCTCAATCCCGACGAAATGTCGCCGCGCGAAGCAATGGACGCGCTCTATGCGCTGAAGCTAAAATTGGCCCAGAGCGAAAACAAATAGCCCCAAATAGCCCCATGATGAATGTCGCCGAGAGGAAACATACGACTGCGCCGGCGGACGCAAAACGCTGGCTCGACGGCTTTGCCGCCGCGCTGCTGGCGCAGGATGCGAAGGCCGCGGCGGCGATGTTTCTGCCGGACGGCCTCTGGCGCGACGTCCTCGCCTTCACCTGGACCATCGAGACAGCGTCCGGTAGCGCCGCGATCGAGGAAACGCTGCGGCAAACGCTCGCCCGCACGCAGCCGAAGAATTTCCACATTCCGCCAAACCGCACGCCGCCGCGCTGGGTGACCCGCGCCGGCACCGAATGCATCGAGGCGATCTTCGAATTCGACACCACCTTCGGCCCCGGCAACGGCGTGCTGCGGCTTGTTGCCGACACGCAAGGGACCTTGCGCGCCTGGACGCTGAACACGAATCTGCATGAATTGCGCGGCCACGAGGACGCGTTCAAGCACCGCGACCCGGACGTGGACAACGCCTCGCGCGATTTCGGCGCCGCCAACTGGCTCGACCGCCGCGACGCCGAGCGCGCCTATGCCGACCATGAGCCGGCGGTCCTTGTCGTCGGCGGCGGCCAGGCCGGATTGTCCATCGCCGCGCGGCTCAAGCAGCTCGGCGTCGACACGCTGATCGTCGACAAGCACGCCCGCGTCGGCGACAACTGGCGCAACCGCTACCATTCGCTGACGCTGCACAACGAGATGCACGTCAATCACCTGCCCTATCTGCCGTTCCCGCCGACCTTCCCGACCTATATCCCCAAGGACAAGCTCGCCAACTGGTTCGAGTTCTATGTCGAGGCGCTGGAGCTTAATTTCTGGACCGGTACTGCATTGGCCGGCGGCACCTACGACGACAGACGCAAGCGCTGGAACGTGCGGCTGCGCCGCGGCGACGGCACGCAGCGCGTCATGCATCCACGGCACCTGATCTTCGCCACCGGCGTTTCCAGCATCCCGGTGACGCCGCCGCTTGCCGGGCCTCGACAATTTTGCCGGCATCAAGGTGCATTCCGGCGACTTCAAGAACGCCAGTGAGTGGAAGCGACCGCAAGGCGCTTGTTGTCGGCAGCGGCACCAGCGGCCACGACGTCGCGCAGGAACTGCACGCGCACGGCGCCGACGTCACCATGATCCAGCGCAGCAAGACCTATGTGGTCAGCCTGAAGGAAGCGCAGAGCGTCTACGCCATCTATTCGGAAGGCATCCCGTTCGAGGACTGCGACCTGCTGGCGACCTCGTTTCCCTATCCGGTGCTGCAACGCTCCTATCAGCTTGTCGACCGCGCGCGGCGTCGAAGTGGACAAGGCGCTGATCGCGGCGCTCGACCAACGTGGCTTCCGGCAATGGCAGGGCGAGGACGCCACCGGCTTCCAGATGATGTATCTGCGCCGCGGCGGCGGCTATTACTTCAACGTCGGCTGCTCCGAGCTCATCATCTCCGGCGCGGTCAAGCTGCATGCAATTTGCCGACATCGACCGCTTCGTGCCGCAGGGCGCGAAGCTGAAAGACGGCAGCATCGTGCCGGCGGAACTGCTGGTGCTGGCGACCGGCTACAAGAACCAGCAGGACACCGTGCGCGCCTACCTTGGCGACGAGATCGCCGACAAGATCGGTCCGGTCTGGGGCTTCGATGAGGGCGGCGAATTGCGCAACATGTGGCGGCGCACCGCGCAGCCCGGCCTCTGGTTCACGGCGGGGAGCCTCGCGCAATGCCGCATCTTCTCGCGTTATCTGGCGCTGCAGATCAAGGCGCTGGAGGAAGGGCTATTGCAGTAATTTCCACGCCGCCGCGCGAGCCACAACAGCGCATTCCACGCTACGCAGATGGCGAGGCCGACGAGATAAGACCACCAGACGCCGAGCCGGCACCGCGAGATAATGCACCGCGAGAAAGCCGGGGATGAGGCCGATGATCGGCGTCTGCACATGCGCGGCGACGCTTGCCGCCGCTTTGCCGCCGATCCGCGAGTGCAGGATGATGAAGAACGAGCTCATCGCCACCGGGAAAAAGGCGAACACGCCGGAAAAATACGGGCCCAGTGCGGTGCTCGCCGCCGTCACGACGATGACGCAGAGCGTGACCACGCCGGCACGCCAGGCGAGATCGCGATGCGTGAACTGCACCCGCGGCTTGGCTTCACCCTCGTCGCGGAAGTGCCGGCTCAAATAAATCGTCACCGGAAAAACAATGACGGCGAGCAGTGTCGCACTCAGCGCCGTCCACGGCACGAGCCGCGAGAGAAACACGGCGGCAAACCAGACGACAAAGGCGCCGGCAAGGCTCAGCACAAGCGAATGCCGCTGCGCCAGCGCCGCATAGGTCAGCGCAAAGGGCGCGCTGACGACAATCGCAATCATGCTGCCGACGACGCCCGCCGCGATGAAGGCCGGCGGGTGCTCGAAGGCGAGAATGATCAGCGCGGCGCCGCCCGCCGTCGGCAGCGCAGCGATCAGCGCGCCGATGAAGGGGCCCGAGCGCTCGACCGACCACCGAGGCGGCCACGACGATGCCCGCCGTCATCACGATTTTCAGCAGCAGGCCGACGAGCGAAGAGCAGCTCGGGCGACATCGCGGTCATTTCGACATCGCGCGCTGGCGCGCGAAAGTAAAGCAGCAAATTGCAGCCGAGCGACACGGCAAGCGCCAGCGTCAGCGCCGGCGGCCGAACCGAGCGGCTCGGCGGCGAGATTGAGCGCGATGACGGCAAGAGCAAAGCCGCCGAGCCCGATCACTGCATTGGCCATCACCGCCGCCGTCGCCGGCCCGCCGACGCGATGGTGCAAGATGATCATGATGCTGGTGAGCACGATCGGGAATACCGCCAGGTTGCCGCTCGCGGTCGGCCCGATGCGGAAGCTCAAGCGTCACGACGATGCCGACCAGCAGCGCCGACCATGCCGGCGCGCAGCACCAGGTCATACCATCGCCGCCGCACGCGCGGCATCGGCGCGTGGCGCAACGGCGCCGACAGCCAGAAGGAAAATCCGATCACGACAATGTTGAGTACGATCGCCAGCGGCAGCGTCCAGGCCACCCAGCCGCTCGCCCAGATGAGCACCAGCCACGAGGCGAAGGCGCCGCCGAGACTGATCGCCAGCGAGCGCTTCTGCGCCAGCAGCGCGTAGGTGAGCGCAAAGACCACATTGATCGAATTGGTGACCAGACTTCCGAGCGCGCTTTGCGCGATGAAATGCGCGTCGTGGTCAAGCGCGAGAAAGATGTAGACCGGCCCGGCGCTGATCGGCAGCGTCGCCACCAGCCCGCCGATGAGCGGGCCGGCGCGCTCGGCGGTGACCGTCGCCGCCAGCAGGAATGCCGCGGTGACGGCCATTTTGACGAGCAGCGTGAAGGCGAAATAGAGGTCGGGGGACATTGCGCTTTTCTCCCTCTCCCCGCTTGCGGGGAGAGGGTTGGGGTGAGGGGCACTTATCTGACACGGTGACGAAAGAAAAGCCCCTCACCCGGACCGCTTCGCGGTCGCGACCTCTCCCCGTAAACGGGGAGAGGTGAAGAGCGCTAGACCCGCGCCAGCTTCACCTCCACCGGCGGGCCGCTGCGGATGGTCTGATACACCACGCAATAGCGCTCGGTGAGCTTGAGCAGCTGGTCGAGTTTGTCCTGCGGCGCGTCGGTGTCGAGATCGAAGCGCAGGCGGATCTCGCGGAAGCCCACGGCTGCGTCCTTGCCAACGCCGAGCGTGCCGCGGAAATCGAGATCGCCTTCCGCCGAGACCTGCCCCGACTTGAGCGGTATCTCAAGCGCGGTCGCCACCGCTTTCAACGTCACGCCGGCGCAAGCGACCAGCGCTTCCAGCAGCATGTCGCCGGAACACAACTCGATTCCCGTTCCGCCCGTCGCCGGATGCAGGCCGGCGGTGGCCAGCGCGCGGCCGGTCTCCACCTTGCAGGCGATGTTTGAGTCGTCGAGCGTGCCCTTGGCCTTGAGCGTGACCACGCCGGCTTTCGGGTCGCTCTTGTACTTCTCCTTGATCGGCGCCTGCATCGCGCGCAAACCGGCAGCGTCCATACGAACCTCCATTTACATTGTCATTCCGGGACGCGTGCGAAGCACGCGAACCCGGAATCCAGATACAAACACCGAACCCGCGTCTGGATTCCGGGTCCGCTCGCTGCGCGAGCGCCCCGGAATGACAGTTAAACCTACGCCGCCGGCGTCAGCACCATGCGGCCGGACATCTTGCCGGCGCGCAACTGATCCATCACCGCGTTGACATCGTCGAGCGGACGCGTGGCGACCGGAACGTCCGGCAGACCCTGCGCGCTTCACCAGCTCCATCAGCTCCTTCATCTCGTGCTGATTGCCGACATAGGAGCCTTGGATGGTGACCGCGCGCATCGGGATCGGCGGCAGCGATACCGTGAGATCGCCGCCGAAGAGTCCGACGATGATGTATTTGCCGCCCTTGACCAGGCTGTCGTAGCCCATGCGCGCCGATGCCGAGGAACCGACGACATCGATCACCGCCCAGGCGCCGGCGCCTTCGTTCGTCAGCTTCATGATCTGCTGCACGGCGTCCGCGGCCTTGCCGTTCACCGTCGCATTGGCTCCAGCCTTTTTCGCCGCGGCGAGCTTTGCGTCATCAATGTCAACGACGATCGCCGAATGCCCGCCCATCTTGCCGTGCAGCGCCAGGCACATGAGGCCGAGGCCGCCGGCGCCAATGATCACCGTCGGCTCGGTCGTCAGCGTCGGCACTTTCTTCAGCGCGCCATAGGTGGTCACGCCCGAGCAGGCAAGCGGCGCCGCGCGCTCCGGCGGCAGATCGCCGATGTCATGCAGATAGCGCGGATGCGGCACGATCATGTGCGTGGCGTAGCCGCCGTTGCTGAACACGCCGAGGCTGCGCATGGCCCGGCACAGATTGTCCTCGCCGCGCTGGCAGGCGGCGCACTGGCCGCAGCCGATCCACGGATTGGCCAGCATGCGCTGGCCGACTTTCACCCCTTTGGCGTCGGGACCGAGCGCCACCACCTCGCCGACATTCTCATGGCCGAGCGTTATCGGCAGCTTCATGCCGCGTTCCGTCACGCTCAGCTTCTTGCCGCCGCCGAGATCGAAATAGCCGTCGGCAAGATGCAGGTCGCTGTGGCAAACGCCGGCCGCAAGCACCTTCAGCAGCACTTCGGTGCCTTTCGGCTGCGGCGTCGGCGCTTCGTTGCACTGCAGCGGCTGACCGCAGGTGCAGACCTGAAACATGCGCATGTCGCTTTTCCTCCCGGCATTGATTTTTCATGGCCGGGTTTATCCCGGCCTCGGCAAGCTGAAACGGTGGTTGCGGAGGGAACCACAGTCCGCGCCGCCCGTCACCGTATGGTCTTGCGGCTGTTTTTGGGCAATTTTGGCCCCTTCCGCAATATCTTTCACCGCGGGCGGTGACTTCCGCGCTCGCCTCCGCTATCCGGTTTGCCCCATGGCCTCGCTTGCCCTCGAAACAGCCCATCGTGCGGCGCACGAGCGCCCGCCGCGGCCGTCGACCGAACTGATCGACACCCACGCCGTCGCCGCCGATCTGGAAAAACTCTCCAAGCGCCATGGGGGCGATGAACGCGATTTGCGCGCGGCGGTGGCGCAACGGCTCAAGACCGCGCTCAATGACGGCCGCGCCAAGGCCGAGCAATTGCTGCTCAAGGACCGGCTCGGGCGGCGTTGCGCCGAGCGCATCTGCCGGCTGGAAGACGAAGTTATCCGCCTGCTGTTCGACTTCGCCCGCAAGCTCTATCCCTCGCAGAATCCGTCCGAGGCCGAGCACATGGCGATCGTCGCCACCGGCGGCTACGGCCGCGGCCTGCAGGCGCCCGGCTCCGACATCGATCTGTTGTTCCTTTTGCCCTACAAGCAGACCGCCTGGGGCGAGCAGATCGCCGAAGCCATTCTTTATTGTCTGTGGGACACTGGCCTGAAGGTCGGCCACGCCACCCGCTCGGTGGACGAATGCATCCGCCAAGCCAAGGCGGACATGACAATCCGCACGGCGATACTCGAGGCGCGCTTCCTCCTCGGCGACCGCAAGCTGTTCAATGAGCTCATCACCCGCTTCGACCACGAGGTGGTGCGCAACAGCGCCGTAAAATTCGTCGCCGCAAAGCTCGCCGAGCGCGAGGATCGCATTCGCAAGACGGGGCAGTCGCGCTATCTGGTCGAGCCTAACGTCAAGGACGGCAAAGGCGGCTTGCGCGACCTGCACACGTTGTTCTGGATCGCGAAATACGTCTACCGCGTGCGCGAGCCGGACGAGCTTATGAAGCGCGGCGTCTTCGATAAGCAGGAATATCAACTATTCCGCCGCTGCGAGGATTTTCTCTGGTCGGTGCGCTGCCACATCCACTTCGTCACCGGGCGCGCCGAGGAGCGGCTGTCGTTCGACATCCAGCGCGAAATTGCCGTACGGCTCGGCTACACCGCGCATCCCGGCATGAAGGACGTCGAGCGCTTCATGAAGCACTATTTCCTGGTCGCCAAGGACGTCGGCGACCTGACCGCAATCCTGTCCGCCGAGCTGGAGGACAGCCACGCCAAAAGCGTGCCGGTGCTGAGCCGCATGATGGCGCACCTGCGCCCGGCGCGGCGACGCTCGCTCGCCGGCAGCGACGATTTCATCGTCGACAATAACCGCCTCACCGTCGCCAATGCCGGCGTATTCAAGCGCGATCCGGTCAACCTGATCCGCATCTTCCAGCTGGCGCAGAAGAACAATTTTGCCTTTCATCCGGACGCGATGCGGGCGATTACCCGTTCGCTCGAGCTGATCGACGCCAAATTGCGCGACGACAAGCAGGCAAACAGCTTGTTCGTCGACATCCTCACCTCCCGGCACGATCCGGAAACGGTCTTGCGGCGGATGAACGAGGCCGGCGTGCTCGGCAAGTTCGTGCCCGCCTTCGGCAAGATCGTATCGATGATGCAGTTCAACATGTACCACCACTACACGGTGGATGAGCACCTGCTGCGCTGCATCGGGATGCTGGAAGAGTTCGAGCACGGCGGCAAGGAAACGCCACTGGCCAACGAGCTGATGCAGAAAATCCTGCCCGGCAACCGCAAGGTGCTCTACGTTACCCTGTTTTTGCACGACATCGCCAAGGGCCGCATCGAGGATCATTCCATCGCCGGCGCCCGCGTGGCGCGGCGGCTTTGCCCGCGCCTTGGATTTTCGCCGGCCGACACCGAAACCGTGGCCTGGCTGATCGAAAATCACCTCGTCATGTCGAGCGTGGCCCAGTCGCGCGACCTGTCCGACCGCAAGACCATCGAGAATTTCGCCGCCGTGGTGCAGACCGCCGAGCGGCTGAAGCTGTTGACCATCCTGACCACCGCCGACATCCGCGCCGTCGGCCCCGGCGTATGGAACGGCTGGAAGGCGCAACTGCTGCGCACGCTTTATTACGAGACCGAGCCGGTGCTGACCGGCGGCTTCTCCGAGATCAACCGCGCCCAGCGCGTGGCGCTGGCGCAGACCGAATTCCGCGATGCGCTCAAGATCTGGCCGCCGGCGGAGCTCGACGCTTACGTCGCCAAGCTCTATCCGGCCTACTGGCTTAAAGTCGATCTGCCGCACAAGCTCAACCACGCCCGCCTGGTTGCGGCGGCCGACAAGGCCGGCAAGACGCTGGCCACCGACATCTCATTCGACAGCGGCGCCGTGACCGAGCTCACCGTGCTGGCGCCGGATCATCCCTGGCTCTTGTCGATCATCGCCGGCGCCTGCGCCATGGCCGGCGCCAACATCGTCGATGCGCAGATCTACACCACCACCGACGGACGCGCGCTCGACACCATTTCGCTGACGCGCGAGTTCGAGCGAGACGAAGACGAACAGCGGCGCGCCAACCGCATCGCCGATTCAATCGAGAAGGCGCTGCGCGGCGAGCTGCGCCTGCCCGACGTGGTGACCAAGCGCACGCCGCCCAAGGGCCGCATCAAGGCCTTCGCGCTGGAGCCCTCGGTCATCATCAACAATCAGTGGTCGCACCGCTATACGATGGTGGAAGTGTCCGGCCTCGACCGCACCGGCCTGCTCTACGAGCTGACTGCGACGCTATCCAAGCTTAACCTCAACATCACCTCGGCCCACGTCGCCACCTTCGGCGAGCGCGTGGTGGACGTGTTCTACGTTACCGATCTGATGGGCGCGCAGATCACCTCGCCGACACGGCAGGCGGCGATCAAGCGCGCGCTGATCCCGCTGTTCGCGGTGGCGGAGACGAGCGGCAAGCAGGCCAGGAGCTGACTGCGGCGTATGGATCCTCCGGTTTCACCGGGAAAGCTCAAGGACACCCCGGCTGAAGCGTTCTGGCGCATTCTGGCGGCGCCGCTTTTCGACCGCATCGGAGTCAGCAGGCGCGGCCTGACGTCGACGCAAGCCGCTGGCGCGCTGTTTCGATTTGTCGCCGTCCCGGCGGAAATTCTCGCGACGGTTGCTGGCGTCGTCGCCGTGTATTTGCTGGCCGCGGAATTCGTCAAGCGCGTAATCCTGCCGCCCAAGCGCCCTTGAGGACGCGGCACGCCGGCCGCGGAAGCAGCCGCATAAGCGGCGAGGCCGCGATAAACGCCGGATTTCGCGGCGATTCGCCACTTAACGACCCCTTAAATCGCCGCCCGTAGCGTGCCCTCGGGGGACCGGCGGCAGCGCCGGCCGAGCGAGCCGAGTACGCGTATGGCGCAAGGACGGGGAAAATCGGGCGCGCGCCGCGAGCCGGTATTCGAGGCCGACGCGCCGCAAGTCTATGTGGCGCCGGACGATCGGCCCGCCTCCGATGCCGCGCCGCCTTCGCCGCCTCGTCCGCGCCGCAGACGCAAGAAATCGCGCAAGCGCCGCCGCGGCCATGGACGCCAGCGCTCGCTCATCGGCCGCGCGATCTATTGGGCGGTGGTGCTTGGGCTCTGGCTGATGATCGGCGGCGTCGGCACCGTGGCCTATGTCGGCGCGCATCTGCCGCCGATCCAGTCGCTGGAGATTCCCAAGCGCCCGCCCTCGATCCAGATCGTCGACGACGAAGGCCGCGCGCTCGCCGTGCGCGGCGATGCCGGCGGCGCCGTGCTGACGCTTGCGAGAGCTGCCGAGCTATCTGCCGAAAGCCTTCGTCGCCATCGAGGATCGCCGCTTCTACGAGCATTACGGCGTCGATCCCTTCGGCATTGCCCGCGCGCTGCTTGCCAACATCTTGCACAGAGGTATCAGCCAGGGCGCCTCCACCATCACGCAGCAACTGGCGAAGAATCTCTTTTTAACTCAAGAACGTACGCTCACGCGCAAGCTGCAGGAGGTGCTGCTGGCATTGTGGCTGGAGCACAAATTCTCCAAGGCGCAGATTCTAGAGCTGTATTTGAACCGCGTGTATTTCGGCGCCGGCGCCTACGGCATCGAACAGGCCGCGCAGCGCTATTTCGGCAAATCGGCGCGGCAGGTCTCCGTTGCCGAAGCCGCGATGCTCGCCGGCCTCGTCAAATCGCCAACGCGGCTGGCGCCGACGCGCAATTTTGCCGGCGCCGAGGAACGCGCCAGGGTGGTGCTCGCCGCCATGGCCGAACAGGGCTTCATCACTCCGTCAAACGAGAAACTGGCGCTGGCGCATCCGCCGCGCATCGCCGCGCAGCCGGGCACCGGCTCGGTCAATTACGTCGCCGACTGGGTGATGGATAGCGTCAACGACATCCTCGGCCACGTCGACGAAGACATCGTCGTGCGCACCAGCATCGATTCCTCGCTACAGGCGAGCGCGGAAAAAGCGGTGAGCGAGGAGCTGACGCGCAAAAGGGCGAGAAGGCGGGCGTCGCCCAGGGCGCGCTGGTCGCCATGACGCCGGAGGGCGCGGTGCGCGCGCTCATCGGCGGGCGCAATTACGCCGACAGCCAGTTCAACCGCGCCGTCACCGCCAAACGCCAGCCCGGCTCGGCGTTCAAGGCCTTCGTTTATCTCACCGCCCTGGAGCACGGCCTCACCCCCGACACGGTGCGGCTCGACGCGCCGATCAAGATCAAGGGCTGGCAGCCGGAAAATTACGGTTACGAATATTACGGCCCGGTGACGCTGACCAAAGCGCTGGCGCTGTCGCTCAATACTGTCTCAGTTCGCCTCACCCTGGAATTCGGCCCTGACGCGGTGGTGCGCACCGCCCACCGGCTCGGCATTGCCTCAAGGCTCGAGCCCAACGCTTCGATCGCGCTCGGCACCTCGGAAGTCTCCCCGCTGGAGCTTGTCGGCGCCTATGCGCCCTTCGCCAATGGCGGCATGGCGGTCACACCGCACGTGATCGAGCGCATCACCGCAGGCAACGGCAAACTGGTCTATACCCGCAGCGAGCAAGCGATCGGCCGCGTCGCCGATCCGCAATATGTGGCGATGATGAACGCGATGATGCAGGAGACCTTGACGATTGGCACCGCGCGCAAGGCCTCCCTGCCGGACTGGCAGGCGGCCGGCAAGACTGGCACCTCCCAGGATTTCCGCGACGCCTGGTTCGTCGGCTACACCGCGCATCTCGTCACCGGCGTCTGGCTCGGCAACGACGACGGCACGCCGACAAAGCACATCACCGGTGGCAGCCTGCCGGTTGAAATCTGGAGCCGCTTCATGCGCGCGGCGCTCCAGGGCGTGGCGCCGGAAAGCCTGCCAGGGGATGCGGGCGGTGGCTTGTTGTCCGGCCTGTTTAACAACGGCACGCCGCGCAGGGGCGAAAATCCGACGCCGCCGGCGCCGATCCAGTCCACCGCCGCCAACGCGCCGCGACAGACGACCGGCTCGGGCGGCATCGACGATTGGCTGCTCGGTAATCTCTTCGGCCGCCGCAATTAGACGCTAGCTCGCACCGCCCGGCATTCCATAGCGGTGCAGATCGGTGCCATGCGCGTCGAGCCAGGCCTTGGCGCGGGCGACGTTGGCGCAGGTCTTTTCCACCAGCCGCCAGAAGCGCGGTGAGTGGTTCATCTCCATGAGATGCGCGACCTCGTGCGCGGCGAGATAGTCGAGCACGTAGCGCGGCGCGAGAATGAGCCGCCAGGAATAAGACAGCCTGCCGGTGGTCGAGCATGAGCCCCAGCGGCTCGATTGATCGCGGATCGACACGCGTTTGACGCGCACGCCGAGTGTTTCCGCCGCCTGCCTGCTCGCCGCTTCCAGATCGATCTTGGCCTCACGCTTGAGATAATCGGCAATCCGGCGCGCGATGTGCGGCTCCTCGCCGGCAACGCACAACAGCCGTTCGCCATCGCCGCCGGCCTCGACCCATACGTTGCCGCGCTGGCCGCGCTTGTGCACGATGCGGTGATCGATGCCGCGCAGCGGCACCACATTGCCGTGCGCGAAGGCGAGCGCCTCCGGCAGCCGGCCGAGCCGCGCCGCGATCCAGCCGCCGTGCTTCTGCGCGAAGGCGCGCGCCTGCTTGAGGCTGCCGCGCGGCGGCATGGTGAGCACCACGTCGCGCGTCACCGAATGGATGCGCAGCGTGTAGCGGCGCGCCTGCCGGTGCCGGCGCACGCGCACCAGATACTTCTGCTGATCGACGGCAATGCTGATCGCCGAAGGTTCGCTCGGCCGGCGGTAAAGCAGCGCGCGCAACGGCATGAGGCTCGTCCATCCGAAACCGGATCGAGACGGGAGTGTGCCATAATTTTCGCTTTGTACAGCCCCCTCCACGCCGAATTCGGAGCCGGCGGAAAGTTCGGCGTTGCCGCTCCGCGGCACCATTTATGACAACGACCGGCGCGGCAAAAACCGTCTCAGCGACAATGGCTTAAGCGGCGTGGACGCCGCCGCGACGGCGGCCGCCGTTGTTCGACAGCACGAAATCGGCGATGCGCGGGGCGATCTCGGAGCGGAAACGCGAGCCGTTGAACACGCCGTAATGGCCGACGCCGGGTTGCAGGTAATGCGCCTTGCGATCAGCGGGAATGTTGACGCAGAGCGTATGCGCCGCCGCGGTCTGTCCGACGCTGGAAATGTCGTCGTGCTCGCCTTCCACCGTCAGCAGAGCGACGCGTGTGATGGCGGCTGGATCGATGCGGCGGTTGCGATGCCTCATCTCGCCTTTTGGCAAGGCGTGTCGGATGAAGACCGTGTCGACGGTCTGCAGATAGAATTCCGCCGTCAGGTCCATGACCGCGAGATATTCGTCGTAGAATTCGCGGTGCTTGTTCGCCGAATCGCCGTCGCCCTTGACCAGATGCACGAACAGATTGCGGTGCGCCTCGAGATGGCGATCGAGGTTCATGCTGACGAAGCCGTGCAATTGCAGGAACCCTGGATAAACCTCGCGCAGGAATCCGGGATGCGGAAACGGCACCTTGGTGATGACGTGGCTGCGGAACCAGTCGAGGCCACGCTCCTCGGCGAGCTTGTTGACCGCGTTGGAATTGATGCGCGTGTCGATCGGCCCACCCATCAGCACCATGGAGTGCGGCACGTAAGGGTCCTTGTCAGTCTCCATCAGCGCGACGGCGGCGAGCACCGGCACAGAAGGCTGGCATACCGCGATCACATGCGTTTCGCCGCCGAGCATGTGCAGGATGGAAATGATGTAATCGATATAGTCGTCGAGATCGAAGCGGCCTTCCGCCACCGGCACCTGACGGGCGTTGCGCCAGTCGGTGATGTAGACGTCGTGATTGGGCAGAAATGCTTCGACCGTCCCGCGCAACAGCGTCGCGTAGTGCCCCGACATCGGGGCGACGATGAGCAATTTCGGCTGCGGCCGGCGCGGCACGTGCTTGAACGCGCGCTCGAAATGCAACAGCCGGCAGAACGGGCGTTCCCACACGGTATTGATGTGCACCGCCACCTGCTCGCCGCCGACGGTTGTTGAATCGATCATCCATTCCGGCCGGCCGTAGCGGCGCGTGGTGCGCTCGAACAGTTCCGCCGCGGCGGCCATGGATTTTCCGTATGTCGTGTGCGCCAGCGGATTGGCCGGGTTCTTGAAGAACAGCCGCGTGGCGTCGGCAAGCGCGCGCGAGGGATCGAGCGCGGCGTGACCCATTTCGTAGAGCCAGTACATCGGCGTCGAAAACGCGCCGTTATCGGGCGGCAACGTTGCCGCCCCGTCGAATTCCCCGATCGGCATTGGCTCAGTCCCCGGACTTTGCTGCGCCGCAACAGACTGTCGTTTTTCTGTCATGAGGTCAACCTAGCCATCACTCCTTCGTATCGGGTTTACACCGGCAAGAATTGAGCAAAATCAACTATTTTTCGCTTATTCGCCACCTTGAAGCAGCGAGCCGTTGACGCGGGCGCTCCGCAGCAAGCCCACGAAGGCCAATGATGCGGCTGCGAACAGCACCAAATTGAACACGAATGCCTGCAGCATCAGGTCGGCGCGGAAGACGTGGTCGAGCAGTAGCGCGCGCATCCCCTCGAACACATAGGTCGGCGGCAGCGACCAGGCGACGTATTGCAGCCAATGCGGCAGCACCGTCACCGGGTAATAGACGCAGGTGAGCGGCAGGAACAGGAACATGATGGTCCAGGCCATGCTCTCGGCGCCGAGCCCGTTCCTCAGCAGCAGCCCGGCGACAAAGATGCCGATCGCCCAACTTGTGAGAATGAGATTGATGAAGAAGGCAATGAGCGGCAGCCCGAGCGACCAGAAATTGAAACTGAAGAAGCCTAGCGCAAGAAGCGTCACCGGGATCATGCCGATGAGGAGCCGCACGATGCTCATGATCATCAGCGCCGCGATGAACTCGACCGGGCGCAGCGGCGACATCATCAGATTTGCGAGATTGTGCGAATACATTTCCTCGAGGAAGGAAATGGAAAAGCCGAGCTGGCCGCGGAAAAGAATGTCCCACAGCAGCACCGCGCCAATGAACACGCCGCCGGCGCGCGCGAGCATGCTCGAGCTCTGCGATACGTAAAGCTGCAGGAAGCCCCACATCAGCATCTGCACCGTCGGCCAATAGATGAGGTCGAGGATGCGCGGCCAGGACGAACGCAACAGATACCAGTAGCGCCGCACCATGGCGGCGACGCGGTTTGCCGAGAATTCAAAGCCGCTGTCGGTCATTGTACGGCCTCCTGCGCGTGGCGCCCGCGCGCAACATCAAGGAAGACTTCTTCCAACGTTTCGCGCCCGTAGCGCGCAAGCAGACGATCCGGCGTGTCGTCGTCCTCGATGTGGCCCTGCTTCATGATGATGACGCGCGCGCACAGTCGTTCCACCTCGGCCATGTTGTGCGAGGCGAGCAGCACGGTCGCCTTGTGTGCGCGGGTGTAGTCTTCCAGGCGCCCACGCACCCAGTCGGCGGTGTCGGGATCGAGCGAGGCGGTGGGCTCGTCGAGCAGCAAGACTTCCGGGTGGTTGAGCAACGCCTTGGCGAGCGAGACACGGGTCTTCTGCCCCGACGAGAGCTTGCCGGTCGGCCGGTCGAGGAATTCCATCAAATCGAGCTCGGCGGCGAGGCTTTCGATGCGCGCGGCCGTGTCGGCGACCGCATAGAGCTGGGCAAAGACTGAAAGGTTTTGCCTCACCGTGAGCCGCATCGGCATGTCCACGTAAGGGCTTTCGAAATTCATCCGCCCCAGCACGCGATAGCGCTCGCGCGGCATGGCAGCGCCGAGCACCGTCACAGTCCCGGAGGTAGGCGTCACCAGCCCCATGATCATGGCGATGGTGGTCGTCTTGCCGGCGCCATTGCCGCCAAGCAGGCCGGTGATCGAGCCGGGGCGCAGCGCAAAGGAAATGCCGGCGACCGCGAGTGTCGTCTTGTAGCGCTTGACGAGGTTTTCGACGGCGACCGCCGGCTGTTCGGTGGCGGCCAAGATCACACCACGTCGCCGTAAGGCCCATTGGGGTCGGCGAGCGCCTGCAGGCGCAGGGCTGCTGCGCGGGCGAAGGCCAGCATCATCGATTTGCGCGTTGCTGCTGCCAGGCGGTGCTCGGGCGCCTCGCACATCATTTGCGCGCCGAAGGCATCCGCAATAATGAGCCCGGTGTCGGGCGGGAAAATCTCGGCCGGCACCTCCATCGCGGTGGCGAAGAACAGCCGGTCGCAGTGCAGCCGGTAGTCCTGCCATTTTTGATCGGCGCGGAAATCGGCGACCGAGGACTTGATCTCGACGATCCAGATTTCGCCGGTGGCGTCGAGGCCCACCAGATCGGCGCGGCGGCCGGAGGCGAGCGGCAATTCGGCGACGCAGGAAAAGCCCAACGACAGCAACAGCCGCGAGGTGCCGCGCGCAATCGCCAGGGCTGCTTCCGACTGGCGGCCGTCGACCGGCATCTGCAGTGGACTGGCGGGTTTCATGCGGCAACAGATAACGTCTGTTTGCCGTCGGCGCAAAGCCCTGTAGATTCCGCTTTGCCGCAGGGCCATCAAGATGCCGGCCATCGACTACGAAAAGGAATACGACAACCGCGCTCGCGTCCCCGAGCACCCGGAGATTTTCGCCCGCTGGGAAGCCGAAACCAAAGCCTATCGCGCGGCGTCACCTGGCGCAAAACTGGGCCTTCGCTACGGGCCATCGCTGCGGCAGACCATCGACCTGTTCCCCGCCAAGGACGACGACGCCATGGCGCCGCTCGCCATGTTCATTCACGGCGGCTGGTGGCGCTCGCTCGACCCGTCGATGTTCAGCCAGATGGCGAAGGGCGCCAACGCGCGCGGCGTCACCGTCGCCGTCGTCGGCTACGATCTTTGCCCGCAGGTCTTCGTTGCCGACATCATCGCGCAGATGCGCGCGGCTTGCCTTTATCTGTGGCGGCGCACCCGCAAGCGCATCTTCGTTTACGGCCATTCCGCCGGCGGGCATCTCGCCGCCTGCATGGTGGCGCAGGACTGGAACTCCTTCGCTTCCGACGCGCCCGCCGATCTGGTGCCGTCGGCCTACGCGATATCGGGCGTGTTCGATCTTGCGCCGATCCTGCAGGTGACGCCGAACCAGGACATCCGGCTCAATGAAGAATCGGCGCGCGCCTGCTCGCCGCTGTTCTGGAAGGCGCCGCGCGGGCGCCGGTTCGACGCCGTGGTGGGCGCGCTGGAGTCGAGCGAATTTTTGCGCCAGAGCAAGACGATCGCCGATGACTGGCGTTTGCGCGGCGTCGAGACGCGCTATGAGGAAATCGCCGGCGCCAATCATTTCACGGTGATCGATCCGCTCGCCGATCCCGACAGCGCCATGACCAAACGCGTGGTGGCGATGGCAACGCTCGCCAACGCGCTGGCGCTTTAGAAAAACGCCTGGATGCCGGTCTGCGCGCGGCCGAGGATGAGCGCGTGGATGTCGTGCGTGCCCTCGTAGGTGTTCACCGTCTCCAGGTTCGAGAGCACGCGCATCACGTGGTATTCCTCGGAAATGCCGTTGCCGCCGTGCATGTCGCGCGCAAGCCGGGCGATGTCGAGCGCCTTGCCGCAATTGTTGCGCTTGAGCAGCGAAATCGACGGCGGCGCAGCCTTGCCCTGCTCCATCATGCGCCCGAGTCTCAGCGCGGCGTTTAGCCCCAATGCGATTTCGGTTTGCATGTCGGCGAGCTTTTTCTGCACCAGCTGATTGGCGGCGAGCGGGCGGTTGAATTGCTTGCGGTCGAGCACGTATTGGCGCGCGGCGTGCCAGCAGAATTCGGCGGCGCCCATGGCGCCCCAGGAAATGCCGAAACGTGCATTGTTGAGGCAACCGAACGGACCGGCGAGACCCTTGACGTTGGGCAGCAGGTTTTCCTCCGGCACCATGCAGTTTTCCAACACTATTTCGCCGGTGACCGAGGCGCGCAAGGACAGCTTCCCCTCGATCTTCGGCGTGGAGAAACCCTTCATGCTGCGCTCAACGATGAAGCCGCGGATGACGCCGTCGAGCTTGGCCCACACCACCGCGAGATCGGCGATCGGCGCGTTGGAAATCCAGGTCTTGGCGCCGTTGAGGCGGAAGCCGTAGGGCACTTTCTCGGCGCGCGTCGCCATCGAGCCGGGGTCGGAGCCGTGGTCGGGCTCGGTCAGGCCGAAGCAGCCGATCAGCTCGCCGGTCGCGAGCTTGGGCAGATATTTGCGCCGCTGCGCCTCCGAGCCATAGGCATAGATCGGATACATCACCAGCGAGGACTGCACCGACATAGTCGAGCGGTAGCCACTGTCGACGCGTTCCAGCTCGCGCGCGATCAGCCCGTAGCAGACATAACCGAGCCCGGCGCCGCCATAGGTTTCCGGAATGGTCGGGCCGATGAGGCCGAGCTTGCCCATCTCCAATAAAATCGTGGGATCGTATTTTTCCTCGCGATAGGCTTCGACGATACGCGGCGCCAGGTAATCCTGCGCGAAGCCGCGCGCGGTGTCGCGCACCAGGCGTTCTTCTTCGCTGAGCTGGCCCTCGAGGTCGAGCGGATCGGCCCACTGGAACGCCGAATCCTTGAGGATCGCGGGCATGCCCTCACGCTGCTCGGCCACTTGCGACATGGGTCGCCTCCGTTTTTTCCGTTGCCGCCAATTATAGGCGGTCTCTTCTTCGGCGTCACGGCACGGGCGCCGCGGCCCGCGCCCGCCGTTCGCGCCAATACCACCAGAATACAGCGAAAATGCCGAGCAACGCGGCGACGACCAGAATGAGGATCAATGCCGAATTTTCGATCCAGGCAATCGCCGGAATGCCCAGCGCCATGATCAGTCCGAGCAGGCAGATCTGCCAGGACACGATGTGCACCCCGGCGGTAAAGGTGCCGAGCGTCAACAAAGTGAAGATCGCGAGCCCGGTCGAGTTGGCGGTGAACAGTCGCTGCACGCTCTGCAGCAGCAGCAGGTTCATCACCACCAGAAAAGCCAGCCAGTGCATCGCCTGCGTCGCGATCAAACGAAAGCGCGCGGCATTGTCGGTCGCGCTGCGCCAGCCCACGCTGACGCAAACGAGCCCGATGAGCGGGGCGAGAATTTCCCAATAGGCGATGATCGGCTGACTGGAGAAACTCGTGTAAGCAACGCCAGCAACCGTCAGCAACAAAACAATCGTAAAGGGCAGCTCCCGCAGCCACAGGGACGTATGCCCGGAGCTTGATTGCGGCGCTTGGGGTACTCCACTGCTCATGGCTGTCGCTGCGCGCTGGCTCTTCGTTTCCGCCATGCTAGATCAATACAGCAAGCGAGACCATGGAGTGGAAGGGCCTTGCCGGCGGCCGATAAAAACAAAAACCCCGCCAGTTCGCACCGGCGGGGTTTTACAATGCAGAAAAGAACGGCGATCAGATCGCCATCTTCAGTTCTTTGGTGGCGCGGAAGGCGACCTTCTTCGACGCCTTGATCTGGATCGGCTCGCCGGTCGCCGGATTGCGGCCCATTCGGGCGGCGCGCCGGCGCACCTGCAGGATGCCGAGGCCGGCGATCTTCACCCGCTCGCCCTTTTTCAGGTGCTTGGTGATCAGCCCGACGAGATCCTCGAGCATTTTCTGGCCCTGTTTCTTGGTCATCTGGTGCTGCTCGGCCAGCGTGTAAGCCAGATGTTTGGTGGTGATCGGCTTGGGCAATTTCGGCTTGGCCGTTCCGGGTGCTATCGCTGACATGGATTTCTGCTCCTCGTGCGCACCATGCGCCGTAGCGCAAGCCTTATGAGATTCGCGGGCCAACGCAAAGGGCAGAAACGTTAATTTGTGCAGAAAAAGCCGCCTTTTTTGCACTGCGGCAGCCATTTCGGGGCGTTGCCGCACCCTCCCCAATCGTCTATTCAGGCGGTCAGGCGCCCGTAGCTCAGCTGGATAGAGCGTTGCCCTCCGAAGGCAAAGGTCGGACGTTCGAATCGTCTCGGGCGCGCCAGTCTCCTGAACCCGGATCTGCCGTCAGGAACCAAAGCGGCGTCACGCCGTCCGCGCCATGGCAGTGGGCTTCATGCGCCGCGGCCGCGGCACGTAATACTTGCCGATCTTCATCATCGGGCGCGGGTTGAACACGATCGACGTCAAGCGGTCGCGCAACGCCTTGGGCGACGTCGGCTTGAGCAGAAATTCGTGCGCCCCGGCGCGCATCGCCTCGTTCACCTGCGAGAGCTGCGCGTTGTTGGTGAGCATGATGGTCGGCAAATTGGGACGCGGGAAGACGCCGGGCGACCGCACGATGCGCAAGACCTCGATGCCGTTGAGCACCGGCATGTCCCAATCGAGCAGCATAACGTCGGGATCGGTGTGGCGGATCGCTTCCAGCGCCGCGAGTCCGTCGGCGGCCTCGATCACCGACTTGGCGCCGAGGTTGACCAGCATCATGCGCGTGACTTTGCGCATATAGGCGTTGTCGTCGACGACCAGGATGGTGATCCCCTGGATCATCTTTTCCAGCATTTTTCTCGACATGCCCGCGCCGTGCCGGTGCCATGAAAGTCCGATCCAAAACTATGCAAAAACGGCTGTGATATTACTAACGTCCTTTGTTAAATTTTTCATAATCGGCCGCTGCCAATCGCCTGCGCGGCCATTACATGACTGCCGGTGCAGCCGCCCCAATCCAGCCGAGACGAAAACGATGAAATTGCCCGGCCCCGACCATCCCATCACCGTCGCCCGCAACATGAATCGGGTGCGCGTCACATTCGGCGGCAAGACCGTCGCCGATACCGCGCGCGCCTTGACGATCAGCGAGGCGCACTACGCGCCGGTGCACTATATCCCGCGCGTCGATGCCGACATGGCCCTGCTCACCCCGACACGGCATTCGACGCATTGCCCCCACACGGGCGAGGCCAGCTATTTCCCGATTGAGGCCGGCGGGCGGACGTCCAAGAACGAAGTGTGGTCTTACGAGAAGTCCTACCCGGCGATGGCGGAGATCGAAGGCTATCTGGCGTTTTATCCGAGCCGCATGGACGAGATCGAGGAAATGTAACGTGTCAGAGCCGTCACCCTGAGGTGCGAGCCGCGATGCGGCGAGCCTCGAAGGGTGGCGGCCGTTCATCCTTCGAGGCGCGCCTTCGGCGCGCACCTCAAGATGACGGACATAGCTAATGCATCCTTGGCGCCTTGAGGAATTTCGCCCGGTCGGATGAATTCACCCGCACGTCGAAAGTCACGCCCTCGCGGTAAAGCGTCAGCGGCACTTCGGCGCCGGCAGCGCCCAGCCCCCAGACCTTGCGGTAGAAGCCGCCGAGCGTGGTGACGTTTTGGCCTGCGACCGAGAGCACGACGTCTCCCGTTTTGATCTCGGCGCGCGCAGCAGGCCCCTTCGGCGCGATGCCGACGACCACGACCTTGTCCTCGATCTCGGTGGAATAGACGCCGAGCCAAGGCCGCGCCGGTTTGTTGACGCGGCCGAATTTGCGCAGGTCGTCGAGGATCGGCTTCAACAGATCGATCGGCACCACCATGTTGAGATGCTCGTTCTTGCCCTCGCGCGCCCGCTCAAGTTGCAGCGAGCCGACACCGATCAACTCGCCCTTGGCCGAGATCAAGCCCGTACCGCCCCAGTTGGGATGCGCCGGATAGGTGAAGATCGCTTCGTCGAGCACGTATTCCCAGTAGCCGGCAAATTCCTGTTTCGCCGCCACGCGCGCGGCGAGCGAGCGGGTGCGCCCACCGACGCCGCCGAGCACCACGCGTTCGCCGAGCTCGGCTGCGTTCGAGGAGCCGAGCGGCAGCGCCTGCAGGTCAAGTTTGGCGAGCGCCTGCACGAGACCAAAGCCGGTTTCCTGGTCGAAACCGAGCGCGGTGCCTTCGACCGCGCGGCCGTCGCCGAAATGCAGCCAGATGGTTTCCGCCTCGGTGATCAGATAGCCGATGGTGAGGATCAAGCCGTCGCCGATGACCACGCCATTGCCGGCGCGCTCGACGCCCAGCGTTTCGGCGGTGAAGGCGTCTGGCGGAATGATCGAATGCAGGCCGACGATCGAGGACAGCGCGGCTTCCAGGTCGAAGCCGTAATCCTCTGCCCGCGGCTGCGCCGAAGGCGGCACCTTCCATTCGGTCAATGAGGGCATGCAAAACTCCGTTGCGCCGCACTATTTATCATAGACGCCGCGCAGGCGAGAAGGTGGCGCGCCGCACGAATTAGTGACACTTAATAAGTCATGGTTCCGCTTTCCATCCTCGATCTGTCGCCGGTTTCGGCCGGCTCGACGGCGGCGCAGGCGCTGCGCAACACGCTCGATCTCGCGCGCTTTGCCGATGACCGCGGCTTCATGCGCTACTGGGTGGCCGAGCACCACAATTTGCCGGCGATTGCTTCCGCCTCCCCCGACATCATGATCGGACAAATCGCCGCCATCACCAAAAACATGCGTGTCGGCGCCGGCGGCGTGATGTTGCCTAACCACGCGCCGCTGATGGTCGCAGAACGCTTCAAGCTGTTGGAGGCGCTGTTTCCCGGCCGCATCGATTTGGGGCTCGGCCGCGCGCCGGGCACCGATCCCGCGACCTCCTACATGCTGCGGCGGCGGCAAGGCGTGAGCGAGGAGGACGATTTTCTTGAGCGGTTCAACGAACTGATGCTCTTGGAGACGCGCGCGTTTCCGGCCGGACATCCATTTCACAACGTGCGCGCCATGCCGGCCGACGTTGCGCTGCCGCCGATTTTCCTGCTCGGCTCGTCCGACTACAGCGCCCAGCTCGCAGGCCAGATCGGCGCGGCGTATTCCTTCGCGCATCATTTCGCCAATTTCGACGCCGCGGAAGCGATGAAACTTTATCGCGACAATTTCCGCCCCTCGCCCTCACACGCGAAGCCTTACGCGATCCTGGCGACGCACGTCGTCTGCGCCGATAGCGACGCGGAAGCCGAGCGCCTGGCGGCGACGGTCGATCTCAACTTCGTGCGCCGCGCCAAGGGCGAATATCTGCCGCTCGCCTCGCCGGAGGATGCCGGATCTTACGACTACGCGCCCGTGGACCGCGCGCGCATCGCGCAGAACCGCGCCCGCATGGCGGTCGGCTCAGCCGAGACGGTGATGGCGAAACTTGAGCCGCTCATCGCCTCGACGCAGGCCGACGAACTGATGGTGACCAGCATGATGTTCGACCACGCGGCGCGCAAGCATTCCTACGACTTGCTGGCCAAAGCCTTCGGCCTCGCCACACATTGAGACCCCCGTCTGGTCCGGCCGCGCGGTGGCATGCTAAATCTGCCCCCAGGCCACACGGTTTTCCATTCGATTAAAAATAACGGGAGGTTCCCTTGAGCAAGCAGTTCACCCTCACCACCGCCGATAAACATTCGCTCGGCGCCTATCGCGCCGACCCGGCCGGCAAGCCGAAAGGCGGGCTGGTGGTGATTCAGGAGATCTTTGGCGTCAATCACCACATCCGCGCGGTCTGCGACCGGCTCGCTGCGCTTGGCTATGCGGCGGTGGCGCCGGCGGTGTTCGACCGCTTCGTGCGCAACTTCGAATGCGGCTATACGCCCGACGAAATCGCCCATGCGCGGAGCTACCTCGGCAATCTCAACTGGGACCACATGGTGCACGACATGGCGGCGGCCGCCGGCGACCTCAAGGACGTCGGGCCAAAGGGCGTGATCGGCTTCTGCATGGGCGGTACCGCATCGTTCCTCGCCGCCTGCCGCATTCCGGGTCTGGCGGCGTCAGTCTGCTTTTACGGCGGCATGATCGGCAAGTTCGCCGACGAGAAGCCGAAATGCCCGATCCAGATGCACTTCGGCGAAAAGGACGAAGGCATTCCGATGAGCACGGTGGAGGAGATCAAGAAGAAGCAGCCGCAGGCGGAAATCTACGTCTATCCCGGCGCCGCGCACGGCTTCTATTGCGACGAGCGCGCGAGCTACAACAAGGACGCCGCCGCGCTCGCCTGGAAGCGCACGCAGGAGTTCTTGAGTAAAAATATGAAGTGACCGGGGTTACCCGGTCAGCGGCGAATTAGAACCACCGCTCCTTGACGACGATGGTATCGCCGGGGCGCAGCGGCGTGCGCAGCGGCACGTCAGCACTGAACTGCTGGCCCGGCGCGCTGCGTGACAGCTTCACGCTGGTTTTGCTGGCGCGCGGGGCAAAGCCGCCGGCGATCGCCACCGCGGTTTCCGCCGTCATATTGGCGACGTAAGGATACTGCCCCGGGTTGGTCACCTCGCCGAGGATGAAGAACGGCCGGTAGGTCTCGACCTCAACCGAAACATGCGGCTCGCGCACGTAGCCCTGCTTGAGCTTTTCGGAAATCATTTGCGACAATTGCTGCGTCGTGTACCCGCGGGCCGCTGCGATGCCGATCAGCGGCAGATTGATGTTGCCGGCGGCATCGACGATGTAGGAATTGGAGATGCCGTCCTGGCCGAAGACGACGACGCGCAAGCGGTCGCCGCTATCGAGCGTGTAGGCCGGCGCGGCCGGCGCATAGGCATAGCCGTAGGGCGCGGCATATTGCGGCGCCGTGTATTGAGGCGTCGCGTATTGAGGCGTCGCGTATTGTTGCTGCGCCGGCGCGTATTGCATGACGTAGGGCTGTTGCACCGGCGGCTGCGCATAGACCGGCGCGGCGCTTTGGTGCGAGGTGAATAGGCCCCGCTCGGCGCTGCGCGGCGCTTGCGGCGGCTGATAGGCGGGCTGCGCGTATGATTGCTGCGCGTATGATTGCTGCGCGTATTGCGGTTGCGCATAGCTCTGCTGCGCATACTGCTGCTGCTGCACATAGGATTGCACCACCGGCACCGGCTGGCCGGTGGCGGGATCGATGACGTAAGTCGCCGCCTGTTGGTGCAAGCAGCCGCCCAGCGTCAAAGTGAGCGCTACCGCCGCCAGAAATCGGGTCTGCCGCATCAGTGAAATCCGGGCCGGATCGACGAAAGGCACGCCGGATTAACGCTTTATATGGTTAAGAAATTCTAACCGCCGGAGGGCTTTTCCCTCTCTCCGCGTGCGGAGAGAGGGAAAAAAGAAGGCTAGGCCTGGGCCTGCGCCAGCCTGGCACCGGTGCCGATCGGACAGGACACGCCGGTGCCGCCGTGGCCGCAATAGCCGAAGGGGTTCTTCGCCAGATACTGCTGGTGATAGTCCTCGGCGAAGAAGAACGGCGGCGCGTCGGCGATCTCGGTGGTGATGGCGCCAAAACGCTTGGCGGTCAGTTCACGCTGGTAGGCGGCTTTCGACGCCTCGGCGGCCTTTTTCTGTTCCGGGGTGAAGGTGTAGATGCCGGAGCGGTATTGCGTGCCGACATCGGCGCCCTGGCGCATGCCCTGCGTCGGGTCATGGCCTTCCCAGAACGTCTTGAGCAAGGCGTCGTAGGAAATCTTCTTCGGGTCGTAGACCACCAGCAACACCTCGTTGTGGCCGGTGCGGCCTGAACAGACCTCCTCATAGATCGGGTTGGGCGTGACACCGCCGGCATAGCCGACAGCGGTGACGTATATGCCATCACCCAGTTGCCAGAAGCTCTTCTCGGCGCCCCAGAAGCAGCCGAGCCCGAATATCGCCTTCTGCGAGCCCTCCGGATAAGGGCCTTTCAGCGGATGGTGATTAACGAAGTGCTCTTTGGCGGTGCGGATGGCGTGGTCGCGCCCGGGTAGCGCCTCGGCGGCGGACGGCATGGCAATTTTCTTGAAGCCGAACATGTCTTGGTCCTCCTGCAATCCTTTGCCCGCAATATAAGGCCTGCGGGGTGGTTGCGGAATGGCAGCATCGATCACGTCTGTGCAAGACCTGTGCACAGCGCCTTCACGGACGCGCTATCTGGCGTAACCGATTAGCGGGCGCCGCTTGCGGCCGAGCAGGATGAAAATGATGCCGAAAATGCCGAGTAGCGCCCAGCTCGGCGCCGACAGGATGCCGACCATCAGCGGATCCCAGAGCAATCCGCCGGCATAGGGTTTGATCAGCGGCTCGACCTTGGCGAGGCTAGCCGCATTGATCAGCTCCCACAGCGCCCGCACGCTGGTGAAGGAGAAGGCATTGCCGGCGATAGACTTGGTGCCGTCGTAGATCACCAGAATAAAGGCGGCGGCCAGGCTCACCAGGCCGATTAAACGCAGCAGAAAACGGATCATGGCTTTGCGGGTCTTTATGCCTTGCGTTTTTCGCTTCAGGCTCTGGCCACGCATTACCCCGCGCCGCTGCGCGGTTCAACCATGCAAATACTGCTATGCGTGCGCTTCCCTTGAGCAATCGGCTGCGGTTCCGCTAACGTCGCCCCGGCCGGGCGCCCCCGGACGCGTATCGGAGTAAAAATGCCCGCCAAACCCCCCGGCGGCCACAACCGGCCGACATTTACCGACCAGGAAGCCCTGCAATTTCATAGCGTCGGCCGGCCCGGCAAGCTGGAAGTCGTCGCCACCAAGCCGATGGCGACGCAGCGCGACCTCTCGCTCGCCTATTCGCCGGGCGTCGCCGTGCCGGTGCTGGCAATCGCCGCCGATCCAAGCAAGGCCTACGACTACACGGTGAAGGGCAATTTCGTTGCCGTCATCACCAACGGCACCGCCATTCTCGGTCTTGGCAATCGCGGCCCCTTGGCGGCAAAGCCGGTGATGGAAGGCAAGGCGGTGCTGTTCAAGCGTTTCGCCGACATCGACTCCATCGATCTCGAAGTCTCCACCGAAGACCCGGACGAGTTCATCAACTGCGTAAGATATCTCGGCGCCGGCTGGGGCGGCATCAATCTGGAGGACATCAAGGCGCCGGAATGCTTCATCATCGAGCAGCGCCTACGCGAGTTGATGGACATCCCGGTGTTCCACGACGACCAGCACGGCACTGCGATCATTTCCGCCGCTGGGTTGATGAACGCACTCGATTTGACCGGCCGCGACATCAAGAACACCAAACTTGTCTGCAACGGCGCGGGGGCAGCCGGCATCGCCTGCCTCGAGCTGCTCAAGTCGATCGGTTTCGCGCCCGACAACCTCATTCTCTGCGACACCAAGGGCGTGATCTATCAGGGCCGCACCGAGGGCATGAACCAGTGGAAGTCGGGCTACGCGGTGAGAACCTCGAAGCGCACGTTGGCGGAAGCCTTCGAGGGCGCCGACGTGGCCTTCGGGCTGTCGGTTAAAGGCGCGTTCACCCCCGCCATGATCAAGTCGATGGCGGACAAGCCGATCATCTTCGCCTTGGCCAATCCCGATCCGGAAATTACCGCCGAAGAGGTGGCGGCGGTGCGCGACGACGCCATCATGGCGACCGGCCGCTCCGATTATCCCAACCAAGTCAATAATATTCTCGGCTTTCCCTTCATCTTCCGCGGCGCGCTCGACGTGCGCGCGACCACTATCAACATGGAGATGAAGATCGCGGCGGCACGCGCACTCGCCGATCTGGCGCGCGAGGACGTACCCGACGAGGTCGCCGCCGTTTACGGCGCGCGGCCGAAATTCGGTCCCGACTACATCATCCCGGTACCGTTCGACCCGCGGCTCATTTTTACCGTGCCGCCGGCGGTGGCCAAGGCGGCGATGGACACCGGCGTCGCGCGCAAACCGATCGTCGACATGGACGCCTACCGGCATCAATTGAACGCGCGGCGCGATCCGATCGCCGGCACGCTGGTACAGGTCTTTGCGCGGTTGCGCCGCTCACCTAAGCGCGTCGTCTTCGCCGAAGGCGAGGAGGAACAGGTGATTCGCGCCGCGGCGAGCTTCGTGCATCAGGGGCTGGGCACCGCGCTGCTCTGCGGCCGCGAGGACCGCGTAAAAGCAGCGGCAAAGGACGCCGGCATCGAGCTCGGCGAAGGTATCGAGATCATCAACGCGGCACTGTCCACGCGCAACACGGTTTACCTCAATTACTTATATGAGCGGCTGCAGCGGCGCGGCTACCTACTGCGCGACTGCCAGCGGCTGGTCAACACCGACCGCAATTATTTCGCCGCCTGCATGGTGGCGCTGGGCGACGCCGACGCCATGGTGACCGGCGTCACGCGCAATTTCTCCGTTGCGTTGGAAGACGTGCGCAATGTCATCGACCCCAAGCCCGGGCACCGGGTGATCGGCGTGTCGCTGGTGGTGGCGCGCGGGCGCACGGTGGTGGTCGCCGATACTGCGGTCACCGAAATGCCGACCGCGGAGGAACTGGCCGAGATCGCGATTGAAGCGGCGGGCGTCGCGCGGCGGCTCGGCTATGAGCCGCGGCTGGCGCTGCTCGCCTTCTCCACCTTCGGCAATCCCAAGGGTGAACGCGCGGCCAAGGTGATCGAGGCTGTGCGCCTGCTCGACCACAAACGGGTCGATTTCGAATATGACGGCGACATGGCCGCCGACGTGGCGCTCAATCCGGAACTCGCCGCGCCCTACCCGTTCAGCCGCCTGTCCGGTCCCGCCAATGTGCTGGTGATGCCGGCGTTCCACTCCGCGTCAATCTCGACCAAAATGCTGCAGGAACTCGGCGGTGCCACCGTCATCGGCCCGCTGCTGGTCGGGCTCGACCGGCCGGTGCAAATCGTCCAGCTCGGTGCCAAGGACAACCAGCTGGTCAACATGGCGGCGCTCGCCGCCTATAATGTAAGCGGCTGATCCTTTGACAAGGACTGCCGAGGCCTGGAGGCAGGTATGTTGACGTCCACAGTCGCGTCCCGGACCCAGCCGCGTTTAACTTCGCTTGCCCCGCAATTTCTCGTCGACAACCTCGACCGTACCATCGCCTTTTACCGCGACGTGCTTGGTTTTGCCTTTGCCGAGCCATGGGCCGGTTTTTATGCCATCGGCGCGCGCGATGGCCTTGAGCTTCATCTGAAATGCGCCCCCAAGACCGCCGCCGATCGTGCGCACCGGCGCACGCAGGAACATCTCGATGCCTATGCCGGGGTCGACGGCATTGAAGCATTCTATGCGCAATGCATGGCGCAGGGCGCCACGATCATAAAGCCACTGGCGGAGACCGCGTGGGGCACAAAGGACTTTTACGTCGAAGACCCCGACGGCTATATCTTGGGCTTCGGCGGCACGCACTAGCTTGCAGCTTGACCAATTCGGGAAATCGCATGCCCAGCAAAGCAAAAATGTCCGGCGTCATTGCCGCCATCGCAACCCCGATCGAGGAGAGCGGCGCGCCAGATCACGCGCGGGCGGTCAAACTTGCGCGGTTTCTGCTCGACAATGGCTGCGACGGCCTCAACGTCCTCGGCACCACCGGCGAAGCGACCTCGTTCTCGCGCGAGGAGCGCATGGGCGTGATGAGCGCCTATAAGGACGCCCGCCTGCCGCTCGATCGGCTGATGGTGGGCACCGGCGCCGCCGCCATATCCGACGCGGTCGCGCTCACCCGCCACGCCGCCGACCTCGGCTTTGCTGCCGCGCTGGTGTTGCCGCCGTTCTACTACAAGGGCGTGCCCGACGACGGCCTCATCGCCTATATCGACGCTCTGGTGCAGGCGACGGCGAACAAGCCGATCCCGATCTATCTTTATCATTTCCCGGCGATGTCCGGCCTGCCCTGGCATGTGGCGCTGATCAAGCGCCTGCTGCAGAGCTTCCCGAACCGCATCGCCGGCTTGAAGGATTCCTCAGGCGACATGGCCTATGCGCGCTCGGCGGCGGCGATCTCGAAGGAATTTGCGGTGTTTCCCTCGACCGAAGCCTGCCTGATCGAGGCGAAACGCGGCGATTTCGCCGGTTGCATCTCGGCTACCGCCAATCTCAATGCCGATCTGTGCGCGCGCGCTTGGGCGCAAGGAGATACCGCGGCGCTCGATGCGGCGGTCGCCATTCGCAAACTGTTCGACGGCCGGCCACTGGTGTCCGGGGTGAAGGCGCTGCTCGCGCATGTCCACGGCGATCCGGCGCTGGCGCGGGTTAAACCGCCACTGGCGCCGTCTGCAGCGGCCGACCGCGCCGCGGTCAACGCCGGGCACGATGCAGTCAGGGCAAAACGCGTGGCGTAAAGCCACGCGAAATGGATAAACGCGTGGCGCAAGCCGCGCGACAGGGGCAAGCGCGTGGCAAAATGCGATTTTTTCGGTCGTTGACGCCAGGTTGTGGCCTTACTATAAGCCTCGCCGGTGGCGGCGAGACCTCTTGCCGCCAACATCTATTCAAAAGATCGATAGCCCGGCCGGGATTAGTCGCGATCGAGCAATCGTTTGCAAAGAGAGAGTGATGGCCAACACATCGTCCGCCCGCAAAGCCACGCGCAAGATCGCGCGCAAGACCGAGATCAACAAGGCGCGCCGCACGCTGCTGCGCAATTCTGTGCGCAAGGTCGAGGAAGCGATCGCCTCAGGCGACCGCAACGCAGCGCTCGCCGCGATGAAGCAGGCCGAACCGGTGATCATGCGTGCAGCGCAACGCAACGTCGTCCACAAGAGCAGCGCAAGCCGTAAAGTTTCGCGCCTGACCCACCGCATCGCCAAGCTGGGGAAGTGAAGCTGACGCTAGTGATCGTATTGCCGGACACCGGGCCACGCATTGACTGGCATTTCCCTCTATGGGCCACTTCGCATCGTGACGTTTTCGCCCCGCGATAAATTTCGGGCGAGAATTTTCTGAAAATTTTCGCGGCAAGCCGAATTGCCGGCCGTTGATTTCCATCAAACTCATTTCAAGAGGCGCGCGGTTGTCGCTTTGCGCAGCGGCGTTGCAAATTCGTCACAGCGGCGTCAAAAAAATTTGCACGCATTGATTTTGCTCGACAGAATTTGCCGTTGTGTCCGCTTTGTGGATTTTTCCGCGAGGGTTACCTTGATTATCTGAACAGGAATTTTTGCGGCGAGAGAATGACTTACTTGGCAAGTGATACCAAGGACCCGAAAAACCATATGTGACGGGCATTTTCGGTGGCACCCCCGCGCAAATAAATTCGCGGCACGTAAGCCCGCGAAACGACGTGCGCCGTTCAAGATTCTGCGCGACTCATCAACACGTTGGAAAAAATCCGTTTCACATCGATACCTCCTCACTGACCGCCATTTCGTGCAACGCCTCGCGCCAGCTTCGGTGAATTTCATTGCGGGCCGGTAATGCTTGTGTATCGTGAATGACGCACTCGGAATCCTCCGGTTGCAATCAGGACAGGGGTGGCGGCGCGCTCATGTGCGAATGAGAACGGCTATTGTTTGACCGGTTATCGGACAAACGGCCGGAAGAAAGCGCAGATGATCTGTCGTCCCGAATTCGAATGCGAGTACCGCCGAAGGCGGCGATTTCCTGCTCATGGTGGTGGGTTCATGGGCGGCTGGCGAAGAGCCGGGTGCGGCACAACGAACGGGTGAACGCCCGGATTTTTGGGGGGTATGGTGTTATGGCGGGACTTGCTGGCGGAGGCGGATCGCGACTTGTCGCAGGGCATATTGGTTGCACGGCGCTCAATGACGGCCATTGTCTTGGCCCCACGACCGGTTTGAATGGCCCCGACATTGTTCCCATCACGGCTGGCATTCCAGGGGCGACGCCGCCGCCTGGCGGCTAGAGGCGCAACGCCCTCGACGCCGAAGTCGACGCCGTTCCGCCGGGAGCCAAAAACCCTGCGGACCAGCAAATCCCCCACGGTCCCGATTTCGATTGAGTGATGTTGCGTTTGTGTCCGGCGCGTTGGCGGCGTCACCGCCGCCAGGCCAAGCAACCACAGAGTTCGTTTCAACCATCAAGCCGGATCAGAGAAGAAAAAAATGACGAACGCGGATCAGGATAGCTGGTCACGGGTCAAAGGCCGCCTACGCGCCGAGCTGGGCGAGGACGTCTATTCGAGCTGGTTCGCCCGCATGGACTTGGAGGCAATCGAAGAGGGGGCGGTGCGCATGTCGGTGCCGACCCGCTTTCTCAAGAGCTGGATCCAATCGCATTATGCCGAGCGCGTGCTTGCCTGCTGGCAGGCCGAGGCCGAAACGGTCGGCCGCATCGAACTGGTCGTCCGCTCGGCGGTGCTGCGCTCGACGGTGGCCAAGCCGAAAGCCGCCGAACTCGAGGCCGCCGGAGACGGCGCACGCCACGGCAACGGCGTCGGCCGGCCGCTGACGACGGGTGACGCAAGCGTGCATGAGGCGCTGGGCGGCTCGCCGCTCGATGCGCGGCTCTCCTTCAACACCTTCGTGGTCGGCCGCTCCAATACGCTAGCCCATGCCGCAGCCAAGCAAGTCGCCGCCGCCAAGCGCGGCGACGCGGTGTTGTTCAACCCGCTCTATATCCATGCAGGCGTTGGCCTGGGCAAAACCCATTTGTTGCAAGCCACCACATGGGCCGGCAATGCCGCCGGCGAGCGCAAGGTGCTCTATCTCACCGCCGAGAAGTTCATGTATGGCTTCGTCTCGGCGCTGCGCACGCAGACGGCGCTCGCCTTCAAGGAAGCCTTGCGCGGCATCGGCGTGTTAGTGATCGACGACCTGCAATTCCTGCAAGGAAAGTCGACCCAGGCCGAATTCTGCCACACGCTCAATGCCTTGATCGACGCCGGCCGCCAGGTGGTGATCGCCTCCGACCGGCCGCCCTCCGATCTGGAAAGCCTCGACGACCGAGTGCGTTCGCGGCTTGCCGGCGGGCTGGTGGTGGAGATGGGCTCGCTCGGCGAGGAGTTGCGCTTCGAAATCCTCAAAGCCCGCGTCATGGCGGCGCGATCGCACCATCCGGGCTTCGACGTGCCGCTGCCGGTGCTCGCCTATATCGCCAAAACCGTGACGCATAACGGCCGCGACCTCGAAGGCGCGCTCAACCGGCTACTGGCGCACAATAAACTCACCGGACACGCCGTGACGCTGGAAATGGCGGAGCGCGAGGTGCGCGATTTGATCCGGCCGCAGGAACCCAAGCGGGTTAAGATCGAGGACATTCAGCGCGTGGTGGCGCGGCAATATAACGTCAGCCGCTCGGACCTGCTGTCGTCGCGCCGTACCGCCAATGTCGTGCGCCCGCGCCAAGTGGCGATGTATCTGGCCAAGACCCTGACGCTGCGCTCACTGCCGGAAATCGGCCGCAGGTTCGGCGGCCGCGACCACACCACCGTGCTGCACGCGGTACGCAAGATCGAGGGCCTGGTCGGCAATGACATGGCCCTGGCCGAGGAGATCGAGATTTTGAAGCGGCAATTGCAGGAGTAGGCGGCGCCCGGCTCTGCCGGGTGACGTGTACGGCCTCGTCCCGGCGCCTGCTGGGGCGGGGCCTTGTCTTTTACTAGGCGGCTAAAGGCGGCGGACGCCCTGTGGATAGGCTTTTGGATGGGCAAGCTGCCCTTGCGCAAGCCGCGCTCTTTCGTCACCTTTGCTCCCCGGCCTCCTGGATCGGCCGGCTTTTGTGCGCGCCGCAATCTTTTCAGGGCGCCGAAGCGGGTCTTCCCATGAAGGTGACAGTCGAGCGCGCCGAGTTGTTGAAGTCGCTGGGCCACGTGCATCGCGTGGTCGAGCGCCGCAACACCATTCCGATCCTCGCCAACGTGCTGATCAAGGCCGACAAGGGCAAACTCAGCCTGAAAGCGACCGATCTCGATCTGGAAGTCACCGACTCGATCGCCGCCGAGGTCTCGCCCGGCGGTGCCACCACCGTTCCGGCGCACATGTTCTACGAAATCGTGCGCAAGCTGCCCGAGGGCGCGCAGATCGTAATCGAAGGCTCGGGCGAGCGCGCGGTGCTGTCGCTGCGCGCCGGGCGCTCGCGTTTCACGCTGCAGACTTTGCCGGAGAGCGATTTTCCCGATCTCGCCGCCGGCGACATGACCCATTCTTTCACGCTGGCCGCCGCCGACTTGAAGCGCCTGATCGACAAGACCCAGTTCGCCATCTCCACCGAGGAGACGCGCTATTATCTCAACGGCATCTATCTGCACGCCGCGGGCACCGGAAAAAGCGCGACGCTGCGCGCGGTGGCGACAGACGGCCATCGCTTGGCGCAGGTCGAGTTGCCGCTGCCGACCGGCGCTGCCGGCATGCCCGGCATCATCGTGCCGCGCAAAACCGTCGGCGAAGTGCAGCGGCTGATCGAAACCGGCGAAGGCGAGGTTGCGATCGAACTGTCGTCCGGCAAGATCCGCTTCACCATCGGCGCGATCGTGCTCACCTCGAAGCTGATAGACGGCACTTTTCCCGACTACGCGCGCGTGATCCCGCTCAACAACGACAAGGATCTGACCGTCGACAAGAAGGATTTCGAGGCCGCCGTCGACCGCGTCTCCACGGTGTCGAGCGAGCGCGGCCGCGCCGTGAAGCTTTCGATCACCGGCGGGCGGCTGCTGCTGTCGGTGACCAATCCGGACTTCGGGCAGCGCGACGGAAGAACTCGAAGTCGAATACGCCGCCGACCCCATCGATATCGGCTTTAATTCGCGCTACCTGCTCGACATCGCCGCACAAATCGAGGGCGAGGTGGCCGTGCTCAAGTTCGCCGATCCAGGCTCGCCGACGCTGATCCAGGACAAGGACGCCAAAGGCGCGCTCTATGTGCTGATGCCGATGCGCGTCTAAAAGCCGCCCTCCACGCTCTCCACCAAGCATGAATATCGAACTTGCCGGGGTGGGCCTCGTGCGGGCAAGCTGTCATGTAACCACGGCTGGGATGGCGATATGCAGATCGGAATGATCGGGCTTGGCCGGATGGGCGGCAATATTGCCCGCCGCCTGATGCGCCGCGGCCATAGCGTCGTGGCTTACGACCAGACGCCTACAGCCGAGCAAGACCTGGCGCGCGACGGTGCTGTGGCGGCGAAGAGCATCGAAGACCTGGTGAAACGGCTGGCGCCGCCGCGGGTCGTCTGGGTCATGCTGCCGGCGGGAGATGCTACCGAAACCACCATTGAAAGGCTCGGCGAGCTGCTCAGCGCCGGCGATACTGTGATCGACGGCGGCAATACGTTCTGGCGCGACGACCTGCGGCGGGCGAAAACGCTCAAGAAGCGCTCCCTGCATCATCTCGACGTCGGCACCAGCGGCGGCGTGCTCGGCCGCGAACACGGCTATTGCCTGATGATCGGTGGCGAGGACGCTGTCGTTGCGAGGCTCGCGCCGATTTTTGCCGCCCTGGCACCCGGCGGCGACGGCAAGACGCCCGCCGCCCAAGGCTGGCTGCATGTGGGACCGAACGGTGCGGGACATTTCGTCAAGATGGTGCACAACGGCATCGAATACGGGCTGATGCAGGCTTATGCCGAGGGCTTCCAGATTCTCGCCGAGGCCGATGCCGCCAACGTGGCCGAAGCTGAACGCTTCACCCTCGACACCGCCGCCATCGCGGAAGTGTGGCGCCATGGCAGCATCGTCTCCTCGCGCCTGCTCGATGTGATCGCGTCGGCGCTCGACAAGGATGCGATGCTGAAAGACTTCTCCGGCGTGGTCGATGACACCGGCGAAGGGCGCTGGACGGTGCAGGCTGCGATCGAGCGCGCTATCCCGGCGATGGCGCTGACCACGGCGCTCAACGCACGCTTTCGCTCGCGGCGCGAGGGCAATTTCGCCGACAAGCTGATTTCGGCGATGCGCCGCGGCTTCGGCGGCCATGCCGAACCGAAAGGCAAGGCGTGATGCCGGCGAACGTGCCCCTGCCAGCTCGCTGGAATACGGCGATCATCGTCATGGGCGTATCCGGCGCCGGCAAGAGCACGGTCGCCTCGCGCCTGGCGAAGCGGCTCAATTGTCTGCTTGTCGAGGGCGACACGCTGCACCCGCCGCAAAACGTCGAAAAAATGAGTCGCGGCATCCCGCTCGCCGACGAAGATCGCCTGCCCTGGCTCAGGGCGATCGCCGCCCGCATCGACGCCGCGCGAAAAGAGCACCAGCAGATCATCGTCACCTGCTCGGCGCTCAAGCGTGCCTATCGGGCCATTCTCGCCGACGGCAATAGCGATGTCGGTTTTGTCTATCTCAAAGGCGCCAAGGAATTGATCGCCGAGCGCCTGGCGCAGCGCACGAACCATTTCATGCCGGCGCAACTGCTCGACAGCCAGTTTGCCGCACTGCAGGAACCGGCCGCCGACGAGCCCTCGATCATGGTCACGATCGATCCGGCGCCGGACGATATCGTCGAATCCATCGTTGCGAATTTCAAAGTGGAGAATCGGCCATAATCTTGCGGAAATTCGGGCCAAATCCGCTGTCGAACCCGTCGCTATGGGCTGGAAAATGGAGCGCGGATCGACAGCAAGATTGCCCTGCAATAAGCTCCGCGGTTGCAAGCCGCCCGTTTTGATCCAAGACAAGGACGGCAAGGGCGCGCACTGGGTATGAGTGCCGCCATGGGGGGAGAGGCGCGGCCGTGGGGGCCATCGGTTTCAAACCCAAGAACGGCGAATATTGATGACGCTTGGCGAAGGGCCGGCGTGCACAAGTATTGACCGACGACGAGAGGCCGAATGAGCATTTCTGCCGATTTTGTGAAAAAGGAAGATCTCCGTTCGCGGCTCTTTAGCGAGACCTGGCGAACCTTGATCCCCGAAGTCTTTCGCGACGTGCCCGTCTATTACGATCAGGGCAACGCCGTCGCCTCGCTGGGGACCTGCGCCTGGTGGAGCAATAAATTTGCAACCGCAGTCATCAGGCATTTGCCGCGCGGAGCGAAAGTGCTCGACGTCTGCTCGGGCACGCACGATATCCCGCTACGGCTACTGACACGCGATCCCACACTGCACATCGACGCCGTGGACGGCAGCGCGCACATGATCGCGGAAGGCCAGCGCCGCGCCCGCGAGCGCGATCTGACGATTCATGCGCGCGTCTGCGACGCTCACGAATTGCCGTATCTGGACAATTCATTCGATGCCGTGACGCTGCAATTCGCGTCGCGCCATCTCGAGATCGTAAAGGCGTTCAAGGAAATCGAACGGGTGCTCAAGCCGGGCGGCCTGTTCTGCCACAACGACATGCTGCGCCCGTCGTCGCGGATCATCGAAGTGCCGCATCTGACCTATCTTCGGTTCTCCGTATGGTTCACGGCAAAGCTTTTCGGCAGCTCGGCGGAGAGCCTGAAATGCGTCGGCTATTTCGCCGAGGCGATACGGAACTTCTACACGCCGCACGAGATGAGCGAACTGCTCGAGGCCGTCGGTTTTAAGGCGATTGAGAACCGCAGCTTCTTCACCGGCGTCATGGCCTACCACATCGTGCGCAAGCCGGCGGCTTAGAACGGAGATGGCATCGTGTTGATGCTGTGCTAGTCAGGCTGTTCCGCCGGGCCTGCGTCCCCTCGCGCTAGGCGCGCCCATCCCTGCCCGGCCACGCGAGTGACATGACCGCCGCCTTCATTCGCCGCCTGACATTGACCAATTTCCGCAGCTATCACGCCGCCGCGATCGCGCTCGGCGCGGCGCAACCCGTGGTGCTCATCGGCGCCAACGGCGCCGGCAAGACCAATCTGATCGAGTCGATATCGCTGCTCGCGCCAGGCCGCGGCTTGCGCCGCGCCACCATGGAGGAGATCGCCTTCTCCGAGGGCGACGGGGCCTGGGCGGTGTCGGCGGAGATCGAAGGCATGCTGGGCTTGGCCACGCTGGGCACCGGCATCGATCCGCCAGCCGGCGAGGATTCCTCGCTCACGCGCAGGTGCCGCATCGACCGCGAGGCGGTGTCTTCCGCCGCGGCCTTCGCCGATCATCTGCGCGTCGTCTGGCTGACGCCTGCGATGGACCCGTTATTCAACGGCCCCGCCTCGGAGCGGCGGCGCTTTCTCGACCGCCTGGTGCTCGCGGTCGATGCGCAGCATTCCAGCCGCGTCGCGGCGCTCGAACGCTCATTGCGGTCGCGCAACCGGCTCCTGGAAAACGGAGCAGCGATATGCACTGGCTTGACGCCATCGAGCACGAGACGGCGGAGGTCGCGGTCGCGGTCGCCGCAGCGCGGGCGGAAACGGTAGCGCGGCTGTCCGCCGCGCTCACACGCGCAAAAGCCGCCGAATTTCCCGACGCCGAGATCGCGCTGCAAGGCTGGATGGAAAAGCTGCTGCCCATGCAGAACGCCACCGACATCGAGGACCGCTACCGCGCGCTCTTGAAGGAGAACCGAGCGCGCGACGCCGCCGCCGGCCGCACGCTCGACGGCCCGCATCTCTCGGACTTTGCCGTCACCCATGCCGCCAAGGGGATTCCGGCACGCGAAGCTTCCACCGGCGAGCAAAAGGCGCTGCTCATTCGTCTGGTGCTCGCCCATGCCGGATTGATCAAGGAGATGACGGGATATTCACCGCTATTGCTGCTCGATGAAGTGGTCGCGCATCTCGATCCCAATCGCCGCGCCGCGCTCTATGACGCGCTCACCGATCTCGGCGCACAGGTGTGGATGACCGGCGCCGATCCGGCCGCATTCGGCGATATCGTCGCTGGCGCGCAGGTGTTTGAAATCCGTCCCGGCACGGTGCAACCGACCAGCTAGAGCTCGCCCAATAGCTCCCGCCGCTGCCGCTCGGAGGCGTCGGAATAGCGGCGCAGCGCATGCGCCTCGCTCAACAGCCCGATCGGCTGCCGCCGCTCCGGCGTGTCCACCACGGCGAGCGCTTCCGCTTCCGTGCGGTCGAAGGCGGCGATCGCTTCCTGTGCCGTCATCTGCGGCAACAGCATGTTGTCGGGGTGATGCAAAATGTCGCGCAGCGAGGCGATGGCGGCAAGATCGGCCGCATGCGCCTCTGGCAGCATCACCATGCCGGCATAGCGGCCGTCCTCGTCCACGGCGATCACTTGGCTGGTCGAGCCGAGCGGAAACGCCTCGCGAAACGCGGAAATCTGCGTTTCCGCCGGCACCGTGCGCACATCCGCGCGCATCATCTGCCCCACCGTCAGATCCCTGATCCAGCCGACGTCGGCGGCGCTACGGATGGTTTCCCCGCGCAGATGGAAGCGCCAGGTGGTGAAGGAATAGCCGAAGAATTCGCGCGTCACCTGCATCGAGATGATCACCGCGATCAGCACCGCCGTCGTCAGCCACAGGTCGCCGGTCGATTCCAGCGCGATGAAGGTCATGGTCAGCGGTCCGCCGATCACCGACACCGAAAGCGCGGAAAGGCCGATGATGGCATAGGCGTCGGGATTGGGGTGCACGCCGGGCCACGCCGCGCTAAGGCCTACCGCGAACAATTGCCCGCCGAGCGCACCGAGCAGAAGCGAAGCGAAAAACAGGCCGCCGCGGAAGCCGGAGCCGAGCGAGATGATCGAGGCGAGCGCCTTGAGCACGAAGATGGTCGCGATCAACTGCAGCGGCAGCTTGAAGATACCGGTGAGATGCAGCGCGCCGTGGCCGGACGACATCACCTGCGGCGAGATCATCGCCAGGAGGCCGACCAACGCGCCGCCGATCATAGGCCGCAGCGCGGGTTTGACGCGCAGCCGCGCGAACAGCAGCTCGCAGGCAGCCACCCCGCGCATAACGATAATGCCGAATATCGCTGCCAGCAGGCCGACAAAGCCGGCGATGACGATGTCTTGCACGGCGAGCGTCGATACCGTGCCGGTCTCTATGCCGAGCCGCGCCGGGGTGAAGGCCTGCGCGACGAGGTAGCCGAGCAATGACGCAATACCGACCGGCGCGAGACTTGCGGTCGAATAGCTGCCGATGATCAGCTCGAAGCCGTAAAAGGCGCCGCCGAGCGGCGCGCCGAAAGCGCCGGCGATGGCGGCCGCCGCTCCGCAGCCGACCAGGATGCGCAAGTCACTGCGGCGCAGGCGAAAGGCGCGGCCGAGCCAGGAGGCGGCGCCGCTGGCAAGTTGCGTGTAGCCAGCCTCCAGTCCGACCGAGGCACCGATACCGCTTGACCACACCGTCTGCGCGGCAACGATCAGACTGCCGCGCATGGACATGCGCCCGCCGTGCAGCGCGTTGGCTTCGACCGGATCGACCTCGGTGCCGCGCAGCCGGGTGATGTAGGCCGTCACCAGTCCGAACAGCAGTCCGCCGATGCAAGGCGTCAGAAATGCATAGAGCGGATTAAGCTCGCCGCGCCCGGACAGCCGTTCGCCGGGGTCGAGACCGAAGAAGATCACATGCATGAGGGAGACGGCCTCGCCCATCGCCGCCACGACGAGGCCGGCAACAACGCCGACCACGGCGGCGAGGACGATGACGCTCGATTCCCGCGCCCGCACGATAGCGCGCAGGCGGTGCGGAACTTCGAACGGCCAGCGGTCGGGGATTTTGAGAGACGGAGCAAACCAGCGCATGCAAAGTAAATTCAAGTCAGGCACCACCGCCCTTGCTTAGAGGCCAATGCGCGCGGCGGCACAAGGGCGCCCGGCGTCCCGGCCGCAGACAATTTCAGGGCAAAAAACGGCTAGGCCGCGACGGCCTTGCGCAGCCATTTCGCAACCCCCAATTTGGCTTAAACCGGGTGCGAAAAACGCCAAATTTTTTGCATAACAAGCCCTTAAAAAATGCTTTCAAATCAACATATTAACGTATGAGAGATTGCCCTGTACGGGGGCTATTTTTCGTGCCACATCAAACGTCAAATCCAACTCGTTTTCAGATCCATTTTTGAGGTCTCCGCCGATGGCTGAACCTGCCCGCAACCTTCCGTCCGACTACGGCGCGGAGTCGATCAAGGTGCTCAAGGGCCTCGATGCCGTGCGCAAGCGGCCGGGCATGTATATCGGCGACACCGACGACGGTTCCGGCCTGCACCACATGGTCTACGAGGTCGTCGACAATGCCATCGACGAGGCGCTCGCCGGCTTCGCCACCGAAGTGGTGACCACGCTCAACCCGGACGGCTCGGTGACGGTCATCGACAATGGCCGAGGCATCCCAACCGACATCCACAAGGGCGAAGGTATCTCCGCGGCCGAGGTCATCATGACCCAGCTGCACGCCGGCGGAAAATTCGACCAGAATTCCTACAAGGTGTCGGGCGGACTGCACGGCGTCGGCGTCTCCGTGGTCAACGCGCTGTCAAGTTCGCTCAAGCTCACCATCTGGCGCGACGGCAAAGAGCACTCTATGGAGTTCAAGGACGGTGTCGCGGTGGCGCCGCTCAAGCTTGTCGGCGATGCCAAAGGCAAGCGCGGCACGGAAGTCACGTTTCTGCCCTCGACCAAGACCTTCACCATGGTCGAGTTCGACTTCGCCACGCTGGAACACCGGCTGCGCGAGCTCGCCTTCCTCAATTCCGGCGTCAACATCGTGCTCTCCGACATGCGTCACGCGGTGGAGAAGCGCGAGGAGATGAAATATGAGGGCGGCGTCGAGGCCTTCGTCAAATATCTCGACCGCAACAAGACCCCGCTCATCCCCAACCCGATCATGATCAAGGCCGAGCGCGAGGGCATCACGGTGGAATGCGCGCTTTGGTGGAACGACGGCTATCACGAGAGCGTGCTCGCCTTCACTAACAACATTCCGCAGCGCGACGGCGGCACACACTTGGCCGGCTTCCGCGGCGCGTTGACGCGGCAGATCACGCAATACGCAGAGACCGTTGGCACATCGCGGAAAGAGAAAGTTGCGCTCACTGGCGACGACTGCCGCGAGGGCCTGACCTCTGTGCTGTCGGTGAAGGTGCCGGACCCGAAATTCTCCTCGCAGACCAAGGACAAGCTCGTCTCCTCGGAAGTGCGCCCAGTCGTCGAAAACGTCGTCAATCAGGCGCTGCAGGACTGGTTCGAGATTCACCCGCAGGAAGCGAAAGTCATCGTCGGCAAGGTGGTGGAGGCTGCCGCCGCCCGCGAAGCGGCGCGCAAGGCGCGCGAACTGACGCGGCGCAAGGGTGCTCTCGATCTTAACTCGCTGCCGGGCAAGCTCGCCGACTGTCAGGAGCGCGATCCGGCCAAGGCGGAACTGTTCATCGTCGAGGGCGATTCCGCCGGCGGCTCGGCCAAGCAAGGCCGCAACCGCGAGTTCCAGGCGGTGCTGCCGTTACGCGGCAAGATCTTAAACGTCGAGCGCGCGCGCTTTGACAAGATGCTGGGCAGCCAGGAGATCGGCACGCTGATCACCGCGCTCGGCACCGGCATCGGCCGCGACGAATTCAACGCCGACAAGCTGCGCTACCACAAGATCATCATCATGACCGACGCCGATGTTGACGGCAGCCATATCCGCACACTGCTGCTCACTTTCTTCTTCCGGCAGATGGAAGAGCTGATCAACCGCGGCTATGTCTACATCGCGCAGCCACCGCTCTACAAAGTGTCGCGCGGCAAGTCCGAGCAATATCTCAAAGACGAACGCGCACTCGAGGACTATCTGATCTCCACCGGCATCGAGGACGCGGTGCTGCGTCTTGCCTCGGGCGAGGAGCGCAGCGGTCTTGATCTGCGCCTGCTGGTCGACGACGCCCGGCAGATTCGCCATATCCTTCAGGGCCTGCACAGCCGCTACAACCGCAAAGTCATCGAGCAGGCGGCGATCGCCGGCGTGCTCAATCCCGACGTGACCAACGACGGCAAGAAGGGCGCCGCCGCTGCCGAATACATCGCCAAGCGGCTCGACGCGCTGGAAGACGAGACCGAGCGTGGCTGGAAGGGCAGGTTCGATGAAAGCGGCTTCCACTTCGAGCGCACCGTGCGCGGCGTCAAGGAAGCCGCCGTCATCGACCAGGCCCTGCTCGGTTCGGCCGATGCACGCAAGCTCGACGAATTTGCCGCGCGGCTGCAAGCGGTCTATCCGCGCCCGACGCCGCCGGCGATGCTGCGCCGCAAGGACGAGACCATGGCGATCCACGGACCGGTCGGGCTGTTCGAAGCGCTCACCGCCGCCGGCCGCAAGGGCGTCACGCTACAGCGCTACAAAGGCCTGGGCGAGATGAACCCGGAACAGCTGTGGGAGACGACGCTCGACGTCAACGCGCGCTCGCTGTTGCAGGTCAAGATCAAGGAAGTGGACGAGGCAAGCGTGCTGTTCGACCAGCTGATGGGCGACGTGGTCGAGCCGCGCCGGCAATTCATTCAGGACAACGCGCTCACCGCGACGGTCGACGCCTAGATATCGTTCACGGCATCAGCCGCGAGCCGATCGCCAGGCCGATGGCCACGGCGCCGACGAACAGCACCAGGAAAATGCCGAACAGAATTTTGGCGATGGCCGTCGCTGCCGCGGCGACGCCGGTAAAGCCGAACAGGCCGGCGACGATGGCGATCAGCACAAAAACGACGGCCCATCTCAGCATGGCTGTGCCCTCCGCGCGATTGCATCCCTGAAACGAGCCAAACCTACTTGCGGTTCCACGACGGCGCGGCCGACACCGCCGGCACCGTGCGTGGATCGCGTGGGAGCCAACGGCCGGCATCGACGCGGACGAGAAAATCGCCGAGCAGCGAGTTGAACCGATCGGGCTCTTCAAGGTTCACCACATGCCCCGTCTTGGGCAGCACCACCAGCCCGGAAGCTTGCAGCGTCGCTTTCAGGAACAGGCTTGGCTCCACGCAGCGGTCGTCCTCGTCGCCCACCACAATCAGCGACGGGATAGCCAGACGTCGGATTTCGTTTTCAAAGTCGTAGAGCGAGGGCCGCGCGCCTTGAAAACCACGCGAGGTATTGGCCGAGCCTTGCGCGTCGTGCTCGGCGAGACGGGCCTTGAATTCAGCAAAGCCGCGGCGGTCCTTGATCGCGAATGGAATGCGCGAGGCGCTCATGCCGTAGGTTGCCGCCACCGCCGCCGAGCCTTCGCGCTCGAACTGCTCGGCGACGGCGCGCGAGTGCTCGTGAAACTCGTCCGTGTACCAGCGCTCGCTGCCGGAGCCGGTGCCGGCGAGCGTCATCGACCGCACGCGGTCCGGATGATTGAGCGCGACTTGCAGGCAAGTGTAGCCGCCCATCGACAGACCGACGAGGTGCGCCTTGTCGATCTTTAGGTGATCGAGCACGGCGACGCAGTCGCGCATCACGTGTTTGTAGCTGTAGGCGTCCTTGTCGGCGGGCACGTCGGACGGTGCATAGCCGCGCGCGGAATAGGCGATGCAGCGATAGCGCTTGCCGAATTCGCGCAGCTGCGGCTCCCAGCCGCGATGGTCGGAGGCAAACTCGTGCACGAACAGGATCGGCGTGCCCTGTCCGACCTCTTCGTAATAGAGCCGCACCTTGTCGGATGTGATCGCGTAAGTCATCGCCGGCGTTCTTATCCGGACGCGACACAAAACGAAAGCGGCGGGCGCGAAGGCCGGCCGCGATCACGATATTTCAAGCGGTCAAATCAGTGCGATTGCTTGCCGGCCCAGCCCAGATCAGTGCGCCGGCGCCAGGCGATCTCGCGCAAACCTTTCAGCCGCTGCGCCGCGGTCTTGGCCTCGGCGCGGCTGGCTGCCGCGCAGGTGCGGTATTCCAGATCGGAGACGCGCGAGACAAGCGGCGCCGGCTTGAACAGCCGGGCAAAGGGGTTGGTGCGGTCCACCTTCAACTCAGTGATGGCGTGGGCAACATTGGCGGCATGGCCGAAGGCGACGAGCTGCCCCGTAAGTGTATGGCGGACCTCGTAAACTCCCGGTCCAATGGGCGCCTCGACGTTGTCGCCGCTTTCCGCGTCGGGAAACCGCTTCCAGCCGCTCCAGATCTGCTCCATGGGAAAACTCTCGCGTGAAATGCAATGCGTGAACGCGACAACTAAGCATTGGTTCCGCCGGGTCAATGGCGGTCTTTGGCCGGTTGTTGATAAGTTCCCATGCGTGCCACGCAGGCCCACGACCAGCACGACCAATTCCCGACAACGCGGTGAACAGACCGGAACAGTCAGCGACCGGGCAAGACTAAAATTTTCTGCTTTTCCGGCAGGCTGCTCTTAGAGACGACGAGCGATGGGACTTCGGCGACTTCGACCTCCCACTCCTGGCGCATCCGCGCGAGAAAACGGTCGAGCGTATAGCTGCTGAAATAGTGCATCGGGATGATCAGCCGTGCTTTCAGCGCGTGCAGCACCTCGATCATGCCGTCGAGGTCGAGCGTGTAGTTGCCGTCGACCGGCACCAGCACCACGTCGGGCCTCCCGATTTCGTTCAACTGCTGCTGCGTCAGCGTGTGATGCAGATGGCCGAGATGGACGATGCACAGACTGGCGGTCTCGAAGATGAATATGGAATTGCCGTTTTTCTCGGTGCCGCCGTCGTAGGTGCGGATATTGGTCGGCACGTTGCGCACGCGCACGTCCTTGTAGTTCATGTCGATGCGCGCCGGCCCGCCATCGGCGGTCCAGCCGCGCAGCACGAATTTGATGCCGGGATCGGGGTGGTCGGTATAATGCGTGGTGTGCGCATGGTTCATCGTCACGATGTCGGGCAGCACCGGCGGTTTGACATAGTCATTGTAGTCGGTGGCGATGCGCACGAGCTGCGGGCTCTCGATCAGGAAAGTGGCGTGGCCGACGAAGGTGATGCGCACCTGGTCCGGGCTCAACGCGACCAGCCGGAATTTCGCCGGCGCGGAAAACGGGGTCTGCTCGGCGACCAGGCCGGGGCAGCTCTCGGTCATTTCCGGTTTGGGCGGCGTGGGCGCGGCGCCCTGCGCCAAGGCGGGCGCCGCCGCGAGCATGCCGAGAACACTGGCCGCAGCAAGGATTTTCAACGCATCGCGCATGGCATCACCCGCGACATGATCGGCACGACGTGAATCTGGCACGGTTTCGCAAGCTTCGCCACCGGCCCTGCGCGCATGCAATCGCGCGTAAACATTAATAAAAACGGCGCCCCGCGGGCGCCGTTCTATTCAACCGGATGGCGGCTGCGAGTTTACTCGAAATAGTGCCGGTCGCGCATGGAAACGATGATGCCCCTGGGCGTCACTACGATCCATCGCCCGTCCTCGCGCTTGATCGTCTGCACGGGCCCAAGGCCCGGCAAGGGCGCGCCGAGCACGGCCTGATAGATCTCGCCGTGCCCCTCGACAAAGGCCATGCCGTCGCGCGCCGAGCGCAGCGTCCAGTCCGGCACGATCGTCGGCCGCGCCGGCGGTGGATCAATGGCGGCGATAAGCGGGCGCGGTGTTGGCACCGGCGTCGCCGTCTGCGCCAGCGCAGACGCTGGCGGCACGGGCTGCGGTGCCGCAATCGAGCCGGTAACGTCGGCGGCAACCGCGGCGAGCCGCTCGGTGATTTTGACGACCTGGCTATGCGCGGATTTGTTAGCCGCATCCAAGCTGGTCTTCAGCGAAGCGACCTCTTTCGACAGATGCGTGATCGACTGCTGCATGGCCTTACGTTCTTCGAGGCCGGCCACATCGGCGCGTGACGGCGGCGGCGCGCTAAAGCCCGCGCTGGTGACCGCGCCGAACACGGCGCCGAGCGCTGCGGCCAGCGTCACCGACGCCGCCAGCAGCGCGTTGCGCTTGTTGCGCGGCGGCCACGTGATGCGTGGAAATTCAAAGAGTTTTGCGGCGGGCGCGGGCGTCGGCGGCGTCGTTTCGTCACTTGCAATCGGTGCGGCCGGCTCGACGGCAGGCTTGGGCGAAGGCTCGCTCACAGGCAGCGGCCCGGCCGGAGAAATCGACGGCGATTCAACATTCGGCAACTCGGCTTTTGGCGGTTTATCCGCCGCGGCGTCGCCGGATTGCTCGATCTGCTTGCGCTTGGCCATTGGTCAACCCCTGCGTTGGCTGTTCACCAATCGCTAACCACGTTCGGTTACCAATCGGTTACCAATCGCTTGCGCGAGCGTTGCCGGCGCGGCTATGCAGGCTGCGGGTGACCTTGCAAATTGTGGCAAATCCCAGCGTGACCAACGATCAAGCGTGAGATGCAGGACGTTCGTTCCGCGTCTCACGCCCCCGGGCCCGTCTCCACCAAAAGACCGTTCTCTTCGGCCAGCACCTTGAGCGAAACCTCAGGGCGCGCGCCCATGTGCTGGATTACTTCCGCGGCACAGAGTGCGCCAAGGCGGGCGGCGGTGCGGTGATCCTTGCCGCGCGCGAGGCCGACCAGGAAGCCGGCGGCGAACAGGTCGCCGGCGCCGGTCACATCCACCACCTTCTCGACCGGCTCCGCCGGCACCGCGACGGCGGCGGAGTCACTCAGCACGACGCAGCCTTTCTCGCTGCGGGTCACTACCGCGAGTTTGGCCTCGCCGCGCAGCGCTTTCGCCGCCGTCTCGAAATCGGAGGTCTGATACAGGCTGTGCAGTTCCTTCTCGTTGGCAAAAACGATATCGACCGTGCGCTTCTTGATGAGATCGAGAAACTCGGCGCGGTAGCGGTCGACGCAGAATGCGTCCGACAGCGTCAGCGCTACTTGCCGCCCGGCTTTGTGCGCGATCGCCGCCGCCTTGACAAAGGCTTCCTTGGCCTGCGGCGGATCCCAGAGATAGCCTTCCAGATAGGTCACGGCGGCGGAAGAAATCGCCGTCTCATCGATGTCGGAGGGTTTGAGGTCCTGCGCAGCGCCGAGAAACGTGTTCATGGTGCGCTCGCCGTCCGGCGTCACCATGATGTAGCAGCGTGCGGTCGACGGGCCCTTGCGCGCCGGCTCGGCATTGAAGGCGACGCCGGCGGCGCGGATGTCGTGAATGAAGACGCGGCCGAGTTGGTCCTCGTTGACCTTGCCGACAAAGGCGGCGCGGGCGCCCAGGCTCGCCACGCCGACGATGGTGTTGGCGGCCGAGCCGCCGGAAGCGCGAATCGCCGGCCCCATGGCGTCGTAGATCGTCTTGGCGCGCGCCTCGTCGATCAGCGTCATGCCGCCCTTGCGCATGCCCTGCGCCACTAGAAAATCTTCCTCGGTATTGGCGATGACATCGACAATGGCGTTGCCGATGCCGAGCACGTCGTAACGGATGGCGGGCATTGCTTGATCCTCGTCAAATCGGACAGTGCACTTTATCTGCAGACTATATCGGCAGAATGTCGTCCGGCAAACGCGCGAACCCCTTGCGCCGCAAGGCTTGGGCGTGGCATGGCTCCGCCGCGTATTGAAGGGCAACCGCCATGGCGTTTAAGGAACGGGTATTTTCCGGCGTGCAGCCGACCGGCAACCTGCACCTCGGCAATTATCTCGGCGCCATCGTCAAATTCGTAGCGCTGCAGGAAAATTACGACTGCATCTATTGCGTGGTCGACATGCATGCCATCACGGTCTGGCAGGATCCGCCCGAGCTCGCCAAGACGACGCGCGAAGTGACCGCTGCGTTTCTGGCCTGCGGCATCGACCCGAAAAAGCACATCATCTTCAACCAGAGCCAGGTGGCCGAGCACGCCGAGCTCGCCTGGGTCTTCAACTGCGTCGCCCGCATGGGCTGGCTCAACCGCATGACCCAGTTCAAGGAGAAGGCCGGCAAGGATCGCGAGAACGCCTCGGTCGGCCTCTACGTCTATCCCAACCTGATGGCCGCCGACATTCTCGTTTATCGCGCGACGCATGTGCCGGTGGGCGAGGACCAGAAGCAGCATCTAGAACTGTCGCGCGACATCGCTCAGAAGTTCAACAACGACTTCGGCCAATCGATCGCTGCGCACGGCTTCGGCGACGCCTTCTTTCCGCTGCCAGAGCCGCTGATCCAGGGGCCGGCGACGCGGGTGATGAGCCTGCGCGATGGCTCGAAAAAAATGTCGAAGTCGGACGCGTCCGACCAATCCCGCATCAATCTCACCGATGACGCCGACGCCATCGCGCTGAAGATCCGCCGCGCCAAGACCGATCCGCACCCGCTGCCAAGCGAGGAGAAGGGTCTGGAGGGCCGCCCCGAAGCCGAAAACCTGGTCGGCATCTACGCGGCGTTGAAGGAAGTGGGCCGCAACGATGTGCTGCGCGAGTTCGGCGGCGGACAATTCTCAACCTTCAAGAACGCACTGGTCGATCTCTCGGTCGCCAAGCTCGGGCCGATCGGCGCCGAGATGAAAAAGCTGGTGCAGGACCCGGTCTATATCGACAGCGTGCTGGCCGACGGGTCTGCGCGCGCGCAGGTGCTCGCCGCCGAAACCATGAAGGCGGTCAAGGATATCGTCGGTTTCGTGCGGCGCTAGGTATCACGCTGCGCTGCGAAAATTCCGCGCAAAGCCCCGCTTGTCGCCGCCGCGCCCGCCGTGCCACCATTGCGGCCGATGAGCAGCAAGCGCCGCAGCTACGAGGCGGGCCACAAGCGCAAGTATCTCGTCGTCATCGATGACACCGAGGAATGCGACCGCGCGGTCTATTGGGCATCCAAACGCGCTGGCCGCACCAAATCGGCGATCGTGATGCTGCGCGTGATCGAGCCCGGCGACCGCAACCAGCAATGGCTTGGCGTTGCCGACCTCATGAAGGCGGAAGCGCAGGAGGCAGCCAAAAAAGCGCTCAATAAATACGCCGCGCGCATCAAGCAAATTGCCAAGATCACGCCGGAACACGTGATCCGCGAAGGCGGCACCGCCGAAGAGATCATCAAGCTGATCGACGAAGACGTCGACATCGGCATCCTAGTGCTCGCCGCCGGCAGCGGCGAAGAAGGCCCTGGCCCGTTGGTTGCGGGTCTCGCCAAGACCGCCGCCACATTCCCGATCCCGGTTGCCATCGTGCCCGGGCAATTGGGCGACGAAGACCTCGATATGATGGCCTGATTTTTCTTTTACCTCCCCCTGAAAAGGGGAGATCGGTCCGCGTCAGCGGACCGGGTGGGATCGCCTTAAAACATCGCTGATCGCGACGACCTGACCCACTCCCTGACCCTCCCCCTTTCAGGGGGAGTGAAAAGGACCCATCTATGCTATTAAGAGGCGATGCTCGCGGGCCTTGAACCCGCGGCGCACGATCCCGAAAACTGGGCGCCGGTTTTCGGACAAGATCGTGCGCAAGGAAAAGTCGAGGAGAAGGCTATGTTCATCCAGACCGAAGCCACGCCAAACCCGGCGACGCTGAAATTCCTGCCGGGCCGCGCCGTGCTCGACGCCGGCACCCTCGACATGCCGAACCGCGAAGCGGCCAGGCAATCGCCGCTCGCCGAGAAGCTGTTCGATCTCGCCAATGTCGGCGGCGTCATGTTCGGTACCGATTTCATTTCCGTCACCAAGACCGGCGGCGACTGGCAGCAGATCAAGCCGGCGATCCTCGGCGCCATCATGGAGCATTTCATGAGCGGGCAGCCTTTGGTGGCGAGCGATGCAGAAGCGGCGCCCGCAGCCGACGAATTCTTCGACGAAGCCGACGCCGAGACCGTTGCCACCATCAAGGATCTGATCGAGACGCGCGTTCGGCCCGCAGTAGCTAGCGACGGCGGCGACATTACCTTTCGCGGTTACAAGGAAGGCATCGTCTATCTCAACATGAAGGGCGCCTGCTCCGGCTGCCCCTCCTCGACCGCGACCCTCAAGCACGGCATCCAGAACCTGCTCAAGCATTTCGTGCCCGACGTGGTCGAAGTGCGGCCGATGTAGGCTCTATTTCAGGCGCTAAACGTCGTCATGCCCGGCCTTGTGCCGGGCATCCACGTCTTTGGGCCCTTCGCCAAGAAAGGCGTGGATGGCCGGGACAAGCCCGGCCATGACGGTGGTAAATTCAATCATGCGTGTCCTCGCCATCGATACCGCGCTGGGAGCCTGCTCGGCCGCCGTGCTCGACACCGAGCTCAACGCCATTGCCGCGCAGGAGCAGTTGCCGATGCAGCGCGGGCACGCCGAGACGCTGCTGCCGCTGATCGCGCGCGTGATGGAGCGCGGCAAGCTTTCCTTCGCCGCGCTCGACCGCATCGCCGTCACCGTCGGCCCCGGCAGCTTCACCGGCCTGCGCGTCGGCATTTCCGCGGCGCGCGGCATCGCGCTCGCCGCCGGAAAGCCGGCGGTCGGTCTCTCCACGCTCGCCGCTTACGCCGCGCCCTTCATCGCCGCCGACGACACGTTGCCGGCGGTGGCGGCTATCGATGCGCGGCATGACCACGTCTATCTGCAGGTGTTCGGTCCCGGCGGCCGCACTTTGGTCGCGCCGCGGCTTGCGTCGATACGCGACGCGCTGCGCGTCTGCGCCACAGGCGCCCCGCGCATCACCGGCACCGCGGCGAAAATTCTCGCCGCAGCCTGGCCGAGCGGCGAGCGCGCGCCGAGCGCGGTCGATGAGCGCGCGGCGCCGGATATCGCCTGGGTGGCACGGCTCGGCGCAGCTGCGGTCGAGACCGGTTCGCCGCCGAAGCCGCTTTATCTGCGCGCGCCCGACGCCCAGCCGCAGAACGCGGCGCAACTGGCGCGACGCTGATGCTGTGGCGCCGGATATTCGGACGGGCCGAACCCACGCTTGCCGAGGCAAGCGCGCGCGATGCCGCGACAATCGCCGCGCTGCACGCCGCCTCGTTCCGGCGCGGCTGGAGCGAAATCGAAGTCGAAGGCCTTATCGGCGAGCGCAACGTTGTCACGCACCGCGCAACGCTTGGTGACGCGCTTTGCGGCTTCATCATGTCGCGGCTGGCCGCCGACGAGGCCGAGATCCTCTCGGTCGCGGTTGCCCGCGCTTACCAGGGCCGCGGGCTCGCGCGCCGCCTGCTCGATCTGCATCTGCGGCGCCTCGCCGGCCTCGGCTGCCGCGCCGTTTTCCTCGAGGTCGATGAGCATAACCGTGCGGCGATCCGCCTCTACGATCGCGCCGGATTTCGCCAGGTCTCGCGCCGCGCCAATTATTATCCCGTGGCGGAGGGCAATTCCGCCGCGGCGCTGGTGCTGCGCCGCGATCTGGGATGAGGTAAGCTGCGCCCGGACCGGAGACGCTGGATGCCGACGTCACCCAAACGCATGCCTGAGCGGGCGAATATCGAAGCGCTGTGCGCCGCCAAGGGCATGCGCATGACCGAGCAGCGCCGCACCATCGCGCGCGTGCTGGCGGCCGCCGACGACCACCCCGACGTCGAGGAGCTTTACCGGCGCTGCGCCAAGGTGGACGACCGCATCTCCATTTCCACGGTCTATCGCACCGTGCGCCTGTTCGAAGACGCCGGCATCATCGAGCGGCACGATTTCCGCGATGGCCGCGCCCGTTACGAAACCAGCCCCGAATCGCACCACGATCACCTGATCAATTTACGCAACGGCGAGGTGATCGAATTCACCTCCGAGGACATCGAGCGGCTGCAGGCGGAAGTGGCGCGCAAACTCGGTTACAAACTGGTCGATCACCGGCTCGAGCTGTACGCCGTGCCGCTGAGCGACGAGAAAAAATAGACACCGATGGCGCGTGCGTTGTTCACCGCTGTGTTTTTCTTCACCATGACGCCGATCCTGATTTCGGTGCAATGGCTGCTCGGCAAATTGGGCCTGCCGGGATGGGGCTTCATCGCCTGCAATTATTACCGAGTGCTGATTCACATCCTCGGTATCCGCGTGCGCGTCGCCGGCGAAATGGTGCGCGACCGCGCGGTGCTGCTGGTGTCAAATCACGTGTCCTGGGCGGATATTCTGGTGATCGGCTCGGTGGCGCCGCTCGCCTTCATTTCCAAGAGCGAGATCGCCAAATGGCCGTTGGTCGGCGTCACCGCCAAATTGCAGCGTACCGTGTTCGTCGACCGCTCCAAGCGCCAGCAGACCGGCGACGCCATTGCCGAGATCGTCAGCCGCCTCGCCGGCGGAACCTCGATGGTGCTGTTCGCCGAAGGCACCTCGAGCGACGGCAACCACGTCCTGCCGTTCCGCTCGGCACTGGTCGGCGCGGTGCGCGAAGCCGGCTCCCGCTCGGAAAGCGGCATCCTCATTCAACCGATGTCGATCTGTTACACGGCCATTAACGGCATCCCCATGGGACGCCAGCACCGCCCGCTGATCGCCTGGTACGGCGATCTCGATTTCCTGCCCCATATCAAGATGCTGATGGAACGCGGCACTATCGACGCCATCGTCACCTTCGGCGAACCGTTCCCGGCCGACAGCGCCAGCGACCGCAAGGCGATGACGAAAACGCTGGAGGCCACGGTCCGCGGCCTCGCCGCCGCAACCTTGCGCGGCCGCGCCCGCCCCTGCGGCGTCTTGAAAGCGTCATGAAATCAACGATGTGGATCATTGGGACAAGGCCCGTTATGAGGGGCTAGAATAGTCCCATGGTTCGAATCCGAGCGGCACATTGAGCAGCAAGCGCAACCTCCGCAAAGTCCACATCAAGTCCTTCGGCTGCCAGATGAACGTCTACGATTCCAATCGTATGGCGGACACGCTGGCGCCTGCCGGCTACAGCGAAACCGCCGATCCCGCCGAGGCCGATCTCGTCATCTTGAATACCTGCAACATCCGCGAGAAGGCGGTGGACAAGGTCTATTCCGAGATCGGCCGCATCCGCGAAATGAAGGAGAACGCGGCGGCACAGGGCCGCGAGATGCTGATCGCCATTGCCGGCTGTGTGGCGCAAGCCGAAGGCAAGGAAATCGCCCGCCGCGCCGGCGTCGACCTGGTCGTCGGCTCGCAGAATTTTCACCGCCTGCCCGGCTTGATCGCGCGCGCGCAGCGCGGCGAGAAGATCGTCGATACCGAATTTCCGCTGGAGGACAAGTTCGACGCGCTGGCTGCCCCCGCGAACGAGGCGATCCGCAGCCGCGGCATTTCCGCCTTCGTCACCGTGCAAGAAGGCTGCGACAAGTTCTGCACCTTCTGCGTCGTGCCCTATACGCGCGGCGTCGAAGTGTCGCGGCCGGTGGAGAAGGTCGCGGCCGAGGTCGAGCGGCTCGCCCGGGCGGGCGTGCGCGAAGTGACGCTGATCGGGCAGAACGTGAATGCCTATCACGGCGAGGACAAGGCCGGCGCGCCCGCGACGCTCGGCACATTGCTGCGGCGCCTTGCGCGGGTGCCGGGTATTTGTCGCTTGCGCTACACCACCAGCCATCCGCGCGACATGAATGACGATTTGATTGCCGCGCATGCCGACTTAGCCGAGCTGATGCCCAATGTGCATCTTCCGGTGCAATCGGGCAGCGACCGCATGTTGGAAGCGATGAACCGCCGCCACACCCGCGCCGATTATCTCGAAACGATCGGCCGCCTGCGCGCCGCGCGCGCCGACCTTGCCGTCACCTCGGATTTCATCGTCGGCTTCCCCGGCGAGACCGAGGACGATTTCCGCGCCACGCTGTCGCTGGTGGACGAGGTCGGCTACGCCGGCGCCTACACCTTTGCCTATTCACCGCGTCCTGGCACGCCCGCCGCGGAGATGGAAAATCAGGTTCCTGAAACGGTAAAAATCGCGCGCCTGCATGAGCTGCAAGCGCTGATCGCGCGCCAGCAGCGCGATTTCAACGCCGGTTTTATCGGCCGCACCGTCGAGGTGCTGCTGGAAAAGCCGGGCAAGCTCGCTGGCCAACTGGTCGGCCGCACCCCATATCTGCAGGCGGTGCAGGTGATGGCGCCGCGCGCGCTGATTGGGTCGATAGTACCGGTGACGATCGATCAAATGGGAACCAACACTTTGTTCGGTGAATTGGCCGAACGCGCCAACGCGCCGGCGCTTGCCGCAGCAGGAGCCTGACACAACTTGCGCACCCCGGATCCCGCGATCCCGCCCGCCGCCACGTCGGAAGAAACCGCGACCACGCAGATCGTGCTCGCTTTCGAGGACAACCGGCTCGCGTCGGTGCTGTTCGGCCAATACGGGCAGAACCTGGCGTTGATCGAACGCCGCCTCGGCGTCGTCGCCGAGCAGCGCGGCAATCACGTCACCATCGAAGGCTCGCGCGGCGCCTGCGAGCAGACGCGCCGCGTGCTGGAAGATCTCTACGAGCAGATCCGTCATGGCCACGAGCTTGGCCAAGGCGACGTCGAGGGCGCGATCCGCCAAGCCTTGGCGCAAGGCTCGCTGTTCGACTACGACACGGCGAGCGGACGCGGCGCCTTCGACGAAATCAATCTGCGCAAGCGTCCGGTACGCGCGCGCACGGCCGCGCAGGACGCCTATATCCACGCCTTGAAGCGCCACCCGCTGGTGTTCGGCACCGGCCCGGCCGGCACCGGCAAGACGTTCCTCGCGGTGGCGCAGGCGATCCAGATGTTCGAGCGCAAGGAAGTGGACCGCATTATTTTGTCGCGCCCGGCGGTGGAAGCCGGTGAACGGCTCGGATTTTTGCCGGGCGACATGCGCGAGAAGGTCGATCCTTATCTGCGGCCCATCTACGACGCGCTGTTCGACCTGATGGACGCCCGCATCGTCGAACGCGCCTTGCAATCGGGCGAGATCGAGATCGCGCCACTCGCCTTCATGCGGGGACGCACGCTGTCCAATGCCGCCGTCATTCTCGACGAGGCGCAGAACACCACATCAATGCAGATGAAGATGTTCCTCACCCGCCTGGGCGAGAACAGCCGCATGATCGTCACCGGCGATCCGAGCCAGGTGGACCTGCCGAGCGGGCAGACCTCCGGCCTTGCCGAATCGGTGCGGCTGCTCGAAGGCGTCGAAGGCGTCGACCACATCACTTTCACCCATCACGACGTGATCCGCCACGAGCTGGTAGCGCGCATTGTCGAAGCTTATGACCGCGCAACGCCGCCGCGCGGGGACAGAAAATGATGCCGGCGCGCAGCGACCGCGCTACCGCGCCGTCGGTGGATATTCAAGTGCAATCGCCGTTGTGGAGCGAGCAGCCTTTGGCGGAACAAACCGTGCGCGAGGCGATCGCAACCGCGGCCGAAACGCTCTCAACAGCGGAGGGCGAAGTGAGTATCGTGCTGACCGGCGATTCGGAGATGCAGAAGCTCAATCGTCAATGGCGCGGCGTCGACAAGCCGACCAACGTATTGTCGTTTCCGGCCAAGGCGGGCGGCGCAAAAATGCTGGGCGACATCGTCGTCGCCTACGAGACACTGCAGCGCGAATGCGCCGAGGAGGGCGGACAATTTCTTCATCATCTTGCCCATCTCGCCGTGCATGGCTTCTTGCACCTCAGCGGCTACGATCATGCGACCGACGCGCAGGCCGAGACGATGGAAGCGCTCGAAAGCAAGATCATGCGTGCCCTGAAGATGCCCGACCCTTATCTCGCCCGCGATTGAATGCCTGACCGCCATGCCCGATAGCGACAATCCAGGTTCGAGCAGCAGCACCGGCGCGCCTTACGAGCCGCGCCACCTGCCGGTGCCGGTGGCGAAGCCGCGGGAGAACGGCGAAGGCTGGCTCACACGCGTCGTGCGCGCGCTGTTCGGCTGGAAGCCCGACACCATCCGTTCCGACCTGCGCGACGTGCTCGACGCCATGACGCCCGGCGAAACCGGCTTTTCGCCGGAAGAAAGCCGCATGCTGAAGAACATCCTCGGCCTGCGCGAGCGGCGCGTCGGCGACGTGATGGTTCCCCGCGCCGACATCATCGCCGTGCAGCAGGACATCAAGCTCGGCGATCTGGTGCGCGTGTTCGAAGGCGCCGCGCATTCGCGCCTCGTCGTCTACAACGACACGCTCGACGATCCGGTCGGCATGGTGCACATCCGCGATCTCATCGGCTTCATGACCGCGCGCGCTGCGGTCAACCCGGAAAAAAATGCCAAGCGCAAGAAGCCGCTGCCGGCCGGGCTCGATTTCAAAGCTATCGATCTTGCCATGCCGCTGTCGGTGGCCAAGATCGTTCGCGAGATGCTGTTCGTGCCGCCGTCGGCGCGGGTGATGGACCTGCTCGCGCGCATGCAGGCAACCCGTATTCATCTGGCGCTGGTGGTGGACGAATATGGCGGCACCGACGGGCTGATCTCGATCGAGGACATCGTCGAACAGATCGTCGGCGAGATCGCCGACGAGCATGACGAAGACGAGACGCCGCACGTTGTCCGGCAGACCGACGGCTCCTTTGTCGCCGATGCCCGCGCCCGTCTCGAGGACGTCGCCTCCGTCGTCGGCCGTGATTTCGAACCCGGCGACGCGGCGGAAGAAGTCGACACGCTTGGCGGCTATCTGGTGACGCGCGCCGGCCGCCTGCCGGTGCGCGGCGAACTGATCCCCGGCCCCGGCCTGTTCGAATTCGAGGTGCTCGATGCCGACCCGCGCCGCATCAAGCGCGTGCGCATCACGCGGCTGAAGGAGCGGCGCGAGCGGCCGCGCACCGAGCGCAAGCGCGGCGAACCCGACGTGGCGCTGGCCGGCACCACGCCGCCGTCCTTGCCGGGCGAGGATTCTGCCGCGCAGAAGGACGGCGCGCAGCCGCCAATTTCGTCTGCCGCCCGCCGCCCGTGACGCTCACCCGCATCGCCCAGCCAATCGTGCTCGCCTATGGCTGGCAGCGCGCCGGCATTGCCTTTGCCGCCGGCGCCGCATCGGCGCTGGCGCTGGCACCGATCAATGCCTGGCCGATCCTGTTTCTGACATTCCCGGTATTGATCTGGCTTATGGACGGCTCCGCCGCGGGGCGCTGGAGCGGGGCTACGGCGGCCGCCGGCGCCGGCTGGTGCTTCGGCTTCGGCTATTTTCTCGCCGGGCTTTACTGGGTCGGCTATGCCTTCCTCGTCGATGCCAAGACCTTCGGCTGGCTATTGCCGGTCGCGGTCGCAGGGCTTCCCGCCTATCTCGCGCTGTTCACCGCCCTGGGCTTGGGCGCTGCGCGGCTCATCTGGCTGCGCGGACCCGAGCGTATTCTCGCGCTCGCCGCGACGATGACTTGCGCCGAATGGCTGCGCGGGCATCTGCTCAGCGGCTTTCCCTGGAATACCTTCGGCTACGCCTTGTCGCAGCCGCTGGCGCTGGCGCAAAGCGTGTCGCTCGTCGGCGTCTGGGGCCTGACCTTCCTTGCCGTCGCCATCTTTGCCGCACCTGCGGTGTTCGCCGACGACCGTGTCGACACGCCGCGGCCCTGGCGCCCGCTCCTCATCGGCGTTGCCATTATTGCTGCGTTCACTGCCTATGGCGCGGCGCGGCTGTGGACGCATCCGACCGACTATATCGCCAAGGTCAAGCTGCGCATCATGCAGCCCGATTTGCAGCAGGACGTAAAATTCAACTACGCCGCCAAAGAATCCGTCATGGCGCGCTATGTGCGCCTGTCCGACCGATCAACAGGTCCGCAGTCAAACGGCATCCACGACGTCACGCATTTGATCTGGCCGGAATCGGCGTTTCCGTTTTTCCTGACGCGCGAGCCGGACGCGCTGGCGCAAATCGTGCAGCTATTGCAGCCGGGCACGGTGCTGATCACCGGCGCCGTGCGCGCCGGAGCGACTGCGAACGACGACCGCGTCACCACCGCCTACAATTCGGTTTACGTCATCGACCATGACGGCTCGATCGCCGGCATCTACGACAAGGTGCATCTGGTGCCGTTCGGCGAATACCTGCCGTTGCACCACCTCCTGGAAAAGCTGGGCTTACGCCAGCTCACGCACATGGTCGGCGGCTTCCAGTCAGGCGATCGCCGCCGCGCCATGGCCGTGCCCGGCGCGCCGAAGATGCTGCCGCTGATTTGCTATGAAGCGATCTTCCCCGGCGCCGCGGTGCCGCGCGGCGAGCGGCCGGGCTGGCTGGTTAACGTTACCAATGACGGCTGGTTCGGCATTTCGTCCGGTCCCTACCAGCATTTCCAGCAGGCGCGCATGCTCGCAATCGCCGAAGGGCTGCCGCTGGCGCGCGCGGCGAATACCGGAATTTCCGCGGTGATCGATCCGCTCGGCCGCGTGATCGCCTCGCTGCCGCTCGGTGTCGAAGGCATGTTCGACGCAAGATTGCCGCGCGCAATTGCACCGACGTTTTATGCACGCTACGGCGACGACGCTCTTATTCTATTCCTGGTAGTAAGTTTGCTGGTTGTCGGCCGTCGCCGTTTGCTGCATCTGTAGATTGATTAATTACGGGGCGGCTCACCACGGTTGTTCGTTTGCACCGCGAAATTGCATTCAACGACTGTTCCGCGAAAAATACGTACGCAAGAAAACTATTGAAAACTATGGAAAATTATCACTTCTTTTTCACGGCGTTTACCAAGGCGCGGCCTACACCGGATTGCGTAGGCAACGTTATATGTGACATGACGCTACACGAAACGGGGCGACCGAGAAAATTATGGCTAAGAAGACACCGAATCCAATCGACAAGCACGTCGGCGCGCGCGTGCGCATGCGTCGCATGATGTTGAGCATGAGTCAGGAGAAGCTCGGCGACGCATTGGACCTGACCTTCCAGCAGGTGCAGAAATACGAGAAGGGCACCAACCGCATCGGCGCTTCTCGCCTGCAACAGATTTCCAATATTCTGCAAGTTCCGGTGTCTTTTTTCTTCGAAGGCGCTCCCAACATGCCGGGCCATGCCGGCGGTATGGGCGAGGCGCCATCGCCGGCCTACGTCTCCGACTTCCTCGCCACCTCGGACGGTCTTTCGCTCACCAAATCGTTCATGCGCATCAAGAACAGCAAGTTGCGCCGCCGCATTGTCGATCTGGTCGAACAGATCGCCGACGAGAGCGACTAAAGGCCCCGCCCTTAGCCAATTTTCGCCGGGACGGTTGCCCTCCGCTGCCCACATCTTGACCTCCCACTGGGGTACTGCAAGAAACACCCCGGACGTGACACAGCGCGGCGGTGGAACCGCGCTTTTGGGGAGTTCTGGCGTTGGCTCACACTAATTTTCTGTTCACCAGCGAATCGGTTTCCGAAGGCCATCCGGATAAGGTCTGCGACCAGATTTCCGATGCGGTGCTCGACGCATTCCTGGAAAACGACATTAAGCACGGCGTCGCCGACAACAGCTTGCTGAATACCCGGCTCGGCTGCGAGACGCTTGCGACCACCAACAAGATCGTCATCGCCGGCGAGGGCCGCGGCCTGCCGCCGTTCTTCCATCCGCACGGCAACAAGTCGGTCGTGAACCGCGAATTGATCACGCAGATTGCCCGCGACGTGGTCAAGGACATCGGTTACGACCAGGACGGATTCTCCTATTACGGCGCCGATGTCGAAGTGCTGCTGCACGGCCAGTCGGCCGACATCGCCATGGGCGTCGACGCCAAAAAGAAGAAGAGCGGCGAGGAAGAAGGCGCCGGCGACCAGGGCATGATGTTCGGCTTTGCCTGCACCGAGAGCGAAGTCTACGAGAAGAATTCTTTCATGCCGGCGCCGATCTATTTCGCGCACAAGATCCTGCGCTCGCTGGCGGAAAAGCGCCACTCCAACGCCCTTCCCGATCTGCAGCCGGACGCCAAGAGCCAGGTGACGGTGCGCTATGTCGACGGCAAGCCGGTCGGTTGCACCAAGGTCGTGGTCTCGACCCAGCACAAGGCGGAGAGCCGCAACGGCAAGAAATATACGCCTGGCATGGTCAAGGACATGATCGAGCAGACCGTCACCGCGGCGCTGCCGAAAGGCTGGATGCCGCAGCGCCCATCCGATTTCCTGGTCAATCCGACCGGCAATTTTGTCATCGGCGGGCCCGACGGCGATTGCGGGCTCACCGGGCGCAAGATCATCGTCGACACCTACGGCGGCTATGCGCCGCATGGCGGCGGCGCCTTCTCCGGCAAGGATCCGACCAAGGTCGATCGTTCGGCCGCTTATGCCGCGCGTTATCTCGCCAAGAACGTGGTTGCCGCCGGCCTCGCCGAGCGCTGCACCATCCAGGTCTCTTATGCAATCGGCGTCGCCGATCCGATGTCGGTGCTGGTCGACACCCACGGCACCGGAGTGGTGCCTGAGAAAAAGCTCGAGAAGGTTCTGCCCGAGCTGTTCCGCCTCACCCCGACCAATATCCGTCGCACGCTCAAGCTCAACCGGCCGATCTACCGGCGCACCGCCGCCTACGGCCACTTCGGCCGCGCGCCGGACAAGGACGGCGGCTTCTCCTGGGAGAAGACCGACCTCGCCGCGGCGATCCGCAGCGCGGTGAAATGACCGGCTCTTAAGCCGGCTATCTCCGCGAAGGCGGGGATCCAGCTTTTCGCACGGTGGCCGGTCTTGTGCCGGCCATTTGCGTCTTTGATAGTCGGCGAATGATGCCGAACTCACAAAAACCCCAACGAGCCTTCTTCGGGCGGCGCAAGGGCCATCCGCTGCGGCCGCGGCAGGCGGCGCTGTTCGAGACGCTGTTGCCGAAACTCGCGCTTGATTTCACCAAGTCCGCGCCGACCGATCTGCGTACCCTTTACGCGAATGTCGACGACGTCCGCCTCGAAATCGGCTTCGGCGGCGCCGAGCATCTGATCGCGCAGGCACAGGCAAACGCGCGCAGCGGCTTCATCGGCAGCGACGGCTACAGCAACGCCATCGCCAAGGCGCTCACGGCCATCGACGATGGCAAGCTCTCCAATATCCGGCTGCATCACGGCGACGCCAGCGCGCTGATCGACTGGCTGCCGCCGGGAGCGGTCTCACGCATCGACCTACTCTATCCCGATCCGTGGCCGAAGCGGCGGCACTGGAAACGCCGCTTCATCCAGGACGAGAGCCTCAAGCGCCTGGCGCGACTTCTTCGCCGTGGCGGCGAGCTGCGCTTCGCCACAGATATTCCCGATTATGCGGCTTACGCGCTGACGCGCGTGCTACGCTCGAATGATTTCGTGTGGACCGCCAAACGCGCGGACGACTGGCGAAAAGCCTGGCCCGATTTTTCCGGCACCCGCTATGAAGCAAAAGCCATGCGCGAGGGCCGCCAGCCTGCATATTTCATCTTCCGCAAGGGATAGGGCCGTCGTGCCCGCGTTGTTTCGCGGGCATCCGCGTCTTGCCACAAAGAGAGACGCGGACGGCTAGCGGGAGCTGGCCACGACGAAACTCTATTCTCCGGTGCCCTGGCGCACTTGCCAGAAGCGCACCACGCGCTGGGCGGTAGCCGCGGTCAGTCGGGCAAAATTCTCGCGCGCCGCTTCGAGCGTCTGCGGCGATGGCCGCCCGCCCGGGCGCGCGCAAATGATCTCTTCCACGGTCGTCCAGCCGAAATTGGCCGCGCGCGCCAGAATCATCACCGGATCGGCGCGCTCGCCGCTCATCAGCCGGTCCACCACCTCCACCGGCACGGCGGAAATCGTCGCCAGCGCGGCGATGGTCTCCTCGTATTTCCCAGTCTTGGCATATTCGGCGATATCGGCCTCGGTGAGCTTGCGCTCCTTATGCAGCGCGCGCACCGCGGCCAGCGCGGCGGCATAATTGCGCGGCGCAGCCTTGGCGGCGACTTCGTCGGAAACCTTCGCCAGCACGCGACGGATCTCGGCCTGCGTCTCCGGCTTGGCCTGTGCCAACAACCGCCTGCGCACCACCTCGGTCGCCTGCATCAACAGCTGGCGAAACAGCCGCGGCGGAATATCGTCGCGCATGCCGACCCTCTCGGCCAGCACGCCATCCTGCTCGGCGCGCTGCACCAGCGCGGTGAACGAATCCTCCGACAATTGCGCGGTGTGATTGTTGGCGACGCTGCGCGCGACATCGAGATTGCCGCGCTGCACGAGAATGTCGGACAGCGCCTCGCCGAGCCCCTGCCGCGTGGACAGCGCCATCAAATGCGCCTGGCCCTTGGTCTCGGCGACGTGTTTGAGATCGAGTTCGGCGAGCTTGGCCTGCTTTAGCAGCGGACCGGCGACCGCGATGTCGTCGCTTCTCGCAAGCTGGCTCACCACACGGGCCGGCGCGTTGGCAACCGGCGCGATCCGCCGCGCGAGTTCGGCCAGCGCCTTGGCTTCGATCTCCTCGATCAGGCAGCCGATGACGTCGTCGAACAACTCCACATGGCCGGCATTGAAGCGGTCGGCGCCGTCGAGAAAAAGCGTGGTGATCCGCCGCAGCGTTTCGGCACGTCTTTCCGCCGAGCCGTGCTGCACGACGTCTTCCAGCTCAGGGAGCAGCGAAGCAGGAGCACCCATTACCAAACCTGCAAACGGCATCAATTCCGCTGACGCGGCGGCTTTACGCAAATTTAAGGGCAGATTCTGAAGGAAGGGTTAGTCGCCAAAATGCCGGTAACCCTTGCACGGAACCGCGAAATCGCTATATTGCGCATGTCACTTAAGACACCCTCATAACCGAATGGGTTTTGAGAGTGGGTCCCCCCGGACCCGCTCTTTTTTGTTACCGAAATGGCCGTAAGCGAGGCACTTGAGACAAACGCGGCCCGCAAAGCCGCAAATAACGCGACGGAACCGCGGCTTATCACCGAGCCGGGGCTGCCTGCCCGCGTCGCGGCCATCGCCGAGCCGGTCATCGAAGGCCTCGGCTATCGGCTGGTGCGGGTGCGGGTCTCGAGCGCCGACAGTTGCACTGTGCAGATCATGGCGGAACGGCCGGACGGAGCGATGGCCGTGGAAGACTGCGAAATCGTCTCGCGGGCGCTCTCGCCGGTGCTCGACATGGCCGACCCGATCGACCGCGCCTATCGCCTGGAAATTTCCTCGCCGGGCATCGACCGCCCACTGGTGCGCCGCTCCGATTTCGACCGTTACGCAGGCAATGTCGTGAAGATCGAGACCGAGGTTTCGATCGATGGGCGCAAGCGGTTCCGCGGCCTGCTGATCGGCACCGAAGGAGAGGCCGCGCGCGTCCGCCGCGATGATACCGAAGCGGGGGACGCGGAGATTTTGCTGCCGATAGGAGAAATGAGCGAAGCAAAGCTGGTGCTCACCGACGAACTGGTGACGCAAGCCTTGCGGCGCGAAAAGGCCGCCAAGCGCGAAGCCAAGGCGGCTAAGAAACTGGAACGACAACAGCGAAGGCATCAAGCCGGCCCGACCGGCCATGCCGCAAACCGAGGAGAGTGAGCTATGGCTGTCAGCGCCAACCGGCTCGAGCTATTGCAAATTGCAGACGCGGTGGCCCGCGAAAAGGCCATCGACCGCTCAATCGTCATCGCCGCGATGGAGGACGCCATCGCCAAGGCCGCGCGCTCGCGCTACGGCGCCGAGACCGACGTGCATGCCGAGATCGAGCCGAAGACCGGCGACCTGCGGCTCTCGCGCCACATGCTGGTGGTGGAGACGGTGGAGAACCCCTCCAACCAGATCACGCTGGAAGGCGCGCGCAAGCATCATCCGGCGGCGCAAGTGGGCGACACCATTGCCGATCCGCTGCCGCCGCTCGAATACGGCCGCATCGCCGCGCAGTCGGCCAAGCAGGTAATCGTGCAAAAAGTACGAGAGGCCGAGCGCGACCGGCAATATGCCGAATACAAGGACCGTATCGGCGACATCGTCAACGGCGTGGTCAAGCGCGTCGAATACGGCAACGTGGTGGTCGATCTCGGCCGCGGCGAGGCCATCGTGCGGCGCGACGAGATGTTGCCGCGCGAGGTGTTCCGCAACGGAGATCGCATCAGAGCCTATATCTACGACGTGCGCCGCGAGCCGCGCGGACCGCAGATTTTCCTATCGCGCACGCATCCGCAATTCACCGCCAAGCTGTTCGCCCAGGAAGTGCCGGAAATCTACGACGGCATAGTCGAGGTGAAGGCGGTCGCCCGCGATCCCGGCTCGCGCGCCAAGATTGCGGTGATCTCACGTGACTCATCCGTCGATCCGGTCGGCGCCTGCGTCGGCATGCGCGGCTCGCGCGTGCAGGCCGTGGTGAACGAATTGCAGGGCGAGAAGATCGACATCATTCCCTGGTCGCCGGACATCGCCACCTTCGTGGTCAACGCGCTGGCGCCGGCGGAAGTCGCCAAGGTCGTGCTCGACGAGGACAAGGAGCGCATCGAGGTGGTGGTGCCGGATGCGCAGCTCTCGCTCGCCATCGGCCGGCGCGGGCAGAACGTGCGGCTTGCCTCGCAGCTGACCGGCTGGGACATCGACATCCTGACCGAGCAGGAGGAGTCCGAGCGCCGGCAGGCCGAGTTCGAGAGCCGCACCAAGGTCTTTGTCGAGGCGCTCAATCTCGACGAAGTCGTCGGGCAGTTGCTCGCGTCGGAAGGCTTCGGCTCGATCGAGGAGCTGGCGCTGGTCGATCAGAAGGAGCTTGCCGGAATCGAGGGCTTCGACGACGACACTGCGCGCGAATTGCAGGAGCGCGCCAAGGAATATATCGACAAGCAGGAAGGCGAGCTCGACGCCAAACGCGTCGAGTTGGGCGTCGAGGACGCGGTCAGGGACGTGCCCGGCGTCACTACCAAGATGTTGGTCGCCTTCGGCGAGAACGGCGTCAAGACCGTGGAAGATCTTGCCGGCTGCGCCACCGACGATCTCACCGGCTGGACCGAGCGCAAGGACGGCGAGAGCAAGCGCGAACCGGGCTTCCTCGACGGCTTCGATATTACGCGCGAAGACGCCGAGCATATGATCATGCAGGCCCGCCTCAAGGCCGGCTGGGTGACGGAAGCCGAACTGGCGCCGCCGCCCGCAGCTGAAGCGCCGACCGAAGAAGCCCCGGCCGACGCGCCGCAAGCGTAACCGAAAGACGCAAAGCACGATGCTGGCAGTTGCGCAGGACAATGAACTCGACCGCGGGGCGACCAGCGTTGCCTCCGCGGTCGAGCGCACCTGCGCGCTCACCCGCGCGGTGCTGCCTGTCGAGGCCCTGTTGCGCTTCGTCGTCTCGCCCGCCTGCGAGGTGGTGCCCGACATCAAACGAAAACTGCCTGGCCGCGGCATCTGGATCACCGCCACGCGGGCGGCGCTCGAGGAGGCCGTGCAGCGCAAGGTGTTTTCCCGCGGCTTCAAACGCGAGCTACTCGTCGCTCCGGATCTCGCGGCGCAGACCGAGCGCCTGCTTCAGCGCTCGGCGCTCGATGCGCTGGCGATCGCCGGCAAATCCGGCAACGTGCCCACCGGCTTTTCCAAGGTCGAAGCGGCGCTCGCACACGAGAATATCGCTGCGTTGATCCACGCGACCGAGGCGGCGAGCGACGGCAAGCGCAAGCTCGCCGCCGCTTTGCAGCGCGAAACAACGGAAAAATCGTCCGAAATCGCGATCATCGAAGAATTTTCCGGCGAGCAATTGGATTTGGCATTGCACCGCCCAAATGTGGTACATGCAGCCCTGCTTGCCGGCCCCGTGAGCGGTACTTTTCTCGCTCGCGCCAAGTGCTTACAGCGCTTTCGGACCCGGCATTCGCCTGAAGAAGTTAGCGCCATCGCGCCGACGGACGGCGCACGAGGATAAAACGCGGAATGAGTGAAACGAAGGACCCTGGCGAAAAGAAACTGAGCGTCTCCAAGCTGACGCTCAAGCCGCGCACCGAGACGGGCGTGGTGCGCCAGAGCTTTAGCCATGGCCGCAGCAAACAGGTCGTCGTCGAGAAGGTCAAACGCCGCGCCGTGGGCGGGGCGGCTGAGGCCCGCGTCGAGCAGGCCCCCGCCGAGGCGCCGCGCAAGGCAGCGCCCGCGGCGAAAGCCGCGGCTCCAGCGCCGGTCGCCGAGGCGCCGAAGCCATCCGGCGTGGTGCTGCGCACGCTGACCGACGAGGAACGTCACGCACGCGCCCATGCGCTTGCCGACTCGCGCGTGCGCGAGGCGGAAGAGCGCAAGATCGCCGAGGAGGAAGCCCGCCGCAAAGCCTCGCGCGAAGCCGGCGACCGCACCGAGCGCGAAGCCGCCGAGGCGCGCAAGCGCGAGGAAGAAGATCGTCGCAAGCACGACGAAGAAACCAAGCGCAAGGCCGGCGAAGTCGCCAAGAAGCGTCTTGGCGACGATGAAACCCGCAAGCCCGCCGGGCGCATGGCGCTCGAGGCCGATGACGATGAAGCGCCACGCCCGCGCCGTCCCGGCAGCCCCGCTCGCCCCGCCGCGGCACGTCCCGCCGCGCCGCGTGGCGCGCCTACGAAAGAGCGCGGCCGCTTGACGCTGGTCACCGCGTTGCGCGCCGATGAAGTGCGCGAGCGCTCCGTCGCTTCGTTCCGCCGCCGCACGCAGCGGCTCAAGGGCCAGGCTTCGAACGAGCCAAAGGAAAAGCTGGTTCGCGAGGTCACGATCCCCGAGGCGATCACGATTTCCGATCTCGCCAACCGCATGTCCGAACGCGCGGTCGACGTCATCCGCCTGCTGATGCAGCAGGGCCAGATGCTGCAGATCAATGACGTCATCGACGCCGACACCGCCCAGCTTATCGCCGAAGAGATGGGCCACACCGTTCGCCGCGTCGCCGAAGCCGACGTCGAGGAAGGCCTGTTCGACGTCGCCGACGATCCGGGGCAGACCGCACCGCGCGCGCCGGTAGTTACCGTCATGGGTCACGTCGATCACGGCAAGACCTCGCTGCTCGACGCCATCCGCTCCGCCAATGTGGTGGCGGGCGAAGCCGGCGGCATAACGCAACACATCGGCGCCTATCAGGTGACCGCGCCGTCCGGCGCGAAAATCACCTTCATCGATACGCCCGGCCACGCCGCCTTCACTGCCATGCGTGCCAGGGGCGCCAAGGTCACCGACATCGTCGTGTTGGTCGTCGCCGCCGACGACGGCGTCATGCCGCAGACGGTGGAAGCGATCCATCACGCCAAGGCGGCCAAGGTTCCGATCATCGTCGCCATCAACAAGATGGACAAGCCGGACGCCAAGCCCGACCGCGTGCGTTCCGATTTGTTGCAGCACGAGATTCAGGTCGAATCGCTGGGCGGCGACGTGGTCGACGTCGAAGTCTCCGCCACGAAGAAGACCAATATTGACAAGCTCCTGGAAATGATCGGCCTGCAATCCGAAATCCTCGACCTCAAGGCCAATCCGACGCGGCCCGCCGAAGGCACCGTGATCGAAGCCAAGCTCGACCGCGGCCGCGGGCCCGTAGCGACCGTGCTGGTGCAGCGCGGCACGCTGCGTGTCGGTGATCTCGTGGTCGCTGGCGCCGAATGGGGCCGCGTGCGCGCGCTTGTTTCCGATACTGGCGATCCGATTGACGAAGCCGGACCCTCGACGCCGGTTGAAGTCCTCGGCTTCTCCGGCACGCCGGACGCCGGCGACCGCCTGGCGGTGGTCGACAGCGAGGCGCGCGCCCGCGAGGTTTCCGATTATCGCGCCCGGCAGAAGCGCGAGAAGCTGGTGGCCCGCGCCACCGGCATGCGCGGCTCGCTTGAACAGATGATGGCGCAGGCGAAAACCGCCGGTCTCAAGGAATTCCCGCTGGTGGTGAAAGCCGACGTGCAGGGCTCGCTGGAAGCGATCATCGGCGCGCTCGACAAGCTCGGCACCGAGGAAGTTGCCGCGCGGGTGCTGCATGCCGGCGTCGGCGGCGTTACCGAATCCGACGTGACGCTGGCGGAAGCTTCCGGCGTTCCGATCATCGCCTTCAACGTGCGCGCCCACAAGGAAGCGCGCGAGGCGGCCGAGCGCGCCGGCATCGAAATCCGCTACTACAACATCATCTACGACCTCGTCGATGACGTGAAAAAGGTGATGTCCGGCCTGCTGCCGCCGACGCTGCGCGAGACCATGCTCGGCAACGCGCAAATCCTGGAAATCTTCAAAGTCTCCAAGGTCGGCAATATCGCCGGCTGCCGCGTCACCGACGGTACCGTCGAGCGCGGCGCCAATGTGCGGCTGATTCGCGACAACGTGGTAATCCACGAGGGCAAGCTGTCGCAACTCAAGCGCTTCAAGGATGACGTGCGGGAAGTCACCGCCGGCATGGAATGCGGCATGGCCTTCGAAGGCTACCAGGACATGCGGCAAGGCGACGTGATCGAATGCTACCGGGTGGAGACGATTCAACGCAGCCTGTGAGTCCAAATCTCACGGTTCGGCGTTAGGAAGCGCTCCGCCCTTTCCACCGTCATGCCCGGCTTTATGCCGGGCATCCACGCCTTCCTTCACTAGAGGAAGCAAGACGTGGATGGCCCGGACAAGCCCGGCCATGACGGCAACAACGAACGAATGAAATGGCTCGTCACAAGAAGGCATCTCACCGCGACAACGCGCCCGGCGGCTCGCAGCGACAGTTGCGCGTCGGCGAACTGGTGCGCCACGCGGTCGCCGAGTTGCTCACGCGTGGTGAGGTGCATGACCCGCTGATCGAGGGCCATCTCATTACCGTGCCGGAGGTGCGCATGACCGCGGATCTACGACTGGCGACGATCTACGTCATGCCGCTTGCGGGCCGTGACGCCGACGAAGTCGTCGCCGCCTTCGAGAGCCACAAGAAATTTATCCGCACCGAGATCGCGCATCGCGTCAATCTGAAATTCGCCCCCGACATCCGCTTTCGCGTCGACGACCGCTTCGCCGAGGCCGAGCGCATCGACCGGCTGCTGCGCTCGCCGGCGGTCAAACGCGATCTCGCCCGCGAAGACGAGGACCACGAGTGAACGACAACGACATTCAGAGCCTCGCCCGGCCGCAGGCTGACCAGCCGCCGAAAGAGCCCAAACAGAAAAAGCGCGAAAAGCACGACGTGCACGGCTGGGTCATTCTCGACAAGCCGGTGGGCATGACCTCGACGCACGCGGTCGGCGCGGTCAAGCGCCTGTTCACGGCGAAACGCGCCGGCCACGCCGGCACGCTCGACCCGCTCGCCTCCGGCATGCTGCCGATCGCGCTCGGCGAAGCGACCAAAACCGTTCCCTTCGTCATGGACGGGCGCAAACTCTACCGGTTCACCGTGGCCTGGGGCGAGGAGCGCGACACCGACGACGCCGAAGGCCGCGTGATCGAGACGAGCGAGACGCGCCCCACGCCGGAGGAAATCCGCGCAGCGCTGCCCGCTTTCACCGGCGCCATTCAGCAGGTGCCGCCGCGCTATTCCGCCATCAAGATCGAGGGCGAGCGCGCCTACGACCTCGCCCGCGACGGCGAGGTGGTCGAACTTCAGCCCCGACCGGTGGACATCGGCCGTCTGGAGCTGACCGAGACCCCCGACCCCGGTCATGCGGTCTTCGAGGCCGAGTGCGGCAAAGGTACCTATGTGCGCTCGCTCGCGCGCGACATCGGTCGGGTTTTAGGCTGTTTCGGCCATGTTTGCGCGTTGCGCCGGGTTGAAGTCAGCCCATTTGGCGAAGAAACCATGATTTCACTGGCAGAATTGGAGGCCGTGTGCCATAGAGCCGCGGCCGGCGAGGCTAGCCTCGCCGACGCTCTCATGCCCGTCGAGACCGCGCTGGACGACATCCCGGCGCTGGCCGTCAGTGGGCCTGATGCGGCAAGGCTCCGCCGGGGCCAAGTCGTTTTGTTGCGCGGACGGGACGCCCCCAATTTCCGTGGGCCAGTCTATGTCACGGCGTCGGGCCGCTTGGTGGCCCTCGCCGATGTGGACCACGGTGAAATCGTCCCCAAGCGCGTGTTTAACCTGGCCGGCCTGGTGGGCAGCGCCGGCCTAAAACGAGGGTAACCGATGTCGGTAACCACCGGCCGCAAGGCCGAAGTGATCAAGACCTATGCGAAGAAGCCCGGCGACACCGGGTCGCCGGAAGTGCAAGTGGCGATCCTGTCGGAGCGCATTAATAATCTCACCGAGCATTTCAAGGCCCACGTCAAGGACAACCATTCCCGACGTGGATTGCTCAAGATGGTGAGCCAGCGCCGCACTTTACTCGATTACCTGCGGCGTACGGACGAAGCCAGTTACAAGACTTTGATCGAGAAGCTCGGCATCCGCCGATAAATTGATTCCGCGTGAGGCGCGCGCTTGGCGCGCATCCCACGCGTTCCGTGAGCGGTGCGTTTGACGCATTCGCTGTTTGCAGGTCCGGCGGCGATAGGCGCTGCCGGCGACAAGCGGGAGCCGAAAAGGTTCGGCCCCGCGTCAAGGCAAGGCTCCGAACGCCATGGCAGGATCGCCAGACACTGTTGCTCCCCGCACCGCGGCGATGCGCGACAGTTTCTCGCCGTCTTGCTCATGGCATTCGGGTGCGGCCGAGAACCATGAGAGAAAGAAAAAATGTTCGACATTCATCGCGTTGAGCTCGACTGGGGCGGGCGCAAGCTTACCCTCGAGACCGGCAAGGTAGCCCGCCAGGCCGACGGCGCCGTTATCGCCACCTACGGCGAAACCACGGTGCTCGCTGCCGTGGTGGCGGCCAAGCAGCCGAAGGAAGGCATCGATTTCCTTCCGCTCACCGTCAACTACACCGAAAAATACTACGCGGCCGGCCGCATCCCGGGCGGCTTTTTCAAGCGCGAACGCGGTCCGACCGAAAAGGACACGCTGACCTCGCGGCTCATCGACCGCCCGATCCGCCCGCTGTTCGCCGACGGCTGGCGCTGCGACACGCAGGTCACCATCACCGTGCTGTCGCATGACCAGGAGAACGATCCCGACATCCTAGCGATGGTCGCGGCTTCTGCGGCGCTGACGCTGTCCGGCGCGCCGTTCATGGGCCCGATCGGCGGCGCCCGCGTCGGCTTCGTCAACAACGAATACGTGCTCAACCCGACGCTCGACGAGATGAAGGAGAGCCAGCTCGATCTCGTCATCGCCGGCACGCAGGACGCCGTGATGATGGTGGAATCGGAGGCTAAAGAGCTGTCCGAGGAAATCATGCTCGGCGCGGTCATGTTCGGCCATCGGCACATGCAGCCGGTGATCCAGGCCATCATCCAGCTTGCCGAGAAAGCCGCGAAAGAACCGCGCGAGCTTACGGTTAGCGATACCAAGGCGCTGGAAAAGGAAATCCTCGGCCTCGCCGAGAAGGACCTGCGCGCGGCCTATTCGATCGTAAAAAAGCAGGATCGTCAGGACGCCGTCGCCGCGGTCAAGCAGAAGGTCATGGCGCACTTCTTCCCGGAAGGCGCCGAGCCCAAGCATGACAAGCTTTTGGTTGCCGGCGTGTTCAAGGAGCTGGAAGCCAAGATCGTGCGCTGGAACATTCTCGACACCTCAAAGCGCATCGACGGCCGCGACCTTTCGACCGTTCGCGCAATCGTGGCGGAAGTTGGCGTATTGCCGCGCACGCACGGTTCGGCGCTGTTCACCCGCGGCGAGACGCAGGCGCTGGTGGTTGCGACCCTCGGCACCTCCGAGGACGAGCAGTTCATCGACGCGCTGCAGGGGACGTACAAAGAGACGTTCATGCTGCACTACAACTTCCCGCATTATTCCGTGGGCGAGACCGGCCGTACCGGTGCGCCCGGCCGCCGCGAGATCGGCCACGGCAAGCTCGCCTGGCGCGCGATCCATCCGATGCTGCCGTCGAAGGAGGAGTTCCCCTACACCATCCGTCTCGTCTCCGAGATTACCGAGTCCAATGGCTCCTCGTCGATGGCGTCGGTGTGTGGCGCCTCTCTAGCGCTGATGGATGCCGGCGTGCCGCTTAAGCGGCCGACCGCCGGCATTGCCATGGGTCTGATCCTCGAGGATAAGCGCTATGCTGTTCTCTCCGACATCCTCGGCGACGAGGACCATCTCGGCGACATGGACTTCAAGGTGGCCGGCACCGAAGGCGGCGTCACCTCGCTGCAAATGGACATCAAGATCGCCGGCATTACCGAGGAAATCATGAAGGTTGCTTTGGCTCAGGCCAAAGACGGCCGCCTGCACATCCTCGGCGAGATGGCCAAGGCGCTCACCTCGGCGCGCGCCGAACTCGGCGAGCACGCCCCGCGCATCGAGAGCTTCAAGATCCCGACCGACAAGATCCGCGAAGTGATCGGCACCGGCGGCAAGGTGATCCGTGAAATTGTCGAGAAGACCGGCGCCAAGATCAATATCGAGGACGACGGCTCGGTGAAGGTCGCCTCGGCGGACGGCGAATCGATCAAGGCGGCGATCAAGTGGATCAAGTCGATCGCTTCCGATCCGGAGCCGGGCGCGATCTACGAAGGCAAGGTGGTCAAGGTGATGGACTTCGGCGCCTTCGTGAACTTCTTCGGCGCCAAGGACGGCCTGGTGCACATCAGCCAGCTTGCCCCGAACCGCGTCAACAAGGTCACCGACGTGGTCAAGGAAGGCGACATGGTCAAGGTGAAGCTCCTGGGCATGGACGAGCGCGGCAAGGTGCGCCTGTCGATGAAGGCGGTCGATCAGACGACCGGCGAGGACCTCGAGGCCAAGCAGAAGCCGCAAGGCTCGGAACAACAGGCGGCGGCAGGTGGCGCGGCAGAGTAGCAACGCCCTTTACCTCCCCCGCTTGCGGGGGAGGTCGACGCGCGAAGCGCGTCGGGAGGGGGCACTACTTAATTGCAAGCTTGAGAAAATTCCCCCTCCCCAACCCTCCCCCGCAAGCGGGGGAGGGAGAAGAAAAAAGAGCGGCCCATGCGGCCGCCCTTTTTATTCGTAATTCTCTTTGAAACCTATGGGCTTAGCCGGTTGCCCGAGATTTCCGGCAATGCGCCTTTCTGTGATTGCGGTCACGACCCTAAACCCGGCCCGTTCCTACTTATAAGGAGCCGGAGCGAAACGCTCCGGCGCGCCGGGAAACCCCGGAATAAAGGGGGCGCGTCATGGTTCGCACTGTCATGATCTCCATCACCGCCGCCGTCCTTGTCGCCGGAGCCTGGACCGTCAATCTGGTGACCTATCATCCCGCCGACAGCCTCAATCCCCTCGCCCCGGTCAGCATAACGGCCGCCTGGAGGCAGTAAATCTTTCTAAAATCTGCTAGATTACCCGCCCTCAGTGCGGCGGTCCCGCAATGAGACGCTTCGGGTAAGCCATGGCAACGACGATCGACAATCTGCTGTCCGACCTTCCGGACCGCTTGCACAACGCGCTCCTAGCCAAGGCCAGGCCACGTCAGCTTGCGGCGGGCGAGGTGCTTTTCGTCGCCGGCGATCCCGGCGACGGCTTCTACCGGCTGGACGAGGGGCTGCTCAAGGTCACAATCGCCTCGCAGACCGGCGCCGAGCGTATCCTCGCCATCCTCGGGTCGGGCTCGATCGTCGGCGACCTCGCCATCATCGACGGCCTGCCGCGTTCGGCCTCGGTGACCGCGTTGCGCAATTGCCAGTTGCATTTCGTCAGCCGCTCGGCCTTTTCCGCTTTCGCCGCGCAGGAGCCGAACATCTACAAGTATCTGGTCAAGATGCTGGCCGCGCGCCTGCGCGACACCGACCAGATCGTGGCGGCGGAAAGCTTCCTGCCGCTCAAGGGCCGCGTCGCGCGCGCGCTCCTGGAACTCGCCAACGGCTTCGGCCACAACGTCGGCGCCGGCCGCGTCGTCATCCGCCAGAAAGTCTCCCAACGCGACCTCGCCGCCATGGCCGGGATCGCCCGCGAGAACGTCAGCCGCATCCTCAATGAGTGGATCCGCACAAAAGTGATCACGCGGCTGTCCGGTTATTACTGCCTGGAGAACCCGGCCAAGCTCGAACGCGAGATCGAGCTCTAGCGCAAGGACCGCGCCGACAGCGCGCTCATCACGATTTTTCCCAGCGCCATGAAATCGGCCTTGCGCGGCGACATGCGCCGCCACGCCAGGCCGATGGTGCGCCCCGGCTGCGGCTCGGCGAAGCGCAAGAGTTTCACGCGATTGTCGCGTACTTCCGCATCCGCCGCGACCTGCGGCACCAGCGTGACGCCGTAGCCGTTCGCCACCATCTGCATCACGGTCGCCAGCGAGGTAGCGCCGAGGCTTGCCGGCTGGTCGCGATGCGGCGCGCCGCAAAACGCCAGGGCCTGGTCGCGCAGGCAGTGGCCCTCCTCCAGCAGGATCAACCGGCGCTGGTCGACGTCCTCGACGCCGACACAGCCGCGCAATTTATCCGCCGCCGGCACCGCCAGCAGAAACGAGTTCGGCAAACAGCTCAAGCGTTTCCACGTCGGCGCCTTCCGCCGGCAGCGCCAGCATCACGCAATCGAGCGCGCCGGCGGTCAGTTCCTCGAGCAGCAGCTTGGTCTGCGTCTCGCGCACCTCGAGGCGCAAGCCCGGATAGTCCTTCTGCAAACGCGGCAGCACGCTCGGCAAAATGTAGGGCGCCAGCGTCGGGATGATGCCGAGCCGCAGCGGCCCGGTGAGCACGTCGCGGTGGCGGGCGAAATCGACAAGATCGCGGGTGGCGGCGAGGATAGTGTCCGCCCGCCGCGCTACGTCGAGACCTATATCGGTGAGCACGATCTCGCTTGGCCGCCGCTCGACCAGCGCGGCGCCCAGTTCGCGTTCCAGTTCACGGATTTGCATGGACAGCGCCGGTTGGGTAACGGCGCAATCCTCGGCGGCGCGGCCGAAATGCCTGAGCCGCGCGAGCGACGACAAATAACGCAACTGGCGCAAGGTGATCATGCCGATAAGCTAGGCTTATCGGCAGGGCCAGGCAATACGATTAGACCTGATGGCATCCGGCCCGTAAAAGCGCCGCAAGCGCGCGCTATGTTTCCGTTTCTCGCCCTTTTCGGCGCGCGCAGCCGCAGTGGAGGATACGACCCATGGACGCAAAGACCGACGACAAGAATGCGGGCAAATGCCCGGTCATGCACACGAGTTTCAGGAATCGCGACTGGTGGCCGAACACGCTGGACATCCAGGTTCTCCACCACAATTCCGCTTTGTCGGATCCGATGGGCGAGGCCTTCGACTACGCCAAGGAATTCAAGAGCCTCGACCTCAACGCCGTGATCAAGGACCTGCAGGCCCTGATGACGGACTCGCAAAGCTGGTGGCCGGCCGACTTCGGCCATTACGGGCCGCTCTTCATCCGCATGGCCTGGCACAGCGCCGGCACCTACCGCATTGCCGACGGCCGCGGCGGCGCCGGCGCCGGTCAGCAGCGCTTCGCGCCACTCAACAGTTGGCCGGACAACGCCAACCTCGACAAGGCGCGCCGGCTGCTGTGGCCGATCAAGCAGAAGTACGGCCGCAAGATTTCCTGGGCGGACTTGATGGTTCTCGCCGGCAACGTTGCGCTGGAGTTGATGGGCTTCAAGACGTTCGGTTTCGGCGGCGGCCGCGCCGATGTCTGGGAGCCCGATGAGCTCTACTGGGGTCCCGAGGGGTCATGGCTGGGCGACGAACGCTACAGCGGCGAACGCGAGCTGCAAAATCCGCTCGGCGCCGTGCAGATGGGCCTGATCTACGTCAACCCGGAAGGGCCGAACGGCAATCCCGATCCGGTCGCGGCGGCCAAGGACATCCGCGAAACCTTCTTCCGTATGGCGATGAACGATGAGGAGACCGTGGCGCTCATCGCCGGCGGCCACACCTTCGGCAAGACCCACGGCGCCGGCGATCCGTCGCTCCTCGGCCCGGAGCCGGAAGCCTCGGCCATCGAGGATCAGGGCCTCGGCTGGAAGAGCCGGCATGGCACCGGCGTCGCAGGCGACGCCATCACCGGCGGCCCGGAAGTCACCTGGACGCAGAAGCCGACGCAGTGGAGCAATCTCTTCTTCGACAACCTATTCAAGTACGAATGGGAGCTGGATAAGAGCCCAGCCGGCGCGAAACAGTGGAAGGCGAAAACCACGACCGCCGACGTCCCGGACGCCCACGACAAGTCGAAGAAGCACGTGCCGACCATGCTGACCACGGACCTGTCGCTGCGCTTTGACCCGGTCTACGAGAAGATCTCGCGGCGCTTCTACGAGCACCCCGACCAGTTCGCCGACGCCTTTGCCCGTGCTTGGTTCAAGCTCACGCACCGCGACATGGGCCCGATCGTGCGTTACCTCGGCCCGCTGGTGCCGAAGGAAACGCTGCCGTGGCAGGACCCGATCCCGGCGGTGAATCATAAGCTGATCGACGACAAGGATACTGAGGCGCTCAAGGCCAATATCCTCGCCTCGGGCCTGTCGGTTGCGCAGCTCGTCCCGGCCGCTTGGGCGTCTGCCTCGACGTTTCGCGGCTCCGACAAGCGCGGCGGCGCCAATGGCGCGCGCATTCGTCTTGCCCCGCAGAAGGACTGGGAGGTCAACCAGCCGGCCGAACTCGCCAAGGTGTTGTCGAAGCTCGAGGCGATTCAGAAGGAGTTCTCGACCGGGGGCAAGAAAGTCTCGCTCGCCGATCTGATCGTCCTCGGCGGCTCTGCGGCCGTCGAAAAGGCGGCGAAGGACGCTGGCGTCGATGTCAAGGCGCCGTTCACGCCGGGCCGCATGGACGCTTCGCAGGAGCAGACGGACGCGCCGTCGTTCGCTCCGCTCGAGCCAGTCGCTGACGGCTTCCGCAACTACATCAGCGACAAGCCGCAGTTCATGGCGCCGGAGGAAGCGTTGGTCGACAAGGCGCAACTGCTGAAGCTGACCGGTCCGGAAATGACTGTGCTGGTCGGCGGCCTGCGCGTGCTCGGCGCCAATGCCGGCGGCTCGAAGAACGGCGTGTTCACCAAGACGCCGGGCAAGCTGACGAACGACTTCTTCCTCAACCTGCTCGACATGACCACAACGTGGACGCCGTCGGGCGATGGCGTCTACGAAGGCCGCGACCGCAAGTCGGGCGCAAAGAAATGGACGGCGACGCGTGTCGACCTCATCTTCGGCTCGCACTCGCAACTGCGCGCCTTTGCCGAAGTCTACGGCAGCGCGGACGCGAAGGAGAAGTTCGTCAAGGACTTCGTGGCGGCCTGGACCAAGGTGATGAACGCCGATCGCTTCGACATTCCACGGAAGCAGGCCGCCTGATCTCGGTTGGAGACAACACAACGCGAAACGGCCGGGCATTTTCCCGGCCGTTTTTTATTTGGCGCTTAGCTTGCGATATCACCCCGCTCATTCCCGCGAAAGCGGGAATCCATTTCTTTGGCAAAGGCTGCGTCCCCGCGTCCGCGCGGACGAGCGGATTTACTTGTCGCCGCCGTTCTCCACCTCGCCGCCCGCGCTTTTGAGCGCGCCCGGCTGCGGCATGGAGATGACGTTGTAGCCCGAGTCGACGAAATGCACTTCGCCGGTGACCCCGGTGGAAAGGTCCGACAGCAGATACAGGCCCGCGCCGCCCAGCTCCTCCAGTGTCACGCCGCGGCCAAGCGGGGAAAATTTCTGCTGGAAGGCGAACATGTAGCGCGCCTCGGTGATGCCGGCGCCGGCCAGCGTGCGGATCGGTCCGGCGGAGATCGCGTTGACGCGGATCTTCTGGTGGCCGAAGTCGACCGCGAGATAGCGCACCGAAGCTTCCAGCCCGGCTTTGGCCACGCCCATCACGTTGTAATTCGGCATGGCGCGTTCGCCGCCGTTATACGTAAGTGTGACCATGGCCCCGCCGTTCGGCATCAGCGCGGCGGCGCGCTTGGCGGCTTCGGTGAAGGCGTAGCAGGAGATGACCATGGTGCGGATGAAGTTCTCGCGCGTCGTATCGGCGTAGCGGCCCTTCAATTCGTTCTTGTCGGAGAAGGCGACCGCGTGCACGAGGAAATCCATCGTGCCCCATCGCGTCTTGATGGCGTCGAACACTGCATCGACCGAGGCTAAATCCTCGACGTCGCAGGGCATGACGAATTTGGAACCGACGGATTCGGCGAGCGGCTTCACGCGCTTGGCCAGCGCGTCGCCCTGAAAAGTGAAGGCTAGCTCGGCGCCGTGCTGGTGCAGCATCCTGGCAATGCCCCAGGCGATCGAGTGGTCGTTGGCGACCCCCATCACCAGCCCGCGTTTTCCTTGCATCAGCCCCGGCATTGGTACTTCCTATCACAGCGTCATTCCGGGGCGCGAGCAAAGCGAGTGAACCCGGAATCCAGACATTTGCACTTTGCTCTGGATTCCGGGTCCGGCGCTACGCGCCGTCCCGGAATGACGGAAAATAAACTACGCATCCAGCCGCTTGAAGGCGATCGAGGCATTGGTGCCGCCGAAGCCGAAGGAATTCGACAGCACCGCGCCAAGCGTCACGTTGTCCTTGCGTGTGCGCTGGATCGGCATGTCGGCGAAGGCAGGATCGAGATTTTGGATATTGGCGCTTTCGCAAATGAAGCCGTTCTGCATCATCAGCAGCGAATAGATCGCCTCCTGCGCGCCGGCGGCGCCGAGCGAATGCCCGGTGAGCGACTTGGTGGCCGAAATCGGCGGGCATTTGGCGCCGAATACCTCGCGGATCGCCTCGATCTCTTTCAGATCGCCGATCGGCGTCGCGGTGGCGTGCGGGTTGATGTAGTCGATCGGCGCCTTCACCGTCTCCAGCGCCAGTTTCATGCAGCGCATGGCTCCCTCGCCTGACGGCGCCACCATGTCGAAACCATCGGAGGTCGCGCCATAGCCGGCCACTTCCGCGTAAATTTTGGCGCCGCGTGCCTTGGCGTGTTCGAGCTCTTCCAGCACCAGCACGCCGGCGCCGCCGGCGATGACAAAGCCGTCGCGGCTAATGTCGTAGGCACGCGAGGCGGTCTGCGGCGTGTCGTTATATTTCGACGACATCGCGCCCATGGCGTCGAACAAATTCGACATGGTCCAGTTCAGCTCTTCCGAGCCGCCGGCAAACACCATGTCTTGCTTGCCCCACTGGATGAGTTCCGTGCCGTTGCCGATGCAATGGTTCGACGTCGCGCAGGCCGACGAGATCGAATAGTTGACGCCCTTGATCTTGAACCAGGTGGCGAGCGTCGCCGAGGCCGTCGACGACATCGCCTTCGGCACCGCGAAAGGCCCGACGCGCTTGGGGCTTCCCTTTTCGCGGGTGATGTCGGCAGCTTCGACGATTGCCGCCGTCGATGGTCCGCCCGAGCCCATGACGATACCGGTGCGCGGGTTGGAAATGTCTTTTTCCTCGACGCCCGAGTTGCGGATCGCCTGCTCCATGGCAACATGATTCCACGCCGCGCCCTGGCCGAGAAAGCGCATGGCGCGCCGGTCAACCGTCCCTGCCGGATCGAGCGTCGGCATGCCCTGCACCTGGCACTTAAATCCGCGCTTTTCGAATTCGTCGGCATGCGTGATGCCGGATTTGGCCTCGCGCAAGCTCGCGAGAACTTCCTGCGTGTTGTTGCCAATGGATGAGACGATGCCCATCCCGGTCACGACGACTTGTCTCATCGCCCAATCCCTTTAGCCACGCCGCGGAATGTCGCTGTTTAGTCCTAAATGTGCCGCCGCGGACCGCCATGCAAGCGCCGGTCCCGGTCAAACACCGCTCGGCGCCAGCACCTGGTCCTGCTTGAACAGGCCGACCTTGAGGTCGCTCGCCTTGTAAATCACGCTGCCATCCGCCGAGAGCCAGCCGTCGGCAATGCCGAGCACCAGCTTGGAGCGCATCACGCGCTTGAAGTCGATGCCGTAGATGACCTTCTTCACCGTCGGCAGCACCTGTCCGGAGAATTTCAACTCGCCGAGACCGAGCGCGCGGCCCTTGCCGGGTGCGCCGAGCCAGCCGAGGAAGAAACCGACCAGCTGCCAAAGCGCGTCAAGACCGAGGCAGCCCGGCATCACCGGATCGCCCTTGAAGTGGCAGAGGAAGAACCAGAGGTCCGGCTTCACGTCGAGTTCGGCGCGGATCATGCCCTTGCCGTGCTCCCCGCCTTGCTCGGAAATCTCGGTGATGCGGTCGAACATCAGCATCGGCGGCAAGGGCAACTGCGCGTTGCCGGGGCCGAACAGTTCGCCGCGCCCGCAGGCGAGCAAATCCTCATAACTGAAGCTGTTACGCCTGTTTTCCATGTGTGCTTGGGTCTCGGGGGGCAGCGCCGGCTGAATTTCCATGGCGAATTCCTAACATAGCCGGGCGTGCGGGGGCAAAGGTCGCGCCGCGGCGCAGCAAAGATTCTTGCTGCTTAATAACGCCATAATGTTGCCGCTGCCGGCATTTGCGAGCCAGTTGCAAGGGCGACGGTCATTGCGTATATGTTTTAAATACAACGATTTTCCGGGCCTTTGCATGACGCAACCGCGTACCATGATCCTGCCTGCTGCAAAATCAGCCGCGCCATCGGCGGCGGCGGAGCGCGCGGGATTGACCGGCTGCCCGTGGCATGACGTCAAGGCGATGCTGCGCCAGGTCGGCTTGCGCCCCACCCGCCAGCGCATGGCGCTTGGCTGGCTGCTGTTCGGCAAGGGCGAGCGGCATCTGACCGCGGAAGCGCTGTACGAGGAAGCCACCCACGCCAAGGTGCCGGTGTCGCTGGCGACGATTTACAATACGCTGCATCAGTTCACCGAAGTCGGCCTGCTGCGCCAGGTCGGCGTCGACGGCGCCAAGGCCTATTTCGACACCAATGTCGGCGCCCACCATCATTTCTTCATCGAGGGCACCGACGAGCTGTTCGATATCTCCAGTTCCGACGTCGTTGTCGGCAAGACTCCAGAGCCGCCAGACGGCTACGAGATCGCCCGCGTCGACGTCGTGGTGCGGCTGCGGAAGAAGTGCTGACGGCTTAGCTATGGTCCCTGAACTTGAATTTGTCATGGCCGGGCTTGTCCCGGCCATCTCGTTTAGGAGTACACCGTGCCAACCTAAACGGGATCACCGGGACAAGCCCGGTGATGACAGTAATAAAAAGGCTCTACTCCACTTTCTCGTTCGGATAGGCGCCCCAGACGCGGTCCTGCTCGATCCAGCCGTCGAAATTCTTGCCGGCGAATTCACACCATTTACCGGTGCAGGACTTTATCTGACCGACGACTCCGGCCTGCAGACGGGCCGCCGGCACCGATTTGGCATCCGCACTTTCGTAGAGCGGCACCAGCTCATCCTTCGATTTCGGCACCACCACGCCGGTACGCTTGCCCGACAAGAGCGAATGATAGACCCAGCCTTCGGCTCCCTCCCAGTCGCGGATGCGCCGCCAGTTCTCGAACTCGGCGGTGATCTCCACCGGCATACCGGCGCGGGTGTAGACCCAGCGCACCTCCTGGTCCTTGTTCGGGCCGGAGCGGACATTGACCCGGTCCGATTTCAGGCTGACGAAGCGCGGAACCGGCAAACCGCTGACCGCGCGAGTGGCGGGATCGCCGGCCGGCCAGGCCGGTACCGTGACCAGAATGAGCAGGAATGCGGTGAGCGCGGCCCCCCGCAGGCGGCGGAACACGGCGTGAATGCTTTGTGTTGTCACGGCCATCTGGTAGGAAAAGACTGGATTTATCGCCCCGCCGGCGCAACGAAACGCTGGAAGCCCAGTGTGGGCGAGCACGGTTAAAGAGACCTGAATCTCCTGCACAGGTGGTGCAGAAGCCGCCCGGCGGCGCGGGGCAAGGGATATGCCGAAGACCAAAAAACCGGTCGTTGTTGTCACGCGCAAGCTGCCCGACAGCGTTGAACTGCGCATGCGCGAGCTGTTCGACGCCCGCTTCAATCCCGACGACAAGCCGATGACGCAGGCCCAACTCGCCGAAGCCGTTAAAACCGCCGACGTGCTGGTGCCCACGGTAACCGACCGGATCGACACCGCAGTGCTCAGCAAGTCCGGCGAGCAGCTCAAGCTGATCGCGAATTTCGGCAATGGTGTCGACAATATCGATGTCGCTACCGCCATTCAGCGCGGCATCACCGTCACCAATACACCGGGCGTGCTCACCGAGGATACCGCCGACATGACCATGGCGCTGATTCTCGCGGTGCCGCGCCGGCTCGCCGAAGGCTCCAATGTGCTGACCGGCGACAGGGACTGGGGTGGCTGGACGCCGACCTGGATGCTGGGCAAGCGCATCTGGGGCAAGCGCCTCGGCATCATCGGCATGGGCCGCATCGGCCAAGCGGTCGCTCGCCGCGCCCGCGCCTTCGGCCTGCAGATCCACTATCACAATCGCCGCAAGGTGGCGCCGAAGATCGAGGAAGAACTCGACGCCACCTATTGGGAGAGCCTCGACCAGATGCTCGCCCGCATGGACATCGTTTCGGTCAACTGTCCGCATACGCCGGCGACTTATCATCTGCTCTCGGCGCGCCGGCTGAAGCTGCTCCGGCCGGAGGCCTATATCGTCAACACCTCGCGCGGCGAGGTGATCGACGAGAACGCGCTCGCCCGCATGCTCGAAGCCGGCGAGATCGCCGGCGCCGGCCTCGACGTATTCGAGCACGAGCCGGCGGTGAACCCGAAGCTGGTCAAGTTGGCGAAGCAGGGCAAGGTGGTGCTGCTGCCGCATATGGGCTCGGCGACGCTGGAAGGCCGCGTCGACATGGGCGAGAAGGTCATCATCAACATCAAGACCTTCATGGACGGCCACCGGCCGCCGGACCGGGTGTTGCCGTCGATGCTCTGAACATCCTTTTCACTGTCATTCCGGGGCGCGAGCGAAGCGAGCGAACCCGGAATGACAACTAATTATAAATCGCCAAATCCCTGATCGTCGGATGCTCGCCCGACAACGGATTGTTCGGGTCCCAGGCGTAACTCAGCGTCTCGAAGCGCATCGAGCGCGCGTCGATCATGGCGAGCCGCCCGACCAGGCCTTCGCCGAACCCGACGATTTCGCGGATCACCTCCAGCGCCATCATTGAGCCGAGGATGCCGGGCAACGCGCCGAGGATGCCGGCTTCGGCGCAGGCGGGCACCGCGCCGGGCGGCGGCGGCTCCGGAAACAGACAGCGATAGGTCGGGTTGGGCCGGCCGTCGGCGCGTTTCTCGTGCGCGCGGATCGTCGTCAACGCGCCGTCGAAAGTACCGACTGCGGCGGTGACCAGCGGCTTTTTCGCAAAGTAGCAGACGTCCGACGTGAGATAGCGCGTGGCGAAATTGTCCGAGCCGTCGGCAATAATGTCATAGCGGGATATCAGATCGAGCGCGTTCGCCGCGATGAGCCGCACCGCATGCGTTTCGATCTGAACGTGCGGATTGAGCCGAGCGATCGCGGCGCTGGCTTGAGCCGCCTTTTCCTTGCCGATGTCGCCGGTCGAAAAAATGACTTGCCGCTGCAAATTCGACAGCGACACATGATCGTCATCGACGACGCCAATCGTGCCGACGCCGGCGGCGGCGAGATAATGCAGTACCGGCGCGCCAAGCCCGCCGGCGCCGACGACCAGCACGCGCGCGGCTTTGAGCTTCTGCTGGCCGGGGCCGCCGACCTCGCGCAGCACGATGTGGCGCGCGTAACGTTCCAGTTCCTTGGGCTCGAGCATCGCGGCTAACCGTATGACGTTACTGCAATTTGCGCCAGCATCGCGCAATCGCTGGCGGTTTGCCCGACTTGCCTGATGGGCTAAGGTCGCCGGCAAAACATGGTGGGGACGGCGTCAAAAACAATGCGTTGCGCTCTCGGATTGCTGCTGCTTGCGCTCGCCTTTGGCGCCGCTCCGGCGCTGGCGCAGCGGTCGCCCGGCATCATTCCCGAGCCGCAGCCGGCCGCGCAGGAAGCAAAACCCGCGTCCAAACATGCGACGTCGCCGGCGTCGGCCGGCAAGCCCGGCATGGTCAAGAACGCCAAGGAACACAAAACGGAAGAAGAGCAAAAGGCGCACGCCAAAATCGAGCCGACAAAGACCGGACCGGCCAAATCCAACACGCCGAAACCGGACGCCGCGCCCGACGCGCTCGCCGGCATTCCCACCGACGAACGGCTGGCGATCCAGTCGGCGCTGCTATGGTCAGGCGATTTCAGCGGCGCGGCCGCCGGTGACGACCCGATGCTCACCGCGATCAAGAATTTCCAGAAGCGTTCGAAAGCCAAAATTACCGGCACGCTGACGCCGGAACAACAGGCGAGCCTGCTCGCCGTGACAAAAGAGCACGAGCAGGACTTCGGCTGGGCGATCGTCGCCGATCCGGCCACCGGCATACGTCTTGGCCTGCCGATGAAGCTTACGCCGCATGCGCGCGACGCCACGCGCGGCACGCGCTGGTCGTCGGCGCATGGCGAAATCCAGGTTGAGACCTTCCGCATCAAGGATGCCGGCCCTCTTGCCGCTTTGTTCGAGCAGGAAAAGAAGCAGCCTTCGACGCGCAAGATCGAATCCAGCGCTCTGCATCCGAGCGATTTCGTCGTCAGCGGCATGCAGGGCCTGAAATACTTTTCGGCGCGCGCGTGGCAGCGCGACGGCGAGGTGCGCGGCTTCACCGTGCTCTACGATCAGGCGATGGAGGGTATCGTCGCGCCGGTGCTGGGACCGTTGGCGGCCGCATTCACGCCGTTTCCCGAGCGCAGCGCGCCGTTTGCACAGCCTGCAAAGACGGTCGAGTACGGCACCGGGCTGATCGTCAGTAGCAGCGGCCACATCGTCACCGACCGCACGTTGACGCAAGGCTGCCAGGTGATCGTCGCCGCCGGCCTCGGCGACGCCGACCGCGTCGCCGACGATCCGGAAACCGGATTGGCGCTGTTGCGCGTCTATGGCGCGCACAAGGTCACGCCGCTGCCGCTTACCAATGCCGCGCCGAAGCGGGGTGAGGTGACGCTGGTCGGCATCCCCGATCCGAAGGAGCAGGATGGCCGCAAGGGGCACACCGAAATCAAGGCGCGGCTCACCGACGACATTGCCATCGAATTGCGCCAGCCGGTGCCGATGGCGGGTTTTTCCGGCGCCGCCGCGCTCGACGCCAGTGGCCAATTCCTCGGCATGACCGAGATGCGCAATGCGGTGCTGGCGAGCGCTTCCCCCGCGCCGCCGCCGGTGCGGCTCATCCCGGCGCGAACTATCCGCGCCTTTCTCGAAGCGCGCGACGTGGCCTCGGCGCCGGCGCGCGGCGCCGACGCAAGGGCGTCGGTGGTGCGGATTATTTGCGTGAGGAAATAGCTACTTATTCTTCCACTTCGGCGGACGCTTTTCGATGAATGCCTTCATGCCTTCCTTCTGATCTTCGGTGGCAAAAAGCGAATTGAAGATGCGCCGCTCGAAGCGCTGGCCTTCCGCCAGCGAGGTCTCGAAGGCGGCGTTGACCGCCTCCTTGCCCGCCAGCACCGAGGGCAGCGACATGTTGGCGATGGTCTCGGCAAGCTTCATCGCCTCCTCCATCAGGCTCGCCGCCGGCACCACGCGCGCGACCAGCCCACAACGTTCGGCTTCGGCCGCGTCCATCATGCGGCCGGTGAGGATCATGTCCATCGCCTTGGCCTTGCCGACCGCGCGGGTCAATCGCTGCGTGCCGCCGATGCCGGGGATGACGCCGAGCTTGATTTCGGGCTGGCCGAATTTGGCGGTGTCGGCGGCAATCGCAATGTCGCATTGCATGGCGAGCTCGCAGCCGCCACCGAGCGCGAAACCGGCGACTGCAGCGACGATCGGCTTCCTCGCGCGCGCGGCCGAGTCCCAATTGCCGACGAATTTACCGGTGAAGGCGTCCATGAAGGTCTTGTCCGCCATCTCCTTGATGTCGGCGCCGGCGGCGAAGGCCTTCTCGCTGCCGGTGATCAGCATACAGCCGATATCGGCATCATCGTCGAAGCCCTGGATGGCCTGCGTTACTTCGGTGCGCAATTCCATGTTCAGCGCGTTGAGCGCGGCCGGCCGGTTGAGCCTGATGATGCCGACGCGGCCTTTAATTTCGACGATGATGGTCTGGTAGGTCATGACGGTCTCCTAATGCGCGCGCTTACTTTTGACACGCCGGACAATAGAACGTCGAGCGCCCGTTTTGCACAATGCGCTTGATCTTGGCCTTGCAGTTCGGGCACGGCTCGCCCTCGCGGTCGTAGACACTGAAATGGTGCTGGAAATCGCCGAGCGAGCCGTCGGCCTGGCGATGGTCGCGCAAGCTGGAGCCGCCGGCTTTAATCGCGTCGTTGAGCACAGCGCGGATGGCTTCGACCAGCGCCACGGCGCGCGGGTTGGGCTTACCGTTGCGATCAGCGATGGTCGAGGCCTTCCGCTTCGGCGACAGTCGCGCGCGATAGAGCGCCTCGCAGACATAAATGTTGCCGAGGCCGGCAACAACGCGCTGATCAGCGAGCGCGGCTTTCAGCGACGTCTTTTTCCCGGCGCAAGCGCGCGCCAGCATGGCGGCGTCGAAATCGTTGCCCAGCGGTTCGGGACCGAGCGCGCGCAGCGACGGTTCACTGTCGAGCTTCGTGCGTGGCACCAGCTTCATCGAGCCGAAGCGGCGCGGATCGTTGAACGTCACCGTCTTCCCATTCGTCATGTGAAAGACGACGTGATCGTGCGCCGTGCTCTTCGATTTCTCATGGTAATAAACGCCGGGCCTGGCATTCTTGCCGACGCGGAACGAGCCGGACATGCCGAGATGCATCAACAGCACGTCGCCGGAGGACAGGTCCGCCAGCAGATACTTTGCCCGCCGGCCGAGCCCCGCGACGGTCGTGCCCTCGATCTTTTTGGCGAAGTTCTTCGGCAGCGGCCAGCGCAGGCGGCGGTCGCGCACCTCGACCTTGGCGAACGCAGCGCCCTCCATGGCCGGCGCCAGGCCGCGGCGCACGGTCTCGACTTCTGGCAATTCCGGCATGGTTAACCGCTCCCGCGCTCACACATAGCGCCCCGCGTGCCGCCGCGCTATGGTCCTGCCGAGAAAGGACTATTTGTGATGGCGCAAGCCGGCGACGAGACCCATTTTGGCGAGCAGACGGTGCCGCTTGCCGACAAGCAGGGCCTTGTCGACGACGTGTTCCATTCGGTCGCGCGGCGCTACGACCTGATGAACGACCTGATGTCGGGGGGCCTGCACCGCGCCTGGAAGGACGCGCTGGTGACCGCGGTCAATCCGCCGAAAAGCGACCGGCCCTTCGCGCTGCTGGATGTGGCTGGTGGCACTGGTGACATCGCCTTCCGCGTCATCAAGACCGGCGGATCTGGCACGCGTGCGACTGTCTGCGACATCAACTACGACATGCTCGCGGTCGGCGCTGAGCGCGCTGTCGAGCAGCGCATCGACGCGGTGACCTTCGAGCAGGGCAATGCCGAGGACCTGCCTTATGCCGATCGCAGCTTCGACTGCGTCACCATCGCCTTCGGCATTCGCAACGTGCCGCGCATCGATCGCGCGCTCGCGGAGATGTATCGCGTGCTCAAAATCGGCGGCCGTTTCCTCTGTTTGGAATTTTCTGCCGTCGACGTGCCCGGCGTCGACAAACTCTACGATCTTTATTCCTACCAGGTGATCCCGCGCGTGGGGCAGGCGGTGACCGGCGACCGCGAGGCCTATCAATATCTGGTCGAGTCGATCCGCAAGTTTCCCAAGCCGAAGGTCTTCGCCAAGATGATCGAAGCCGCCGGCTTCCGCTGCGTTTCGGTGACGCCGATGACCGGCGGCGTGGTGGCGTTGCATTCCGGTTGGAAGCTTGTGATCGGCGGCATCTCCCATCTCATCCGTCTCGCGCGCGCCGGTTACGTCTTTGCGCGCGAGGATGTGTTCGCGCTGGTTGATACCCGGCCCATGCCGTTCCCTGCGCGCGCAGCGATTGCCATGGCGCGCGTTCTGGCGCGGCCAAGCGCCAAGGACGGCTCCGGCCGGCTCGCCGCCGCGCTCACCCGGCTGGGGCCGACTTACGTCAAGCTCGGCCAGTTTCTCGCCACGCGGCCCGACGTGGTCGGCAAGGCGATCGCCGGCGACCTGGAAAGCCTGCAGGACAAGATGGCGCCGTTCCCGCAAAGCGCGGCGAAGGCAACGGTCGTCGCCGCCTTGGGCAAGCCGCTCGATCGAGGTCTATGCGAGTTTCGGACCGCCGGTCGCGGCTGCTTCGATCGCGCAGGTGCATCGGGCGGAAATCGACGAGGCCGGCACGCGCAAAGCCGTGGCGGTGAAAATCCTGCGGCCCGGCATCGAGCGGCGCTTCAAGTCCGATCTCGACGCTTTCTTTTATCGCCGCGCGCAAGGCGGAAAGCTGGTCGCTGGAAGCGCAGCGGCTGCGGCCGGTCGAGGTGGTCGCGACGCTCGCCCGCTCGGTGGCGATCGAAATGGATTTCCGCCTGGAAGCCGCGGCGCTCTCGGAGATGGCGGAGAACACGCGCGAGGATGCCGATTTCCGCGTCCCCTCGGTGGACTGGAACCGTACCGCGCGCGAGGTGCTGACGCTGGAATGGATCGAGGGCACGCCGCTCAACGACCACGCCGCGCTCGAAGCCAAAGGCTTCGACCTGCCGGCGCTCGGCCGCAACGGTGATCCAGAGCTTCCTGCGCCATGCGCTGCGCGACGGCTTTTTCCACGCCGACATGCATCCGGGCAATCTGTTCGTCGATGACGAGGGCAGGCTGGTCGCGGTCGACTTCGGCATCATGGGGCGGCTGGGGCCGAAGGAGCGCCGCTTCCTCGCCGAGATCCTGTTCGGCTTCATCACCCGCGACTATCAGCGCACGGCGCAAATGCATTTCGACGCCGGCTACGTGCCGCGCCAGCATTCGGTAGAGAGCTTCGCGCAGGCGATCCGCGCCATCGGCGAGCCGATCCACAGCCGCACCGCCGCAGATATCTCGATGGCGAAGCTGCTGACGCTGCTGTTCGAGGTCACCGGCCTGTTCGACATGCGCACGCGGCCGGAACTGTTGCTGCTGCAGAAAACCATGGTGGTGGTCGAAGGCGTCGCCCGCTCGCTCGATCCCAACCTCGACATGTGGACCACCGCCGATCCGGTCGTGCGCGAATGGATCGAGCGCAATCTCGGGCCCGTCGGCAGGCTGGAAGGCGCGGTCGACGGCGCCGGCGAGATCGGCCGTTTCGTCGCGCAGGTGCCGTCACTGCTGTCGCGCGGCGCTGAACTCATCGACCAGCTCGACACCATCACCCGCGACGGCCTGGTGCTGTCGCCGCAGACGGTCGAGGCCATCGGCGCCGCCGAGGCGCGGCGCGACCGTGGGCTCACTTTCGGCATTTGGGCTATCGTTATCTTACTGATAATTATCGGTATTTATATCATTTGATAGCAATGATTGCATTGCAATCATTGCTGCTGCATGATGCCGCATGGCCAGCATCACCATCCGCCAGCTCGACGAGGCGTTGAAGAAGCGCCTGCGCCTGCGCGCCGCGCAAAGCGGCCGCTCGGTCGAAGATGAGGTACGCACGATCCTGCGCGAGGTCGCCGATGGCGATGGCCGCGGCGCCGAGCGCCGCCAAGCCCGGCGCGCAAAGCGTGCGGCGCGCCACGGCGGCCCCCGCACCTGGCGTCAAGCGCGTGCTGCTGGTCGTCGGCGGCGGCATCGCCGCCTACAAATCGCTCGATCTGATTCGCCGGCTGAAGGAGCGTGGCTTTGCCGTGCGCGGAATTTTGACAAAAGCGGCCGAGCATTTCGTCACCCCGCTGTCGGCCGGCGCCATTCTCGGCGAGCGCGCCTTCACCGACCTGTTCGATCCGGGCGGCGAGTTCGACGTCGGCCATATTCGGCTAGCGCGCGAATGCGATCTCGTCGTCGTTGCCCCCGCGACCGCCGACCTGATGGCGAAAATGGCGAACGGACTTGCCTCCGATCTCGCCAGCGCCGTGCTGCTGGCGACGAAAACAAAAATTCTGCTGGCGCCGGCGATGAACCCGTTGATGTGGGCTAACAAGGCGACGCAGCGCAATCTCGAGCAGCTCATCGCCGACGGCGTGGCGCTTATCGGCCCCAATGAAGGCGAGATGGCGGAATCAGGCGAGCGCGGCGTCGGGCGTATGGCCGAGCCGTTGGAGATCGCCGCTGCGGTGGAAAAGCAATTCGCCGCGAGCGCGCGCCGCTTTCCGGCAAGCGCGTGCTGGTGACCTCCGGCCCGACGCACGAACCGATCGATCCGGTGCGCTATATCGCCAACCGCTCGTCGGGCAAGCAGGGCCACGCCATCGCCGCAGCGGCAGCCGCGGCCGGCGCTGAGGTGACGCTGGTGAGCGGCCCGGTGACTGTGCCCGATCCGCCGGGCGTGACCGTCATCAAGGTGGAGACCGCGCGCGACATGCTCGACGCCGTGCAGAAGGCACTGCCGGTGGATGCCGCCATCTTTGCCGCCGCGGTCGCCGACTGGCGCGTCGCCAATGCCAGCGCACAGAAGATCAAAAAGAAACCGGGTCACGCGGCGCCAGATCTCCCGCTCGCGGAAAATCCCGACATTCTCGCCACCATCGCGCATCGCAAGTCGCAGCGCCCGAAACTGGTGATCGGCTTTGCCGCCGAGACCGAAAACGTCGCCGCCAATGCGCAGGAAAAGCTCAAGCGCAAGGGCTGCGACTGGATCCTCGCCAATGACGTATCTCCGGCCACCGGCATCATGGGCGGCGACCGCAATACCATCGAGCTGGTGACGGCGAACGGCGTCGAGCCCTGGCCGCCACAGTCGAAAGAGGACGTGGCGGCGATGCTTATGGAGCGGATTGCTGCAGCCCTCGCGAAATAGCTGCCCCATCGATCGAGCTAAGCCTCAGACTTTCCCACAGAGCCAATGGTGAGTGCCCGTCAGCCAAGCTAGGCTTGCGAACCGATCTTGCGATCGGAACGTTGGGTCCTTGATGGCGACACCTGTTCCAATAAAGAAAGTTTCCGCGGAGCCCATTACCGATGTGCGGGTGCAACGATTGCCCCACGGCGAGGGCCTGCCGCTGCCCACCTACCAGAGTGAACATGCCGCCGGCCTCGATCTCATCGCCGCGGTGCCGGCCGATGCACCGCTGACGCTGGCGCCCGGCCAGCGCGGGCTGGTGCCCACCGGCATCGCCATCGCGCTGCCTGCCGGCACCGAAGCACAGGTGCGGCCGCGCTCGGGGCTCGCGGTCAAGCACGGCCTCACCGTGCTCAATGCGCCCGGCACCATCGACGCCGACTACCGCGGCGAATTACAAGTGCTGCTTGTAAATCTCGGCGCGGAACCCGTCGCCGTCACTCGCGGCATGCGCATCGCTCAACTGGTGATCGCCACGGTTGCGCGTGCGGCGCTGCGCGAGGTCGTCTCCCTCGATCAAACCACGCGCGGTGGCGGTGGGTTTGGCTCCACCGGACGCTGATTGGGGATCAATCCATGTTTCCAACTAGACGACTAGCGGCCTGTAGCCCATTACCGCTCAAATTAGTTACAGCTGAGTCCAATTTAGTTACAAGCGGATCCGGTTATGCCGTTGGTCTCCCGCAAGGGCATTCTCGCCATTGCCGCCGTCATCGACGTGGCGCTCAATGCTCGCGAACGGCCGGTATCGGCGTGGGCGCTGGCGGCGCGGCATAAGTTACCGCCGAGACATCTGGAGCCGGTGCTGCAGGCGCTGGTGCGCGATCGGCATCCTCAAAGGTATCCGCGGACCGCACGGCGGCTACGCGCTCGCGCGCGAGGGCAAGCGCATTTCCGCCGAGGATATCGTGCGTGCCGCCAGCCACGCGGAAGAGGACGGCGATCCGCCATTGCCGGCATCGCCGCTGCTGAGCGACGTGGTGCGGCCGGCGCTGGCCGAAGCGGAGCGCGTATTCTCCACCGCGCTCGCACGCATCAACATCGACGACATCGCCCGCAGCGCCGAGTCGCTGAGGTAGAATCTTATTCGTCATTCCGGGACGGGTGTCGTTCACGATCTGGACTCTTTCGGCTTGAGTCCCGGCGGGGGTAAAGTCCACCGATTCGGCGGCCGGCGTGGCGGACGCTAAGGCCGCATCCCAGGGGCAAGCTTGTAATGCCGGAGACGATCCGGACGGCGAACGAGAGGCTGCGTTCTCGTCCGCGGTGGGGCGGCTGCCTCGCCGGCTTCGCTGCCGCAACACTATATATCGCGCTCGCCGCGCCGGCCCGCGCCGGCGTGGCCTCGGCATTCGATCCCATCGGCAGCATCAGCCGGCAGGACATCGCCGGCCTCACCCTCACCTTCGGCCTCATTTGCTTCGCCGCGCTGGCGACCGTCGTGCTGTTGCGCACGCGCGCGCGCGCCGAGCGCGCGGAAAGCGCCGCGCGCGACCAGGCCATGGCGCTCAACGCAGAGATCGACCGGCTCAAGGCGCTGCTGCTGGCGGAGCCGCAGGTACTGGTCGCCTGGCCCGCGGCTGACGATCGGCCGGATATTTTTGGCGACACGACAATCATTGTCCCGGGCAACGTGGCCGAGCGCGTGCTCGCCTTCGGCTCATGGCTGGAACCCGCGGCGGCGCAGCGCATGCAGCACGCCGTCGATACGCTGCGCAGCGATGGCCGCAGCTTCGTCATGACGCTCACCACCACCGCCGGCCGGCCGCTCGAGGCGCAAGGCCGCGCCGTCGCCGGCCGCGCGGTCCTGACGCTGCGCGATGTCAGCGGCATGGAACGCGACCTGATCGATCTCGCCGCCCGCTATGACGGCCTGCTCGCCGACGTGGAAACCATGCGCGCGCTGGTCGATTCGCTCCCCGCTCCGGTGTGGGCGCGCGACGACAGCGGCCGCCTGATCTTCGTCAACGCCGCTTATGCGCGCGCGGTGGAAGCTGCGGATTGCGCCGACGCCGTTGCCCGCGACATGGAGTTGCTCGATCGTCCCGCGCGCGAGGAATTGTCACGCGCGCGCGCCGCCGGCGAGCGCTATGCCGGGCGGCAGCCGGCGATCGTCGCCGGCGAGCGGCGCACCTTCGATGTCATTGATGCGCCGAGCGGGCATGGCCGCGCCGGCATCGCCATCGACCGCACCGAGGTAGAAACCATGCGCGCGGGCCTTGCGCGGCTGATCGAGGCGCACCGTCGCGTGCTCGACCGGCTGGCGACCGGCGTCGCGATCTTCGCCGCCGACGGCAGGCTCACCTTCTACAACGCCGCCTTCCGCTCGCTGTTCGACCTCGACGCCGGCTTTCTCGACCAGACGCCGACCGACAGCGCCGTGCTCGACCGGCTGCGCGCCGACCGCAAGCTGCCGGAGGAGCAGGACTTCCGCCAGTGGAAGGCACAGCTGCACGAAGCCTATCGCACGTTCGAGCCGAAGGAGCATCTTTGGCACCTGCCGGACGGGCGCACGCTGCGCATCGTTACCACGCCCAATCCCGAAGGCGGCGTCACCTATCTCTACGACGATGTCACCGAGCGGCTCGACATGCATCGCCGCTACGACGCGCTCATCAAGGTGCAGAGCGAGACGCTCGATCACCTGGCCGAAGCCGTCGCCGTGTTCGGCAGCGACGGCCGCGTGCGGCTGCACAATCCCGCCTTCGCCCGCATGTGGAAGCTGCAGCCCGAGGCGCTCGAACAACATCCGCATGTCGAGGCGATCACCGCCTGGAGCCAGGCGCTGCACGACGACAACACCGTGTGGCGCGCGCTTCGCGCGGCGGTGACGGCGATCGACAACCGCGAACCGATAACCGCGCGCATCGAACGGCGCGACGGCATGGTGATCGACCTCGCCACCATGCCGCTGCCCGACGGCGCCACGCTCGCCACCTTCCAGGACGTCACCGATACCGTGAATGTCGAGCGCGTGCTGCGCGAGCGCAACGAGGCGCTGGAAGAAGCCGACCAGATCAAGATCGAATTCGTGCATCACGTCTCCTACGAACTGCGCTCGCCGCTCACCAACATCATCGGCTTCGCGCATTTCCTCGGCGATCCGGCCTTCGGCCCGCTCACCGATAAGCAGCGCGAATATCTCGGCTACATCACCGCCTCGACCAACGCACTACTTGCGCTGATCAACAACATTCTCGATCTCGCCACCATCAATGCCGGCGCCATGACGTTGAGCCTGTCCGAGGTGGATATCCGCGCCAGCATGGAGGCGGCGGCCGAAGGCGTGCAGGACCGGCTGGTCAAGGATCACCTGACGCTCGAAATCGACGTGCCGCCCGGCATCGGCTCATTCACCGCCGACGAGCGGCGGCTGCGGCAGGTCCTGTTCAATCTGCTATCCAACGCGGTGGGCTTCTCGCCGCCGCGGGCGACGGTCACGCTTGCCGCAGAGCGGCGTCCCGATGCCGTGGTGTTCACCGTCGTCGACCACGGCCCCGGCATTCCGCCTGAGGCCAAGGACAAGGTGTTCGACTGGTTCGAGACCGACTCGCGCGGCTCGCAGCACCGCGGCACCGGCTTGGGTCTGTCGCTGGTGCGCTCGTTCGTCGAATTGCACGGCGGCACCGTGACGATCGATTCCGTGCTCGGCCAGAGAACGACGGTCACCTGTGTCTTCCCTACCGCGCAGGCGGCGAAAAAAGACGAAACGCAAAGCGCGGCGTAGCGACCGCCGCCGGAACTATTGGCCGTTTATGCCATTGAGACTAGGGACGCGATTGTCGCCCGGAATTTCCAGAATCGTCTTTAAGCGAAACTGCAGCGCTGGTATGATGTTCGGGGCTGTCGGGGGGCGAAGCGCATTAGGTTGCTCCCATGAAAATGACCAAATTCGGCTATTTTTCCGAATTCCTGCTTTTTCCTCCACTGATCCTCGCTGCAACGCTGCTCTCGTTTTATCGGCCGATGCCGCCGCGGCCGATCGAGTGGCTCATCGTCTTTGCCTTCGGCTTGATGGGCTGGACGCTCTTCGAATATGTGCTGCATCGCGTGCTGTTTCACCACGCGCCTATCCTGCGCGAGGTCCACGAGCGGCATCATGACGAGCCGCTGGCGTTTATCGGCTCGCCGGCCTGGGCGAGCGCCCTGGTCGGCTTGATCGCCGTTGCCAGCCCAGCCTGGGCAATCATCGGATTCGGCCTTGGCACCGCGGCGACGGCCGGCCTCGTCGTCGGCTATCTCTGGTACGTCTTCGTGCATTATGCGATCCACCATTGGCGGCCGCGCCGCGACAGCTATCTTTACCGGGCGCGAATGCGCCATGCCCGCCATCACCATCTGTCGCATGACGGCAATTTCGGCGTGACCACCGGCTTTTGGGATTATGTCTTCGGCACCGCGCTGCAAACGCGCGCGACCCGCGCCCGCGGCGGCAAATGATGGCGTTCGCGCGGCATGAATAAACCCCCGCGGCGCAAACCGCGGGGGTTCATCGATCCAACGCCGAATCAGCGGACGTAGCGGCCGTGGCGGTGCAACTCGCTCATCCGGTGCGGTCCGACATAGACACCATTGACGCACTCGTCGTGGTTCATGCCGAGCAAAGCGTGGAAGCCGCGGCACGGCTGCACCGCGGCATCGATCAGGGCCACGGCGCCGACGCCGGCGACACCGCCGACCGCCGCAGCGCCGGCCGCAGTTGTCGGGAGGGCGGCCCCGGCTGCGGTCGCGCCCCACCAGCCGTTGTAAACGCCGACGCCGACGACGGTGCCGCCGACAGCGCCGACGCCCAAAGCCGGCCCGGTGTCATTGTTGGTCTGCTCGATGCCATATGATGACTCGGCAAAAGCAGGCGTCGCGAACGCCGCTGCGAGGGCGAGAATTGGAAGTGTCAGTTTACGCATTGCAATGCTCCTTCGATTTCGCACCCCCTGAAGCCCGTCTCCTGCAAACGACTAGCAATGACATGCGTTCCGCAATCCGCGCGCCGATCCGCAACCGTGGCGATGATGTGACGTTTGACGCGGAACCGCGCCGCCGCTTTGCTGAAACGATGGCGCCGGCGTGGCGCGGAGGAACTTGGAAACCGTGCAGAGAGGTTCTAGGGTTGCCGCCCGCGCCGATCCGCGCGGCATCCGCCGGAGAGCACACTGCCCAAGCCCAGCGACATTTCAGGCGCCGCGAGCGGCGCGCCCGCTGTCACCGAAATGTTAGTCATCCCGGTGGCGGGCGAAGACTCGATGTTGCTCAATTTGAGCGGCGCGCATGGGCCGCTGTTCACCCGCAACATCGTCATCCTCAAGGACAGCGCCGGGCGCACCGGCGTCGGCGAAGTGCCGGGCGGCGACACCATCCGGCAGACGCTGGAGGATGCGCGGCCTTTGGTGATCGGCCAGTCGATTGCCGGCTATAACGCCGTGCTCAATGCCATGCGGCAGAAATTCGCCGAACGCGACAAAGGCGGCCGCGGCTTGCAGACCTTCGACCTGCGCGTGACCATCCATGCCGTCACCGCCGTGGAAGCGGCCATGCTCGACCTGCTCGGCCAATTCCTCGGCGTGCCGGTGGCCGCCCTCTTGGGCGAGGGCCAGCAGCGCAAAGCTGTGCAGATGCTCGGCTATTTGTTTTATGTCGGCGACGCTAAGCGCACCAATCTCCCCTATCGCGCCGACAACAAGGCGAAAGACAACTGGTTCCGCCTGCGCGACGAAGAAGCGCTGACGCCGGACGCCGTGGTGCGCCTCGCCGAAGCCGCGCACAAGCGCTACGGCTTTGCCGATTTCAAGCTCAAAGGCGGCGTGCTGCCGGGCGAAGACGAGATCGTCGCCGTTACGGCGCTGAAGAAGCGCTTCCCGCAAGCGCGCATCACGCTCGATCCGAACGGCGCCTGGTCGCTCGATGAAGCCGTCGCGCTCTGCCGCGGCCGCGGCGACGTGCTCGCTTACGCCGAGGACCCGTGCGGCGCCGAGCAGGGCTATTCCGGGCGCGAGATCATGGCCGAGTTTCGCCGCGCAACCGGCCTGCCGACGGCGACCAACATGATTGCCACCGATTGGCGGCAGATGGGCCACGCCATCCAGCTTCATTCGGTCGATATCCCGCTCGCCGACCCGCATTTCTGGACCATGCAGGGCGCGGTGCGCGTGGCGCAGATGTGCCGCGACTGGGGCCTCACCTGGGGCTCGCATTCCAACAACCACTTCGACATTTCGCTCGCCATGTTCACGCACGCCGCCGCCGCGGCGCCCGGCCATATCACGGCGATCGACACGCACTGGATCTGGCAGGACGGCCAGCGGCTCACCAAAGAGCCGTTCAAGATCGTCAAGGGATACGTCGCCGTCCCCGAGCGCGGCGGCCTCGGCGTCGATGTCGACATGGCGCAGGTCGAGGCCGCGCACGCCCGCTACAAGAGCATGGGGCTGGGCGGGCGCGACGACGCGGTCGCCATGCAGTTTCTCATTCCCAACTGGACATTCGACCCCAAGCGGCCGTCGCTGGTGCGTTGACTTGCAACGCTGACTTGGCCCTGCGCCCCGCCTATAAGTGGCGGCGGCAAGGGCGGATGATTCGATGTTTCCCCAAGCTCCAGGCGGCTCAAGCTTCACGGTGGCGCTCGCCGACGAGCGGGCAACGCATGCTCTGATGCTCGACGTCGCCGCGCTGATCGAACCCGGCGACCTGATCACGCTGTCCGGCGATCTCGGCGCCGGCAAGACCACCTTTGCCCGCGCGCTCATCCGCCATCTCGCCGGCGATGAAACCATCGAAGTGCCGAGTCCCACGTTCACGTTGATGCAGGCCTATGAGCTGCCGCGTTTTGCCGTGGTGCATGCCGATCTCTACCGGCTGTCGGGGCCGGCCGAGCTCGCCGAACTCGGCTTCGCGGATATCGCCGAGCGTGGCGTGGTCCTCTTGGAATGGCCCGACCGCGCCGCCGGATTTCTCCCGGCCGACCGGCTCGACATCGCCTTCACGCTGTCGCCGCAGCACGGGGAAACCTTCCGCCAGGCGCGCGTCACCGGCTACGGCACGCTGGCCGCCCGCGCCGAGCACATCGCCGCCATCCGCAGTTTTCTCAACCGCAGCGGCTTCGCCAGCGCCACGCGCCGGCACATGCAGGGCGACGCTTCAACTCGCGCCTACGAGCGGCTCACCCTCGACGGCAAGAGCGCCATTCTGATGAATTCGCCGCTGCGGCCGGACGGGCCGCCGGTGCGCGACGGCAAGCCCTACAGCGCCATCGCCCATCTGGCTGAAAACGTGACGCCGTTCATCGCCATGGCGCAGGCTCTGCGCGAGCGCGGCTTCTCGGCGCCGGCGATTATCACCGCCGACCGCGAGGCGGGCCTGCTAGTGCTTGAGGATCTGGGCAGCGAGGTCGTGGTGCAAGGCGATCCGCCGGCGCCGATAGAGGCGCGCTACGAGGTGGCGGTGGACGCGCTGGTGGCGCTGCACGGCATGCGGCTGCCCGACGTATTGCCGGTCGAGCCGGACGTCGATTACCGGCTGCCGCGTTACGACATGGCAGCGCTGCTTATCGAGGCCGAATTGCTGCTCGACTGGTTCCTGCCCAAGCTCGGCGCCAAGCCGTCGTTGTCGATGCGCGAGGCCTATTTCGCGCTGTGGCGCGACGCGCTGCTTCCGGCGGTCGAGGCCGCGCCCACCTGGGTGCTGCGCGACTATCATTCGCCCAATCTGTTGTGGCTGCCGCAGCGCGAAGGCATCGCCCGCGTCGGCCTGCTCGATTTCCAGGACGCCATGATGGGCCCGGCCGCCTACGATCTTGCCTCGCTGCTGCTCGACGCGCGCGTCGACGTGCCGGAGATGATGGAGATTGCGCTCTTGTCGCGCTACACCCGCGCCCGCCGCGCCGCCGATCCCGGCTTCGACGCCCCGCATTTCGCCAGGCTTTACGCCACTCTAGCTGCCCAGCGCTGCTCCAAGATCTTGGGCATTTTCGCCCGGCTCGAGGCGCGCGACGGCAAGCCGCAATATTTACGTCATATGCCGCGGGTATGGAGCTATTTGCAGCGTTCGCTGGCGCATCCGGCGCTGGTGCCGCTTGCCGCCTGGTACGCCATCAACGTGCCGGCGCTAAAATCGTGAACACTATGCCGACCACGCCCCGTAGCGCCATGGTGCTCTCCGCTGGCCTCGGCACGCGCATGCGTCCGCTCACCGACCGCCGGCCCAAGCCCCTGGTCGAGGTCGGCGGCAAGGCGCTCATCGACTACGTACTGGATCGTTTGGCCGCAGCGAATGTCGAGCGCGCGGTGGTCAACGTGCATTACCTCGCTGACCAGATCATCAAGCACGTCGCCGCGCGCAAAATGCCGCAGGTGACGATTTCCGACGAACGCGGGCTCCTCCTCGGCACCGGCGGCGGCGTGGTCAAGGCGCTGCCTGAGCTGGGCGAGGCGCCGTTCTTCCACCTCAACTCCGATACGATGTGGATCGACGGCGTGAAGCCCAATCTCGCGCGCCTCGCCGACGGCTTCGACGCGGACAAGATGGACGCGCTCTTGTTGCTGGCGCCGACCACCGGCTCGATCGGCTATGCGGGACGCGGCGATTTCGCCATGGCGCCGGACGGACGCTTGCGCGCGCGCGCCGAGCGCGAGGTCGTGCCCTTCGTTTTTGCCGGCGCGGCGATTCTTTCGCCGGCATTGTTTGCCGGCGCGCCCAAGGGCGAATTTCCGTTGACCGACCCGTTCGCCCGCGCCGCCGAAGCCGGACGCCTCTACGGCCTGAGGCTGGAAGGCCTGTGGATGCATGTCGGCTCGGTGGATGCCATCGCCGGCGCCGAGGCTGCGATCCGGGCCAGCACGGGCTAGCCGCAACGCTGCCGCAAAGCGTGTATGATTCACGCGATGCCGGCCAAACCCAACGTCTTCACCATCCCCGCCTCGGCGCCGTTTCTGCCGGCGCTGATCGACGCGCTCATCGTCAAGGAAGTGCCGGGCTTTCCGTTTCTGCCCGACCCGCTGTTGCTCGCCGGCGCCACGCTCTATCTGCCGACGCTGCGCGCCTGCCGCGAGGTGCGCGAGGTCTTTCTTGCCCGCGTCAAGACCGGCGCCGCCATCCTGCCGCGCATCGTGCCACTGGGCGACATCGACGAAGACGAAATCGCCTTCGCCGAAGCGGCAACCGGCGATCTTGCCGAGGCCGCGCTCGACCTGCCGCCGGCGCTTTCCGGCCTCGAGCGCACAATGCCGCTGGCGGCGCTGATCCTCAAATGGGCGCAGACGATTACGCCGCGTCAGCGCGGCGAGACGCCGCTGGTCGCCAACAATCCATCAACCGCTTTCGCGCTGGCGCAGGATCTGGCGCGGCTGATGGACGACATGACGACGCGGCAGGTCGAATGGGATGAACTCGATAAGACATTTCCGAGCGAGTACGACAAATATTGGGAGCTGACGCTCGGCTTCCTCAAATTCATCCGCAAGAACTGGCCGCCGATTCTCGAAGAACTAGGTCACATCGAGCCGGCCGAGCGCCGCGACCGATTGATCAAGGCGAAAACGGCGCGCCTGAAACAACATTCAGGCCCCGTCATTGCCGCCGGCTCCACCGGCTCAATTCCAGCAACTGCGACGCTGCTCGAAACCATCGCCAGATTGCCGCACGGTGCCGTGGTGCTGCCCGGCCTCGACACCGATCTCGACGAAACCACGTGGGCAACGCTCGCCGACGGCAGCGACGCCGCGCACGGGCATCCGCAATTTGCGCTCGCCGCGCTCATCAACCGGATCGGCATCGTGCGTACCGATGTCAAACCGTTGGCGCAAGCCAAGCCGCACGGCCGCGAGCGCATCGTCTCCGAAGCGTTGCGGCCCGCCGCGTCAAGCGAGTTGTGGAAGGATCGCTTGGCCGACGCGGCGTTTTCGGCGCAGGCCGACGCGGCGATCGACTCCGTTGACGTGATCGAGGCCGCCAATGCCGAGGAAGAAGCGCTCGCCATCGCGGTCGCTTTGCGCGAGGCCGTCGAAGCCCCTGGCAAAACCGCCGCTCTGGCGACGCCGGGCGTAGGCCTTGGCCGCCGCGTCTCAGCGCTGATGGAGCGCTGGAAGGTGCCGGTGGACGATTCGCGTGGGCGCTCGCTGGCAGATATGCCGGATGGCGTCTTCGCGCGGCTCGCGCTCGAGGTCGCCGCCGGCGGCGTCGCGCCGGTACCGCTGCTGGCGCTGCTCAAGCATTTCTCAAGCCGGTTCGATGCGGCGGGCGTCCAGGCGCTGGAACGCGCGACCTTACGCGGTCCGCGGCCGCAGCACGGCACCGCGGGGCTTGCCCATGCGCTGACGACATTGCGCGGTGAAATCGCCAAGCGCCGCGCCGGGCAGGAGTCGTCGTTGCACCATTCCGATCCGCGCCTAGCGTTGACCGAAGCCGAGCTTGACGCCGCGGCCGCGCTTATCGCGCAGCTCAAAAAGACGCTGGCGCCGCTGGAAACCATGCCGCGCGGGGCGCAGCCGATCGGAGCAATCGCCGCGCGCCATGCCGAAGTCGTCGTGGCGCTGGGCGGCATGACGCCGCCGCTCGCCACTGCCTTCGCCAAGATCGAAGAGGTCCGCGCGCTCGATGTGACCGCCGCCGACTACGCCGAGCTGTTCCACAAGGCCATTGCCGACCGCACGGCCTATCGGCCGCAGACCGAGGCACGGGTGCACATTTTCGGCCTGCTCGAAGCGCGCCTGCAGACGGTCGACCGGCTGGTGCTCGGCGGTCTGGTCGAGGGCATCTGGCCGCCGGAGACGCACGGCGATCCGTGGCTCAGCCGGCCGATGCGCCACGACCTCGGCCTCGATCTGCCGGAGCGGCGCATCGGTCTTTCGGCGCACGATTTTGCGCAGGCGCTCGGCGCGCGCGAGGTAATCCTGAGTCGCGCCGCCAAGCTCGCCGGCGCGCCGACGGTTGCCTCGCGCTTTGTGCAGCGGCTCGCCGCGGTCGCCGGCAAAGAGCGCTGGGACGCCGCGCTCAAAAGAGGCGCGCGCTACACGGCGCTCGCGCGTCAACTCGATGAAGCCGCGGCGCCGCAGCCGGCAACGCGTCCGGCGCCGACGCCTGAATTCGCCGCGCGACCGCGACGCCTCAGCGTCACCGAGATCGAGGACCTGCTGCGCGATCCCTACACGATCTACGCCAAGCACGTGCTCAAGCTGACGCCGCTCGACGAGATCGACACGGCGCCCGGCGCCGCCGACCGCGGCACCGTGATCCACAACGCGCTTGCCGAGTTCGACAAGACGTTTCCGGCGCAGTTGCCTGACGATCCGGTGCGCGCGCTCATCGAGATCGGCGAGAAGCACTTCAAGCCCTTGTCCGACTTTCCCGAAGCGCGCGCGTTCTGGTGGCCGCGCTTCCAGCGTATCGCCCAGTGGTTCGCACGCTTTGACGCCGAGCGCCGCGCCGGACTTAGGTCGTTCAGCGTCGAGATCGGCGGCAGCATCCCGATTCCATTCAGCAACGACAGCTTCACGCTGTCGGTGCGCGCCGACCGCATCGAGTGCCGCTCGGACGGCCGCTACGCCATCCTCGACTACAAGACCGGCGCTCCGCCGACCGAGCCGCAGGTGCGCACCGGCCTGTCGCCGCAGCTCACGCTGGAGGCCGCCATCCTGCGCCAGGGCGGCTTCAAGGGCATCGCCGCCGGCGGCTCGGTGGAGGAACTGCTTTACGTGCGGCTACGCGGCGGCGCCGATCCCGGCGAGGAGATGCCAATCGACTTCAAGGACGGCACGCCCGACACGCAAGCCGATCATGCGCTCGCCGAACTGACCAAGGTGCTGGCGAGGTTCGCCGACCCGAAAGAGCCCTATTACTCGCTGCTGCATCCGATGTGGAAGAACCACTACGGCACCTATGACCATCTGGCGCGGGTGAAGGAATGGTCGCTCACCGGTAGCGCAAGCGAAGACGGAGGCGGCGAATGAGCGCGCCACGCCCCATCCCAGCTGTCGTTACCGAGCGGCAGACCACCGCCTCGAACCCCGATTACTCGGCCTGGGTCTCCGCCAATGCCGGTTCCGGCAAGACGCATGTGCTCGCCCAGCGCGTGATCCGGCTGCTGCTGTCGGGCGTCGAGCCGGCGCGAATTTTGTGCATCACCTTCACCAAGGCGGCCGCCGCCAACATGGCGAACCGGGTGTTTGCCGACTTGCGCGCCTGGACCGCGCTCGACGACGCCGCGCTCGACGACGCCATGGGCAAGATCGGCGTGAAACAAATCGACGCCGCGCGGCGGCCGCGGGCGCGCCAATTGTTCGCGCTGGCGCTGGAGACGCCGGGCGGGCTGAAGGTGCAGACCATCCACGCCTTCTGCACGCAGTTGCTGCATCTCTTCCCGTTCGAAGCTAACGTGCCGGCGCGCTTCGAGGTGCTCGACGACATCACCGAGACGCAGAGGCTCGGCCAGCTCACGCTCGACGTGCTGCACGAAGCCGCGGAGACGCCGGACAGCGCGCTCGGCCGCGCGCTGGCCCAGGCCGTGCTCGCCGCAGCCGACGTCACCTTTCAGGACATGGTGCGCGAGGCGATCCGCAAGCGCGAGGCGCTCACGCTTTGGGTCGATGCGGCTGGAGGCTTGCCGCAAGCGATGGCGCAGTTGTCTCAGGCGCTCGGCGTCAGGCCGGACGATACGGCGGTGGAGGTGGAAGTGGTGATTTTCAAGGATAGCCTCATCGGCAAAAAAGAATGGAGCGCCGTCGGTGCGGCGCTGGCGCAAGGCTCCAAGACCGACAAGGAGCAAGGCGCGCGCTTTGCCGCGCTGGCAAAACTTCAGGGCGGTGAATTACTGGAAACCTATCTCGACATTTTCTGCACCAAGACGCGCGAAAAGATGAAAGAGCGTATTGCCACCAAGGCAATCGAAAAGGCCGAACCGGACCTTTGCCAGCGCCTCGACGAAGAGCGCGACCGCGTCTGGACGCTGGTCTTGCGCAAACGCGCCATCGAAGCGCGCGACCGCAGCGTCGCCTTGTTCACGGTGGCGCACGCGGTGATCGCGCGCTTCGGCGCCGAAAAGAACCGGCGCGGCCTGCTCGACTACGACGACCTCATCGACAAGACCTATGACCTCTTGAAGGACGACCGCGCCGCCTGGGTGCATTACAAGCTCGACCGCGGCATCCATCACGTGCTGATCGACGAGGCGCAGGATACCAGCCCCAAGCAATGGGAGATCGTGAAATCGCTGGTCGCCGAATTCTTCGCCGGCGCCGGCGCACATGAGCGGCCGCGCACGATCTTCGCCGTCGGCGACGAGAAGCAGTCGATCTTTTCCTTTCAAGGCGCGGCGCCGCGCGAATTCGCGTCGATGCGGCTGCACTTCGAACAGGCGCACCGGCGCGCCAACCTCGATTTTATCGCCACCGAGTTCAAGCACTCGTTCCGTTCCGGAGAGAACGTGCTGGGCGGCGTGGACACGGTTTTCGCGCGCGTCGAAGCCTTTGCTGGGCTGAGCACCGACATCGCGCCGCCGATCCACGAGGCCTTGCCGGATGCGGCGCCCGGGCTGGTGGAAATCTGGGAGCTCACCAAATCCGACGAGCTGGAAAAAAAGCCGGGCTGGGCCGCGCCGTTCGATATCCAGACCGCGACCAGCGGCACGGTGAAGCTCGCGCGCCGCATCGCCGGCACGGTCGCAGCGCTGCAACGGCAGGGCCGCCGGCCGAAGGACGTGCTGATCCTGGTGCGGCGGCGCGGCGCCCAATTCGAGGCGATCATCCGCGCGCTGAAGAAGGAGAACATCCCGGTCGCCGGCGCCGACCGGCTGGTGCTCACCGAGCACATCGCGGTGATGGACCTGATGGCGCTGGCCGACAGCGTGCTGCTGCCGCAGGACGATCTGGCGCTGGCGACGGCGCTCAAAAGCCCGCTGTTCGGCCTCGACGACGACGCATTGTTCAAGCTCGCCTGGGACCGCAAAGGCAGTCTTTATGCTGCGCTGCGCGCGCAACAGCCAGAGCTGGCGAATGACTTTGACGCGATCCGCGAGCGCGCACGTGAACTGTCGCCCTTCGCCTTCTACGCCTGGCTCCTCGGCGCCTGGCAAGGCCGGCGCAAAATCCTTGCTCGGCTTGGGCATGAGGCCAACGACGCGCTCGACGAATTCCTCAATCTGGCGCTCGACTACGAACAGGCGGAGACGGCGTCGCTGCAAGGCTTTATCGCCTGGCTGCGCGCGGCGAAGGCCGAGATCAAGCGCGACATGGAGATGGATCGCGACGAGGTGCGAGTAATGACCGTGCACGGCGCCAAGGGACTGGAAGCGCCGGTCGTCATCCTCGCCGACTCAACGACGCCGCCGCAGGGCTGGCATCCGCCGCGATTGCTGCAACTGCCGCCGCAGAAGCCGGTGCCGAGCGCCGCCGGCCGGCTGGTCTGGGCGAGCGCCAAGGGCAACGATGTCGGGCCGATGGCAGCGGCACGCGAGGCGGCGCTCAGCGACGCGCGCGACGAATATCGCCGGTTGCTTTACGTGGCGATGACGCGCGCGGCCGAGCGGCTGATCGTCTGCGGCACACAGGGTGACAAGAAGATTTCCGACGGCTGCTGGTATCGACTGGTGCGGGACGCGCTTGAGGCCGGCAGCCTCTGGGAAGAGGCCGACGACGGCGGCGACAAAGTGCTGCGCTATCGCAAGTCCCCCGACACCGGCGCGACAGAAACCGTCACGGCGAGCGCGACGGCGTCCGTTACTACGGCCCTGCCCGATTGGCTCACGCGCGATGCCAAGCCCGATCCCGCGCGCGAGCGCGTCATCAGGCCTTCCCTGGCAATCGACGACGAGGCGTCCGGACAGCCAGCGCAAGGCAATCGTGCCAGGGCGCTGCTGCGCGGCACGCTCACGCACCAGCTGCTGCAATCGCTGCCAGATATTCCCGCAGGGCGCCGCGGCGCGGTGGCGGAAAAATTCCTCGCCCGCAACGGCGCCGGCTTGAGCGATGACGAGCGCTCGAAGATCGCCGAGCAAGTCATGCTCGTGCTCGAGCATCCGCACTTCTCAGAGCTTTTCGGCCCCGGCAGCCGCGCCGAGGTCCCCGTCATCGGGCGGGTGACCATCGGCAAGGAAACCGTGCGCGTGTCCGGCCAGGTCGATCGTCTGGTGGTTGCCGGCGAACAAATTCTCATCGCCGACTACAAGACTGGGCGCGCGGCGTCGCGAATCGGCCCTCCGGCCTACGTGGCGCAGCTCGCCGGCTACCGCGCGGTGCTGCAAAAAATCTACCCCGGCCGCGCCGTCCGCGCCGCCTTGATCTGGACGGAAGCCCCTGAATTGGTGGAGCTTTCCGCTGCCGAGCTGGACGCGGCGCTGGCGCAAGTCACCTACGCGTGACGCCGCCTTGACGCTGCGGGGTGCCGTTCATAGGTTCGAACTCCGCAAGTCGTGGCGCGGATTCGCGCCGCCCAATCAGAAACATGAGGTGCACCATGGCCGTCGGCAAAGTGTCGGACGCAAGCTTTGAATCGGACGTTCTCAAGTCGGCCGAGCCGGTGGTGGTCGACTTCTGGGCGGAATGGTGCGGCCCCTGCCGCATGATCGCCCCTGCGCTGGAGGAAATTTCCGGGCAGCTCGGCGACAAGGTCAAGATCCTCAAGCTCAACGTCGATGAGAACCCGAACACCGCGGCAAAATACGGCATCATGTCGATCCCGACGCTGATGCTGTTCAAAAACGGCGAGATCGCCTCGCGCCAAGTCGGCGCCGCGCCGAAGCAGAAGCTCGCCCAGTGGATCAGCGGCGCGGTCTGATTGCGCGCGGCTTGCTGCCAACGGCCGGCCCTGGCGCCGGCCGTTTGCTTTTTCAGTTTAGCGGCGGGCCGTTCTCGCGCAGCACGTCGCCGGCGAGATAGAGCGAGCCGGTGATGAGGATGCGCGGCGGCGGCTCGAGATCGAGCTTGCGCGCCGCCTCGAACGCTTCCGATAGATTGTCGCGGCTGGTGGCGGCGAGACCGATGCCGCGCGCGGCGGCGGCGACCGCTTCCGCGCTCAAGCCTTTGTCGGCGTTCGGCACCGGCACCGCGATCAGCCGCCGCGCCAGCCCGGTGAAATTGCCCAAGAAGCCCGCGCAATCCTTGCTCGCCAGCATGCCGACAATGAGTACCAGCGGGCGCGACACGCGCTCTTCCAGATCAGCGAGCGCCGCGGCAATGGCGCGGCCGCCGTCCGGATTGTGGCCGCCGTCGAGCCAGACTTCGCTCCCCGGCGGCGCCAGCGCGACAAGCGCGCCTTGCGTCAGCCGTTGCAGCCGCGCCGGCCAGTCGGCCTTGGTCAGCCCGGCCTCGAACGCGGCCGGCGCAATCTTCAAGGCCTTGATCGCGCGCAGCGTGGCAATGGCGAGCCCGGCATTCTCGAACTGATGCCGGCCGAAAAGTTTCGGCGCCGGCAGATCGAGCAGGCCGGTGTCGTCCTGGTAGACGAGACGCCCGCGCTCCTCGGTCGCGGTCCAGTCCTCGCCGGCGATCTTGAGCGGCGCCTTCAGCCGCGCCGCCTGGCGCTCGATCACGGCGAGCGCGTCGCGCGGCTGCGCGGCAACGATGGCCGGCGTGTTTTGCTTGAGGATGCCCGCCTTTTCCGCGGCGATCTTGTCGAGGCTGTCGCCGAGGAAATCGACGTGATCGACGGAAATCGGTGTAATCACCGTGGCGAGCGGATGCGCGATCACATTGGTGGCGTCGAGCCGCCCGCCCAGACCCACTTCCATCAACACCACATCCGCCGGATGCCGCGCAAACAACAACAGCGCCGCCGCGGTGGCGATCTCGAACACTGTGATCGGCGCGCCGGCATTGACGCGCTCACATTCCTCCAGCGTGGCACTTAACTCCGCATCACTCACTAGCACGCCATCACCGGCTGCCCCCAGCCGGAAGCGCTCGTTGAAGCGCACCAGATGCGGTGATGTATAAGTGTGCACGCGCTTGCCGGAGGCTTCCAAAATCGCGCGCAGGAAGGCGATAGCGGAGCCTTTGCCGTTGGTGCCGGCGACGTGGATCACCGGCGGCAATTTGTTCTCCGGATGCCCGAGCGCGGCGAGCAGCCGCTCGATGCGGCCAAGCGACAAATCGATGCGCTTGGGATGCAGCGCGGTGAGCCGCGCGACGATCGCGTCAACCGGCGTCGTCATGACGGCGCGCTCACGCGTGCGCCGGAACCGGCAGTGTCTGCTGGCCCGCGGCCGGCGCCTTGGTCAACAGCCGGCACAATTCGGCAAGCGTCGCGCGCAGTTTGTGCCGGTGCACGACCATGTCAACCATGCCGTGATCGGTCAGGTATTCGGCGCGCTGGAAGCCTTCCGGCAATTTCTCGCGGATGGTCTGCTCGATGACGCGCGGACCGGCGAAACCGATGAGCGCGCCAGGCTCGGCGATCTGCACGTCTCCGAGCATCGCGTAGGACGCGGTGACGCCACCGGTGGTCGGATTGGTGAGCACGACAATATAAGGCTTCTTCGCCTCGCGCAGCATCTGCACCGCGACCGTGGTGCGCGGCAATTGCATCAGCGAGAAGATGCCTTCCTGCATGCGCGCGCCGCCGGAGGCCGCGAACATGATGAACGGTGTCGCCCGCTTCACCGCCATCTCCAGCCCAGCGATCACTGCCTCGCCCGCCGCCATGCCGAGCGAGCCGCCCATGAAATCGAAATCCTGCACGCCGATGGTGACCATCAGGCCGTCGAGCCGGCCGATGCCGAGCTTGATCGCGTCCTGCATGTTGGTCTTGGCGCGCGCGTCTTTCAGCCGGTCGGCGTAGCGGCGCTCGTCGCGGAACTTGAGCGGATCGACCGGCACCTCTCGCACGGGAATCTCTTCGTATTCGCCGTTATCGAACATTGTCTTCAGCCGCACGCCGGCGCTGATGCGCATGTGGTAATTCGACGACGGGATGACGAACTGGTTCGCCTCGACGTCCTTGTAGAAGACGAGCTGGCCGGTCTCCGGACATTTGATCCAGAGATTTTCCGGCGTCTCGCGGCGCAGGAAGCTGCGGATTTTCGGGCGGACGACGTTGGAGATCCAGTTCATTCTTGGCCTATATAGGCATGATGTGGCGCCATTATAACCGCCGCCTTATTCAGCCGCGACGCGGCGCGCCGCACGCACCCCTTGCGCCAGCGCCGAGACGAGAGCGGTGACCGCTTTCACCGCACCGGACCCACCCTTGCCATCCTTGCCGAGGCTTTGCCGCAAAACGTCCACCAGCGCCGAGCCGACCACCACGCCGTCGGCGCCGGCGGCGATGGCGCGCGCGCTCTCCGCGTTCTTGACGCCGAAGCCGACCGCGACCGGCAGTTTGGTGTGCCGCTTGATGCGCGCGACCGCCGCATTCACCTTCGAGGTGTCGGGGATGGCAGAGCCGGTGATGCCGGTGATCGACACGTAATAGACAAAGCCGGACGTATTGTTGAGCACGGCCGGCAGCCGCTTGTCGTCCGTCGTCGGCGTGGCGAGGCGGATGAAATTCAAGCCGGCTTTCAGCGCCGGCAGGCACAGCTCCTCGTCTTCTTCCGGCGGCAGGTCGACCACGATCAAGCCGTCGACGCCGGCCGCCTTGGCGTCCACGAGAAATTTGTCGACACCGTAAATGTAGATCGGGTTGTAGTAGCCCATCAGCACGATCGGCGTCGCATCGTCGCCCTCGCGGAATTCGCGCACCATCGCGAGTGTCTTCTTCATGGTCTGTCCGCCGGCAAGCGCGCGTACGCCGGCCGCCTGGATCGCCGGCCCGTCGGCCATCGGGTCGGTGAACGGCATGCCCAGTTCGATCAGATCGGCGCCGGCCTTCGGCAGCGCCTTGGCCAGCGCCAGCGAGGTGTCGTAATCGGGGTCACCGGCCATGGTGAAGGTCACCAGCGCGGCGCGGCCTTCCTCTTTCAGCGCGGCAAAGCGTTTTTCGATACGGGTGGTCATGGCGCCTTGCTCGCGAGATAGGCTTCGACCGAGGCCAGATCCTTGTCGCCACGGCCGGACAGATTGACCACCATCAGGTGATCCTTCGGCTTTTGCGGCGCGAGATCGAGCACGCGGGCGAGCGCATGCGCCGGCTCCAGCGCCGGGATGATGCCTTCGAGCTTGCTGCAAAGCTGGAACGCCGCCACCGCCTCGGCGTCGGTCGCCGACAAGAACTTCACCCGGCCCATGTCGTTGAGCCAGGCATGCTCCGGCCCGATGCCGGGATAATCGAGGCCGGCGGAAATCGAATGCGCTTCCTCGATCTGGCCGTCGTCGTCCATCAGCAAATACGTGCGGTTGCCGTGCAACACGCCCGGCCGCCCGCCGGCAATCGATGCCGCGTGCTTGCCGCTGGGAAGCCCGTGGCCGGCCGCTTCCACGCCGTACATCTCGACCGCGCTGTCATCAAGGAACGGATGAAAAAGCCCCATCGCGTTGGAGCCGCCGCCGATGCAGGCGATGAGCGAATCCGGCAAACGGCCTTCGGCGGCCTGCATCTGCTCGCGCGTCTCGCGGCCGATGACGCACTGGAAGTCGCGCACCATGGCCGGATAGGGATGCGGGCCGGCGACGGTGCCGATGCAATAGAAAGTATCGGCGACGTTGGTCACCCAGTCGCGCAACGCCTCGTTCATCGCGTCCTTCAGCGTCTTCGAGCCGGAGGTGACGCCGCGCACCTCGGCGCCGAGAATCTTCATGCGCAGCACGTTCGGCTGCTGCCGCTCGACGTCCACCGCGCCCATGTAGACGATGCAGGGCAGCCCGAACTTGGCGCACAGTGTCGCGGTCGCGACACCATGCATGCCGGCGCCGGTCTCGGCGATGATGCGGGTCTTGCCCATGCGCCTCGCCAGCATGATCTGGCCGAGCACGTTGTTGACCTTGTGCGCGCCGGTATGATTGAGCTCCTCGCGCTTGAAATAAATTTTCGCGCCCATGAGGCCGGAGGCCGTCTGCGACCTGCAGTGCTCGGTGAGCCGCTCGGCAAAATAGAGCGGCGACGGCCGTCCGACATAATGCGTGAGGTGCCCGTCCATCTCCTTTTGGAACGCCGGATCGGCCTTGGCCTGACCGTAGGCCTTTTCTAGCTCAAGGATCAGCGGCATCAGCGTCTCGGCGACGAAGCGGCCGCCATAAATGCCGAAATGGCCGCGTTCGTCCGGCCCGGTGCGGAAGGAGTTAGGGCGCTGCACGGTCATGTGCATTTTTTTTCGGTCATTCCGGGACGGTCCGAAGGACCGGACCCGGAATCTAGATGCAACGACTGCGTTTGCTTCTGGATTCCAGGTTCGCTCGCTGCGCGAGCGCCCCGGAATGACGTTATTTGCCGTATGCTCATCGTCCGCCCACCACGTTCTTCTCGCCGAGCTGCAGGATGTCGGCGGCACGCGCGGCTTTGATGAAGGCGCGGATTTTTCCCACGTCCTTCTCGCCGGGACTACGCTCGACGCCGGACGACACATCGACGCCCGGCGCGCGCGTAATTGCAATCGCCTCGGCGACGTTGCCGGCATCAAGCCCGCCGGAGAGCATGAATGGAACGCCAGGTGCTACACCCTTGAGCAGCGTCCAGTCGAACGGCTTGCCTAGGCCGCCGGGGCGTGTGGCGTCCACCGGCGCGCGCGCGTCGAACAAGAGCCAGTCGGCGACCTTGGCATACATGCGGATCGGCGACAGATCGGCGCGCTCGGCAAGCGGCAGCGCCTTCATCACCGGCAGGCCGAATCGCGTGCGCGCCGCCACCACCCGCTCCGGCGTTTCGCTGCCGTGCAATTGCAGCATGTCGGGTTTCAGCGCGGCGACGATATCGCCCAGCGTCTCGTCATTGGCATCGACGGTGAGCGCGACCTTGCGGGCGCGGCCCTGCGCGCGCTCGCCAAGCACGCGCGCGCCTTTGAGCCAGAGATTGCGCGGGCTCGGCGGGAAGAACACGAAACCGACAAAGTCGGCGCCGGATTCCAGCGCCGCATCAAGGGCTTCGGCGGTCTTGAGACCGCAGATTTTGATCGCCAGAGGCATGGCAAAGTTCTACCCGCTTCTCCTCCCCGCCGCAAAGCGTCAGGGCACCGGCGGCGGAATCACCAATGGTGGGCTTGGCGCAGGCTTCTGCCCGGGCTGCGACGGCGGCGGCGCGACGCTGGCGCCGTGACGCAAGGCCGCGACTTCGTCACGCAGCGCGCGCAGGTCCGCATCGAGACGCCGCGCGGCGCCGCGCCATTTGCCCTGGCGTAGCCACGCGGCAAAGCCGCCGATCAGCACGCCGAGGATCAGCACCACGAAGATGAGCACGAACAGCGGCAGCGTCGCCGCGTAGGCCGGCGTCGTCGATGCCAATGGATCAAATGAGATCGTCACCGGCTGCCGGTTGGCAACCGCAAAGGCGACGATGATTGCGACCAACGGAACGACGATGATCGCAGTGACGATTTTGCGGAGCATGGCCATCGCCCTTTTTTGTCATGGCCGGGCTTGTCCCGGCCATCCACATCTTCCTCTTAGCGCCAGTCTCCAAGACGTGGATGCCCGGCACAAGGCCGGGCATGACGGACATTGAATCGGCCTTGGCTTATGATCTGCTCACACTACCGGCGTCTTGTTCAGCCGCTCGCGCATTTCCTTGCCGGTCTTGAAGAACGGCACCGACTTCTGCTCGACCGAAACGTGGGCGCCGGTGCGGGGATTGCGGCCGGTGCGGGCCGGCCGGTGCTTCACCGAGAAGGCACCGAAGCCGCGGAGCTCGACGCGGTCGCCCTTCGACATGGCGTTGGTGATCTCGCCGAGGATGGCGTTGACGATGTTTTCGACGTCGCGCTGATAGAGGTGGGGGTTCTGGGCGGCGATGCGTTGGACCAGCTCAGATTTGATCATGGACACCGCCCGCCCTCCGTCAATTGGAAGATGGAGGGTGCCAAAGCGCCAAGAGACCGTCAAGGTTGAGCCGCTCGACCGCTTGCACCGCACCCCAGGCTTCGATGCGCTGCGCAATGGCGGAGAGGCCCACCGCCTGGAAGGTCCAGGCTGCGACATGGAGAAAGGACAGTTCGCTGAACCTCGGTTGCAGCGAGTAATCGCGCACCGGCGTGTTGGCGGGGACGTGTTTTTCCTTGGAAAGCCACGCTAACGCGGTCTTTTCGTTGCCAAGCTCGTCCACCAGCTTCAATCCGACCCCCTGCCGGCCGGTAAAGACGCGGCCGTCGTCGACACTGGCCAACTGCGCGTCGGTCATTTGCCGGCGGTCCTTCACCAGCCCTTTAAACCAGGCATAGGAGTCGACGATGATCGCCTCGATCGCCGCGCGCGCCGCCGGGCTGGTCGGCTCGAAGCCGTTGGGCGCGGCCTTGAGCGGCGAGGATTTGATCTCCTCGACCTGGATGCCGATAGTTTTGAGCACCTGCGTGAAATTCGGAAATTGGAACAGCACGCCGATCGAGCCGACCAGCGAGGTATCCTGCGCGATAATGTGGTCGACGGAGATAGCCGCGATATAGGCGCCGGAGGCGGCGAGCCCGTCCACGACGACGACCATCGGCTTCTTCGCCTGCAGCGCGCGCAGCAAATCGAACAATTGCTCGGAGCCGGCGGTGGTGCCGCCCGGCAAGTCCACGTGGACGATCACGGCCTTGGCGTTGGACTTGGCGAGCCGCTCGAGCGCCTCGACGCGATCCTGGTTGCCGCGGATCAGGCCGGTGATCCTGATGCGGGCGATATAGTCGCCGTCGCCGATCCAGCGGCTCGGCGCCAGCACGGCGGCCGCGCCGGCCACCGCGAGGATCGCGACGACGGCGGCGGCAACGCGCCAGAAGGTGAGCTTGCGCCGCATGCGGCGGCGATCGACGATTGCATCAGCGTCGAGCGACATGGGAAAGGGCTCCTTTTCTGGTTGTCATTCCGGGGCGCGAGCGGAAGCGAGCGAACCCGGAATCCAGACGCGGCCGTGGAAGTGTATCTGGATTCCGGGTCCGGAGCTGCGCGCCGTCCCGGAATGACCAAGGCACCTATATCCGGCCGCTTTTTGGCACGGTCGCGTCAGAAAGAATAACCCCCGGACCGGAGTCCGGGGATCGTTTCAGGCCGAAGGCTTACTCGCCGGCCTTTTCCGTCTCGGTTTCCTCGGTTTCCGGCTTGTCGTCGCGCTGCTTGAGCGCGGCGCCGAGAATATCGCCGAGCGAGGCGCCGGAGTTGGCGGTGCCGTATTGGGCGATGGCTTCCTTTTCCTCGGCCACTTCCAGCGCCTTGATCGAGACGGCGAGCTTGTGCGTCTTGCGGTCGAATTGCGTGACGCGGGCGTCAACCTTCTGCCCCACGGAGAAGCGCTCCGGGTTCTGGTCGGCGCGTTCGCGCGCGAGTTCGTTGCGCTTGATGAAGGCGGTCATGTCGGTGCCGGCGATCTTGACCTCGATGCCGGCCTCCTTGACCTCGACCACCTCGCCGGTGACCACAGATCCCTTCTTGAGATCGCCGGCCGACGCCATCGGGTCGCCCGCGAGTTGCTTGACGCCGAGCGAGATGCGTTCCTTCTCGACATCCACATCAAGCACCTGCGCCTTGACCATGTCGCCCTTCTTGTATTCCTCGATCACCTGCTCGCCCGGACGCTTCCAGTCGAGGTCGGAGAGGTGGACCATGCCGTCGACGTCGCCGTCGAGGCCGAGGAACAGGCCGAACTCGGTCTTGTTCTTGACTTCGCCTTCGACGGTGGAGCCTGGCGGGTGCTTCTCGACGAAAACCTCCCACGGATTGCGCATGGTCTGCTTGAGGCCAAGCGAAATGCGGCGCTTGACCGGATCGACTTCGAGGATCTGCACTTCGACTTCCTGCGAGGTGGAAACGATCTTCCCGGGGTGGACGTTTTTCTTGGTCCACGACATTTCGGAAACGTGGATCAGGCCCTCGATGCCCGGCTCGAGTTCGACGAAGGCGCCGTAGTCGGTGATGTTGGTGACGCGGCCCTTGATGCGCGTGCCGATCGGGAACTTGGCCTCGATGCCCTGCCATGGATCGTCGAGCAATTGCTTCATGCCGAGCGAGATGCGGTGGGTCTCGTGGTTGATCTTTATAATTTTGACCTTCACCTGCTGGCCGATGTTGAGCACTTCGGTCGGGTGATTGACGCGGCGCCAGGCGATGTCGGTGACGTGCAGCAGGCCATCGATGCCGCCGAGATCGACGAAGGCGCCGTAGTCGGTGATGTTCTTGACCACGCCGTCGATGACCTGGCCCTCTTCGAGGTTCTGCACCAGCTCCTGGCGCTGCTCGGCGCGCGTCTCTTCCAGCACGGTGCGGCGGGAGACGACGATGTTGCCGCGGCGGCGATCCATTTTCAAAATCTGGAACTGCTGCGGCACGTTCATCAGCGGCGTCACGTCGCGGATCGGGCGGATGTCGACCTGTGAGCGCGGCAGGAAGGCCACGGCGCCGTCGAGATCGACGGTAAAGCCGCCCTTGACCTGATTGAAGATGACGCCGGACACCTTCTCCTGATTGTTGAAGGCCTTCTCCAGCTTGCCCCAGCTTTCCTCGCGCCGCGCCTTGTCGCGCGACAGCACCGCTTCGCCGAGCGCGTTCTCGACGCGCTCAAGGTAGACCTCGACGGTGTCGCCGATCTTGATGTCGGCCTGGCGGCCGGGGGCGGCGAATTCGCGCAGTGCGACGCGCCCTTCCGTTTTGGCGCCGACGTCGATGACGGCCATATCCTTTTCGATGCCGACGACCTTGCCTTTGACGACGGTGCCTTCCAACGGCGTGCCGCCATGGGCAAAGGATTCTTCGAGCATCGAGGCAAAGTCTTCACGCGAGGGTGCTTGAGCGGTGGCCATGGAGTCTCCTGTATGCGGCGCGCCGGGGTGTGAATGGCGTTCTGCACCGCGCGGGCCGGCAGGTCCCGCAAGACCTGTCAGCGGCGCTTCCGGAATCCCGGATGCGCCGGCGCTAATACCGTGCGTTCAGAACGATGGTTCGGTCAGGCTGCCTGCACCGAGACTCGAGCGGGACTTTGTCCTCCAACATCGAGGGGCGGTCAGCCGCGCCCTCGGCCCGCTCGGGTGGCCTCGACGATGTCGATGGCGGCCCGAATTGCCGTGGATATATCCATATTGGTGGTATCGAGCAAGTGGGCGTCGGCGGCCTGTTTCAGCGGCGAAATGCGGCGTTTTGTATCGCGTTCATCGCGTTTTTTGATGTCGGCCAGCACGGCTTTTTCGTCGATTTGCTGGCCCATCACCTTGAATTCCGCCGCGCGCCGTTTCGCCCGCACCTCCGGCGTCGCGGTGATAAAGATCTTCACATCGGCATCCGGACAAATGACGGTGCCGATGTCGCGGCCATCGAGCACCGCGCCGAGGGGCTTAGCCGCGAAACTGCGCTGGATGCCGACCAGCACTGCGCGCACCTTGGGAAAGGCTGAGACGACGGACGCCGCATCCCCCACCGCCGGCGTTTTCAGCGCCGTCTCATCGAGACGCGCGAGATCGAGCGACCTCGCCGCGGCAACCGCGGCCGCGGCATCGTCCAGTTTACCGCCCGCGTCGAGCACGCCCTTGGCTACCGCGCGATAGAGCAGCCCGGTGTCGAGATGCGGCAGCCCGTAATGCGCGGCGATCTTGTTGCCGAGCGTGCCTTTGCCCGACGCCGCCGGCCCGTCGATGGCGATGATCATGGCACTTCCTTATCCCTCGCCTGAAGGGAGGGAGTCGGCGAGCGAAGCGAGCCGGGGTGGGGTCGGCCTAAAGGTACCCCCACCCGGTCGCCTTCGGCGACCACCCTCCCCCGCAAGCGGAGGAGGGATAAGAAAAAAATGGCGTCGATCTTTCTCACGACAAATCCGCGCCGATGCTTCGCATCAACTCGACGAAGCCGGGAAAGCTGGTGGCGATGAAAGCCGAGTCGTCGATGCGCACCGGGTTCTCGGACGCGAGGCCAATCACCAGCGCCGCCATGGCGATGCGGTGATCCATGTGCGTCGCCACCTCGCCGCCGCCAGCGACCGATGGCTTGCCGGTGACGATCATGTTGTCGCCTTCGATCTCGACCACGACGCCGTTGACGCGCAGCATGGCGGCGGCGGCTTCCAGCCGGTCGCTTTCCTTGACGCGCAACTCCTTGAGACCGCGCATGCGCGTCGCGCCTTCGGCAAACGAGGCGGCCACCGCCAACACCGGGTATTCGTCGATCATCGACGGCGCGCGTTCGGGCGGCACCTCGACGCCCTTGAGCGCCGACGCGGTGACGCGCAAGTCAGCGACCTCCTCGCCGCCGTCGTCGCGCGTCGCCACCACCTCGATCTTGGCGCCCATTTCCCTGAGCGTCGTATAGAGTCCGGTGCGCAGCGGATTGGTCATCACCGCTTCGAGGATCAGATCGGAGCCGGGCACGATCAACGCCGCGACCAGCGGGAATGCCGCCGAGGACGGATCGGCTGGCACGACGACATTCGCCGGCTCGAGCTCCGGCTGGCCGGTCAGCGTGATGCGGCGGCCGTGCTCGCCGTGCGGCTTGCTCGTCACCTTGGCGCCGAAATGTTTCAGCATCCGTTCGGTGTGATCGCGCGTTGCTTCCGCCTCGATCACCATGGTCTCGCCAGGCGCGGCAAGGCCTGCGAGCAGCACCGCCGACTTGAGTTGCGCCGACGGCACCGGCGACTCGTAAACGATCGGCAGCGGATCGCGCGCGCCTTTGAGTGTCAGCGGCAAGCGTCCGCCGTCCGCCGCCTCGATCACCCGCGCACCCATCTTCTCCAGCGGGTCGAGCACGCGCCGCATCGGCCGTTTGCGCAAACTCGCATCGCCGTCGAATGTCGCGGTCACCGGCGAACCCGCCACCGCGCCGATGGCGAGCCGGCAGCCGGTGCCGGAATTACCGAAGTCGAGCGGCCTCGGCGGTTGCGCGAAGCCGCCGACTCCTAACCCGTGAATGCGCCAGATGCCGTCGGCGCCGCGCTCGATGCGGGCGCCGAGCGCGCGCATCGCCGCCGCCGTGTGCAGCACGTCCTCGCCTTCCAGAATCCCGGCGATGGTGCTCTCGCCCACGGTGAGCGCGCCCAAAATCAAGGCACGGTGCGAGATCGATTTGTCCCCCGGCACGCGGACGCGGCCTTGCAACGGGCCGCCCCGGCGGGCGGTGAGAGGCGTCAATTCTGCGCTGTTCACAAAGCGGTATCCCTGGAAACCGGGGCCGTCCTACCACGCGGCCGCGCGCGCCGTCATCTTGGCCTTAAGCCGCCGTTTAGGCCCCTTGGCGCTATTGACAGGTGCGCCGCAACTAGCCAAGTGAAGCACCAATTTCGCGAACCTTTTGAGGAATCCCGATAGTGGCAAAACCCGACCTCGGCACCAAGCGCGTCTGTCCGGAGACCGGCCGCAAGTTCTATGACCTCAACAAGAACCCGGTGATTTCTCCCTACACCGGCAAAGTCGTCCCCATCATCGTCGCGCCGGTGCGGTCGCGGCCGGAGCCGACGCCGGTCACCGCCCCCGTGATACGGCCCGTGCCGGTCGCCGAGCCGGAAGTCGTCGCACCGGAGACGGCGGACGCCGAATTCGTTTCGCTCGATGAGGCCGAGGCCGAGCAGCAGGGCAAGAAGCCGGCGGTTGCCGGCGCCAAGGCCGCGGGCGAAGAAGAAGTCGAGGCCGACGAGACGCTCGACGATGCCGCCTTCATCGAGGAACAGGACGAAGGCGATCCCGACGTCTCCGACATCATCGGCGAAACCGTCGAGAAGGAAGAAGAGACCTGAGGCCGTCCGCCCTCTATAGTGAGCGGCGACGATCTCGTTCCAGCGAATTGGGGCCATAGCTCAGCTGGGAGAGCGCTTGCATGGCATGCAAGAGGTCGGCGGTTCGATCCCGCCTGGCTCCACCACCCGCCTGCGCTAAAGGAGCGAAGGCGGCGAGCCTTCGCAAAATGAGCCGCCCGCCGGGGCGGCTTTTGCTTTTCTATGTCGCCGTTGCATGATGCCGGCAAAGCCAGAGAGGACGCCATGCAAGGCAAGATCGCGCTCGAGGAACACTTCGCCATTCAAGCCACGCTCAACAACTCGAAGGTGTTCGGCGCCAACGTGTGGGAAAAACTCGGGCCTCGTCTCATCGACATCCATGACATGCGCCTGAAGGAAATGGACAGACACGGGATCGAGATGATGATCCTGTCGCTCAACGCGCCGGCGGTGCAGGCGATCCCCGACGTCAAGCGCGCGATCGCCGTCGCCGGCGAAGCGAATGACGTGCTCGCCGATAACGTGCGGCAGCGGCCCGGGCGCTTTGCCGCCTTTGCTGCGCTGCCGATGCAGGACCCGGACGCCGCGATCCTCGAGCTCAACCGCTGCGTCAAGGAGTTCGACTTCGTCGGTGCGCTGGTCAACGGCTTCTCGCAGGTGGGCGAAGCCGAGACCGTCGTCTATTACGACGCGCCGCAATACCGGTCGTTCTGGCGCGCGGTGGAAGAACTCGACGTGCCGTTCTATCTGCACCCGCGCAATCCGCTGCCGAGTTGGACGAAATTCTACGAGGGCCATTCCTGGCTGCTCGGCCCGAACTGGGCCTTCGCCGCGGAAACGGCCGTGCACGCGCTGCGGCTGATCGGCTCGGGCCTGTTCGACGAATTTCCGAAACTCAAGATCGTTCTCGGCCATCTCGGCGAGGGCATTCCGGTGCAGCTCTGGCGCATCGATGGCCGCAACGGCTGGATGCATGAGCTGCACCATTACGCGGCGAAGAAAAGCGTCGGCGAGTATTTCCGTAAGCACTTCCACATAACCACCTCGGGCAACTTCCACACGCCGTCGCTCAATAACGTCGTCGCCGAGATGGGCGTGGATCGCGTGATGTATTCCGTCGACTGGCCGTTCGAGGCGATCGATGAAGCAGCGCTTTGGTTCGACAAGGCCGCGATCGGCGAGGCCGACCGCAAGAAAATCGGCCGCGACAATGCGGTGAAGCTGTTCAAGCTGAAATTATAACCTCGTCATTCCGGGGCGCGGTCGCAAGACCGCGAACCCGGAATCCATAACCCGCGGCGTTGCGGAGTATGGATTCCGGGTCCGGCGCTTGCGCGCCGTCCCGGAATGACGAGGATTACTTCTTCTTGTTCTGCGCCAGCGCCGCCGAGCCCCATACCGGTTCGTCGGCGCCGTTGCCCCAGGCGATCGGGCGATAGAAGGCGTGCTCGCCGTAGCGCACCAGCCGGTGCATCTCGCGCACCCAGTTCGGATGCACATAGAGCGCGTGATAGTGCGTCGACTTGCCGACCTCTGGCACGTAGATCAGGCCTTCCAGCGTCTGCTTGGCGATGCGGTTGGCGCGCGCCCAGGCGCCGCGCTCGTTGATCAGCTTGCGCTTGCCGTCGCAGGCGAAGGTGAACTGGCAGCCGAGATAATGGTCGGCGTTCTGGTAGACCACGCCGCACACATCGGGCGGATAAAAGCCCGAGAACACGCGGTTCATCACCACCTGCGCCACCGCCATCTGCCCGCGCACCGGCTCGCTGCGCGATTCGAAATAGACGGCATTGGCGAGGCAGCGCTCGGCCTTGGCGAAATCCTTGCCCTCGAGGTGCAGGCGTTCGGCCGGCGATGGCGGCGGCGGCCCGGGCGCGGGGCGCGGCATCGGCACCATCTCGATTGGAATCGCGGCCGACATCGGCAGCGACACGGGCGTCGGCGCAATCGCGGCATCGGACGACGGCGCCGAGTCAGTCGCTGCGACTTGCACCGGCTGCGGCGCCGGCTGCACCGGCGCCTGTGCCAGCGACGACGGCAGGTCGGGCTTGGCCATCGCGGGAGACGGCATATCTGGCTTAGTATCGGCCTTGATATCGGCTTTCGCCGTCATGGCGGGCGCTGGCTCGGGCTTCGCGACTGGGTCCGGATGCGCAACGGGCTTAGTCGCAACCGCGGCCGGACCTTCGGATTTTTCGCCTGCGGCGGATTGCGGTTCGGGCCTGGGCTTCACCCAAAGGTCGCCGTCCGGCTTTGCCGCCGGGACGGGGTGTGGATCGAGGTTGGCCATGACGTCAGGCTTTGCCGCGGCAGGCGCCGGCACTGCAATCGGCATCGGATGCGGCGCCATCGCCCATTCGACGGCGTCCTGCTTGCGCACATCGGCGAGCGTGGCAATCGCCTGGTTGGCGGCGAGCTCGGCCCTCGGAGAGATGGCGATTTTCTCGACGGCCGGCAGCGCGTCGTGACCGGACGCGGCGCTCGCAAGAACGATCGGCCTGTCACGCGGGACCGCCGCGGTCGCCTGCGCCGACAGCGAGGGCGGCAGCGCCGCCGGCGACGGCATGATCGAGATGTTGCGGATTTCGGAACGGATGCGATCGGGAAGATCGGCGACGCGATTGGGCAATTCGACGATACGCGCGCTCGAGTTGTGGATGAATTCCACAGCGGCATCGACCGAGCGGATGTTGATGACGTCGAGCAAGCACAGCGTCACCGCGCCCGCTGAGAAAATGATGCAGAGGCGCTTGAGGCTGCGGAAAACTTTTTCCTCGATCGTCACATCGAACGGATCAACTTCGATACTGCGCTGGAGCAAAGCCACTCTCCCGATGACGCCGGACAAGTTTCTCCCTGTCGGCGGCGACCATATCGGCAGAAGTGGCGCTTGCGTCGTTTGTTAAGACATTTATGCGGAAACAAGGAAAACACGCATGGTTATTTTAACTATCGACGCGCGCGCGTTTGCGAAATTATTTTTTCAGATGCGATAGCGATTAACCGCGTCTTCGTTCCATACCATGCCGTTTCCGGGACGCTCCGGCACCAGCGCGTGCCCGTCGGCGATGACGAGCGGCTCGCGCAGCACCGCGTCGGCCCAATCCATGTATTCGAGGAAATGGCAGGTCGGCGTCGCCGTTAACAGATGCGCGCTCACCTCGGAGAACAGATGCGAGGACATCGGCACACGGTTAACGGCCGCGAGTTTGGCGGCTTGTAGCCAGCCGGTGACGCCGCCGATGCGCTCGAGATCCGGCATCACGTATTGCGGCTTGGCTTGTTCAAGCGCGGTCACCATGCCTTCGGGCAGCGAAAAATTCTCGCCGATCTGGATCGGCGTTTTCACCTCGCGCACGAGCCGCGCCGTGCCGGCGTAATCGTCGTGGCGGATCGGCTCTTCCAGCCAATAAATATTTTCCCCATCGAGCGCGCGGCCGCGTTCGAGTGCGTCGTCCAACGACAGCGCCTGATTGTAATCGACCATCAGCAACGCCTTGTGGCCGATGCGTTTGCGCACCGCGCGCACCGCGGCGATGTCGTCGGCCGCCGTCGCATAGCCGAGCCGCAGTTTCACCGCGGTGAAGCCACGTTGCATCAACTCATCGGCTTCGGCCGCGAGCACGCCGAGGTCGTCCTTGAGGCCGAGGCCGCAACTGTTATAGGCCGGGATTGGCCTTGGCTCGGCGCCGAGAAAACGCGTCAGCGGCTTGCCCGCGGCAATCGCCAGCGCGTCCCAGGCGGCAACATCGAAGCCGGCGAGCGCCATGCGCACAATGCCCTGCACGCCGATCAACGTGAAGCGGCGGGCAAGCCTTGCCCATAGCGCCTCCGGCGCGACCCGCTCGCCCTTGGTTGCGGTTTCCACCTCGCCAAGGATCGCAATGATCCCCGGCATCGCCGCGCGCAGATAACAGAACAGCCAGGAGCGGCCGGTAACGCCCTGCTCGGTTTCGAGGTCGATCAGCAGCAGCGGCACCTTGTCGAGAAGCTGCCGGCTGGTGCCGAGCGCGTGCGCCAGCGGAACCTCCACCGGAGTGGCTTTGATGGCGCCCACGTTCAGTTTCGGCATTGACGGCTTGTTGTGCACAAATTCCCCCTGTTTCGACCTAATTCGCCCTTTGTCGGCCGTTCTCGGACCTATTCTTGAACCTTTAACCGGCTCTGCCCATATTACGCGAGACCGGACGGCAGGTGCCGCCCGGCTGGGGGCGCCGCAAGGGCCCCAGTCAAAGTCGCTTCAAGCGAGGGCTTTGAGTGCATGTCAAGAGTTCCGTCACTATCCAGCCCGTTCCTTCTGGGCTTTGACGAGATCGAGCGCGTGCTCGACCGCGTCGCCAAGGGAGCCGACGGCTATCCGCCCTACAACATCGAGCGGGTCGCGCGCGACGCGCAAAGCCCCGAGCGGCTGCGCATCACGCTGGCGGTTGCCGGCTTCACCCGCGATCAGCTCGATGTGACGATCGAGGAAAGCCAGTTGCTCATCCGCGGCCGCCAGCAGGACGACAAGAGCCGCCACTATCTCCATCGCGGCATCGCCGCGCGCCAATTCCAGCGCACCTTCGTGCTGGCGGAAGGCATGGAGGTGCTGGGCGCCGAATTGAAGAACGGGCTGCTTTCGATCGATCTCGCCCGGCCCGAGCCGGAGCGGATCGTGAAGACGATCTCGATCAACGAGTGCGAATGACGGACATCGAAACAGGACTCGACCGCATAGCGAACCAGAAAGGAGTCGAGGGCCATGAATAACAACTTGAGTGAGAAAATGACCAACGAGAAGACCACAGAGCAGAATTCGGTTCATCCGGAGATCAGCCAGGAGATGCTGGCGCATCTCGGCGAAGGCCAGCTTGCCTACGTCAAATCGATCCGCTCGGAGGACGTCGCCAGCCTCTTTCCGCAGGCGCCGAAAATCGCGCCGGGTCTGAAGCTGTTCGCGCTGCACGCCGCCAACGGCGCGCCGATCATGCTGACCGACACGCGCGAGGCGGCATTAGCGAACGCCTGGAGCCAGGAGCTGCAGGCAGTGAGCGTGCACTGACACCAGGCACGAATAAACGGCGTCATGGCCGGGCTTGTCCCGGCCATCCACGTCTTAGCGGCAGTTTAATAAGTAAGTCGTGGATGCCCGGCACAAGGCCGGGCATGACGAGATTTGACGTTTTGACGCTGGGGTAAAGAAATTTTACGCCGCGCTGCTCGCCGCCGGCATCGCCAGCACGGCGTAAAGCGCATCGGCGTCGCGCGAATCGCGCAGCTTGCGGGCAGTTTCCGGATCACGCAGCAGGCGCGCCACCCGGGCAAGCGCTTTCAAATGATCGGCGCCGGCGGCTTCCGGCGCCAGCAGCAGAAAACAGAGATCGACCGGCTGACCGTCGAGCGCCTCGAAATCAATTCCCCGTTCCAGCCGCGCGAACAGCCCGAACAGACGGCCGAGCTTTGGCAGCTTGCCGTGCGGTATGGCAACGCCGTTGCCTACCGCGGTGGAGCCGAGCTTTTCCCGCTGCAGCAAAATTTCCAGAATTGCTTTTTCGCTTTGACCCGTGAGCTCGGCCGCGCGCGCGGCCAGGCCCTGGATCACCTGCTTTTTATTGTTCCCTTTGAGCGCCGGCAAAATGGCGTTCGGCGCAACAAGATCGTTAAGCGGCATAGGCGTGGCCAATGATTGGAAAATCGCAGCGCGGATCGACAAGGGGTGTTGAAGGCGGCGGACCATAAGTACGGTCCGCGCCGGCTGTCAATGGCGTGCCGACATAGACATTGCCGTTTTTTCCGGCAGTTCCAAATATGCGTTAACCGCCGCGCATGCCCTTATGGTCCTTGCGGCGGCGTTTATAGCGGCGCAGGCGTTTTTCAATGTGGACCGCCGCTTGGTCGGCACTTTCATAGGCATCCGCCGCCATGCCTTCGGCCTCCAGAATCGTCCCTGAATCCAGATGCAGAACGCATTCTGTGTGATAGCCGAAGCCGTCCCTTTCAACGGTGGCGTGACCTGAATAGTTGCCGCGAAAATATTTCGATGTCGCTTCGGCGACTCTGTCGGTGATGCGTTCGCGCAGCGCCGCGCCGATATTCATGTTTTTGCCAGATATGCGCAAAGGCATGAAATGAGCCTCCATTTCGGACGCGGATCTGTGGCGGCATCGTTTGCCGCCCCGGCCCAATCAATTCAACTTAGGAATGTTCGGGCAAAGGTCAATGCGGCATGACCCGGTCCGGGTCAGCCAGCGGCCGCGTGCTTGTCGCGGCGGCGCTGCACCGAGGACGGGATTCGCATCGCTTCCCGATATTTGGCGATCGTGCGACGGGCGATATCGATGCCGGCTGCACGCAGCTTTTCGACAATAGTATCGTCGGATAGCACGTCGGCACAGGTCTCGGCATCGATCAGCTGGCGGATGCGGTGGCGCACGGCTTCCGCCGAATGCGCCTCGCCGCCGTCGGCCGAGGCAATCGACGAGGTGAAGAAATACTTCAGCTCGAAAATGCCGCGCGTCGTCGCCATGTATTTGTTGGCGGTGACGCGCGAGACCGTCGACTCGTGCATGCTGATGGCATCCGCCACGGTTTTCAGGTTGAGCGGCCGCAAATGCTGCACGCCGTTGGCGAAAAATGCATCCTGCTGGCGCACGATCTCGCTCGACACCTTGAGGATGGTTTTCGCCCGCTGATCGAGCGCGCGCACCAACCAGGTCGCCGTCTGCAGGCAATCGGCTAGATAGGTCTTGTCGGTATCTTTGCGCGTGGTCTTCGAGACTTGCGCGTAATAGCGCTGATTGATGAGCACTTTCGGCAGCGTGTCGGAATTGAGCTCGACCTGCCAGGTGCCGTCGGGCGCGGGCCGCACGAACACATCCGGCACGATCGGCCGCACCAGCGTCGAGCCGAAAGCGAGGCCCGGCTTGGGATTGAGGTTGCGGATCTCGGCGATCATGTCGCCTAGATCCTCCTCGTTGATGCCGCAATGGCGGCGCAGGCTGGCGAAATCGCGCTTGGCCAGCAGATCGAGATGCTCGACCAGTGCCCGCATCGCCGGATCGTAGCGGTCGCGGTCCTTGAGCTGGATCGCCAGGCATTCGCTCAAGTTGCGCGCGCATACGCCGGGCGGATCGAGCGTCTGCAGGATGGCCAGCACCGCCGCAACCTCGGCGCGCGGCACCCCGAGTTTTTCCGCGACGGCATCGAAATCGCCGCTCAGGTAGCCGGCCTCGTCGACCATATCGATCAGGTATTTGCCGATCATGCGGCGAACCGGATCGGAAATCGCCAGCGTCATCTGTTCGGCAAGATGGTTGGCGAGCGTCGTCTCCGCGGTGACGAAGGCTTCAAGGTTGTAGGCGCTGTCCTCGCCGCTAGGCGCGCCGGAGCCCGACCATTCGGAATAGGCGGGCGGCGGAATTTCCGGCGGCGGCGCCTTTTCGCCGCCGTCATCGGGGAAAACATTTTCCAGCTCGGTGCCAAGCCCTTCTTCCATCGAGGCGCGACTTGAATTCGAGCGTCTCACCGTTCCAGTCGGCGGCCTCGGCCGAGGCCTCGCTTTCGGCGGGGGTATGATCGTCCACTTCGGCGGCAGCAGGTGGACCGTCGTCGTCGCCGGCGCGCTCGAGCAGCGGGTTTTTTTCCAGTTCGGTCTCGACGTAGGCCGCAAGATCGAGGCTCGAGAGCTGCAGCAGCTTGATCGCCTGCATCAACTGCGGCGTCATCACCAGCGCTTGCGTCTGGCGGAATTCGAGCCTCTGCGACAGAGCCATAAGTGATTCCCGGCGGAATATGGTCCGTTTCTTGCTTCTGAATTGTTTATAACAGGTTGCTAACCAGCGCACTGCCTATATTGCAGTGCAGCGTGCACAAATCTTGTGCACAACTGAGCGCGCTTAGAGTCGGAATTCCTCGCCCAGATAGAGCCGCCGCACGTCCGGATTGTTGACGATGTCGTCAGCCCGACCCTCCATCAGCACCTCGCCCGAATAGATGATGTAGGCACGGTCGGTCAGCCCCAGCGTTTCGCGCACATTGTGGTCGGTGATGAGCACGCCGATGCCGCGATTGGTCAGATGCCGCACCAGCGCCTGGATGTCGCCGACGGCGATCGGGTCGATGCCGGCAAACGGCTCGTCGAGCAGCATGTAGCTCGGCCGCGTCGCCAGCGCGCGGGCGATCTCGACGCGGCGGCGCTCGCCGCCGGAGAGCGCGATGGCCGGCGTCTTGCGCAGGCGGGCGATGTTGAATTCCTCGAGCAGGGCATTGAGATCGGCCTCGCGCCGGCGCCGGTCCGGCTCCACCATCTCAAGCACCGAGCGGATATTGTCTTCGACATTAAGACCGCGAAAGATCGAGGCCTCCTGCGGCAGATAGCCGATGCCGAGGCGGGCGCGCTGGTACATCGGCAGCGTCGTGACTTCATAGCCGTCGAGCTCGATGCGGCCGCGATCCGCCGCGATCAGTCCGGTGATCATGTAAAACACGGTGGTCTTGCCGGCACCGTTGGGGCCGAGCAGGCCGACTGCCTCGCCGCGCCGCACATAGAGCGTGACGCCCTTGACCACGGTGCGTCCGGCGAAACTTTTTTCCACCCCGTGAGCGGCGAGATAGCCGTGCCGCGCGGCTTGCCGGCCGTCGGTGTCGCGGCGTGGCCGTGAAGCAACCTGTTGGGCCGCGGCGTTCACATTGACATTGGCTTGAACGTTGCCATGGCGCGCCTGAACCGGGCTTTGCGCCGCCGCCAACTGCTGCTGGCGGATTTCCGCCGCTGACATCGCCTGGCGCCCCGGCGCCGGCCGGCGTCGAAACAGCGAGAGGATATTCACCGGGTTACCTCGCGGCGCATGGTCCGATCCGGCCCGCGCGGCGCCTTGGATCGGCGTAGCCGGGCGCGGCACCTTAGCTGATTCCGCATCAATGGAATGGCTGCACCGAACCCGGCGGCAGCATCGGTCCCCGGGCGTTGCCGCCGACGCCCGCGCTGCCGGGCTGGAACAGCCCTTGCACGCGGCCCTGGCCGTTCTTGCCCGATTCCACGCGCGAGATGCCATTGGCCAGGTCGACCACCAGTTTTTCACCCTTGAGCACGTTCTGCCCCTGCGTCATCACCACATTGCCGGTCAGCGTCACGGTATTGGTTTCCATGTCGAACAGGCCGAGATCGCCGGTGGCGGTCTGCTGCTTTTGCGTCACCACCACACCGCCGCGCGCTTCCAGTTTCTTGATGCGCTGCTGGCCACCCGGCCCCGGATCGGCAGCCGTCAGACTTTTGCTTTTGTCGCCTTTGCTGTCCTGCTCGTAGAACACCACCAGCGATTTGCAGCGCATGCCGGTGTCGCCTTGCGTTACGTGCACATTGCCGCTGAAGGTCGCGACCTTGTCCTTGTCGCGGACTTCCAGCGTCGCTGCCTCGATATGCACCGGTTTATCGCGATTCTGCGAAAAGCCCTGCAATGCATTCGGCGGACCCTTCGACGGCTGCGCGTTGAGCGCGCCGCCGGCGAGCAGCAGCGCGGCAAACGACAGCAAAGCGACTGGGCGCAGTCTGTTCATTGCACGCCTGCCTTGTTCCGCGATGCATCCGCCTGCTTGAGCATCAGCACCATGTCAACGCCGCCGCCGAAACGCACCATATCGCCGGAATCGGTGACCTCGAGCCCGTTGGCGTTGAGCGTTCCCTGCAGCATTTTCACTTCCACCGGATGCTGCGACACTACGTTGCCCTTGCGCGTATCGATCAGCGCCTCGCTCAGCCGGCACTCATAGCCGGCGGACGAGGTGAGCAAGATGTCCTGCTCAAGCTTCAGGGTCTCGGCCTTGGTGTCGTAGATGCCAGTCGTTGCCGTCAATTGGATGGTGCCCTTGTCCTGCAATTGCACCTTGGCGCGGATGTTGTGCAACTCGACGATGTCCGGCTTGGTTACATCCTGCGCCGCCGCGACGGCGGTCACCTCATAGGCACGGCCGTCGCGGGTGAAGCCGGACAGGCGCGGCTGCTCCATGGTGATCTTGGTGCCGGAGACCACCAGGTCGCCGATGTCGATCGGCAGCTTGGCGAGCATGCGTAGCGGATTGAGATAGGTCATCAAGGTAACGACGACCAACGCCAGCACCACCACGAGCGGCAGCGCGATGCGCAGGATGCGCACCCACCGGCTGTGCCGGCGCGCGGCGCGGAAGACGCGTTCGGCGCTGCCGCGGCTCATGGTCCAATAAGCGCGCTCCATCTGCGGATCGGGTTTGGCGGCGATCACACGAGTCATGCTCTGGTTCTTTTTTCGATTCTCGATTCGGTTCTTGCCTGAAGACGCACCGTCTCGGATCGGTTCAGTGAAATGATCCGACGCCCCGTCACGCAACATGCCGCGCGAATATGGCTCGCAAGCGGCAGAACCGGCAGTTAAACCTGCAACTGGACCAATACCTTAAACCGAATGGGAGAAAATGTCCTCGCCCGCCCAGCCGGACAGATCGAGCCGCGCCCGGTCGGGCAGGAAATTGAAGCAGGCGGCCGCCAGCTTGCTTCGGTCCTCGCGCGCCAGCATGGCGTCGAGTTTCTCCTTGAGCGCGTGCAGGTGCAGCACGTCGGTCGCGGCGTAAGCGACCTGCGCATCAGTCAAGGCGTCGGCGCCCCAGTCGGATGACTGCTGCTGCTTGGACAGGTCGACGCCGAGCAATTCCTTCGCCAGGTCCTTGAGGCCATGCTTGTCCGTGTAGGTGCGGGCGAGCCGCGAGGCGATCTTGGTGCAGTAGACCGGCTGCGCCATAGCGCCGAAGGCGTTGAACAGCACGGCGATATCGAAGCGTGCGTAGTGAAAGATCTTCAGGATCGACTTGTCGGCGATGAGTTTTTGCAGGTTCGGCGCCTGTTTCTGCCCGGCGGCAATCTGCACCACGTCGGCGGAGCCGTCGCCGGGCGAAAGCTGCACCACGCAGAGCCGGTCGCGCCTGGGATCAAGCCCCATGGTTTCGGTGTCGATCGCCACCGCGCCTTTGTAGGCGTTGAGGTTCGGCAAGTCGCCACGGTGCAGGCGGATTGTCATTCCTATACCCGGCTCGGAAGACTGGTGCCCAGGAAAGGACTCGAACCTTCACGCCTCGCGGCGCTAGTACCTGAAACTAGTGCGTCTACCAATTCCGCCACCTGGGCTTGCCGGGACTAGGTACGGAGCCGGTTTCGCCTTGTCAATTGACGGCCGGAGGCCGTCATTGCGGCACGGCGCACTTCGCCGGACCCGGAATCCAGATGCAAAATCGTCACCTGCGTCCGGATTCCCGACTCCCCTGTACAGGCTTTGTCCGATCCTGTATTTGCCGGATGGTCGACCCCTCACCGCCCTGCGAGCGCGGAATGACCGCCAGAAGCAACGCCGAAACCCTCGTCACCGTCTATGGCGGATCCGGCTTTGTCGGCCGCCATGTGGTGCGGGCGCTGGGCCGCCGCGGCTACCGCATCCGCGTGGCGGTGCGCCGGCCGGACCTCGCCAACTTCCTGCAACCGCTCGGCCGGGTCGGGCAGATCCACGCCGTGCAGGCCAATTTGCGCAATGCCCCTTCGGTGGAGGCGGCGGCGCGCGACGCCCATGTGCTGGTCAACTTGGTCGGCGTGCTCAAGGAAGTCGGGCGGCAACGTTTCGACACGGTGCATGCCTTCGGCGCCGAGCAGGTGGCGCTCGCCGCCAGCAATCACGGCGCCGGCCTCGTGCATCTCTCGGCCATCGGCGCCGACGAGCAGTCGGCCTCGCATTACGCCCGCTCCAAGGCGGCGGGAGAGCGGCTGGCGCTGGCGGCGCAGCCGCAGGCCGTCGTCATGCGGCCGTCGATCGTGTTCGGGCCGGAAGACGATTTCTTCAACCGCTTCGCCGCGCTTGCTCGCATGTCGCCGATGTTGCCGCTGATCGGCGGCGGCGCGACGCGCTTCCAGCCGGTCTTTGTCGGCGACGTCGCCGAAGCGATCGCGCGAGCCGTCGACGGCAATGCGCGCGCCGGCACCATCTACGAACTCGGCGGCCCGGAAATCCGCACCTTCAAGCAGCTCTTGCAATACGTGCTGGCGACCATCGAGCGCCGGCGGCTGTTGCTGCCGCTGCCGTTCTTCGCCGCCAAGCTCAATGCCCTGCTGCTGCAATATGCGCCGCCGCCGCTGACGCTGACCGGCGACCAGGTCGAACTGTTGCGCACCGACAACGTGGTGTCGGACGCCGCCAAGGCAAATGGCCGCACGCTCGCCGGCCTCGGCGTCGAGCCAGAGCTGATCGAGGCGATTGTGCCGGCCTATCTCTGGCGCTTCCGCAAGACCGGCCAGTTCCACAGCCGTACGGCTTGAAGGCGATTGATGCCGGTCATTACCAATAACGACGATCTGCGCGAGCTTGCGCGCCGCAAAATTCCCAAGGCAATATTCGAATACGTCGATCACGGCTCCTACGACCAGGTCAGCCTCAACGCCAATCGTAACGAACTCAAAGCCATCCGCTTTCGCCAGAAGGTACTGATCGACGCCGACAACCGTTCGCTCGCCACCACCATGCTGGGCGAGAAGATGTCGATGCCGGTCGCCATCGCACCCACGGGTCTCACTGGCCTGGTGCACGGCGACGGCGAAATCCTTGCCGCGCGCGCCGCCGAAGCCGCCGGCATCCGCTACTGCCTGTCCACCATGTCGATCTGCTCGATCGAGGACGTGCGCGCCGCGACCAAGGCGCCGTTCTGGTTCCAGCTCTATGTGTTCAAGGACCGCGGCTTCAGCGAGAGCGTGATCGAGCGCGCCAAGGAAGCCGGCTGCACGGCGCTGTTTCTGACCGTCGACCTGCCGTTGCGCGGCCAGCGACACTGCGACATCAAGAACGGGCTGACGGTGCCGCCGCGGCTCACCCTGAACAACGCGCTCGACATCATGACCAAGCCGGCCTGGGCGTTGGGCGTGCTGATGGGGAAGCGCAAATCCTTCGGCAATATCGACGCCTATCTCAAGACCAAGGGCGGCATCTGGGCCGCCGGGCGCTGGGGCAACGACAATTTCGACAAGTCGCTCAACTGGGATGACGTGACCTGGATCCGGAAATTGTGGCCCGGCAAGCTCGTGGTGAAGGGCGTGCTCGACGCCGATGACGCGCGCCACGCCGCAGATCTGGGCGCCGACGCCGTCGTCGTCTCCAACCATGGCGGCCGCCAGCTCGACGGCGCGCCGGCGACAATCACCGTGCTGCCGCGCATTGCCGAAGCGGTCGGCGAGCGCATCGAGGTGCTGCTCGACGGCGGCGTCCGCTCGGGGCAGGACGTGCTCAAGGCGCTGGCGCTGGGCGCGCATGGCTGCCTGATCGGGCGCGCCTATCTGTATGGTCTCGCGGCCATGGGCGAAGCCGGCGTCGCCAAGGCGCTGAGCCTGATCGGCGAGGAATTGAAAGTGAGCATGTCGCTCACCGGCGTACGCGACGTGAAAGACGTCACGCGCGACATTCTCTTCGACTACAGCGAAGACCGCCGCCGCAATATCTAAAGATAATACAGCGCAAAAATCGCCGCGGTGCCGACGACGATGCGCCACCAGGCGAACACCGCGAAGGTGTGGCGCTGGATGTAGCGCAGGAATGTCTTCACCACGATCCAGCCGAAGATGAACGAGAAGACGAAGCCGACGGCAATCGCCAGAATATTGCTGTGCGCCAGCTCGGCGCGGCTCTTAAATGCCTCGTAGGCGAAGGCGCCGACCATGGTCGGCATAGCGAGCCAGAAGGAAAATTCCGCCGCCGAGCGCCGGTCGGCGCCGAACAGCATGGCGCCGACGATAGTCGCGCCCGAGCGCGACACGCCGGGGATCATGGCGAGGCACTGGCAAACTCCGATAGCAAAATACATCGGCAGCGAGAACGACGTCGACTCGAAATAGCGCGGCTTCAGGTTCATGCGGTCGACCGCCAGCAGCACAAAGCCGCCAACGATGAACATGACGCAGACGACGCGTACGTCGAACAGATGTGACTTTATGAAGGGCGCCGCCAGCGCCCCGATCACCGCCGCCGGTAGGAAGGCGATGAGCACGCCGATGACAAACCGCGCCGCCGCCCATTCGGAGAACATGTGCGTCGCCAGCGACCAGAGGCGACCGAAATAGATCGACAGCAGCGCTAGGATGGCACCGAGTTGGATGAGAATTGCAAACGACTTGCCGAAGGAATTGTCGCCCCAGCCGAGGAAATGCTCCATCAGCAGTAGATGCCCGGTGGACGACACCGGCAAGAACTCGGTGAAGCCCTCCACGATGCCGAGAATCGCCGCCTTGACCAGATCGATATTCGGCATGATCAGGTGAAGAACAGCCGCCTTGATCGCGGTGAAATCCAAGCGCGGCTCCGGGACTTCGAATCGAGTGGCGGGGAATCGACTGAGGTGAACGCTTTTGGCGCAATGCCGGAGCCGGAGCAACGAAAAAAGGCGTATCCGCGTCAATTTGCGTGGCGCGCTCGGCTTTCTATAGTGCGTGCTTGCGATTCTCTCCTCAACGCCGGTCCCAGGCATGCTGACGCTGCTGCATCAACCGCTCTGCCCGCGCTCGCGCTATGTGCGGCTGCTGCTCAACGAATACGGCCTCGACGCGCAGCTGGTGGAAGAGCGTTTCTGGGAGCGGCGTGAGGAATTCCTGTTGCTCAATCCGGCGGGTGAAATCCCCGTGCTGGTGCAGGACGGCCAGCCGCCGGTGCCCGGTGCCGCAATCATTGCCGAATACCTGCAGGAGACGCATCTCGGCGCCGCCGAATTGATGCCAGCGGCGGCGCTGCAGCGTGTCGAGGTGCGGCGGCTGGCCGGCTGGTTCAACGACAAATTCTATGCCGAGGTGAGCGGCCCGCTAGTCACCGAGCGCGTGTTCAAGCGCTACATGACGCGGGAACAGGGCGGCGGGCCGCCCGATACCGACGCCTTGCGCGCGGCACGCGCCAATATTCGCCATCATTTGGCTTATATCGGCTGGCTGGTGGGAACGCGCGACTGGCTGGCCGGCGAGCGCCTGAGCTACGCTGATCTGGCCGCGGCCGGCCATCTGTCGGCCGCCGATTACCTGGGCGAAGTTCCGTGGAACGAAAACGAAGCAGCGAAAAACTGGTACGCGCGGGTGAAGTCGCGCCCGGCGTTTCGTCCGGTTCTGGCCGATACCCTGGCCGGGCTGCCGGCGGCGAAAAATTACGCAAACCTCGACTTTTGAATGATCCGGCTCGCCTCAAGACCGCACTGACAGAACACGCGCGTGCGCGAGGCTTCGATGCCGTCGGCGTCACGCGGCCTGACTCGGTGCCGCAGGCGAAAGCCCGCCTCGAACGCTTTCTCGCAGACGGCGCGCATGGCGACATGGTGTGGATGGCGGCGAGCGCCGAGCGCCGCAGCTCGCCGCTGGCGATGTGGCCGCAGGTGCGCTCCGTCATCATGCTGGGGATGAATTACGGCCCCGACGACGACCCGCTGGCGATCCTTGCGCGCCGCGACCGCGCCGCCATCTCGGTCTATGCCAAAGGCGAGGACTATCACGAGCTGATCAAGGCGCGACTGAAGGAAATCGCGCGCTGGCTCGTCGCCATTGCCGGCGGCGAAGTGAAGGTGTTCGTCGATACCGCGGCGGTGATGGAAAAGCCACTGGGCGAAAAGGCTGGGCTCGGCTGGCAGGGCAAGCACACAAATATGGTGTCGCGGCAATATGGGTCGTGGCTGTTTCTCGGCTCGATCTTTACGACGCTCGATCTGCCGGCGGACGAGGCCGGGAGCGACGCCTGCGGCAGTTGCCGCGCCTGTCTCGACATCTGCCCGACCGCGGCGTTCCCCGAGCCCTACCGGCTCGATGCGCGGCGCTGTATTTCGTATCTGACCATCGAGCACAAAGGCCCGATCCCGCGCGAGTTGCGCGCCGCGATCGGCAACCGCATCTATGGCTGCGACGATTGCCTTGCGGTGTGCCCGTGGAACAAGTTCGCCGCGCAAGGCCGCGAAGCCAAGCTCGCCGCGCGCGACGACTTACGCGCGCCCAAGCTCGCCGATCTTGCGCGGCTCGATGACGCGCAATTCCGCAAGCTGTTCGCCAAGACCTCGATCAAGCGCACCGGCCGTGATCGTTTTGTCAGAAATGTGCTCATCGCCATCGGCAATTCCGCTGATACTGGGCTCGCGTCTGACGTCGAGCGACTGCTCGATGACGCCTCGCCTCTGGTGCGCGGCGCCGCGGTATGGGCGCTGTCGCGGCTGATGCCGCACGACAGCCTTGCCTCGCTGAAAAAATCCGACAGCGATGCGTCCGTGAATGAGGAATGGGCTGCCGCGCTCGCCTAGAATTCCTTCACCGCCGCGATCAACCGTTCGATGTCCTCCGGCCGCGACAGGCGGTGGTCGCCGTCCTTGATCAAAGTGAGCACCACGTCGTCGCGGGCAAAGCGCGCCACCAATTCCTGCGCGTGGCGCCACGGCACGTCGGGGTCCTGTACGCCTTGCAAGATGTGCACCGGGCAGCCGGTTTCGATCAGCCCGCCGAGCAGCAGATGCTCGCGCCCCTCCTCGATCAGACGTTTGGTGATCGGATAGCGCTCCTCCGAATATTGCGACGGCCGCATCCAGGCGCCCTTGTCCTCGATCTCGCGCTTGATGTCGTCGGGAAACTGCTTCCACATCAGTTCCTCGGTGAAGTCGACCGCCGGTGCGATCAGCACCATGCCGGCCAGCTGCGCGGATCCTTTCAACTCGCGCAATCGCGCCGCCAAGAGCAATGCCAGCCAGCCGCCCATCGACGAGCCGACGACGACCTGCGGACCTTTGGCGAATTGCCGGTAAACCGCGAGGCTTTCCGCAAGCCAGCGGCCGATTGTTCCATCGGTAAATTTGCCGCCCAATTCGCCATGCCCGGAATAGTCGAAACGCACGCAGGCGCAGCCCTGTTTTTCCGCCCATTCATCGAGCGCCACCGCCTTGGTGCCCTTCATGTCGGATTTGAAGCCACCGAGCCAGAACAGGCCCGGCCCGGCCTCCTGGCTATTATGATGACTCTTGCCCTCGCGCACACGCACGGCGATTGTCCGGGCTGGCGGGGGTGATTCGATTCGCAAGGTTTTGAGGCGGGATTCGCTCATGCGCGCTGCGGCCAGACCGGCGAGAAAGATTGAAACGGATCGCGATCCGTTTTCGCCGCAAGGCGGGCCCGAGCGCAAGGGGGCTAACTCGAACCGGCCCCGGGTCAAGCCGCGCTCGCTCTCCGGCGCCACAATCCTGCAACTGGTGCCGGCGCTGCGCGACGATCCGGCAAGCCACGCCGCGATCGATATCGCGCTGACACTGCTGCAATCGGGCGCTCGCGCCATCGTCGCCGGCGAGGGCGGGCCGTTGGTCGGCGAGCTGCGCGCCTTCGGCGGCGAATGGCTGCCGATGGCGAACGACACCGTCAATCCGCTGCGTATCCGCGGCAACGCAGGCAAGCTGTCGCAACTGATCGCTTCCGAACGCATCGACATCATTCACGCGCAATGCGCCGGCGCCGCCTGGAGCGCAATCGCCGCCACCGACCGCATGCCGGTCTTCCTCGTTACGTCGTTTCCCGACCGCCTCGCCGCCGATTCCTGGCCGGGCACGCTGATCCGTCGCTCGCTCGCGCGCGGCGACCGCGTGATCGCGCCGTCGAGTTTCGTGTCGCGGGCGATGATCGAGCGCCACCAAATCCCGCCCGAGCGCATCACCGTCATACCGCGTGCGGTGGACACCGCTGCGTTCAGCCCCGCGGCGATCAATGTCGAGCGCGTCGCCGCGCTGCGCCGCGCCTGGGGCGTGCTGCCGTACATGCGCGTCGTGCTGGTGCCGGGCCGCATCGCGCCATGGAACGGGCAGATGGTCATGGTCGACGCGGCGCGGCTGATGATCGCCGGCGGCGACCGCAACATCGTCTTTGTTTTTGCCGGCGACGACCGCGTCGATCAGCGCTACACGCGCGCGCTGCGTCGCCGCGCGCGTCTGCACGGCATTGACACGCTCACCCGTTTCATCGGCCACTGCACGGATATGCCGGCAGCTCTCGCCGCCGCCGACGTGGTTGTCGTGCCGGCGCTCGAGCCGCCGCTATCGGGCCGCGCCGCGGCCGAGGCGCAAGCCATCGGCCGCCCGGTAGTAGTGACGACCGTCGGCATGCTGCCGGAAAACATGCTCGGTCCGCCGCGCATGCCCGACGATCTGCGCACCGGCTGGCTGGTGCGGCCGGGCAATGTTGCCGATCTTGCGCGCGCGACCGGCGCGGTCTTGAGCCTCAACACCACGGCCTATGAAGCGCTGGGCGCGCGGGCGCGGCAATTCGCCGAGTTCATGTTCTCGCCGCAGAGCGTTGCGGACGCCATCCGCGGGGTCTATACATCGCTGTTGGCACGCGACGCCTGAGTTCGTGGGGACTTTGCGTCTATGTCGAGTTTTTCCGCGTCAAAAATTCCGGCTCTCAAGCCGCATCAGTTTTCGGTATCCGGCGGCGACCGGCGCAGCCCTGACATCAACGAAACGCGGGATCCGATCAGCGCACTGATCGTCGTTCCGACACTCGACGTCGGCGCCGCCGATGCCGGCGCGGTTGCGCTGGCGCGGATTCTCAGTCAGGCCGGCCATCGTGTCACCGTCGTTTCCCGTCCCGGACGTCTCGCCGCGGACGTCACCGCGGCCGGCGCCGAATTCATTCCGCTCAACATGGCTGGCAACAATCCGGTTACGATCATGCGCAACGCCGCCGCGCTGATGCGCATTGCGCGCGCACGGCAATGCGACGTCATTCACGCGCATGGCCGCGCCGCGGCCTGGAGCGCCTTGCTCGCCGCGCGCCTCACAGGCGTGCCGTTCGTCACCACCTGGTACAAGGGATTTCGCCAGCAGAATATCTTCAAGCGCCTGTACAACGGCGTCATGGCGCGCGGCGACCGCGTGGTTGCGGCGAGCGAGCAGATCGCGCAACTGGTCAACGACCGTTACGGCACGCCGTGGGAGCGCATCGCGGTTTTGTCTTGCAGCATCGACTTCGACCGGTTCGATCCGGCCCACGTCACGCGCGAGCGCATCGAGGCGCTGCGGCGGAGCTGGGGCGTCAAGCACGACACCAAAGTGATCCTGGTGGTCGGCCGCATCCTGCGCCGCAAGGGACATCATGTGATGGTGAAGGCGGCGCAACGGCTCAAGGAAATGGGCTTCAAAGATTTTCTCTGCGTCTTCGTCGGCGAAGACCGCGGCGGCACCCATTACACTGGCGAATTGTGGGACCTGGTGCTGGCGACCGGCACCATGGACGTGATCCGCATGGCGGCGCCGGTTTTTGATATGCCGGCCGCCTATGCTGTGGCTGAGGTTGTAGTGTCGGCGGCGGTACAGCCGGAGGGCCTGCAGCGCGCAATCCTCGAAGCGCAGGCGATGAGCCGGCCGGTCATCGTCTCCGATCTTGCCGCCGGCACCGACGTTGTACTGACGGCGCCGACGGTGCCGGAAGGCCGTGTCACCGGCTTGCGGTTTGCCGCCGGCGATGATGCCGCGCTGGCCGAGGCGCTGGTGCGTCTGTTCGCCATGCCGGAACCCACCCGCCGAGCCATGGGCGCGCGCGGCCATGGCTGGGTCTGCACCCATTTCGAGCCGACGGCGGTCGCCGAGCAAACGCTCAGGCTCTATGCCGAGATCGCCGGCCGAGCCAAGGCGCCGGCTCTGGTCCCGCAAGGCCAACGTCATTAATTTGAGCAATCTGAAGGATTTGGCAACGGTTTCCGGCGATTTCAAAGATTGCAAACACGATTCATTTGGCAAAGACGCGGGAACCGCGTTGACTTATCCGCGGTTTCTACCAATCTTTCCCCTTCCGAGTAGCGCCTGAGGTGCGAAAGGGCTGTTGCAACAATATGAGGAGACAAACGCCATTCGTCGTCCGATGAAGTCCGCGCTGCCCGCCCAGAAGGACGGCCCGCGCATCAACGAGGAGATCCGCTCCCGAGAGGTTCAGCTGATCGATAATACCGGCGACAACAAAGGTGTCGTCGAAACGCAAGCCGCCTTGGCCATGGCGGTCGCAGCGGGGCTGGATCTCGTCGAGATCGCCCCAAATTCCAGTCCGCCTGTCGCAAAAATCCTGGATTACGGAAAATACAAATTCCAGGCGCAGAAGAAAGCGGCGGAGGCCCGAAAAAAACAGAAAGTCGTCGAGATCAAGGAGATCAAGCTCCGGCCGATGATCGACGACCACGACTATGACGTGAAGATGCGCTCGATGAAGCGCTTCTTCGAGGAGGGCGACAAGGTCAAGATTACCTTGCGCTTCCGCGGCCGCGAAATGGCGCACCAGGAGCTCGGCTACAAATTGCTCAATCGAGTGAAAGAAGACACCGCGCCGATGGCCAAGATCGAATCGGAGCCGCGGTTCGAGGGACGGCAGATGGTGATGCTGCTGGCGCCACGCTAATCGGTTCCGCGCTTGCAAGCGCCGCTCGCGGATCACGCGGGCGGCGTTTCTCGTTTCATTGCCTGCGCGCTTCCCAATGGCCGGAACAGGCGTCATCCTTGCCAGCGCCGCGCCAACCGCCCGAGCCGCCTTGCTGCGTCAGGCGGCCGGTGCCTCTGGCGCCCTCGTCGAAACGGGTGATCAAGACCGAAACCACACCTTGCGGCGAGACCGTGCCGCACATGCTCAGCGCGGTGCGGCTGGCGCCTCGCATTCCCAGGAACCTCCCAAATCATGCCCAGTCTCGTTCGGCCGGCGCCGGAACGGACCCCAAAGACGGACTGTAGCGTGAAATGCGATTTTGTCGAAAGATTCGAAGTCAAAGCGTCGAATTTCGCAACGGTTGCAAGGTGCGGCCGCCTCTGCCATAACGCCGCCCTCTCGTCGCCCGGCTGATCAAGGGCTGCCGTGGCGGCGATTTACGCTCAATTCCGAGCACAACGCTCAAAAGCAATCGTCTTTTCGAGCATAAACCGGCCGAGCGGGCCCGCCCGCCGTCGCGCCGATAATGGAGAGCAAAATGCCCAAGCTGAAGACCAAATCAGGCGCCAAAAAGCGCTTCAAGATTACCGCGTCCGGCAAGGTGAAATACCAGCAGACCGGCAAGCGCCACGGCATGATCAAGCGGACCACCAAGACGATCCGCGAACATCGCGGCACCGCCGTGCTGTTCAAGACCGACGGCGACAACATCAAGAAATACTTTCTGCCCAACGGCTGAACCGTATTTCGTCAGCGGCGTCCTCGCCGCTCCCGTTGATCATTCGCACGAACTGCCGAAAGAACCGTCAGGAGATTTGTCATGGCCCGCGTCAAACGTGGCGTCACTTCACACGCCAAGCACAAGAAAGTCTACAAGGCCGCCAAGGGCTATTATGGCCGGCGCAAGAACACCATCCGCATCGCCAAGCAGGCGGTGGAGAAGGCGAACCAGTACGCCTTCCGCGACCGCAAGCGGCGCAAGCGCACCTTCCGCGCCTTGTGGATCCAGCGTCTCAACGCCGCGGTCCGCCCGTTCGGCCTCAACTACAGCCGCTTCATCGCAGGTCTGGCCAAGGCCGGGCTGGTGGTCGACCGCAAGGTGCTGTCCGATCTCGCCATCCGCGAGCCGGTGGCGTTTCAGGCGATCGTGGAAAAGGCAAAGGCCGCTCTGCCGGCGTGAGGCTTTCCCGCCATGATGACGCTGAAGGAACGGGCGCTCTATCACCAGATCCATCCGCTGAAGCTGGCGACCGATGTTCTGGCGTCGGTCGTGTCGTTGTATTTTTTCTGGCGGCATCAGGCGGTGCCTGGCTTCGCGCTACACTATCTTCCGCCGTTGATCGTCTCGGCGCTGCTGATGCGCTATAGCGCGCTTGAGCCGTATCGGGATTCTTCGTTCGGCCGTTACATCGCCGGCAACATGACGCGCACCATCGAAGGCGTGCGCCTGTTCGGCGATCTAGTGACGATCTTCGGCGCCTGGATGCATGATTGGCTGCTGATCGCCGCCGGGTTTGCCGTGGTGATCGGCGCCTGGTGCAACGGCTTGCTGCCCTCGCGAACGCGGCGAAAAAGCAATGGCTGATACCGCACAACTTGAGGCGCAACTTCTGGCCGACGTCGCCGCGGCAAAAGACGAAGCCTCGCTGGAAGCGTTACGCGTTGCGGCATTGGGCAAGAGCGGTTCGATTTCCGCATTGCTGAAGACGCTCGGCGCCATGACGCCGGACGAGCGCAAGTTGCAAGGGCCGGCAATCAACGGGCTGAAGGACCGCGTCACCGCGGCGATTGCGGCACGTAAAACGTCGCTCGGCAACGCCGCGCTCGACGCCCGCCTCAACACCGAGACCGTCGATGTGACGCTGCCGGTGCGCGAATCCCCAGCGGAATTGGGCCGCGTGCATCCGATCACGCAGGTGACGGATGAACTGACCGCGATCTTCGCCGACATGGGTTTTGCCGTCGCCGAAGGCCCGGACATCGAGACCGACGATTACAACTTCACCAAGCTGAATTTCCCCGAGGGCCACCCGGCCCGCGAAATGCACGACACGTTTTATTTCCCGCCCAAGCCGGACGGCTCGCGGCTGTTGCTGCGCACGCATACTTCACCCGTGCAGGTGCGCACCATGCTCACCCAGAAGCCGCCGATCCGCGTCATATGCCCGGGCCGCACCTACCGCAGCGACAGCGACCAAACGCACACGCCGATGTTCCACCAAGTCGAGGGTCTGGTCATCGACAAGGGCTCGCACCTCGGCCACCTGAAGTGGATTCTGCAGGAATTCTGCAAGGCGTTCTTTGAGGTCGACAGCGTGAAGATGCGCTTCCGCCCCTCGTTCTTCCCCTTCACCGAGCCATCGCTGGAAGTCGACATCCAGTGCAGGCGCGACAAGGGCGAAATCCGCTTCGGCGAAGGCGAGGACTGGCTGGAGATACTAGGCTGCGGCATGGTGCATCCCAACGTGCTGCGCAATTGCGGCCTCGATCCCGACGAGTACCAGGGCTTTGCCTGGGGCATGGGGATCGACCGCATCGCCATGCTCAAATACGGCATGCCGGATCTGCGCGCCTTCTTCGAGGCCGACGTGCGCTGGCTCGCGCATTACGGCTTCCGGCCGCTCGATTTCCCGACACTCGCGGGGGGATTGAGTCCGTGAAGTTCACTTTGTCCTGGCTGAAAGAGCACCTCGACACCGACGCTTCGCTCAGCGAGATCGTCGACAAGCTCACCATGATCGGGCTCGAGGTCGAGCGCGTCGAGGACAAGGCGGCGCTGCTCAAGCCGTTCGTCATTGCCTCGGTGATTTCCGCCGAGAAACACCCCAATGCCGATCGCCTGCGCGTTTGCATGGTGGATACCGGGACTGGCCAACCCATCCAGGTCGTCTGCGGCGCGCTCAATGCGCGCGCCGGCATGAAAGGCGTGTTCTCGGCGCCCGGCGCCTTCATCCCCGGCAAGAACATGACGCTCGCTGTCGGCACCATCCGCGGCGTGGACAGCCGCGGCATGCTGATGTCTGAGGCCGAGCTACAGCTGTCCGACAATCACGACGGCATCATTGATCTTCCGGCCGATGCTCCGGTCGGCAAGAGTTACGCCGAATACGCCGCACTGGGCGAGCCAGTGATCGAAATCAATCTGACGCCCAACCGGCCCGACTGCACCGGCGTCAACGGCATCGCCCGCGATCTCGGTGCGACCTCCATCGGCACTTTCACGGACCGCACGGTAAAGCCGGTGAAGGGCGCCTTCCCCTGCCCGGTCAAAGTGACGATCGACGCGCCGCCTTTGTGTCCCGCCTTCGGACTGCGGCTGGTGCGCGGCGCGAAGAACGGCCCCTCGCCCGACTGGCTGCAGAAGCGCCTCACGGCCATTGGCCTGCGTCCGATCAATGCGCTGGTCGATATCACCAACTTCATCACTTACGACCGCGGGCGGCCGCTGCATGTGTTCGACGCCAAAAAAGTGCGCGGCAATCTCAGCGTGCGCCGCGCCAAGAACGGCGAGCAATTGCTGGCGCTCGACGGCAAGACCTACACGCTTGATGAAGCGATGTGCGTGATCGCCGACGAGACAGGCGTCGAATCGCTTTCCGGCATCATGGGCGGCGAGGCGACCGGCTGCGACGAGACAACGACGGATGTGCTGATCGAGTCGGCGCTGTGGGAACCGCTCAACGTCGCGCAGACCGGCCGCAAGCTCGGCATCAATTCCGACGCGCGGTACCGCTTCGAGCGCGGCGTCGATCCGGCCTTCACACTGCCGGGGCTGGAGCTGGCGACACAGATGGTCATGGAGCTTTGCGGGGGCGAGCCGTCGGAGATTGTCATGGCCGGCGATCCGACGCCGAAGGAAAAGGTGATCGATTTTCCTCTGAGCGAATTGCCGCGCCTCACCGGCCTCAAGCTGCCGATTGCCGATGTGCGCCGCGTGCTGGCAAAGCTCGGCTTCTTCGCCGCCGGCCAAAGCGAAAAAGTGAAGGTCGCGGTGCCGTCGTGGCGGCCGGATGTCGAAGGCAAGGCCGATATCGTCGAGGAACTCGTGCGCATCGTCGGCGTCGATTCCGTTCCTTCGACGCCGTTTGCGCGCGGCGAATATGCGCGAAAGCGCGTGTTGACGTCGATCCAGAACCGCACCCGCAAGGCCAAGCGCGCGCTTGCCGCGCGCGGCCTCACCGAGGCCGTTACCTGGTCGTTCGTGGGCAAACGCGAGGCTGAACTGTTCGGCGGCGGCGCGGCGTCGCTGGCGCTCGCCAATCCGATCGCGGCGGAATTGTCCGACATGCGCCCGAGCCTCATTCCCGGCCTGATCATGGCGGCGCAGAAAAATGCCGACCGCGGGCTTGCCGACGTGGCGCTATTCGAGGTCGGGCAGATCTTCAAGGGCGACCGGCCGGAGGATCAATTGACCGCGGCCACTGGCTTGCGCCGTGCGCTGGCCGCCGCGAGCGGCAGCGGCCGCCATTGGTCGGGCAGCAAGCCAGTCGATGCCTTCGACGCCAAGGCCGACGCCTTTGCCGTGCTCGCAGCGGCCGGCGCGCCGATGCTGGCCTTGCAGGTCGTGCCCGGCGGACCGGCCTGGTTTCATCCCGGACGCAGCGGCACCATCCAGATCGGCCCGCAGAATATTCTAGGCCATTTCGGCGAACTGCATCCGCGCGCGCTGGAAGCGCTGAAAGCGGAAGGGCCGCTCGCCGCCTTCGAGGTGATCCTGGAGAAAATCCCCGAGGCCAAGGCGAGACCGACCAAGGCCAAGGCGATTCGGGAACTGTCGGCATTCCAGCCGGTGGAGCGCGATTTCGCTTTCGTCGTCGAGCGCGGCGTCAAGGCCGCCGACATCGTGCGCGCGGCACAGGGCGTGGACAAGAGACTGATCACCAATGTGACCGTGTTCGACGTCTACGAGGGCAAGGGCATCGATCCCGACAAGAAGTCGATCGCCATCGCCGTGACCATGCAGCCGCGCGAGAAGACCATGACCGACGCGGAGATCGATGCGCTCGGGGCCCGCATCGTCGCCGAGGTGGCGAAGAAGACCGGCGGCGTGCTGCGCGGCTAAGTCTTTGCATGGTTTCCGTTTGATTGACGCAACGGCCGCGATCGCAGGATTCATGGCTAACATCTGGTAACGCCGGTATTCCGGTGAACCAAATTGCAATGAGTCCCCGTTAGGTTGCCGCCAGAAAAGACGCGCGCAGCAAAAGACGTGCACAGCGGGGGAAGCACCGGGCAATGAGCTTTGTCGCCGATCGCGTCGGGCGCGTTCTCGCCCATTATCTGGAAAAGCCGGCGCAAGGCTACGAGCCGTTCACGCCGACCGATCCGGAGACATTGCGCGCGACGTTGCAACCCGGCGACGTGTTGCTGGTCGAAGGCAACAACCACATTTCCGGCGTCATCAAGTATCTCACGCAATCGACCTGGTCGCATGCTGCGCTCTATTGCGGGCCGATCGGCGACCGCGTCACCGCCGACGGCGAACCGCTGGTGCTGGTGGAGGCCAATATCGGCCAGGGCGTCGTCGCAGCGCCGCTGTCGAAATACATCCGGTATCACACGCGCATCTGTCGGCCGGCGAAACTGACGCCGGAGGACCGCGCGCGCGTCTGCGCCTATGCGGCCGAGCGCATCGGCTTCGACTACGATCTGAAGAACATCATCGACTTGATGCGCTATCTGTTTCCGCTGCCGGTGCCGCAGCGCTGGCGCCGGCGTTTGATGGCGCTCGGCTCCGGGCACCCGACCCGCATCATCTGCTCGGCGCTGATCGCGCAGGCCTTCGAGAACGTGCGCTATCCGATCCTGCCCAAAGTGACGCGGATAGAAAGCGAGGCGGCGCGGCAGGAGATTCTTGAAATCCGCCACTCATCACTTTATGCTCCGCGCGACTTCGACATCTCGCCCTATTTCGAGGTGGTCAAGCCCACGCTGGTGCGCGGCTTCGACTACAAGGCCATGGCCTGGGCCGGTCTGCCCGCCGCCGACGCCGACGAACTGGTGGCGCTGGTGCCGGCGGAAACTGAGCCCCTCCAAGACGCCACGCTGTCGCGCGCGGTCTGACCGCCGGGCTTGCCGCGTGGCCCGCGCGGCCTTACCTCTCTGCGCATGATCGACGCGGCCAGCAAAGCCTTCGCGGACCTGTTCACGACACGCTTGCGTGGCGTGCTACTGAAATCCATCGGGCTCGCGCTGCTGCTGATCGTCATCATCAGCCTCGGCCTCAATCACGTCATCGCCGGCTTTGCCGAGCGCGGCGCTACCTGGGCCGAGCAGACCACCGGCTTTGCCCCGCACGCAGCCTGGGCGACGCTCGCCTTCGTGCTCTCGGTCATGGCCGGCCTTGGCATCATCACCGGCGCGCTGTTCCTGATGCCGGCGGTGACGGCCTTTGTCGGCAGCTTTTTCGTCGATGAAGTCGCCGACGTGGTCGAGCGCGAGCACTATCCGGCGGAGCCCGCGGGCCGCGCTCTGCAAATTTTTCGCGCGCTGATCGAGGGCATCAAGATCACCCTGCTCGCCCTCGTCGTCTATCTCTGTGCGCTGCCGTTCATATTTTTCGCCGGGCTCGGCGTGGTCATTCTGTTTTTGGCCAATGCCTACCTGCTCAGCCGGGAATATTTCGAGCTCGCCGCCATGCGTTTCCGCCCGCCCGCCGAGGCCAAGGCGATGCGCAAGCGCAACGCGACCTATATTTTTCTGTCCGGCCTTGTGATCGCAGTGTTCGTGTCGATTCCGGTGCTCAACCTGGCAACGCCGATTTTCGCCATGGCCTTCATGGTGCACGTCCATAAAACCCTGTCGGGCGCGCGGCCGGAACTGATCGAGCCGAAGCGGTAAGGCCAGGATGCCGCCGGCAGTCAGCGGCAGGCGGGATAGCCAAGCTTGATGATCGTGCTGCCTGGGATCATATTGAATTCGTTGGTTTCCATCATGTGATGCTCGCGAATGTAGCTCTGCAGCGCGGAGTTATACGACGATATCAATACGCTGGTCTGCCGCGGGTCGACACCGCTGCTGCCCTTGCCGGCGTGGAAATAGATTCGCGCGCCGGGACTCACGCAAACGCTTCGTATGCTGAGAAACATCGTGCAGGCCGACTTGCAGGTGCCGGTGATCGGAAACCGTTCGCCCGTCGAATTGTAGTGATTGATCACCGGCAAGAAGTTGCTGAATTTTCCGCCGTTTTGATACTTCGCCATGTCGAAGGCGTGCACGGACGAAAACGCGATGGCCGACAGCACGATAACGACGACACCGAATAATCTGCTATGACTCATCTTGTCAGCCTTTTTTCCGCATATCGATGACGCGCTTGGCCTTGCCGGCCGAGCGCTCGACTGCACCGGGCTTGACGGTCTTCACCTCGGCGCTCACCCCGATCAGGCTCTTGATGTGATGGGCGAGATCGTGGCCGCTTTTCGCCCAGTCCGCCTCGGGCGTGCCCGGCCGCGCCTCGACCAGCACGGTCATGGAATCCAGGCGCTCGGCGCGCCTGAGCTCGATGACGAAATGCGGCGATACCCGCTCGTCCTTGAGGATGATCGCCTCGATCTGGCTGGGAAACACGTTGACGCCGCGGATGATCATCATGTCGTCGGAGCGGCCGATCACTTTTTCCATGCGCCGGAAACTGCGCGCCGTCCCCGGCAACAGCCGTGACAGGTCGCGCGTGCGGTAGCGGATCACCGGCATCGCTTCCTTGGTTAGCGAGGTGAATACCAGTTCGCCCACCTCGCCGTCGGGCAGCACCTTGCCCGTTTCGGGATCGATCGCTTCCGGATAGAAATGATCCTCCCAGATGGTGCAGCCGTCCTTCGTTTCGATGCATTCGCTGGACACGCCCGGGCCGATGACTTCCGACAGGCCGTAAGTATCGACGGCGTGCATGTCGAACGCCTCCTCGATTTCCGCGCGCATGGCGGTGGTCCACGGCTCGGCGCCGCACATGGCGATTTTCAGCGAACTCGCCCGCGGATCGAGTCCCTGCGCGCGAAATTCATCAAGGATGGCAAGCAGATAGGTCGGCGTGACGAAAATGACGTCAGGCTTGAAATCGTCGATGAGTTTGACCTGCCGCTCGGTCATGCCGCCGGAGACCGGCACGACGGTCATGCCGAATTTCTCCGCGCCATGATGAAAGCCGAGCCCGCCGGTGAACAATCCGTAGCCGTAGGAATTCTGCGCCAGCATGCCGGGGCGGCAGCCGGCGGCGCGCATGCCGCGCGCCATGAGGCCGGCCCAGGTCTCGATGTCGCGCCGGCTGTAGCCGACCACAGTCGGCTTTCCGGTCGTGCCCGACGAGGCATGCACGCGCACCAGTTGCTCGCGCGGCATCGCCATCAGCCCGAACGGATATTTTTCGCGCAGCTCGGCCTTGGTGGTGATGGGAAACTTGCGCAGGTCGTCCAGCGTTTTCAGATCGTCGGGATGCACGCCCGCGGCGCCGAAGACCTCTTTGTAATGCGCGACATTTTTGTAGACGTGGCGAACCGTCCATTGGAGACGCTGAAGCTGCAGCGCCGAAATCTCGTCGCGCGAGGCGATTTCGATCGGCTCGAAACTGTCACGGCGCGGCATCAGGTCCACGCCTTTGAGTTTTAGCCCCCGCATTCAGATTTTCCGACTCGCCGCGTTCCAGTGTTTTTCCAGATTGGCGATGAGCGCCGGTGAGAAATGGCAATAGGCCTGCTCGCGGGCATAGACCGCCATGTACTTGCGGAAGGTGTCGAGCGGCTCCTCGCCGACGCGCAAGGCGCGCCGGTTGCTCGCCGCGCTGACCACGCCGGACGAGGTGAAATCGTCGCAAACCTTCATGGTGGCCTGTTCGACCTCGCCCGGCGGCACGACCATGTCGCAGATCATGCGGCCTTCCGGACTGTCGCAGTCAAAGCGGCGGCCCATCAGGATCGCCTGCCGCGCCGCGCGCGGCCCCACAAAACGCGGCAGCCGCAAGTTCGCGGCGCCCGGAATAATGCCCTCCTTGCGCGCCGGCAGCGTCATGTAGGCATCGCTGCCGGCGACGACGTAATCCATCGCCAGCAGATATTGGCAGCCGCCGCCGATGGCGAAAGTGTCGAGCTGCGCCACCCACGGCTTCTCGCGCGTGCCGCCGTAGACTTCGTCCGGACTGACGCTGCCCATGGCAAGCCCGCGCAGCATCTTGTTAACGACGCCCATGTCACGGCGGATGTACCAGAGATAGGGGATTTTCCCGCGATAAAGGTGAGTGAGATTGATTCCGGCGGAGAAAATCTTGCGGCCGACATATTTCGGATGATCGACCACATCGCCACGCAGCACACAGATTTCACTCGTCGGATCGAAAAGCGCCACATCGGCAGCAGCTTCCGTATCATCAAGCGTGTCATCATCCTCGGCGTTGAGGAAGCGCGGATTTTTGACCGTCACCACGGCGGCCTTGCCATGACGTTCGACCTTGGCCGGACCAAAATCGACCGCGTCCTTCATGACAAATTCTTGGGCGTACTCGATCGATTCCGTCTTCAAACGCAGCATCGCGTCACACAGGTGCATGCCCGTTTCGATATTGGCCAGCGCGTGCGCGAGAAAAATTCCCTGATCGACCTCGACGCCGTCCTTCTCCGACTGCATCAATTCGCCTTCAGCATCGACCTGCCTGCGTGTCGGCGTCAGCCCCGGTACCAATTTCGACGCGTCGTATACAAGCTCGTCAACGCGCAGGAAGTTGTCGAGATTTTTGGTTAGCCTGCGGTAGATCGCATCGGCATGTTTGCTGAGGAACCGTTCCCGCGCGCTGCGGCAGCCGAGCTGAACGATATCCGCCGCCAGTTGCTGCTCACGCGTGCGTTTCGATTTTTTCGCCAGCTTGGATAGGAAACTCGAGCCTTCGCGCCAGTATTTTGTCGCGGCGGCGGTGTCACGTTTTAAATCGCGGCCAAAGTGTAGAAACGTCTTCATCCAGGCGGCGCCAGCCTTTTCCGGCAGGCCGGCATTGCGACAAATAAATTTCGGCTCGCTGATATCGACAGCTTTGCGCTTGCCGCTGCCTTCCATCCGCTCTCTCCCACCGCATTCTTATTTCGCGACCGTTTTTCCCGGCCATTGGCACAGATCCGCGATGATGCATTGCTCGCACAAGGGCCGCCGCGCCAGGCAAGTGTAGCGCCCGTGCAGAATAAGCCAATGATGCGCGCTCGATTTATATTTCGCCGGCACCACGGCCTCCAGCCGGGTCTCCACGTCGAACGGCGTCTTGCCCGGCGCCAGCCCGGTGCGGTTGCCGACGCGGAAAATATGCGTATCGACGGCGATGGTCGGCTCGCCGAAGGCGACGTTGAGCACGACATTGGCGGTCTTGCGGCCGACGCCGGGCAGCGCTTCCAGCGCCTCGCGCGTGCGCGGCACCTGGCCTGCGTGGTCGGCGACGAGACGGCGCGACAGTTCGACGACGTTTTTAGCCTTGGTGCGAAAAAGCCCGATGGTCTTGATGAGGTCGCGCACGGGGTCTTCGCCCAGCGCCGCCATTTTTTCCGGCGTGTCGGCGAGCGCAAACAGCGCCGGCGTCGCCTTGTTGACGCCGGCATCGGTCGCCTGCGCCGACAGCACCACCGCCACCAAGAGCGTAAACGGGTTGATGTGCTGCAACTCCGTCTTGGGGTCGGGGTTAGCCTTCTGGAAGCGGCGGAACACTTCCTCGATTTCCGCATTGGTCAATGACCGTCGCGCGCCGAGGGCAGCTTCGACGTCCGCTTTTTTCTGCTTGGGCGCGGATTTAAGCTTGGCCGCCTTGCGCTTGCGCGGCTTTGCAATGGATTTGTGAACGGACTTTTTCGCCATTTTTCGGGTATAACTGAGCAGCATGACCGCCGACAACACCGAGCTTGAGCCGACCATCTTTGCCGCGACGATCACGCCGCATCGATCGCTTCCGCGCGCCGGCTTCCTGATCGTGATGGGGATCTTCGGCGGGGTGAGCTTCATCTCCGGCATTGCATTCCTCATGATGGGCGCATGGCCGGTCTGCGGCTTTTTCGGCCTCGACGTGCTGCTGCTTTACTGGGCCTTCCGGCTCAATTACCGGCACGCCGCGGCTTATGAGGAAGTGACCATGACCCCCGTCGCGCTCACTGTGCGCAAGGTGAGCCACCGCGGACAGGCGCGCAAATGGGTGCTCAATCCACTCTGGGTCAGGCTGGAAAAGATCGTGCACGAGGAATTCGGCATCGAGCGATTGCTGCTGGTCTCGCGCGGCAAACAACTGGCGGTCGCCAATTTCCTCGGGCCTGATGAAAAAGCGAGCTTTGCCGTGGCGCTCGGCAAGGCGCTGAATGAGGCTAAACGCGGCGTAACGCGGACGGTCCTGCCCTGACTTGTCAGGAATCGGGTGGGCAGGCAGCTTGGCGCGGCCTAGATAGGCCGCATGATGACCATGACCGGAAACATAGCCTTGTCCGCCCGCTTCCCCGACCTCGCGCCGCTGCCGACCGCAGCGGCCGATTATGACGTTGTGCGCCGCGCTATCGCGCACATCCGCGGCAACTGGCGCTCGCAGCCGGAAATCGACGTCATCGCGGAAGCCGCCGGCGTTTCCGCCACCGATCTGCATCATCTATTCCGCCGCTGGTGCGGCTTGACGCCAAAGGCGTTTCTGCAGGCACTCACGCTAAACTACGCGCGCGACCTCTTGCGCTCCTCCGCGAGCGTGCTCGATGCATCCTACGAAGTCGGCCTCTCCGGCCCCGGGCGGCTGCACGATCTGTTCGTCACGCACGAAGCGATGTCACCGGGCGAATGGAAGGCCGGTGGCGAGGGCCTGACCGTCTCTTACGGTTTCCACCCCTGCCCGTTCGGAATGGCGCTGGTGATGACGACGCCGCGCGGGCTTGCGGGGCTGGCGATGGCCGACGCCGGCAAGGAACGCGCGGCGCTGCGCGACATGCGCGCGCGCTGGCCCAGGGCGAAATACGTCGAGGACTTCGCGGCGACGGCGGCGACGGCGCGGCGCATTTTTGATCCGGCACTGTGGAAGCCGAAACAGCCGCTACGCGTGATCATGATCGGCACCGATTTTGAAGTGCGGGTGTGGGAAAAGCTGCTCGAAATCCCCATGGGCAAGCTCGACACTTATTCCGGCATCGCCGCCAAGGTCGGCGAGCCGAAGGCGGCGCGTGCGGTCGGCGCCGCCGTGGGCAAGAACCCGATTAGTTTCGTGGTACCGTGTCATCGCGTCATCGGCAAGAGCGGCGACATCACCGGCTACCACTGGGGCCTCACCCGCAAGCGGGCGATCCTCGGCTGGGAAGCCGGCATGACCGCGGCGGCGTGACGCTAACGCGGCGCCGGCGCGCGGAACCGCGAAGGTCTCGGCGCGTTGACAACTTCGCAGTATCGAAAAGCGGCGGGGGCTCGGGGGCGAAGACCGACGGAGCCAATCCATGCGCAGCTTTCTCCTTGCCTCACTTGTTACCGTCTGGCCCGCAATGGCATTCGCCCAATCCATCCTGCCCGACGGGCGCATCGACACGACGCCTCCGACGCTCGACGTGCTCGGGGCTAAGCCGGCCCGCAAGACACCAACGCCAACGAGCCACCGCGCGACGTGCGGCGATACGTGGAACTGCATTCGAGCGAGGGCTCCGCGGTAGGGCCGCTCGCCGTCGGGGATTCGATATCGGGTGATGTGCGCCTTCGGCGCGTGCCCGGTTATCCGCAGTGGGGCTTTGCCAATGTCGGCGGTGAAAACGTCATCGTCGACCGCCAATCCGGCACGGTGTCCGATATCGCGCGCTGACGCCCGCGCTATAGCTTTTTCCAGAATATGATCGTGCCACAAAAGCCGCCGCCGGGCCACATCGCGTAATCCGGAATGCTGCCCAGGCGCTGCCAGCCACCACGCGTATAGAGCCGCTCGGCGGCATCGTTCGCGGTGTCGAGCACCAACAGCGTTCGGCCGATCGCCTTGGCGTGCGCCTCGGCTTTCGCGAGCAACGCCGCGCCGATGCCCTTGTTGCGGGCCGAGCGGTGCACCAGCATCTTCTTGATCTCGGCGCGATGCAGCTGGTTGGGCGGCGTGTCGAGGCCGATCTGCACGGTGCCGACGATGCGGCCGCCAAGGGTCGCCGCAAACAGAACCGTGTCGCCGCGCGCGACCGAAGCGGCGACTTTCTCGAAAAATATCGCCGCGTCCTCCGCCCCGTAGGGCAGCATGAAATTGACCGAGGCGCCGCCGTTGACGCAATCGGACAGGACTTCTGCCAACTCGCCGACGGCGGCCTTGGCCGCTTCGGCGTCGAGCATGACAATGTCGGCTTCTTCGCTCACGCCGCCAGATCGAGCTTGGAGGCGACGGTTGAATCCGCGTTGAGCCGGTAGATCATCGGCACGCCGGTTTCCAGATTCAGCTTGGTGATGGCCTCCGGCGTGTGCTTGTCGAGCACCATCACCAGCGCGCGCAGCGAATTGCCGTGCGCCGACACCAGCACGCGCTCGCCGCGCAGCACGCGCGGCAGAATCTCGGTCATGTAATAGGGCAGCGTGCGTGCCAGCGTGTCCTTGAGGCTCTCGCCGCCGGGCGGCGCCACGTCGTAGGAGCGGCGCCAGATATGCACCTGCTCCTCGCCCCACTTCTTGCGGGCGTCGTCCTTGTTCAGCCCGGAGAGGTCGCCGTAGTCGCGTTCGTTGAGCGCCTGGTCCTTGAACACGGGCACTTTGGTCTGCCCCATCTCCTGGAGCATCAAATCGAGCGTGCGCGTCGCGCGCTTGAGCACCGAGGTGAAGGCGACGTCGAAGACGATGCCTTGCGCCTTGAGCTTGCGGCCGGCCTCGCGCGCTTCCTTGATGCCCTGTTCGGTCAGGTCGACGTCGCGCCAGCCGGTGAACAGGTTTTTCAGGTTCCATTCGCTCTGGCCGTGGCGCACCAGAATAAGCAGACGATCCGGCTCGGCCATTATTTCGTCTCCGCCGCTTTTCTGGCCAACCAGGATCGGCCCCACATCATGGCGCTGAAACCAATGACGATGAGCGCGGGCGGCCAGATCAGCGACACAACATCATCGGGCACGCCTCCGACTTTCGAAAATGCCGGGACAAGCACAACGATGATGTAAACCGCAACTAGAAGAAATACGAGGATCAGCGGGATTAGGGGAATCTTGGGAAGCTTTACTGGAGTCGGTTCGGTCGCCACGATGAATTCTCCTATCAACGCCGCTAAATGCTGCCAAGCCCGAGCACGTCGGCCATCGAATAAAGCCCTGGCTTCTGCGTGCGCGCCCAGGCCGCCGCGCGCAAGGCGCCGCTTGCAAAAATCATGCGGTCCTCGGCCTTGTGCGTAAGCTCGAGGCGCTCGGCGGGTCCGGCGAAGATCACGCTGTGCTCGCCGACTACGGTGCCGCCGCGCAAGCTGGCAAAGCCGATGTCGCCCGGCTTGCGCTTGCCGTCATGGCCGTCGATGGCGCTGTTCTTCTCCAGATCGACACCGCGGCCTTGCGCCGCGGCGCGGCCAAGCAGCAGCGCCGTGCCCGACGGCGCATCGACTTTCTGGTTGTGATGCATTTCCAGAATTTCGATGTCGAAGCTCTTGTCCAGCGTCTGCGCCACGAGCCTGGTCAGCGCCGCCAGCAAATTGACACCCATGCTCATATTGCCGGACTTGACGATGACCGCTTTTTTCGCCGCGTCCTTGATCTTGGCGTCGTCGTCGGCGTTCGTGCCGGTGGTGCCGATAATGTGCACCTTGCCGAGAGCCGCCGCCTGCGCGGCGAATTCAACCGTCGCCGCCGGCATCGTGAAATCGACAATGCCGTCGGCGGCGGCGAGCAGCGTCGCAGCGTCGCCTGCGAGCTTGACGCCGTTCTCAGGAATTCCGGCGAGCACGCCGGCATCCCAGCCGATCAGCGGCGAGCGCGCGTCTTCCAAGGCGCCGGCAAGCGCAAACTCCTTGCTGTCGGCGATCGCCTTGACCAGCGTGCGGCCCATCCGCCCGCCGGCCCCGGCGACGATCAAGCGCATCGCGGCCATGGGTTATCTCCGTTGGCGCCGGTATAGCCGGGGCAGCGCCGCAGGTCACCTCCCCCGCTTGCGGGGGAGGGAGAAAAAGCTAAGGCTGCGGCCCGTCGTAACCCTCGATGATGAGGATATCGGCGGTCGAATGCGGCAGCCGCCGCTTGATGTTTTCCTGATAGTCCGGCGAGCGGTAGCAGGCGAGAGCAGCGGCGTAGTCGGGAAATTCGATTACCACGTTGCGCGCGCGTGCCTTGCCTTCCGGACATTCGGACTTGCCGGCGCGGACAACAAAGTGCCCGCCGAATTTCTTGAAGATCGCGGGGTTAGCGGCGGCATAGGGCTTGTACCCCTCGTCATTGTTCACATCGACTTGCGCGATCCAGTAACCCTTCGGCATGTTGCCTCCTGCTTATGCTATTGCGCGTTCGATCTCCGCGACGACGCCGTTCGCCGCCGCTTTCGGATCGGCGGCCTCGACAATGGGACGGCCAACGACGAGATAATCGGCGCCGGCGGCAATCGCATTGCCTGGCGTCATGATGCGCTTTTGATCGCCCGAGGCGCTGCCCGCCGGGCGGATGCCAGGCGTCACCAGCACCATGCCGGGACCGGCGATGCCGCGCAGCCTCGTCACTTCCTCCGCCGAGCACACCAGGCCGTCGATGCCGGTGTCGCGGGCCTGCGCCGCGCGCGCCGCGGCCAATTCGCCGACGCCGAGGTCGTAGCCGGCGGCGGCGAGATCGGCGTCGTCATATGACGTGAGCACGGTCACCGCGAGAATGCGCAAGCTCGAGCCGCGTTTTCCTTCCATAGCCGCCTTCATGGTCTGCGGATAGGCGTGCACGGTGAGAAAGGTGGCGCCCAGTTGCGCCACGCTTTCGATGCCCTTGGTCACGGTATTGGCGATGTCGTGCAGCTTGAGGTCGAGGAACACCTGCTTGCCGGCCGCGATCAGACCGGCGGCGAATGGCAGCCCGCCGGCAAAAGCAAGCTGATAGCCGACCTTGTAGAACACGACCGCGTCCCCCAGCCGCGACACCATGGCCTCAGCCGCCGCAACCGAGGGAAGGTCGAGGGCGACGATCAGGCGTTCGCGCGGGCTGACTGGCACAGGCTCCTCACATCAAAAGCCGCGCCACTTCGACCAGCCGGTCGAGCTGGGCGCGCAACAGATTGGCCGTGCCGGTGTCGGCAAGATTGTCCATGGCGTCGAAGGCGTGGTCGGCATTGGCAACCGTAACCTGCTCGGGGATCACCAGCGCGCCGCAGCCGAGTTCGAGAATCTGGCGCAGCGCCAGCAGCGAGCGCGCGGCCCCCAGCGCGCCGGGCGAAGCGCCGCTGATCGCGAACACGCGGTTCTTGAACGCCGCATAGGTCGGGTCGCCGCGCTCACGCACGCGCGACACCCAGTCGATGGCATTCTTGAGCATCGGCGTGATCGAGGCCGAGTATTCCGGGCTGGCGATGAACACGCCCTGGTGCGCCATGATCATTTGCTTCAGCCGCAGCGCGTTCGCCGGCGGGCCGCCTTTGGTCTCGATGCCGGCTTCGTAGATCGGCAGCTCGTAATCCGCGAGCGAGATGCGCGTAACCTCGACGTCGTTCAGGCTGAGCTCTTTCACTGCGAGCGCCGCGAGCTTGACGTTGTGCGAGCCGACGCGGGTCGAGCCGGGGATGACGAGGATTTTCGGGCTTGGCATCGGCGGCTCCGTCGAACACCGGCCACCAATAACACAATCGCAGCGTCAGTGGCCGCGATAGACCCACACGCGCGCGGGCGGCAGGTTCATCCAGATCAGTTCGGAGGCTTCCGCCTTGATTCCGGCCAGCGCCTTGGGGATCGGCGGCAGCATGGCGTAGGTGAACTGCACGAAGGGCGCGCCGGCGGCCAAGAGCCCCATTGCATCGGCGATGAGGCGCAGCCGCGTGCGCAGCGGCTTGGTGACCAGCGGCAGTCCAGAGACCACCGCGGCGGCCGGCTCGCGCACCGTGGTCTCCAGCAGGCGGCGCAGCCGATAAGCGTCGCCCTGCACCACGGTCGCCGCCGGATAGCGCGTGCGCAGCAGACGGCAGAACGTCGGATTGAATTCGACCAACACCAGGCGCGCCGGATCGATGCCGTGCGCGACCAGCGCTTCCGTCACCGGGCCGGTACCGGGCCCCAGCTCGATGACCGGGCCTTTCGAATTCGGATCGACATAGCGCGCCATGGTGCGCGCCAGAGCCTTGCCGGACGGCATCACCGCGCCCGTGGAAATCGGCTTTTCGATCCAGGAACGGATGAACTGCATCTCGTCATCGAGACGCAGCGGCTTCTTGGCGGCGCGGGCTAATGAGTGCGAGGGCATTATGCGGGGTCACGCCTACGGACGGCAGTCATCGAACTGCAACAGTCACGGGTATAGGGCGCAAGGCTAAGGGTCAAGACGGTTCACCGCTATCCCCGCCACGACCGCCCAGCCCGTCGAAAAACACGCGGACTCGGCTGAAAAACCCCGCGGATTCCGGCTGGGTTTCCTGCGATGAAAGCTTTTCGAACTCGGCCAGCAGTTCGCGCTGGCGCTTAGTGAGGTTTTGCGGCGTTTCCACCGAGACTTGAACATACATGTCGCCGGTCTGTTTCGCCCGTAGCACCGGCATGCCCTTGCCGGCTAGGCGGAACCGGCGACCGGTCTGGGTGCCGGCGGTGACTTTCACCTTGGCCTTGCCGCCGTCGATCGCCGGCACTTCAAACTCGCCGCCCAAGGCCGCCGTGACCATCGAAATCGGCACGCGGCAATGCAGATCGGCGCCGTCGCGCTGAAAGAGTTCATGCGGCGTGATCGAGAGAAAAATATAAAGGTCGCCAGCCGGCCCGCCGCGCAGGCCGGCCTCGCCTTCGCCGGCGAGACGGATGCGGGTGCCATCTTCGACGCCCGCGGGGATATTGACTGAGAGCATGCGTTCGCGCGTGACGCGGCCGGCGCCCGTGCAGGATGGGCAAGGATCGTCGATCACCTGGCCGCGCCCCTGACACGCGGGACAGGTCCGCTCGAGCGTGAAAAAGCCTTGCGCGTGACGAATCTTGCCGGCGCCGCCGCAAGTGGCGCAGGCCTTCGGCTTGGTGCCGGCCTTGGCGCCCGAGCCGGAGCAGGCTTCGCAGATCACCGAGGTTGGAATACGAAGCTGAGCGCTCTTGCCCGCATAGGCCTCGTCCAGCGTGATTTCCATGTTGTAGCGCAGGTCGGAGCCGCGCTCGCGGCCCTGGCCGCGGCCGGGCCCGCGACGTCCACCGGTCATGCCGAACAGATCTTCGAAAATGTCGGCAAATGACGACGCAAAATCGGCGCCGAAGCCGTGCGCCGCGCCACCTCCGCCGTGCTCGAACGCGGCATGGCCAAACCGGTCATAGGCGGCGCGCTTGTCGCCGTCCTTGAGCACGTCATAGGCTTCGTTGAGTTCCTTGAATTTGTGCACGCAGTCGGCATCGCCCGGATTGCGGTCCGGGTGGTGCTGCATCGCGAGTTTGCGGAACGCGGCCTTGAGCTCGACCTCGGTTGCGGTGCGTGAGACGCCGAGCACTTCGTAATAGTCGCGCTTGGACACCTGCTAACCCCGCCGATAAGTCAAAACCTCGTCCCCCAGGAGCGCAAGGCGCGTCGCGAAGGACGAGGTTTTCATTGCTTGCAGATCTTAGGCTGACTTCTTGTTGTTCTTGTCGTCGTCGACTTCGGTGAACTCCGCATCGACAACATCTTCCTTCTTGCCATCGGCGCCGGTCGTGCTTTCGCTGGTGTCGGCGGGTTGCCCCGCTTCCTGCTGCTGCTGCTTGTACATCGCCTCGCCGAGCTTCATCGAAGCCTGCGCCAGCGTGTTGCTCTTGGCGGCGATCACGTCGGCGTCGTCGCCCTTGAGCGCTTCCTTCAGGTCGGCCATGGCGTTTTCGATCGCCGACCGATCGGCATCGCCGATCTTCCCGCCATGCTCGGAAAGCGCCTTCTCCGTGGAATGGACCAGCGCTTCGGCGTGGTTCTTGGCTTCCACCGCCGCCTTGCGCTTCTTGTCTTCTTCCGCGTGGGCTTCCGCGTCCTTGACCATCTTCTCGATGTCGGTCTCGGACAGGCCGCCCGAGGCCTGAATGCGGATCTGCTGCTCCTTGCCGGTCGCCTTGTCCTTGGCGTTGACGTTGACGATGCCGTTGGCGTCGATGTCGAAGGTGACCTCGATCTGCGGCACGCCGCGCGGGGACGGCGGGATGCCGACCAGGTCGAACTGGCCGAGAATCTTGTTGTCGGCCGCCATTTCGCGCTCGCCCTGGAAGACCCGGATAGTCACCGCGTTTTGATTGTCTTCCGCGGTGGAGAAGACCTGGCTCTTCTTGGTCGGGATCGTGGTGTTGCGGTCGATAATGCGGGTGAACACGCCGCCCAGCGTCTCGATGCCGAGCGAGAGCGGGGTCACGTCGAGCAGCAGCACGTCCTTGACGTCGCCTTGCAGCACGCCCGCCTGGATGGCGGCGCCGATGGCGACCACTTCATCCGGGTTGACGCCCTTGTGCGGCTCCTTGCCGAAGAACTGCTTCACGACTTCCTGCACCTTCGGCATGCGCGTCATGCCGCCGACCAGAACGACTTCGTTGATCTCGGCCGCCGAAATGCCGGCGTCTTTGATCGCCTTGCGGCAGGGCTCGACGGTCTTCTGGATGAGATCGTCGACCAGCGCCTCGAATTTGGCGCGGGTGAGCTTCATGGTGAGATGCTTGGGACCGGAGGCATCCGCCGTGATGAACGGCAGGTTGATTTCGGTCTGCGTCGTCGACGACAGCTCGATCTTCGCCTTCTCGGCGCTTTCCTTGAGCCGCTGCAGCGCCAGCTTGTCGCGGCGCAGGTCGATGCCCTGCTCCTTCTGGAATTCGTCGGCGAGATAATTGACCAGACGCATGTCGAAGTCTTCGCCGCCGAGGAAAGTGTCGCCGTTCGTGGACTTCACCTCGAACACGCCGTCGCCGATTTCCAGAATGGAAATATCGAAGGTGCCGCCGCCGAGGTCGTAGACCGCGATGGTGCCGGTCTTCTGCTTGTCGAGACCGTAGGCGAGCGCGGCCGCGGTCGGCTCGTTGATGATGCGCATGACCTCAAGCCCGGCGATCTTGCCGGCGTCCTTGGTGGCCTGGCGCTGGGCGTCGTTGAAATAGGCGGGCACAGTGATGACCGCTTGATCGACCTTCGAGCCGAGATAGGCTTCCGCCGTTTCCTTCATCTTCTGCAGGATGAACGCGGAAATCTGCGACGGCGAATATTGCTTGCCGTCCGCCTCGACCCAGGCGTCGCCGTTTCCTGCCTTACTGATCTTGTAGGGGACGAGCTTCTTGTCCTTGTCCACCATCGGGTCGTCGTAGCGCCGCCCGATCAGGCGCTTGACCGCGAAGATTGTCTTTTCCGGATTGGTGACCGCCTGGCGCTTAGCCGGCTGGCCGACGAGACGCTCACCGTCGTCGGTAAAGGCGACGATCGAAGGCGTGGTGCGCATGCCTTCGGCGTTCTCGATGACTTTTGGATTTTTGCCTTCCATGACGGCGACGCACGAATTCGTGGTGCCGAGGTCGATGCCGATGACCTTGCCCATGGTTCTTCCTCTCAATTGCGGCGGGCCGGCCGGGCCTTTTGGCGCCCGAATGGGTTCATGCGGCTCATCCGCACGCCCCCTCGATCCAGCCCCCTGGATACTCGATTCGCCGTATTTATACGGCTTACTGGCTCATATAGGAGGGCCGCCCGGAGCCGCAAGCCGGACCCTCACGAAATCGCGAGCGGCCGGGCCGCAGGATCCGGCAGGCTGAGCCAAAGGTTAACGGCGGCGATATTGCCGCACCCGGCGGGCCCGGTTAGGCAAGCGGGCGCAGCACTCGGCGCCTTCCGTGAAAGTGGACATGATGCTTCGTGGTTCGATCGCCTTCCTATTCGCGGTTTGGGCTGGCATTTTCGCCAACCTGGTGGTCGCCGACGCCGCGGCCGACCCGGTGTTTCCGCCGGGCATGCGCGTCGGGCTAACGCCGCCGCCGGAGATGAGCGTGAGCCGGCGGTTTGCAGGCTTCGAGGACGCCGCCAACAAGGTCGCCATCGGCCTCACCGAGCTGCCTCTGCAAGCCTACGAAGGCATCGAGAAATCCTTCTTCGGCGGCGCTCCCCCCGGCGTGAGCGTGCAGAAGCGCGAGATGTTACCATATGCCGACGGCATCGGTTTCCTGCTGACCGGCGCTGTGGATTTGAACGGCGTCAAGCTGCACAAATGGTTCCTGCTGGCGCGCCCGCTCGGCGGGGAAAATTTCGACCTCGTCGCTTTGGTCACTGTCGAGGTGCCGGAGGCGGCGCGCACCATCTATACCGACAAGGTCATCCGCGATGCGCTGGCCAGCGTCACTTTCCGGGCGCCACCGCTTGCCGAACAGACCGCGATGCTGCCGTTCAAGCTCGGCGATCTCGCCGGCTTCCGCATCATGCAGGCGATCCCGGGCGGCGGCGTGATCATCACCGACGGGCCGGGCAACGACATCACTCGGCAGCCTTACATGATCGTTTCCGTCGGTGCGGGTTCGGCGGGGACGTCTGATGACCGCGCCAGAGTTCGCGCGACATGCTCAGCGGCGCGCCGCTCAGCGACCTGACTGTGACGTCGACGGAAACCATGCGCATCAGCAACCTGCCCGGCTTTGAGATCCGCGCAACCGCCAAGGACGTGCGCGGCCAACGCAGTCAAGCTGGTGCAGTGGGTGCGATTTGGCGCCAGCGGCTATTTGCGCATCATCGGCGTCTGCGCGAGCGGCGATTGGGACAAATTGTTCGACCGCTTCCGCGCCGTGCGCGACGGGGTCGAGGCGCGCTAGAATTTGATCGTGCTGCGGATGCTGGCGATGAAGGCGTTCTTGACCACCGTCGCGTTTGTCGGGTCGTTGGGAGACCAGTCTGTCGCGTCGATCGCCTCGTCGAGCTTGGGGAAGAATTCGCCGGTGATCGGTTCGGCCGCCTCCCAGCCTTTGCGCGACTTGATCCAGGCGGCCTGCGCCGCCTTGACGTCGCCGGCCTTCACCGCCGCCTGCAAATCCTTGGCGCCGGCGAGCGCGATCTGGATATGCTCGACGGCAAACGGTTTGTAGTCCTTGGCGCCCTTGGCGAGCAGCATCCGCCGCATTCGCGCGTCCTCCCGCCAATGAAATGAATGCGATTGCCAGCAGTACGCAAATCGGATGGCCGGTGCGCGCCGTGTTTGTCATTTGACATCGACATGACCTTCCCTCTCGATAAAAATTTCGCGCGCAAACAATCATCGCATCGCAGTCGCGGCGTCAACAAAAAATGCAATATTATCAATGGTTTATAATTGGTCCAAAGTAAATCTGCGCGGCGCCAGTCCGCTTCGAATTATTCCAATGAAGAGATCGCCGATAAGCCGCTGAGCGCGTTTGCGAACGCGAAGCCGCCCGCGCGGCAAAACTCTTGAGCAACGTGGATGTGGAAAAGGAGCGGCCCCTTCGCGCCGCTTAGACCGCGTCGTCGGGTGACGGATTGTCGTTGGCCGACGGCGCAGGTTTTCTGTGTTGCCTTGGCGACCGCCACCAGCGCCGGCCGCAGCACGCGCTCGCCCAGCATGTAGCCGGCCTGGATCACTTGCGCGACGGTGCCCGGCGCAACGTCGCCGTCCGGCACTTCGTACATCGCCTGATGCAGGTTGGGGTCGAACTTCTCGCCGAGCGGCGAGAACTTTCTTGACGCCGTTGCGCTCGAGAACCTTCATCAATTCGCGCTCGGTCAGCTCGACGCCTTCCACCAGCGATTTCATCTTGGTGTCGGCAGACTGGCGCAGCTCCTCGTCGATCGCCTCCAGCGCGCGGTGCATGTTGTCGGCGACCGCCAGCACGTCGCGGGAAAAACTGGCGATCGGCGTATTGGCGCGCGTCGGCGACCTCGCGCTCGGTGCGCTTGCGCAGGTTTTCCATCTCGGCCAGCGTGCGCAGCAGCTTGTCCTTGAACTCGGCGGCGGCCTCGAGCGCGGCCGTCACATGCTCGGCCGGAACCAGCTCCGGGGCGTGAGCGTCGCGAGCAGTTTCGCCGTTGTCGGTTTCGGAAGCGGTGCCGTGGCGCGCGGTCGGGTCGCTCATTTTGCGGTTTATCCATCGCCATTCAATCCCGCCCGGATATCAGGGTTCGAAGGGCAAAAATCAAGCGTGGATCTCAGGTCGCCAGCAGGCGGCTGACCACCCGCGCGGTATAGTCCACCATGGGGATGACGCGGGCATAATTGAGCCTGGTCGGCCCGATCACGCCGATGACGCCGACGATGCGGCCCTGGCTGTCGCGGTAGGGCGCGACAATGGTCGAGGACCCCGACAGCGAGAACAGCTTGTTCTCCGAGCCGATGAAGATGCGCACCCCCTCGCCGCTTTCGGCGCGGCCGAGCAGGTCGGCCACGCCGCGTTTGGTCTCCAGCGCGTCGAACAGCGAGCGCACCCGTTCCAGGTCCTCGACCGCGCGCAGGTCCTCCAGCAGATTGGCGTGGCCGCGCACGATCAATTGGCGCTCCTCGCTCGCCCCGCCCGACCAGCTCGCGAGCCCCGCGGCGATGATCTTCTGCGTCAACTGGTCGAGCTCGGCCTGGCCCTGCTTCAGCGATGTCTCGATCTCGGCGCGCAGGTCGGCCAGCGTCTTGCCGCGGATATGCGCGTTGAGAAAATTGCCGGCCTCGATCAGCGCCGACGTCGGCAGGCCGGCCGGCACATTGAGCACGCGGTTTTCCACCTGCCCGTCCTCGGCCACCAGCACGGCAAGCGCGCGTTCCGGCTCCAGCCGCACGAATTCGATATGCTTGAGCCGCACGTTGATCTTGGTGGTGAGCACCACGCCGGCCGAGCGGGTGAGGCCCGGAAAGCGTCTGCGAGGCCTCGGTGAGCAGCGTTTCCAGCGATTTGCCGGCGCCGGAGCCCGCCACCTGCGCCTCGATCGAGCGGCGGTCGTTTTCGGTCAGGTCGCCGATTTCCATCAGCGCGTCGACGAAGAAGCGCAGGCCCAGTTCGGTCGGCAGCCGGCCGGCGGAGGTGTGCGGCGCATAGATGAGGCCGAGCTGCTCCAGGTCCGACATCACGTTGCGCACCGAGGCCGGCGACAGCGAGATCGGCAGGATGCGCGACAGATTGCGCGAGCCGACCGGCTCGCCGGTGGCAAGGTAGCTTTCGACGATCTGCCGGAAAATCTCGCGCGAGCGCTCGTTGAGCGAGGCGAGGCTCACCTGCGAAGAACCGATCGGGATATCGTGCGACGCCAAACGCCTAACTCCTCACATCCGGCCGACAATCGACCGGAGATTTGACCATGCGGGCGGCCTTGTTCAAGCCGGGCGTATGGTTATGGTGTGCGCCGGCATTACCACAGGATCAAGCCCGATGCGGCCGAGCCGCCGACAAGGTCGACGAATTGCGCAGCGTTTCGCTCGAGCGCGGCGTGGTCAAATACGCCGAAGGCTCCTGTTTCGTGAAATTCGGCGATACCCATGTACTGGTGACCGCGAGTCTGGAGGAACGCCTGCCGCCCTGGCTCAAAGGGCCAGGGGCGCGGCTGGGTGACCGCCGAATACGGCATGCTGCCGCGCGCGACCTCCGAGCGCACCCGGCGCGAGGCGACCGCCGGCAAGCAAGGCGGCCGCACCGTGGAGATCCAGCGGCTGATCGGCCGCTCGTTGCGCTCGGTCATCGATCTGGTCGCGCTGGGCGAACGGCAGATCACCATCGACTGCGACGTGATCCAGGCCGACGGCGGCACCCGCACCGCCTCGATCACCGGCGCCTGGGTGGCGCTTGCCGATTGCCTGTCATGGATGAAGACGCGCGACATGTTCAAGGGACAAAATCAAGTGCTGCGCGACCACATCGCTGCGGTGTCCTGCGGCGTTTACAAGAACACCGCCGTGCTCGATCTCGACTATGCCGAGGATTCGGAAGCCGAGACCGACGCCAATTTCGTCATGACCGGCGCCGGCAATATCGTCGAGATCCAGGCGACCGCCGAGAAGACGCCGTTCAGCGAGGACCAATTCCTCGCGCTTTTGGCGCTGGCGCGCAAAGGCGTCGAGAAGCTGGTGAGCCTGCAGAAGATGGCGGTGATGTAAGCGTGCGCCGCAAGCTCGAAGGCGCGGTGGTGATCGCCACCCATAATTCCGGCAAGCTCAAGGAAATGCGCGAGCTGCTCGCGCCCTACGCAATCGCCGCGCAATCCGCCGGCGAGCTCGGCCTCGCCGAGCCGGAAGAAACCGGAAAGAGCTTTTCCGCCAACACGCGCATCAAGGCGCTGGCGGCGGCGCGCGCGACGGCGAAGCCTGCCTTCGCCGACGACTCCGGCCTTGTCGTCGATGCGCTCGGCGGCGATCCCGGCATTCAGTCGGCGCGCTGGGCCGGACCCGGCAAGGACTTCCGCTTCGCCATGAACAGGATCCAGACGCTGCTCATCGAGCGCGGCGCGAAGACGCCGGAGCAGCGCCGCGCCCATTTCATTGCCGCGCTGTGTCTGGCCTGGCCCGACGGCCATGTGGAGGACTTCGAGGGTCGCGTCGACGGCGTCGTGGTCTGGCCGCCGCGCGGCGACAAAGGCTTCGGTTACGACCCGCTGTTCAAGCCGGACGGCTTTGACCGCACCTTCGGCGAGATGAGCGCCGAGGAAAAACACGGCCTGCCGCCGAAGGGAAAAGGCCTGTCGCATCGCGCTCGGGCATTCGCGAAACTCGCCACGGCGTGCTTGCGGAAAGAGTAGATCGTTACAATTTTAATGACTTGTCCGCAGCCATTCTCTGCGTGGGCTGGCTGCGCCGATGCCGGCGGCCTATGGTGCTTAACATGACCTTAACCAACCAAACGCCGTTTGCCGTTTACGTGCACTGGCCGTTCTGTCTGTCGAAATGCCCCTATTGCGATTTCAACAGCCACGTCCGTCACGGCGGCTTCGACGAGGCGCGCTTCCTGCGCGCTTTCGAAGCCGAGCTTGCCGCGACCGCGCAACGTGTGCCGGGCCGCACTGTCTCGACCATTTTTTTTGGCGGCGGCACGCCGTCGTTGATGCAGCCGCAAACCGTGCAGGCGATCCTCGACGCTATCGGCAAGCACTGGGCCGTCGCGCCGGATGTCGAAGTCACGCTCGAAGCCAATCCGACCAGCGTCGAAGCCACCCGCTTCCGCGGCTATCGCACGGCCGGCGTCAATCGCGTCTCGCTCGGCGTACAGGCACTCGACGACGCGGTGCTGAAGGAACTCGGCCGTCTGCACACGGCACAGGAAGCGCTCGACGCCGTAGCGGTGGCGCGCTCGATCTTCGCGCGTTACTCTTTCGACCTCATCTATGCGCGGCCGCGGCAAACGATTGCATCGTGGGGCGCCGAACTTAAACGCGCCATCGCGGAAGCTGCCGAGCATCTCTCGCTCTATCAACTGACCATCGAGCCCGATACGCCATTCTTCGGCCTGCACAAGGCGGGAAAATTGCCCCTTCCCGACGACGACCTCGGCCGCGATCTTTACGACCTCACGCAGTCGATCTGCGCCGGCGCCGGATTGCCAGCTTACGAAATTTCCAATCACGCGCGGCCCGGCGCCGAATGCCGGCACAATCTCATTTACTGGCGCGGGCACGACTATGCCGGCGTCGGCCCCGGCGCCCACGGCCGCCTCACGATCGGCGGCCGCCGCTATGCCACCGAAACGGAGAAGCGGCCTGAAGCGTGGCTCGCTCGCGTCGAAACGAATGGCCACGGCCTTATCGTCGACGAAAAATTGACGCCGGGCGAACAGTCCGATGAATTCCTGCTGATGGGGCTGCGGCTTACCGAAGGCATCGATCTGGCGCGCTTTACGGCGCTCTCCGGTCGCGCCCTCGATCCGGAACGGATTTCGTTTTTGCGCGATGGCGGCACGGTGGAGACGACCGACAACGGTCGCCTGCGCGTCACCCCATCTGGATTTCCGTTGCTCGACGCGGTGGTCGCCGATCTCGCGGCCTAAAGAGCGAGTTACATCCCCGGCGCGAACGAGCGCGGCGCCGGGCTGATCGGCTGCGGCCCGCTTGGCGTCACCTTCATCACTGCTAGCCCGCGCTCATTGGTGCCGTCGGAGCGGAAGCGGAAAATCCCGTCGATGCCGGCAAAGCCCGAGGCGTTGGTCAGGACCGGCTCGCTGAAGCGCTGTGCGCCCTGCGTCTTCACCAGCGCGGCGACCAGCGCCACAGCGTCATAGGCGAGCGCCGCCGTGCGCACCGGGTCCTGGCCGAAGCGCGCGCGGTAACGCGCCGAGAAACTGCGGAAGCCGTTCGGCTCCGGCGCCGCGTACCAGGCGCTGTCAAGCTGCGGGTCGGAAGCAACGCGTGTATCGTCAGCCCACAGACCAGTGCCGAGCACTTGCACGCGCTTGAAGTTGACACCGTCGCCCGCGAGCAGTTGCGCGATATGTGGGGCGTCAGTGTTGTCGGGAATGAAGATCGAATCGACCCTGCCAGCCGCCTGCGCCACGCGGCGCACCGGATCGGCCATCTTGTTCTGATCGAGCGGGTATTTCTCCAGCGCCAGCACGCGGCCGCCGCGCCGCGGCACATCCTGCTGGAACGCGGCTTCCACGACGGAGCCATAGGCATTGTCGGGCACCACCCCGGCGAACGAGCGCTTGCCGTGCGAGACGGCGTATTCGACGACGCGCCGCACGTCGGTCTCCGGCAGGAAGCTCAGAAGATAAACACCGCGCGCCGCAACACTGGCGTCGGTGGAAAACGCGATCACCGGAATGCCGCGGCTGCGTGCAATCTGGCCCACCGCGCTCACGGCTTGCGCGAACAGCGGCCCGACGATCAACTCGGCGCCCTCGTCGATCGCCTGCTGCGCACCGGCCTGCGCGGTTTGCGGCTGCCCGGCGTCGTCCTTCACCAGCAACTGGATGTTCGGATTCTTGAATTCATCGAGCGCCATTTCCGCCGCGTTCTTCATCGATTGCGCGGCAAGCCCGGCATTGCCCGGCGCCGACAGCGGCAGGATCAGGCCGACCCTAATCTGCCCGGCGCCGATCATCGCGGCGGGAGGCGGCTCGGTCGCTTGCGGCACCGGTCCGCCGGTGCCGAAGCGGTCGGCGACATTGGTGCAGGCTCCAAGCGTTGCGGCGACGGCGGCGACGCGGAGCGCGATGCGCAGTTGCCCGCGCACAGGCCGCCTCAAAAGCTCCCGCAGCAACCCAGCCATTGCCGTTCCCACGATGCCCAACCGTTAGTCGTAAACATTATCTGGGATTTTGTCCCTGAAAAGTTAAGGCAATGAAGATGAAAGAGAATTTGCCCGGCAATGACCGCCGCGCGGGCTGTGTCTACAGTACCCGGCATGGCGAAAAATCAGACGAGCAAATGCAAAGGGCGATCGGACCGCGCGACCGCGCAGTTACGCGCTCGGCGGCACGACGCGTGAGGCGCCGTCGGCAGAGCCCGGGCTCTATCTGGTGGCGACGCCGATCGGCAATCTTGGCGATATCAGCCTGCGCGCGCTAGAAACGCTTGCCGGCGCCGACGTCATCGCCTGCGAGGACACGCGCGTCACCCGCAAGCTCACCGGGCACTACGGCATCGCCACCCCGCTCACGCCCTATCACGAGCACAATGCCGCCGAGGCGCGGCCGAAAATTCTTGCCCGGCTCGCTGCCGGCGAAGCCGTCGCGCTGGTATCCGATGCCGGCACGCCGCTCATTTCCGACCCCGGCTACAAGCTGGCGCTAGCTGCTCGCGACGCCGGCTACGTCGTCACCGCGTTGCCCGGGGCGTCGGCTGTATTGGCGGCGCTCGGCGTCTCCGGTTTGCCGACCGACCGTTTTTTCTTCGATGGTTTTTTGCCGCCCAGGCAGGCCGCGCGGCAAAAGCGCATCGCGGAGATTTCGAACATCCTCGCGACCCTAGTGCTGTTTGAAAGCGGGCCGCGGCTTGCCGCCGCGCTCGCCGATCTCGCAGAAGGGCTCGGACCGCGCAGCGCTACGATTTGCCGCGAGCTGACCAAACTGCACGAGGAAATCCGCCATGGCACGCTTGACGACCTCGCGCGCGCTTACGCGAGCGGCGCCGAGACGCGCGGCGAGATCGTCATCGTCATCGCGCCACCGGCGGAGACGCTGGCCGCCGACACCGATGTCGATGCCATGCTGCGCGGCGCGCTGGCGCGCGTCTCGGTCAAAGACGCCGTCGGCGAGGTGGCGCTGGCGACCGGGCGTCCGCGCCGCGACGTTTACCAACGCGCGCTGGCGCTAACGAAAGATGCCGGCGATGCGCGATGACACGCCGCGCGGACGCAGGCCCGTGGCGAAGCCGCTCGCCAATCCTGAACGACAAGCAGCCTTCCGCGTCGGCATTTCGGCGGAAAGCCGCGCCGCCGCCTGGCTCATCGCGCACGGTTTCCGCATTCTGGCGCGGCGCTGTAAAAGTCCGCTCGGCGAAATCGACATCATCGCCGCGCGCCGCCATTTGTTGATTTTCGTCGAGGTGAAAGCGCGGGCCAGCCTCGATGAGGCGGCGGAGGCCGTCACGCCCCGGCAAAAGCAGCGCATCGTGGCGGCAGCGGAAATCTGGCTCGGCGCCAACCCGAAGCCGGCGATCCGCGACATCCCCTTTGATGCAATTTTGGTCGCGCCCGGCAAGCTGCCGCGGCATATCCCGGCGGCGTTCGAGAACGCCTGATCCAGAAAAGTGGGTACCGGTTTCCCGCCTTCGCGAAGCCCGCTTCGGCGGGCGAAGGAAGGTCGGACAAGATCACGCGCAAATAGAAGAGGATTAAGCACTCAACCGATCAAAGAACTCATCGACCTCGGCGCGGATGCGTCCGGCGACCTGGCCGAGATCGTCGGCTACAGCTTTGACGGCGTTGGCGCTGGCGCGAGTGTCCTCAGTCGCCGCGCCGACGGCACCGACTTCACCGGCGGTTTCGTCGCTGCGCCGCGCGGCAGTCTCGACGCCGCGCGCGATTTCTTGCGTCGCCGCGCCCTGCTCGGTGACGGCGGCGGCGATGGCGCCGCTGATGTCGCCGATTTCGCGGATGGTGTGTTCGATGGCCGTGATCGCCTCAATCGAGCGCAGCGTGGCGCGCTGCATACCGGCAATCTGCGCGGCGATTTCTTCCGTTGCGCGCCCGGTCTGCCCGGCCAAGCGCTTTCACCTCGCCGGCGACCACGGCAAAGCCGCGCCCGGCCTCGCCGGCACGCGCCGCCTCGATGGTGGCGTTGAGCGCCAAGAGATTGGTCTGCGCGGCGATGTCAGTGATGAGCTTGATCACGTCTCCGATGCGGGACGCCGCCTCATCGAGCTCTTTCACCGCCACATTGGTGCGCTCGGCCTCGGCCACCGCCTTGACGGTGATGCTGTTGGATTGCGCCACCTGCCGGTCGATCTCGATAACCGACATCGATAGTTCATCGGCCGCCGAAGCGATATCACGCACATTGGCCGACGCTTCCGTCGATGCCGCCGCCGCGCGCGCGGTTTTTGCCGCGGCGCCGTCGGCGGCGCCGGCGAGCTGGGTGGACGCAGCCAGCATCTGATCGGAAATACGGCCGAGCTCGGCGAGCGTCGCCTCGACTTCGGCGGAGAAGCGCGTGATTTCGTCCGACATGCGCTTCTGTTGGAGCGCGCGCGTGTCGGCGTCGCCAGCGACGGTGCGGTTGAGGTCTTCGTTCTTGCGCATGGCGTTCTGGAACACGCCGATCGAGCGCGCCAGCGCGCCGATCTCGTCGCGGCGCCGGGTAAACGGCACCGCCGTCGCGGTATCGCCGGCGGCAACCGCTTCGGTGACGCCGGTGATGGCGGCGAGCGGCTGCGCGATGCCGCGCGAGATCACCACCACGCCGGCGGCCGTCAGCATGACGGCAAGCGCGGCGAATATGCTCAGCCAGAGAGCCGTCTCATCGATGCCGTTGTCGATCGCGGCATAGACCTGGCTCGCGCGCTTGGCATAAAGCCCGGCCAGCTTCTCCAGATCGCGATTGAGATTTTGTCGCATGCTCAAATTGGCTTCGCCGTCGCTCCAGCGCCCCGCCGACTGCGGGCCATCGGCGCTGGCGCGGCGGGCGATTTCCTCGGCATAGTTGTGAAACTTGGTGATGCGCCCGCCGAATTCGGCAAATTGCGCGGCTTCATTGGCGCCGACCGTCTTCTGCCATTCCGCCACCACGCGGCCGATGCGATCGTTGACCTGCCGCAGGGCGGCGACATGCTCCTGCGCGCCCACCGGGTTCGACGACATTGAAATACCGCGCGACTCGGCGATGACCGCGTGGATCAGCGCATTGACGCGCTCGACGTTCGAGGTGCCGGCATTGGCCGATTCGAATTCATTGGTGAGGGCGGCGTGGTGCCGCGCATTGAATACGGGGATGACCGACAGCGCCAGGGTGATGGTGGCCATCGACGCCAAGATGGCATAAAGCTTGGCGGCAATCGAAAGCTTCGGCAAAGTCACGACCCGCCCCGCCCCGTGCATTCCATGTTTCCGCGGTTATACTGGCGGTAAAGTGTTAACGGTTTGTTTGGCTTATTTGACGGGACGGCAAGGGACATTATGGGTCTGAACGTCGCAGTGCAGATGGATCCGATCCAACGGATCAACATCAAGGGCGATTCCACCTTCGCCCTGCTGCTGGAAGCGCAAAAGCGCGGCCACACACTATCGTATTACACGCCGGACCGGCTGGCGCTGCTCGATGCCCATGTTTTCGCTGCGGTGGAATCTCTCAGCGTGCGCGATGTCGCCGGCGACTACTTCACCCTGTCGGCGCCACGGCGCGTCGAGCTCACGGAATTCGACGTCGTGCTGCTGCGTCAGGACCCGCCCTTCGATCTCGCCTACGTGACCACGACGCATTTGCTCGAGCGTATTCAGCCAAAGACGCTGGTCATCAATGACCCGGCGCAGGTGCGCAACGCACCGGAGAAAATTTTCGTCACCGAATTTCCCGATTTGATGCCGCCGACGCTGATCACGCGCGACCTCGCCGAGATTAAGGCCTTCCGCGCAACGCACGGCGATGTCGTTATGAAGCCGCTTTACGGCTTCGGCGGCGGCGCCGTGTTCCGCGTGACCAGGGACGATCTCAATTTCGGATCGCTCTACGACATGTTTTCGGTCACGTTCCGCGAGCAATGGGTGGTGCAGAAGTTTCTCCCCGCCTTCAAGGACGGCGACAAGCGCATCATTCTGGTGGACGGAGACTACGCCGGCGCGGTCAACAGGGTTCCCGCGGCCGACGACCTGCGCTCCAACATGGTGCGTGGCGGCTCGCCGAAAGCGACCGAGCTTACCAAACGTGAAATCGAAATCTGCAAGCGGCTGGGACCGGCCCTGCGCCAGCGCGGGCTCCTGTTCGTCGGCCTCGACGTGATCGGCGACTTCATCACCGAGATCAACGTCACCTCGCCGACCGGCATCCGCGCCGTCAAAAATGTCGGCGGCCCGGATATCGCGGCGATGATCTGGGACAAGATCGAGAAAATGCGCGCCGGCTGATCGGGCCGCCGCAGCGAGCGGCCGGACCAAATTCCTCAATCTGTTCTCGAATTGTTCCTTGTCCACCCATTGGCCGACCCGCTAGGCTTAAGGCCGAGCCATTTTGGCTATCTGGGGCATCCTACCGCGCGCTCGCCGACGAAGTGCGCCGCGCCGCGTGAATATTGCGCGGATCGCCGGCGTCTTAATAAACAAATAACCATACGGGCCTAGCGTGCCGGCATGGCATTTCGCCGCCGGCAAAGGCCTGCGTGACCCGGTCCCGCCTCGCTCTTCTTCTGGCCCTGGTCGTCGCCATTCCCGCGGCGGCTGCGGCCGGAGGTTCTTTCTTCGGTGCGGCGAGCCAGCCCTGCTTTACCTCGGGCGCCGCCGCGTATCGGCTCTCCGGCGGCGCCAGCGCCAACTACACCGTCCGCATCGACAACGAAGCCGCGCGTCCCGATCTGCGCCTGCAGCTGGTGGACGCGCCGGATGCGGCGGATTTCGTGCTGCTCGACGACGCCGACAACGCCGATGCCTGCCGCGCGGCGAATACGGTCAAGACCATTCGCATCGATGCCGCGGCGGCAAATCCCGACATAACGGTGACGCTGTCGAAACAGGCGTCCGCGGGCGATCACAAGATCTACGTGCGCTCGGCGCAATTCACCGGCTTCGACGCGGCGGCGCTGTTCGCGGTGATCTGGAAAAACTCGCACGGCCGCGAAGCCCTCGCCCAGCGTTAGCATACCTCCCGCTTAACCATCCCTTCACTACGTTCGCGCCCGTGACGCGCGAAGAATAAAATCGCAAGGGTTCCGGCGTCAGATTGCGCCCAAGGGTCGGGTTTGGGCGCGGGAACCATGCGACAGAATTCATCGTCATCGCCCGCATTTGCCGTTCGCCACGCCGCACGCAACCGCGCCGCGCTGGTGCTGTTCGGCCGCGCCGTGGTGACCACGCTGGCGATTGTGTCGGGCGCGCTCGGCTTTCTCGCCGGCATCCAGATGCAGAGCGACACCTACGACCCTTACGCCTACGCCACCGGCGTCGGCGCGCTATTTGCCGGCGCCTGCGCCGTCATTGCCTTCATGCTGACGCGGCGCCGCATCCGCATCGGAAAAATCCGCGCGCTGGAAGGCAGCGTCGAAAAATTGACCGATCACATCTGGGAACTGCGCGAAGCCGAGGAACGCGCGCGCAGCCTGCTCGAAGCGCAAGGCGACCTGATCGTCCGCCGCGACGCCGAGGGCCGCATCACTTACGCTAACGACGCCTATTGCGCGCTGGCCGGCAAAACCCGCGACGCCCTGATCGGCACCGCCTTCCAATTGCCCGCGCTCGAGCGGAGCGCGATCGCCGTGCTTGCCGACGGCACGCGAGTGTTCGACCAAAAGATCGACAACGGCGCCAGCCGCGCGCTGGATCGCCTGGCGCAAGGTCGCCGTGCGCGCCGAAAACACCACCGGAGTGCAAAGCGTCGGCCGCGACGTCACCGACCGCGTCGAGGCAGAACGCGCCCTTGCCGCCACGCGCGACCAGGCGGAGGCGGCCAATCGCGCCAAGTCGCGCTTCCTCGCCATGGTCAGCCACGAGATCCGCACGCCGCTCAACGGCATGCTCGGCATGGCCGATCTGTTGCTCGACACCGAGCTCACGCCCGAACAGATGACCTACGCCAAGGCGGCGAAGAGCTCCGGCGAGACGCTGCTGTCGCTGATCGAGGAGATTCTCGATTTCTCCAAGATCGAGGCGGGCAAGCTCGATCTGGAGGCGCGGCCGTTCGCGCTCACCGCGCTGGTCGAAGGCGTGGTCGAATTGCTCGGGCCCCGTGCGCAAGGCAAAGGCATCGAGATTGCCTCCTTCGTCGACGAGCGTCTGCCGATCAACGTCATGGGTGATGCCGGACGCTTGCGCCAGGTGCTGCTCAACCTCGCCGGCAACGCGGTCAAATTCACCGAGACGGGCGGCGTCGCCGTCATCGCCGAGCCGGACGAAGCAAATGGCAATATCCGATTTGTCGTGCGCGACACCGGCATCGGCCTCAAGCGCGAGGACCAGGAGCGCGTCTTCCTCGACTTCGAGCAGGCGGACGGATCGTCCACGCGCAAATTCGGCGGCACCGGATTGGGTCTCGCCATCTCCAGGCGCATCGTCGAGCGCATGGACGGCCACATGAGCGTCGAAAGCGAGCCAGGCCGTGGCGCGAGCTTCTTCCTTAGCGTGCCGCTGCCGTGCGCGCCGGAATCGCAGGTCGATTTCATTGCACCCAACCTCTCCGGCAAAGCCATCATGGTCGTCGCCGAAACGGAAATCGAATCCGCTTTGCTCGCGCGGCGGCTCGGCCGCTGGGGCGCGAGGACCTGCGCGGTACGCGACGAGACAATCGCCGCGGCACTTCTTCCGGAGCGGCCGTGGGACGCCATGTTGGTCGATCGCGTCGCGGCTGGCAAAATGATCGCGCACGGCGACGTGGGTAAACTTGACGTGCCGCGGCGCATCGTCCTGATTACACCCGGCGAACGTCATGAACTGCCCGCGCTGAAAGCGGCGGGCTTTACCGGTTACCTGGTCAAGCCGGTGCGCGCGGCCTCGCTCGCCGCGCGGCTGACGATGGGGGAGTCCTTCGAGTCCGCGCCGGCCGAAGCCGACGGTGAAAGCGGCGCGGCCGCTGGCGCCGCGGCAAGCGGCAAAGGACTCTCGATCCTGGTGGCCGAGGACAACGAGATCAACGCGCTGCTTGCCCGCGCACTGCTCGCCCGGCTCGGCCATCGCCCGACGATCGCCGGCGACGGCCTCGCCGCGGTTGAAGCCTGGCTCGGCGCCCGCGCGGAGGGCCACCCTTACGACCTCGTTCTGATGGACGTCCAGATGCCCGGCGTGGACGGCCTCGAAGCCGCCCGCCGCATTCGCGCCGCCGAAGCGGAGAAGGACGCGCCGCGCACGCGCATGCTGGCGCTGACCGCCAATGCCCAGGCCGAAGACCGTGAGGCCTGCCTTGCCGCCGGCATGGATGGGCTACTCACCAAACCGCTCGACCGTGAGCGGCTGCGCGAGGTCTTGGACGCAATATCCCCAATCGGATTTGCCCCGCTTGCGGCTTGAGTTCTCTTTCCCCACATTGTCATAATTCCGTGTTCGGCCCATGCTGTAGGGATTATTGGCGCCCCGATACTGATTCGCCGGCCTGTGAATCCGCTACGTGTCCCCCCACCAGCGCGGAAAAGGACCCAGATCCCCCATGGCGAGCCGCGATCCGATCAGTCTCCCGCGCAGCCTGTTCGAGCGGTTTCGGTCGCCACCCGGTAGTCCAACCGTTCCGAGCCTGCTGTCGTCCTTGCAGGCCTATGGCGGCTTGCAAGCCTGGGCGACGCGCGACCCACCGTCCGGCGCAGACGCTCGGACGCCTCGGCTCGCTGGAAGTGCGGTTGGCGCAGACCGCCGCCGAAGTCCGCCAGGCGCAGAAATTGCGCTACCGCGTTTTCTACCAGGAAGGTTCCGCCATCCCCAATCCCGGCCGGCTGTTCGCCCGCCGCGACGTCGATGCCTACGACGCGATCTGCGATCATCTTCTGGTGCTCGATCACGCGGCGCGCGATACCCAGGCGAACAACCGCCCGGCGGTGGTCGGCACCTACCGGCTGCTGCGGCAGCCGCTCGCCGAAGAATACGGCGGCTTCTACTCGGCCGGCGAATTCGACATCGGTGAGCTGATCGCGCGCCACGCCAATCTGCAATTCCTCGAGCTCGGCCGCTCCTGCGTGCTGGCGCCCTACCGCAACAAGCGCACGGTGGAGCTGCTCTGGCACGGCATCTCCGGTTACATCGCGCAATACCGCACCGACGTCATGATCGGCTGCGCCAGCCTCGACGGCACCGAGCCCAAGCAATTGGCGATGGCGCTGTCGTTCCTGCATCACTACGCCCGCGCGCCGGAAATCTGGCGCGCGCGCGCGCTGCCGGAGCATTATGTCGAAATGAACCGCATGTCGCAGGAGACAATCGACCCGAAGGCGGCGCTGCGCGCGCTGCCGCCGCTGCTCAAGGGTTATCTGCGGATCGGCGCCTATATCGGCGACGGCGCGGTGGTTGACCATGAATTCGGCACCACGGACGTGCTGATCGTGATGCCGGTCACGGCAATCAAGCAACGCTACGTCGCGCACTTCGACGTGGCCACCCGCGCGGCATAGCGCTCACAACCTTCGCAGCGACACTTCCTCGACCTGATGGCTCGCCACTTTCTTCAGGATCAGGTCGGCGCGCTGGCGCGTCGGCAGAATATTCTCGTGCAGATTGACCAGGTTAATCCGCTCCCAGATTGAGGCCGCCGTCTCGACTGCCTCAGCGTCGGACAAATTCGAATAGCGGTGGAAGTAGGATTTCGGATCGCGGAACGCCGTGCTGCGCAGCGTCAGGAAGCGGTCGACGTACCAGGATTTCAGGACGTCCTCGGTCGCGTCGAGATAGACCGAGAAGTCGAAAAAGTCGGAGACGAAAGGAATAGCTTTGCCGTCCTTGGGCAGCCGTCCGGTCTGCAGCACGTTGAGGCCTTCGACGATGAGGATCTCCGGCCGATCCACCTCCACCCACTGGCTCGGCGTCACGTCGTAGGTCAGATGCGAATAGACCGGCGCCCGCGCCGGGCGGCGTCCGGCTTTCACGTCGGTCAGAAAGCGCAGCAGCGACGGCAGGTCGTAACTCTCCGGAAAGCCTTTTTTCTCCATCAACCCTTCGCGCTCGAGGATGGCGTTGGGATAGAGAAAGCCGTCGGTGGTGATGAGATCGACCTTCGGCACGTTGGGCCAGCGCGCGAGCAAGGCTTGCAGCACGCGTGCGCTGGTCGATTTGCCCACCGCCACCGAACCGGCGACGCCGATGATGTAGGGCATCTTCGAATCTTCGGTGCCGAGGAAGCGCTGCTGCGCGCGGAACAGCCGCTGCGTCGCCGCTACATAAAGCGACAGCAGCCGCGACAGCGGCAGGTAAATGTCCTCGACCTCCTCGATGTCGAGCCGGTCGTGCAGCGAGCGCAGCCGCGTCACCTCGTCCGAGGTCAGCGTCATCGGCATGTCCTCACGCAGCGCCGCCCACTCCGTGCGCGTGAAGATGCGGTAAGGCGAGACGACTTCGTCGGTGCGCTGTTCCATGCAGGCTGCTCAGGTTTTGCGCGACGCTTTCTCGGCGTGCCCAGATTGCGCGGTGCGTTTTTCGAGCTCGGCCTCGACTTCGGCGAGCGTCACGCCGCGCGCTTCCAGCACCACCAGCAGATGATAGACCAGATCGGCGGCTTCGGCGATCAACCGCCCCTTGTCCTCTTGCACGGCAGCCATCGCCGTTTCGATGGCCTCTTCGCCTAATTTTTTGGCGCAATGGGCGACGCCCTTGTCCAATAACGCGCGCGTATAGGAGGAGCCCGCGCTCGCCTTGGCGCGTTCGTGCACACGTTTTTCCAGATCGGCGAGGGTGAACTTGCTCATGCAGCTTCCTTTGGGCCGCTGCATATCACGGATCGAGCCGCATCGGCAGGCCGGCTTTGGCCATATAGGCCTTGGCTTCCCGCACCGTATGTTCGCCGAAGTGAAAGATCGACGCCGCCAGCACCGCGGTAGCGTGGCCATCGCGGATGCCTTCGACCAGATGCTCAAGCGTGCCGACGCCGCCGGAAGCGATCACCGGCACGGCCACGGCGTCGGCCACCGCGCAAGTGAGCGGAATATCGAAGCCGCGCCGCGTGCCGTCGCGATCCATCGACGTAAGCAGGATTTCGCCGGCGCCGAGGCCGACCACTTCCCTGGCGTAGGCGACCGCGTCGATGCCGGTCGGCTTGCGGCCGCCGACGGTGAAAATCTCCCAACGCTGTTTCTCGCCTTCGTTCGACACGATCTTGGCGTCGATGGCGACGACGATGCATTGGTCGCCGAATTTCTCCGCCGCCTCCTTGACGAAGGCGCGGCGCTCCACCGCCGCGGTATTGATCGACACCTTGTCGGCGCCGGATGAAAGCAGCGCGCGGATATCCTCAATGGTGCGGACGCCGCCGCCGACGGTGAGCGGCATGAAGCACGCCTCGGCGGTGCGCCGCACCACGTCGAGGATGATGCCGCGGTTTTCGTGGCTGGCTGTGATGTCGAGAAAGCAAAGCTCGTCGGCGCCGGCCGCGTCATAGGCGACCGCCGCCTCCACCGGATCGCCGGCGTCGCGCAGATTGACGAAATTGACGCCCTTGACCACGCGGCCGTCTTTGACGTCGAGGCAGGGAATGACGCGGACCTTGAACATTCAGGCCGCCCTTGCCGCGCGGATGAGGCTGAGCGCTTCCGCCGCATCGAGCCGCCCGTCGTAGAGCGCGCGGCCGGCGATTGCGCCTTCGAGCTTCTTCGCGTGTGGCTCAAGCAGCGCCTTGATGTCGTCGATGGAAGCCAAGCCACCCGAGGCGATGACCGGAATTGAAATCGCATCGGCAAGCGCGATAGTGGCGTCGAGATTGAGCCCTTTCAGCAATCCGTCGCGCGCGATGTCGGTATAGACGATTGCGGCAACGCCGGCGTCCTCGAAACGGCGGGCGATGTCGAGCGCCGACAGTTCCGACGTTTCCGCCCAGCCTTGCACCGCCACATTGCCGCCACGCGCGTCGAGGCCGATCGCGATTTTTTTCGGAAACTTGCGTGCCGCCTCCTTGACGAAAGCCGGATCGCGCACCGCCGCGGTGCCGATGATGACGCGGTTGACGCCCTTCTCCAGCCAGCCCTCGACGGTCGCCATGTCGCGGATGCCGCCGCCGAGCTGTACGCATTGCCCGACGGCTTCGAGGATGCGCTCGACCGCGGCGACGTTCATTGGCTTGCCGGCATAGGCGCCGTCGAGATCGACCACGTGCAGATGCTTGAAACCCTGCATCTGGAACGCGGCGGCCTGCGCCGCCGGATCGCGGTGAAAGATGGTGGCGCGCGCCATGTCGCCCTGCTCCAGCCGCACGGCGAGGCCTTCCTTGAGGTCGATGGCGGGGAAGAGGATCATGCGTCACGCCCCTCTTCGTCATTCCGGGGCGCGAGCGAAGCTCGCGAACCCGGAATCCATAACCCCGGCGCTGCGGAGTATGGATTCCGGCGCTCGCTTCGCTCGGCCGGAATGACAGAAAAGAACTCCATTACGGTGTCCACTGCAAAAAATTCGCGATGAGCTTCAGCCCCAACCGCTGGCTCTTTTCCGGGTGGAATTGCGTGCCGACCATGTTGTCGCGGCCGACGATCGCCGTGAGCGGGCCGCCGTAGTCGGCCTGCGCCACCAGCTCAATCCGCTTTGCCGGTTTCAGCTCATAGGAGTGCACGAAATAGGCATGCAAGCCGTCAGTCCCCAGCGGGATGTCGGCGAGCAATGGATGCGGCCGCAACATGGTGAGTGTGTTCCAGCCCATGTGCGGGATTTTCAGGTTCGCATCTGACGGCGCGATGCGGTCGACGTCGCCGGCAATCCAGCCCAGGCCCGGCGTCACCTGATATTCGCGGCCGCGCTCGGCCATCAGCTGCATGCCGACGCAGATGCCAAAAAACGGCCGCCCGCGTTGCAAGACGCTTTCGTTGAGCGCTTCGACCATGCCGGAGATTTCGTCGAGCCCGCGCCGGCAATCGGCGAAGGCGCCGACGCCGGGCAGCACGACGCGGTTCGCGCGCGCCACCTTGTCGGGGTCGCTGGTGACGGCAATCGGCTGGTCGTGTCCACTCTCACGCGCGGCGCGCTCGAAAGCTTTCGCCGCCGAGTGGAGGTTGCCCGAGCCGTAATCGACAATAGCGACGCTCATCGTTTTTCCCCCGGTTCGGGAAACAGGCCGATGACGTCGGACGGCGACGGCTGCCCGCGCCAGAATGGCGCGGCGAATTTTTCCGGCGGCGTTGCCGCAGGCGCGTCAATTTTGCGCGCGGACCAGGCAGAGAAAAACCGTTGCTCGGCGGATTCCAGATCATCGCCGACGGTAAAACCGAGCGCCTTCCAGCCGCGGCGATCGAGTGTCCAGCGCCACAGCGTCGCCGCCTCGAAGCCGACGAGCAGCGCAAGCAGAACGCCGATGAGGAATCTCGCCGCGTCCGGCGCGCCGATCGCATAGAGCGCGACGCCGATCATGACATTGACCGTGATATATCCGGCGAGCACCAGCCACAGCCGGTGCAACAAAAGCCACAGCGGCGCCAGCACGAAAGCCCAAAAATAAAATCCGTCGCGCACGAAGACAAAGCGCTCGGGATCGGCGGCGCTGTCTCCGATTTTCGGCGGCGGTGCGTGGACGGTGAATGTGGGCATCGGTCTAACTTACACGTTACTCCGCGAAAACGTTTGGCTACGGTGGTGCCGTTTTCTCTTCCCTCCCCCGCTTGCGGAGGGTGGGAGGGAGGGGGAAATAAACCTTGGCCGCGACTTACGACAGAGCCCCCTCCCGTCGCGCTTCGCGCGCCGACCTCCCCCGCAAGCGGGGGAGGCAAGGAAGAAATCACCCGCCGAGCGAGCCCTTGGTGGATGGCACCTCGTCCTTGGCGCGCGGATCGATCGCCACCGCCGCCCGCAGCGCCCGCGCCAGACCCTTGAAACAGGACTCGGCGATGTGGTGGTCGTTGGTCCCGTACAAAGTCTCCGCGTGCAGCGTGATGCCCGAATTCATGGCGAAAGCCTGAAACCATTCCTGCACCAGCTCGGTATCGAATTCCCCGACCTTGTCGCGCACGAACTCCGCCTTGAACACCAGAAACGGACGCCCGGAAATGTCGATGGCCACCCGCGTCAGCGCCTCGTCCATCGGCACGTCGACATTGGCGTAGCGGGTGATGCCCTTCATGTCGCCGAGCGCCTGTTTCACCGCCTGGCCGAGCGCGATGCCGACGTCCTCGGTCGTGTGGTGGTGGTCGATATGCAGGTCGCCCTTGGCCTTGACCGTGATGTCGATGCGCGAATGCCGCGCCAGAAGGTCGAGCATATGGTCGAGGAAGCCGATGCCGGTTGCGACGGACGAACGCCCGGCGCCGTCGAGATCGACTTCGACCTCGACGCTCGTTTCCTTTGTCTTGCGCTTCACGGCGGCCTTACGCATCGCCTCACCTTTCAAGTCGCGGGCCTTTTATCAGGGGTTCGCCGGATTCGCCAATGCGTCACTGGCCTTGCCGGGCGGGCATCAACTAGGCTTAATTCACCGCCTTTTCCGGGGGTGCACATGGCGGAGCGCGCGAACGAACGAGTGGCCTGGTTCAACGGCGAATTCATGCCGGAGCGGGAGGTGCGCATTCCCTTCCGCGACCGAAGCTGGGTGTATGGCGACGGCTGCTTCGACATGACGCGGACCTTCGGCCACAAACCGTTCAAGGTGAAGGAGCACGTCGAGCGGCTCTACCGCTCGCTCAAATATTTGCGCATCGACCCCGGCTTCGGCCCGGCGAAGATGTCCGCCCTGACCGAGGAATTGTTCGACCGCAACCGCCATCTGCTCGGCCCCGACGACGACTACTGGGTCGGCCAGCGCATCAGCCGCGGCGTCAAGGACGTCCCCGGCGACAATCTCGACTATCACGGGCCCAATGTCGTGCTCGAATGCGCGCCGCTGCCGTTTGCGCAGCGCGCCAAACTGTTCAAGGAGGGCATCCGCGTCATCGTGCCGTCACAGCGTCGCGTGCCGCCGGAGTCGATCACGCCGCGCGCCAAGACGCATAATTATCTCAATCTCATCGTCGCCGACCAGGAAGTGCAAAGCGTCGATCCCGAAGCCTGGGCCGTGTTGCTCGACATCAACGGCAACCTGTGCGAGGGGCTCGGCTCCAACATCTTCGTCGTGCGCGGCGAGGCAATCTTGACGCCGCGCGAAAAATTCGTGCTCCCCGGCGTAAGTAGGCAAACGGTCATCGATCTTGCGCGCGAGGGTGGATTGGCGGTGCGCGAAGCCGATCTCGACCTTTACGACGCCTATACGGCGGATGAAGCCTTCCTCACCTCGACCTCGCTGTGCATCTGCCCGATCGTCAAGGTAAACGGCGTCGTCATCGGGCCGCCGGATCAGGTCTGGGGCCCGGTGACGCGGCGGCTGGCTGACGCCTATCAGCACTTCGTCGGCCACGATTTCGTCGGGCAATATCTCAAGCATTATGTCGAAGGTGCCAAGGCGAGCGCGTTCTAATTGCGCTGTCATGGCCGGGCTGTCCCGGCTATCCACGCCTTGGGAAATGAGCTGCATAAGACGTGGATGCCCGCGACAAGCGCGGGCATGACGAAACGACTGAATTTGACGACATCATCCGGCGATTGAATAGCGCCGCGCGAGGCCCTACATCCTTTGCCTATGCAGAATTCATCCCCCGACCTCTGGCACGGCACCACCATCCTCACCGTCCGCAAGGGCGGCACGGTGGTGATCGGCGGCGACGGCCAGGTCACCATCGGGCAGACCATCGTCAAGGCCAATGCCAAGAAGGTGCGCCGCCTGGGAAAAACTTCGGGAGGTTCGGGCGACGTGATCGGCGGTTTTGCCGGCGCGACGGCTGATGCGTTCACGCTGTTCGAGCGGCTGGAAACCAAGCTCGAGCAATATCCCGGGCAGTTGCTGCGCGCCGCTGTCGAGTTGGCGAAAGACTGGCGCACCGACCGCTATTTGCGCCGGCTCGAGGCCATGATGATCGTGGCCGACGCCAAGGTCTCGCTGGTGCTGACCGGCACCGGCGACGTGCTCGAGCCGGAGGCGGGCGTCGCCGGCATCGGCTCGGGCGGCAACTACGCGCTCGCCGCCGCCCGCGCGCTCATCGACGGCCCGCTCGATGCCGAGCAAATCGTGCGCCGCTCGCTCGACATCGCCGCCGACATCTGCGTCTACACCAACCGCAACGTGACGATTGAAAGTTTGAAAGCGTAACTTTAGTGACCGACTTCTCCCCCCGCGAGATCGTTTCCGAACTCGACCGCTTCATCGTCGGCCAGACCGACGCCAAGCGCGCCGTCGCCATTGCGCTGCGCAACCGCTGGCGGCGCTTGCAGCTCGACGACAAACTGCGCGAAGAAGTGCTGCCGAAAAACATTTTAATGATCGGGCCGACCGGCGTCGGCAAGACCGAGATTTCGCGCCGCCTGGCACGGCTTGCCGGCGCGCCGTTCCTCAAGATCGAGGCCACCAAGTTCACCGAGGTCGGCTATGTCGGCCGCGACGTCGAGCAGATCGTGCGCGACCTGGTCGAGATTTCCATCGCGCTCACGCGCGAACGCAAGCGCAAGGACGTGCAGGCGCGCGCCGAATTGGCCGCCGAGGAACGCGTGCTCGATGCCCTGGTCGGCCCCGGCTCCGGGCCGGGCACCCGCGAAAGCTTCCGCAAGAAGCTGCGCGCCGGCGAACTCAACGACAAGGAGATCGAGATCGAAATGCAGGCGCGGCGGTGGCATGCCGATGTTCGAGATCCCCGGCATGCCCGGCGCGCAGATGGGCGCCATCAATATCGGCGATATATTCGGCAAGCTCGGCGGCGGCCGCACCAAGACGCGCCGCGTCATGGTGCGGGATTCGCACGACATACTGGTCAACGAGGAATCCGACAAGCTGCTCGACAGCGAGCAGCTCATCCAGGAATCGATCAAAACCGTCGAGCAGAACGGCATCGTCTTCCTGGATGAAATTGACAAGATCGCCGGACGCGAGGGGCGCATGGGCGCCGACGTGTCGCGCGAGGGCGTGCAGCGCGACCTCTTGCCGCTGATCGAGGGCACCACCGTCAACACCAAGCATGGGCCGGTGAAGACCGACCACATTCTCTTCATCGCCTCCGGCGCCTTCCATATTTCCAAGCCGTCCGACCTGCTGCCGGAATTGCAGGGCCGGCTGCCGATCCGCGTCGAACTCAAGGCGCTCACCCGCGACGACTTGCGCCGCATTTTGACGGAACCGGAAGCCTCGCTGATCAAGCAATACGTGGCGCTGCTCAAGACCGAAGGCGTAACGCTGGATTTCACCGAGGACGCGATCGACGCGCTCGCCGACATCGCCGTGGCGGTCAACTCCGCGATCGAGAATATCGGCGCCCGCCGCCTGCAAACGGTGATGGAGCGCGTGCTCGACGAAATTTCCTTTGCCGCCACCGACCGCTCCGGCGAAACGGTCAAGATCGATGCCGCCTACGTCGAAAAGCACATCGGCGATTTGGCGAAGAATGCCGATTTGTCACGCTTTATCCTGTGAGGCTGGACGCCGGCGCAAACGAACCCATAAACTGTCGCCAGCAACCTGGAGGATGCCATGGCAGCACCAGCATTGCGGCAGGACAACAACGACAATCCGCGCAACGCCGAAGAAGCGCGCGTGCTGGTCAAGCACGTCGAATCTTTGTTCATGCCTTGGAACATCGACGCGCTGGTCGAACGGCTTCACCGAGGATTGCGTCATCCGCTTCGGCACGGTGGCGGAATTCCGCGGGCGCGAGCGCCTGCACGAATTTTTCACCGCTCGCAGCGCCAGGCAAAAAGGCTATCGCCTGCGCAAGCAGTTCCGCTCGCTTGACGGCGACACGCTGAGCAATATCTGGGACGGCGAGTGGGAAGACGCTGCAACCGGCGCAAAGATGAAGGGCTACGGCGTCGAAATCTGGAAAATGCGCGGCGGCAAGATCGCGGTGTGGGAAGCCGCCTTCAATGTCGCCCGCGCCGACCAGGCCGGCGGCGTCGCCGACATGTTGCGGTAGCATCACGTTCGATATATCGAGAGGCATCTTGAACTGCCGGCACTTGCCGTGCATCGTCCCGCGCCGAACTTAACCCGTCCGAGGAATCCCCATGCCGCAATCAATGTCCAAATCGTCGCTCCCTGTTCTCGAGATCGTTCTCAACGCGCTGTCGGCCAATCTCGGCAAGGCAGAAGCCTACGCCACGGTCAAGAAAATCGACCCGTCGGTGCTGCTCGGCATGCGCCTTGCCCCCGACATGTTCTCATTGACGCGCCAGGTTCAGGTCGTCTGCGATCAGGCCAAGAACGGCGCGGCGCGGCTGGCCGGCGTCGAGCCGCCGAAATTCGAGGACAACGAAACAACGGTCGAGCAGCTCAAGGCGCGCGTCGACAAGACCATCGCTTTTCTGAAAACGCTCGACGCCAAGGCGATCGATGCTTCAGCCGACCGCGACATCACCTTTCCACTCGGGCCGAAAAAGGCGCAGATGAAGGGCGACGACTACCTCAATCACTTCGTGCTGCCGAATTTCTATTTCCACGCCACGGCCGCTTACGCGATCTTGCGTCACGCCGGCGTCGATGTGGGAAAACGCGATTTCCTCGGCGGCATCCCGATCAAGCTGATTTAATTTTTTTCTTTACCTCCCCCTGCAAGGGGGGAGGTCGCCCGCCGGAGCTTTAGCGAAGGCGGGCGCGTGGGGGTCACTTAAGCTTCACGGTGACCACCTCCCCGACCCTCCCCCTTTCAGGGGGAGGGAGTAGAGAGCCGCGGCACTGATTTTTCCTTGCCGCCGGCCGGCACCGCATCAAACCGCCGCCGCGCCTCCTGGATCGTCGCTCGGTTCTGCCGCGCCCAAAGCCCGAGCTCGCTCACCGGCTCGAGCAGCGAGCGGCCGAGCTTGGTCAATTCGTAATCGACGCGCGGCGGAACGGTCGGGAACACGGTGCGCGTCACCAGCCCGTCGCGCTCCAGTCCGCGCAGCGTCAGCGTCAGCATCCGTTGCGAGATCGAGCCGAGCGCCCGGCGCAATTCGTTGAAGCGCTTGGGCCCATCGCCCAACGCGGAGACCACCAGCACCGTCCATTTGTCGCCGACCCGCGCCAGCACCTCGCTGACCGCCCGACAGTCTTCGGGCACATGCAGGTTACTGGGTATCGGGGATGTCCCTACTTGCGGTTTTTTCGTGGTCATCTATCTAGCCTCAGTATCAATGAGTAACTATATAGGCAACGAAATAGAGGTCACAATGGCAAAACTCAAGCTTGGCATCATCGTCGGCTCCAACCGCCGCGAATCGATAAATCGCAAGCTGGCGCAGGCACTTGCCAAGCTCGGCGGCGACCAGTTCGACAGCAAAATCATCCAGATCGACGATCTGCCCCTGTACAATCAGGACAACGAGCAACCGGTGCCGGCACCCGTCGCCCGCTTCAAGGCTGAGGTCGAGGGTTCCGATGCGCTGCTCTTCGTCACTCCCGAACACAGCCGCTCGATCCCCGCCGTCCTCAAGAACGCGATCGATTGGGGGATGCGGCCCTGGGGCAAGGCCTCCTTCCCCGGCAAGCCGGCGGCCGTGATCGGCACTTCCGGCGGCGTGATCTCGACAGCGGTCGTCCAGCAGCACCTCAAGGCCGTGCTCAACGCGCTCGGCCTCAACGTCATCGGCGGCGAAGCCTACGTCCAATTCAAGCCCGAGATGATCGGTGCCGACGCCGGCGTCGCCGACGAAAGCGTGCGCAAATTCCTCAAGGACTATATCGACAAGTTCGCGGACTTCGCCGGCCGTTTTGCATCGCGCGTCGCCGCCGCGGCATAATTGTAACGAGGCAAACATGTCCATCCGACCCGTCAGAGAGATCGTGCAGTCCAAGCCGACCATCGAAGGCGCCGGTGTGAAGCTCAACCGCGCCTTCGGCTTCGGCAACACCACCGAGTTCGATCCGTTCCTGCTGCTTGATGATTTCCGCAACGACAACCCGCAGGACTATCTTGCCGGTTTCCCCTGGCATCCGCATCGCGGCATCGAAACCATCACTTACGTGCTCAACGGCACAGTCGAGCACGGCGACAGTCTCGGCAACCGCGGCAATCTCGGCGCCGGCGACGTGCAGTGGATGACCGCGGGCCGCGGCATCATGCATCAGGAAATGCCGCAGGGTGACGCGCAAGGCCGCATGCACGGCTTCCAGCTTTGGGCGAACTTGCCCAAGTCGCTGAAGATGACGGCGCCGCGCTATCAGGACGTCAAGGCTGCCGAGATTCCCGAGATAACCGACGATGACGGCACCCGCGTGCGCGTCGTCTGCGGCGACTTCTGGGGCAAGAAGGGCCCGGTCGAAGGCGTCGCCGCCGATCCGCGCTATCTCGACATCTTCGTGCCGCCGGGCAAGCGCAAGACTTTCAAAGTGGAAGTCGAGCGCCACGCTTTCGCTTACATCTTCGAAGGCGACGGCAAGTTCGCCTATGCCTCGAAGCCGCAGGGCGTGCTCACCGAAAAACAAGTCGCCGGCGAGGAGATCGTGTTCCGCGAGCCGGCGGGCAACCGCTCGCTCATCCTGTTCGACCGCGGCGACGAGGTCACCGTGCAGGCGGGCGAAAAAGGGATCCGCTTTCTGCTCGTCTCCGGCAAGCCGATCGAGGAGCCGGTCGCCTGGTACGGGCCGATCGTGATGAACACGCAAGCCGAATTACAGCAGGCGGTGCGCGAACTGCAAAACGGCACGTTCATCAAGGCTGCTTAAGACGCGACGGCGCTGCAACCCCGCTCGTTCCCGCGTAAGCGGGGACTTAGGGGCCAAATCGAGCGACCTTTCCTTGATCGCTTTGGATTCCCGCTGGAGCCTGTACTCGGGCCAGCCGAAGGCTGGACCCGAGTGCGGGAATGAACTGAGATTGGTGCGGACTTTAGTCGCGCTTGTCGAGGATCGTCGGGTCGGTGACGGCTACCGGATCCGAGCCGGGAAAGGTCTCTTCCAGCCCTTCCTCAAGCTTGCGCTCGAGCTTTCGCTTGAGCGCTTTTTTTCGCGTCGGGGATTTCCTTTTCGGTTTTCTTTTTGCGACCGGCTTTCTGCGGGATTTAGCTTTTTTTGCCATCTGCCACCTCCACGCCTATTCGTCGTCCCGGCTCCGCCGAACCGAAACGTACCACGCGCCGTCGCCGCCGTGGCGCACCGAGGCCTGCTCGAAGCCTATGACAAGGCTGCGGAATTCCGGCAAAGCCACCCAGTGCGGCAGTTGCCGGCGCAAGACGCCGCGCTCGCCGTCGCCGGTTCCTTTGCCGGTAATCACCAGCACCAGCCGTGCCCGCCGCGCGCTGGCCGTGCGCAGAAACCGCAACAGCGCCGCATGCGCCTCGCTTTGCGTGAGCCCGTGCAGATCGAGCCTTCCGTCGATTTGCTCCTTGCCGCGGGCAACGCGGCCGCGCTTGCGTCGTCCGAGCGGCGATAGCGGTGGCGGTGCGGCGACTTTTTTCGGCGGCACAATCGGCGGCGCGGCGCGCGGCGCCGGACGTTTCGATTTGACCGCAGGCGCCGGCACTTCCGCGTCATCGTCGCCAGCCGCGCCGGACGGCGCCTCGCGCAGCGGCTCAATCGATTTGGTAACGGTGGTCCACAGCACGCGCTCGTCTTTCGACAGCACGCGGCGTCCATTGCCGTCGCGGCTCATGGTCAGGGCCCGGCGCGCTTGATCGACGCCGTCGATTCCGGCGCGGGGGTGATTTCGCGTGGCCGCGGCCTGGGCAGAGGAGTGTACGGCGGACCCACGGTACCGCTCACCGACACGGTCTTGGGCACCAGCATGACGAAATGGCCGAACTGCTTGATGCGGCCGGCGACATGCTCGACGTCGTCGCCGTGGCCGAAATAAATATCCGCGCGCGCCGGGCCCCTGATGGCGGAGCCGGTATCTTGCGCGAACATCAAATGGTCGAAGGGATCGACCGGCGCGAGCCCGTTGATCGGAAGTTCGGCTTCGACCCAGATTGGCGTGCCGTAGACATGGATCGACGGGTCGACCGCAAGCGAGCGGCCCGGCGTCAATGGTATCCCCTGCGAACCGAGGCACTCATCGTCGGCGCCGAGCGATGTCTCGGTAAAGAACACATAGGAGCGGTTCCGCAGCCGCAGCTCTTCGCCCTCTTTCGGATTGGCCTCCATGTATTCGCGGATCTTGTCCATCGACATGTCTTCGCGCGAAATGATGCCCTGATCGATGAGCCACCGTCCGACCGGCGTGTACGGCTTGCCATTGCTGGCGACGTAATTGAGCCGCAACATCTTGCCGTCTTCGAGTTTGACGCGGGTCGAGCCTTGAATCTGCGCGAAGAAGGCATCAACCGGATCCTTCACGTAACATATTTCCAGGCCCTTGCCGGCAATGGCGCCGTCCTCGATCTCCTTGCGATCGTACCGCGCGAACACCGTGCTCTTTTTGCCGGCGACACTCTTAGGTACGCTGTAAAGCGGGTATTTGTATTCGTCGGTCGCCACCCGTGAGCCGTCCACTTCGGTCTCGTAATAGCCGGTGAAGAAGCCGTCGAACTGCTTGTGCGGCTCGATGCGGACCGGCTTGAAATTAGCCTCAAAGAAATTCCGCGCTTGCGCGCGATCGACGGAGCCGCCGGCGGCGACCGTCTGTGCCGCTTCGCAGGCGGCATAAAGGCCGCCAAAGATCGGCCGTGCCTTGCGCATGGCCTTGCTGCCTTCAAGGATCGCGTCGCAACTCTTCTGAAATGTCGCGAAGGCCGCCGCCAGATCGTCCTCCTGCCAGCCATCAAGGTCGGCGAAGGTGAGCGGCTCGACTTGAGCGCGGCGAATTTCGACGGCGTGTACAGGCACGGCCGCGATCAGGCAAAGGCCGACAGTGAACGAAGCGATGGAGCGGGAGGACAGCTCCGCCATGCGGTCAATGTCCGGCTTCGGTGGCGACCAGTTTCCAGTTCGGATCGTGCGAGGCGGCGTCGCGGGCGAACGTCCATACATCGGTGATGTCGGTCACCTTGTCGGCGCTGCCATCGATCGCGTTGCCGGATTTGTCGCGCGTCACCGAGACAAGCTGCGAGACGAAGCGCACGGTGAGCTGCATGGTCTTGCCGCGCAATTCGGCGCCGCTGATTTCGGCATTGTCGACGGCGACGAACCGGCTCTCAACCGTCTCGCCGCGCTTCTCGCGTTCGGTAATCGCCGCCTCGAAATTGTCGAAGACCTCGCGCGACAACAGGTTCTTCAGGGTGCGGCGGTCGCCTTCGGCATAGGCGTTGACGATCATCTCGTAGGCGGTGCGGGCGCCGGTCAGAAAATGCTTGGCGTCGAAACCCAGATCGGTGGCGGCGATGGCGTCGAGACCCGCGGCAACCGGCGAACCCGCCGCCGCAATGCCCGCCCAGCGTTCGGCGGACGCAACCGGCGCGGCAGGCTCGGTCTGTTTTTGCGCCGCATCCGGCGAGCGATTGGGTAGCGCCACTACCTTTTCCGGGGCCGGCCGCGCCGGCTCGCGCGCCGCGTAAGGGTCGTAACGCGGGCGCTCGCGCCCGGTGCGCTGACCGAGCACGCTGCGCAGGCGCAGGAAAATGAACACTGCGAGCGCCAGAAAGATAATCGTATAAATATCGAACACGTCTTGCATGCTTTCGGCTACCGCGAACGGCAGATCGGCGTGGAAGTCCCGATCGATGGCAACTTCGATAATATGGCGGCCGGTTCCACCATCACTATGTATGCCGGTGGGCGCGCCGTTCCATAGGCCTTGCAGCCGATTCGCCACACAATCTTGGCTTACCGGCAAAGTCTAGACGATTGAGGCGGCAACGCCAACCTCGCCATTCCATAAGAGAACACCGATGAATATGGCAAAATGGCTGTTGATTGCGCTTCTGGCGCTGCCGCTGGCGGAGCTGGCCGCGCTGATTGTCGTCATCGTGGCGCTCGGCCTGTTGTGGGCGGTGGCGCTGCAGGCGGCAAGTTCGCTCGCCGGCCTCATGCTGCTGCGACATGCCGGAGGCGCCCACATCTCGCGCGTGCGCACCGCCGTCGGTCAGGCAAGCGTTTCCGCGCTCAGCGCCGACGGCACCGACTCGTTGACCATATTGGCCGGGATTCTGCTGCTTGTTCCGGGCTTTATCACCGACCTTGCGGGTCTGGCGCTGCTGCTCGGCACGATGTTCCGCAGCGGCGCGCAAAACCCGCCGGGCGACGGCGTCATCGATCTGCCGCCGGAGCAATGGCATCAGATCGACGACCCCGCGCTGACCGATCGCCGCGGCGACGACCATAAAGGATAAATTTGGGGCGTCCTTGTTCCGTCCGGGACCCTATGTTAGCGAACCGCCGCTTGTAGCGCGTGCACGTGGGGGAGAGAATTCATGTCGACAACCAATGGCGGCAAGGAAAACGCGCCGGCGCCGGCAGCGCAAACTCAGGCGCCGCAGCTCAGCGTGGTGGCGCAATACATCAAGGACCTTTCGTTCGAGAATCCAAACGCGCCGCAAAGCCTCACGCAAGGCCAGCAGCCGCAAATCAGCATTCAGATCAATGTCCACGCCAAGCCGCTGCAAGGCAACGATGTCGAGGTCGAACTCAAACTCGACGGCAAGGCGCAAACCGGCACGACCCTGATGTTCGGCTTCGAGCTCACCTACGCCGGCGTGTTCCGCATCCAGCACGTGCCGCCGGAAGCCATGAACGCGATCGTGCTGATCGAATGCCCGCGGCTGCTGTTCCCGTTCGCGCGCGAGATCATCGCCGCCACCGTGCGCAACGGCGGCTTCCCGCCGCTGCTTCTCGACCCGGTCGATTTCGTCGGGCTATACCGGAAGAAGATGGAAGAAGTTCAGGCCGCCGGCACGGCTCCAGCGCCCGCACCGAAATCCTGATCCTGCGCTTCACGCGTCCGGACGGTAGATTTTCCACAACGCGCCGCCACCGAGCGTAGCGACAAAATCGTGGTGGGCGTTGCGGTCGGCATCGTTGACGCGCGGCGCCAGCGGCTCCGGCCGTTGCCGTAAAACCGCCGCACCGCCGCGCGCGGCCCGGTCGCCGGCGACCTTTTCGGCGAGACCGAGCTGCGCCTGGCGGGCGCCGATCAATTCCAGGTAAACCTCCGCCAGAATTTCCGCGTCGAGCAGCGCGCCATGTTTTGAGCGGCGGGAATTGTCGATGCCGTAGCGCGCGCAGAGATCGTCGAGCCGGTTGGGGCCCGCCGGATGCTTGCGCCGCGCCAAAAGCAGCGTGTCCACCAGCCGTTCGCGCGCGATCAGCATGCGCTCGATGCGCTTGAGTTCAGCGTTGAGAAAGCCGTGGTCGAAACTCGCATTGTGAATGACCAGCGGCGAATCGCCGATAAAAGCGATGAAGTCGTCGGCGACTTCGACAAAGCGCGGTTTGTCCTTGAGGAATTCTTCCGACAGGCCGTGCACGGCGAAGGCCTCGGCCGGCATGTCACGCTCCGGATTGATGTAAGTGTGGAACGTCGCCCCGGTCGGAATGCGGTTGAGCAATTCGATGCAGCCGAGCTCGACCAGGCGGTGGCCCTGCGCCGGATCGAGGCCGGTGGTTTCGGTATCAAGGACGATTTCGCGCATTTTTCTTTCTTCGTCGTTCCGGGACGGCCCGAAGGGCCGGAATGGCAGAATCAGGTTTGCCTTCGTTTCGGCATCTTAGCGACCGCCTTGAGAATATCACGCACCTGGGCGCGGGCGCCGTCGAATCCACGCGAGGTATCCACCACGAAATCGGCGCGGGCGCGCTTGTCGGCGTCCGGCATCTGCTTCTCAAGGATCGCCTTGAATTTCTCCTCGCTCATGCCTGGGCGCTCGAAGGCGCGGGCACGCTGCACATCGGCCGGCGCCGAGACGACGACGACGGCGTCGCAGCGCTCGTCGCCCTCGGTCTCGTAAAGCAGCGGAATATCCAGCACCGCCACCTTGGCGCCGCTCGCCTGCGCCTGCGCCAGGAACCGCTCTTCCGCCTCACGCACCAGCGGATGCACGATTTGCTCCAGCCTTTTCATCGCATCGGCGTCGCCGAGCACACGCTGTCCGAGCCGCGCGCGGTCGACCTTGCCGCCTGACATCGTGCCGGGAAACGCCGCCTCGACCGCGGCCACTGCCTCGCCATCGTAAAGCCGATGCACGGCGGCGTCGGCGTCGTGCACGGGAACGCCATCCTCGGCGAACATTTTCGCCGTGGCCGATTTTCCCATGCCGAGCGAGCCGGTGAGGCCGAGGATGAACATGGAGCTACTTTGCAACGAAACCCGCCTGCCGCATGAAATCGAGCAGCGGCAGCAGCGGCAAGCCGAGAATGGTGAAATAATCGCCTTCGACGCGCTCGAACAGGTGGATACCGGCGCCTTCGATCTGGTAGGCGCCGACGCTGGCCAAGGCGGTATCGCCGGCGAGATCGAGATAAGCGTCAAGAAAGGCGTCCGAAAAGGCCCGCGTCGTCAGTCGCGCCGTATCGGCATGTTCGAACAGCACCCTGTCGTCGCGCACCAGCGTCAGCGCTGAATGCAACAAATGTGTCTTGCCGCGTAGGGCCTGCAACTGCGCGCGTGCCACCGCGCGGTCCTTGGGCTTGCTCAAGCGCGTTTCACCCAGCGCCAGGGTCTGGTCGGCGCCGAGCACCAGCCGTCCCGGCACCGTTTTGGCCACGCTTTGCGCCTTGGCGCGCGCCAGCAGCCGCGCCGCATCGGCGGCATCATTTGCAGCTGCTTCCAGCACGCGTTCATCGATATCCGCCGGCCTGATCTCAAGCCGCAAACCCGCCGCGGCAAGAATCTTCGCGCGCACGTCGCTCTTCGACGCGAGCACCAGCGGCCGGCTGTCGAGCCAAAGCGGCATAAGATTTCAACCCGCTCGTCCCCGCGAAAGCGGGGACCCGGTGCTGTGCTCGCTGGATTCCCGCTTGCGCGGGAATGAACGGAGTGTGGGTTGGTCGTGGTGATCCATGTTCACTTCACCGGCTGGCGGCGACGCTCGCTCAACAGCCGTATCACGGCCGAGGCGGTTTCCTCGATCGAGCGGCGGGTGACGTCGATCGACGGCCAGTTATTCTTGGCGCAGAGCCGGCGTGATAAAGCAACCTCCTCCGCCACGGCCGTCTTGTCGATGTATTGATCGTCGGCGTGGTGCGCCTTTAGGCCGAGCAGGCGGTTCTCGCGGATCTGCACGATGCGCTCGGGGCTAGCAAAGAGACCGACCACCAGCGGCCGTGTCAGCTTCTCGACTTCCGGCGCCAGCGGCACGCCCGGCACCAACGGCACATTGCCGGTCTTGATGCCGCGATTGGCGAGATAGATCGAAGTCGGCGTCTTCGAGGTGCGCGACACGCCGACCAGCACGACGTCGGCCTCTTCCAGCCCGTCGACATGCTGGCCGTCGTCATGGAACATCGTGTAGTTGAGCGCGTCGATGCGGTGGAAATATTCGGCGTTGAGCACGTGCTGGGCGCCGGCGCGGTGGATCGATTCGGAGCCGAGATAGGACTGGAACAGCCGCAGCACCGGACCGAGCACCGACATGCAGGGCAGTCCGAGCTCGCGGCATTTGTCTTCCAGATGTTGGATAATGTCTTCCTCGAGCAGCGTGTAGAGAACGAGACCGGGCTGCTCGGCGATTTCGGTGATGGCCCGGTCGAGCTGCTTTTTCGAGCGCACCATCGGGTAAAGATGTTCGATCGGCGAGACGGTGGCATATTGCGCAGCGGCGGCGCGCGCCACCATGGTCAGCGTCTCGCCGGTGGCGTCGGAGACGAGATGTAGATGGAAATAGCCGGTGTCGGGCATCGGTATAACTAAAGGATCACATGTGGAAACGTCAGGAGGAGGCCACGCCTGATCCTGTCGTGCAAGCTGCAAGGTAAGCTTCCGCAATTTTCATCCACATGCGTGCCTGCGGGAGACGCTTCATCTGGCTTTGCGGGATAGCAGGACGGCATGGGGATAGGTGCCTGGGGACGGCTGGGGAAATGATGCAAAAGATGCAGCAAAATAGCGTGTTTCTTTGTGGATGGATCGGCCTTTGAAACGCGGGTGCTCTCTGGATCAAGCACCGGCATCCAGTGGACAGATGCAGACATGAAAGGCATGAGTCCAATCAACCGCCTAACAAACACTACAAAGAGTTCTAAGTAGAGTCTTTGGGAAGAAAGGCTGTAGGCAGGGAGTATGGGGATAAAGCCGCTGCTTGAGGTCATCGACGGTCGTCTGCGACCGGTTCCGCCGGTCTGGATGATGCGTCAGGCTGGGCGTTATTTACCGGAATATCGTGCGGCGCGGGAAAAGGCTGGCGGCTTTCTCGATCTATGTTTCAATCCGCAATTGGCGGCGGAAGTCACTTTGCAGCCGGTGCGGCGCTTCGGCTTCGATGCGGCAATCTTGTTTTCTGACATTCTAGTGGTGCCGCTGGCGCTTGGCCGCAAGGTGGAGTTTACCGCGGGAGAAGGTCCGAAGCTCGAGCCGCTGGCCGATGCTACGGCGCTGGCGAAATTAAACGAGCGGGTGGATGAGAAAATCTTGGCGCCGATTTATGAGACGGTACGGCGAGTAAAGTCGGCGCTGAAAGACAATACCGCGCTGATCGGATTTTGCGGCGCGCCGTGGACGGTGGCAACTTATATGGTGGCGGGCGAAGCGACGCCGGACCAGGCGCCGGCGCGGCTGTTTGCTTATCGGGATCCGGACAATTTTTCTGTGTTGATCGATCGCCTGGTGCAAGGGTCGATCGAATATCTGGTCGGCCAACTTAAAGCCGGCGCCGAGGTTGTGCAGATTTTCGACACTTGGGCGGGCGTTTTGGGGCCGGATGAATTCGAACGCTGGTGCATCGCTCCGACGCAGAAAATCATCGCCGGCGTGCGCGCCAAAATTCCCGCCGCGCGGATCATCGGCTTTCCGCGCGGCGCGCAGGCGATGGCGTTGCCGTATGTGGAAATGACCGGCGTAAACGCGATCGGCATCGACTGGACCTTTGCCCGTCCTATCGCGCGGGATGTCCTGCAGCCGCGCGTGGCCGTTCAAGGCAATGTCGATCCCCTGGCGCTGCTCGCCGGCGGTTCAGCGCTCGACCGCGAGGTGGACGACGTGATGGCAACGCTCGGCCACGGCCCGCTGATCTTCAATCTCGGCCACGGCATTCTGCCGGCGACGCCGATCGAACACGTGGAGCGCATGCTTAAGCGGGTGAGAGGGTAACGCCGCCATGTACCTCTGGCTAAAAGCCTTCCACATCATCGCCGTCATCTCATGGATGGCCGGCCTGCTCTATCTGCCGCGGCTGTTCGTCTATCACACGATGGCAAAGCCGGGCTCCGAGCAATCGGAAACCTTCAAGGTCATGGAACGCCGCCTGCTCCGCTACATCATGCTGCCGGCGATGCTCGTGAGCTGGGCGCTCGGCATCGCGTTGATGCTGGAGGGCCGCTTGATCGCCGTGCCGTGGTTTCAAGCAAAGCTCGTCGCCGTGCTGGCGCTGTCGGCGGTGCACGGCTTGCTCGCCCGCTGGACGCGCGACTTCAGCCTCGACCGCAGCCGGCACAGCGAGAAATTCTACCGCATTATCAATGAGGTACCGACGCTGCTGATGATCGCCATCGTGCTTTTGGCGGTGCTCAAGCCGTTCTGACCGCAAGCTTTATTCACCAAAGCAGCGCCCGCCTCTTGCGCGAAAACGCGGGCGCTCTTATGTTGAACAAATCCCTCCGAGCGCAGGCGGATGCGAGTAACGTTCCGGCTCCTTAACGTTCGGGCCGGTCGCAGCATCGGGTTCCGGGCTCTCTTTCCAAAACCGTCCCCCCAGACCTGCGGCCTCCCTCTCTCCAGTCAACACCTATCCAGAGTCGCTCCATATGCAGGACTCCCCAGTTCTCTCAGAAAACAAGCCCGCGGTGCGGGAAATGAAATTACAGGACCTTAAGGTCAAAACGCCTGCCGAGCTTGTCGCCTTCGCCGAAGAAAACGGCGTCGAAAACGCCAGCACCATGCGCAAGCAGGAGCTGATGTTCGCGATCCTCAAGCAGCTCGCCACGCAGGAAATCGACATCATCGGCGAAGGCGTCGTCGAGGTTTTATCCGACGGCTTCGGATTTTTGCGCTCGCCCGAATCGAATTACCTGTCCGGCCCCGACGACATCTACGTCTCGCCTTCGCAGATCCGCCGCTTCGGACTGCGTACCGGCGACACCGTCGACGGCCACATCCGCAGCCCCAAGGAAGGCGAGCGCTACTTCGCGCTGCTCAAAGTCAACACGCTCAATTTCGAGGACCCGGAAAAGGCCAAGCACAAGGTCAATTTCGACAACCTCACGCCGCTCTATCCCGACGAACGGCTGAAGATGGAGCACGAGGACCCGACCAAGAAAGACCTTTCCCCGCGCGTCATCGACATCGTCGCCCCCATCGGCAAGGGCCAGCGCGCGCTCATCGTGTCGCCGCCGCGCACCGGCAAGACCGTGCTGCTGCAGAACATCGCGCATGCGATCACGGCGAACCACCCGGAATGCTATTTGATCGTGCTGCTGATCGACGAGCGGCCGGAAGAAGTCACCGACATGCAACGCTCGGTGAAGGGCGAGGTCGTCTCCTCGACCTTCGACGAGCCGGCGACGCGGCACGTTGCCGTCGCCGAAATGGTCATCGAAAAGGCCAAGCGCCTGGTCGAGCACGGCCGCGATGTCGTGATCCTGCTCGAACTCGATCACCCGCCTCGGCCGCGCCTATAACACCGTGGTGCCGTCATCCGGCAAGGTGCTCACCGGCGGCGTCGACGCCAATGCGCTGCAGCGGCCCAAGCGCTTCTTCGGCGCCGCGCGCAACATCGAGGAAGGCGGCTCGCTCACCATCATCGCTACCGCCTTGATCGACACCGGCAGCCGCATGGACGAAGTGATTTTCGAAGAATTCAAGGGCACCGGCAATTCCGAGCTCATCCTCGACCGCAAGGTGGCCGACAAGCGCACCTTTCCGGCCATGGACATCACCCGCTCCGGCACGCGCAAGGAAGAGCTGCTGGTCGATCCGGCCATCCTCAAGAAGATGTACGTGCTCCGCCGCATCCTCAATCCGATGGGCACGATGGACGCCATCGACTTCCTGCTCGACAAGCTGCGCAACACCAAGACCAATGCCGAGTTCTTCGAGAGCATGAATACATAAAACGGACTCACGCGCTTCGACAATAAAAAATCGCCCGCGCGACGCGGGCGATTTCTTTTTTTTGACGGCTCGCTTGGGGGCGTGAGCGCGCGTCTAGCGGCGCACGTTCCATCCGCCGTCGAACAGATGCTCGTTGATCTCGCGCTCGATGCTGTCGGTGAAGCGGTTACCGGTGCGCGCGAGATAGGCTTCGACATCGCGCTCGGCCCGGCGCTGGCGGCTTTCGAAGACGGCGTTGAACAGGCGGGCGAGCAACCGCGGCCGCGGCGCGGCCTCGGCCGGCTGGCGGCGAAGCAAGGTGTGGCTTTGAAAATCGGCAGGACGGGCTGCATAGGTCATGGTCGGTCTCCCGTTTTGCAGGCTTGTCATGATTGAGCAAGTCTCATTTGGTTCCTCGAAAATCGTCCGAATTTGTATAGTTGACAAAGGATAAGGCCTCATCCGATAGTTGAGAATATCTCATGCGTACAGCGATGCCCCCGCTCTCCGCCCTGCGCGCCTTCGAGGCCGCCGCGCGCCATTTGAGCCTGACGCTGGCCGCGCGCGAGCTCAACGTGACGGCGGGCGCGCTCAGCCACCAGATTCGCGGCCTGGAAGACTTCCTCGGCATGAAGCTGTTCGAGCGCCGGGTGCGCGCGATTGCGCTGACCACGCCGGGCAAACAGCTTTATCCGGGCTTGCAGACCGGCTTTGCCCATATCCGTGAAGCGATCGAAGGCCTTGACACGCCGCATGCCGCGCATGTGCTGGTCGTCAGCACGTCGCCCGGGCTGACGTCGAAATGGCTGGCGCCGCGGCTCTATCGTTTCGGCGCAGCCTTCCCCGATATCGACGTGCGCATTTCGTCAACGTCGGCCAACGCAAATTTCGCGACCGACGGCATCGATCTCGCGGTGCGCAACATGCCGGTCGATCCGCCGCCCGATCCGGCGCTCGCCTTCGAGAAGCTCACCGACATCACCTATGTTCCGGTTTGCAGTCCGCGCCTGCTTGAGAAATATGGGCCGACGAAGAATGCGCAGGCGCTTGCGCGGCTGCCGCTCATCCACGATGAATCGCTGACCGCGCGCGGCGCCAGTCCGAACTGGAGCGACTGGTTCAAAGCCGCCGGCGTCGCCAATGTCGATCTCAGGCGCGGCCTTCGTTTCTCCAGCGCCGACCACGCGCTCGACGCCGCCGGCGAAGAGGCGGGCGTCCTGCTCACCCACGATATTCTCGCCTATGACGGCCTGCGCACGGGACGGCTGGTCATTCCGGTAAAGTTCGCGCTGCCGGCCGGCCGCACCTTCAGCCTGGTGTGGGCGAAAGGCCGCAAGCCGGGCCCCGCCGCGGAAAGCTTCCGGCGCTGGATCAAGGATGAGGCCGCCGCGCTCGATTGGCGCGGCATCAGAGGGCGGCTTGCAGGCCGCTGATGTTGGCTAGAAGCGGTTCACGGCAAGCCGGACACCTGCCCGCTCTCGGCTGGCAAAAGTAGGATCCGGGATGCAATAGGCGTCCTTCTTGTCGCCGAGCGCGTGTTTGCATTGGTCGAGGCTGGAAAAGCCGCAACGCACCCGCGAATGTTCCTTGTCGATGAAGCCGCACCAGTCTTCCGCCTGGGCGGAGGCAATTGAACCGGCAAGAATTCCGGCGGCCAGTAATCCAAACATGACGCGCATGGCGAATGTCCCATTCGCGCCCCCAAAGCGAAATTTCCTCCGCCGCTGTGGCGAAATCAAGCCCGCATGGCTGCGACCGCCGCACCGATGCCGCCGGGGTCGATGACCGGCAGCGAACAGCGTTCGCCGACGCAGACAAAGGCCGCGCTTGCCCCCGCGGCCTTTAATTTTTCCTGCGCCGGGTGCGTCGGCGGCAGGTCGCCGGCGCTTTTGGCCCGCAGCACGATGCGGTCGAGGAACGGCAGCTTTAATGCGGCCTGCGCGAACCGTTCGGCTTCGGGCCCGGTGGCAACGATTTCCGCCGCGCGCAGGCGCAGATCGAGCGCGTTGAGCAGCGCCACATGGCCGAACAGATTGGAACCGGCCGCGGACAATACGCCCTCGATCAACCGGTCGGCTTGGCTGCGCCATGCGTCGTCGCCGGCGAGCAGCGCTAGCCGCACCAGATTCTGCGCGGCGAGCGCATTGGGATTGGGGATGGCGTCGTCGGCGGTCGAATGCGGCCGCAGCAACAAGCCCTCGGCATCGTCGGCGGTCAGATAGTAGGTGCCGGTCTCGGCGTCTTTGTAATGCGCGTCCAAGGCGCGTTGCCAGGCGAGCGCCTTGTCGAGAAAGCCGCGCTCGCCGCTCGCTTCGTGAAGCGCCAGCGCGGCGCGGATCATGGCGGCGTAGTCGGAGGCAAGCCCAGGCAGCAGCAATTTCCCCGCGCGCCACGAATGGCCCAAGCGACCACCATCGGTCATCGTCTCGGCGATAAAATCGAAGGCGCGCCTGGCCATCGCGATCCATGACGGCTCGTCCAGCGCCACGGCGGCGTTCACCAGCGCCGCAATCATCAAGCCGTTCCAGTCGGCCAACACCTTGTCGTCGAGACCGGGACGCACGCGACCGCCGCGCGCATCGAGCAGAATCGCGCACAGATCCTTTAGCCGCTTCTCGTCCGCCTCGTTCGCTGGCGCCTCCTTGAGCCGATTAAGGATGTTGTGGCCCTCGAAATTGCCCTCGTCGCTGACGTCATAGTGGCGCGCGAAGAATTCGCCGGCCTCCGGCCCGATCAGCTCGATGATTTCATTCTTGCTCCAGACGTAGAATTTGCCTTCCTCGCCCTCGGAGTCGGCATCGAGCGAGGCGGCGAATGCCCCCTCGCCCGTGGTCATTTCGCGCTTGAGCCAGCCGACCGTTTCCTGCGCGCGCTCTTTGAACAGTGGATTGCCGCAGCGCTGAAACGCCAACGCCAGTAGTTCCAGAAGCTGCGCATTGTCGTAGAGCATCTTCTCGAAATGCGGCACCAGCCAGCGCTCGTCCACCGAGTAACGCGAGAAGCCGCCGCCGAGGTGGTCGTAGATGCCGCCCTCGCATATGCGATCGAGCGTGTGCTCGACGATCTCGAAGAAGCTCGCTGCGTCACGCCCGTCATCCTTCGAGGCTCGGGCTTCGCCCTCGCTCCTCAGGATAACGGCCGGGTTGGCGCGCATCCCTGCCCGCCACAGCATTTCCAGGATCGCCGGCTGCGGAAATTTCGGCGCGCCGCGCAAGCCCCCGTTCACCGCGTCGAACGCATTGCCGAGCTGGCGCGCGGCGCCATCGAGCTCGGCAATGCCAAACGTCACTTTGCCCGTGGGCCTTGCCTTCTCCGCAAGCCGCGCCAGAAGCGCCGCGCGGTTCTGCGCGATCTTGCCCGGCTCCTCGCGGAACAGCCGCGCCACCTCGCGCAGCACATCCTTGAACGCCGGCCGGCCGAACCGGCTGTCTTTCGGGAAATACGTTCCGCCCCACACCGGCTCGGCGGCGGGCGTTAAAAACATCGTCATCGGCCAGCCGCCCTGCTCGCCCAAAAGATGCAGCGCGTTCATGTAGATCTGGTCGATGTCGGGCCGCTCCTCGCGGTCGACCTTGATGTTGACGAACAGCGCGTTCATCACCGCCGCCGTCGCCTCGTCCTCGAAGGACTCGTGCGCCATCACATGGCACCAGTGGCAGGCGGCGTAGCCGACCGACAACAGGATCGGTTTGTTCTCGCGTTTCGCGGCCGCCAACGCCTCCGGCCCCCATTGCCACCAGTCCACCGGATTGTGCTGGTGCTGCAGCAGATAGGGCGACGTCGCGCCGGCGAGACGGTTGGTGTGGTTTTCGTTGTGCGCTGACGCCATCAGATCCGTCGTTCTTGCCGCTATTTGTTTTTGGTCCAGGTCTCGCCGCTACAGATGACGGTCCAGCAACCCTTGAGGTTCAGTGCCGTCGGCCCCTCAAGCGTGACGACCCCGGCATAGACATGGCCGGAATCGACATCGAGCAGATCGCCCTTCCAGATCTTATCGCCCGACTTGACCGCGCCCTTCATGATGACGGTGCCGATCTCTTTCTTGCGGGTCTGATCCTTTACCGCGACGATCTTGGCGCAGAGCTTGCCGCCGCAGTCGTAGAAGCTCACTTGCGTGCCGGTCGACGGCCGTGTCCAGGTGCCGTAAGGCTCGGCGGCGTTGGCCGCGCCGGACAGGCCGCCCCAGATCGATGCAGCGGCGAAACTCGTGACCAGCAAAACTTTGCTTTTGATGCGCATGGTGTTCCTCCCTGGCGGTTTTTGCTTGACCCGATCCTAGCGATCTTCGCCGCGGGCGTCTTGGCCTCGCGCCGCTAGGCCTTCGTCGCCTGCGTCGTGGCGATCCAGATGCCGGCGAAAACCGCGACCAATCCGGCAACCAGATTGAGCGTGATTGGCTCCTTGACCAGAACCGCCGCCAGCAGGCTGGCGGCGATCGGGTTGACGGTCATCGTGTTGGCGACCTGCGTCGGCGTCGCCCGCTGCAGCGCCAGCACCCAGAGAATGAAGGCCAGCGCGCCGCCGCCGACGCCGAGATAAATGCCGGCGATCCATTGCGGCGCGCCGAAGTCGGCCAGCACCTCGACTCGGTGGGTGACAACGCCCAGCAGGAGCAGCGCGGCGGCGCCGCAACCCATGCCGAAGGTGAGAAAGCCAAGCGCGCTGGAGCGCTGCATAAACGGACGCGACCAGACATTGTAGAATGCCATGCACAGCACGGCGCCGCCCATGATCAGTTCGCCGCGCCAAGCGCCCGGCGGCGCGGCATGCAAGCCCGATGCGAGCGCCGCGAAAACGCCGAGCATGGCGATGGCCACGCCCAAGGTCTTGCGCAGCGTCAGCGGCTCGATGCCGAGGAGCGCGCCCACCACCATCGTCTGCAGCGGCAAGGTCGAAAGCGCGAGACTGGCGCGCGCCGAGGTCGTGTAGCCGATGGCGATATTATAGAGCACGAAGAACAAACCGAAGAAGCACACGCCCAGCGAGGCGACCGCCGGCAGGTCCTCGCGGCGCGGCCAGCGCACGCGCATGAGCAGCGCCACCGGCAGCAGGACGAGAAAGCCGATGACCCAACGCAGTATAGCCAGCGTGACCGGATCGGCATTGCCGACCAGATAGCGCGTCACCGCCGCGGCGGTTCCGCCGAGGCAGCTTGAGATGATGGCAATGAGAACGCCGAATTGTGCGCTCAAGATGGCCCCGCCGCTCTGCGAAGGTCGGACATCCTAGTTGAAGCCTCAAGCCGGTGCGTGGTGTGGATTTCGCTGGCGCGATGTTCAGGCTACATGGTGGGCGATGGCTTCCACTCTCGATACCATCTTCGCTCTCTCCTCCGGCCGGCCGCCGGCGGCGATCGCCGTCGTGCGCATCTCCGGGCCGCGCGCCGGCGAGGCGCTTAAGGCGTTGTCCGGCAAGATTCCCACTCCGCGCCAGGCTTCGCTTGCTCGTGTGCGCGACCCGCGCAGCAACGACGTCATCGACGAAGCTTTGGCGCTGTGGTTTCCGGCACCGCATAGCGAGACCGGCGAAGACGTAGCCGAGCTTCAGCTGCATGGTGGCCGAGCAGTGATTGCCGCGGTCTTCCAGGCACTTGGCAATATAGCGGGGCTGCGACCGGCCGAAGCCGGCGAGTTCACCCGCCGCGCCTTCGAGAACGGCAAGCTCGATCTCACCGCGGTCGAAGGCCTCGCCGACCTGGTGATGGCGGAGACGGAAGCCCAGCGCCGGCAGGCCTTTCGCCACCTGCAAGGCCTGCTCGGCAATCGCGCCGAGGCCTGGCGGCAAAAACTCATTCAAGCTCTGGCGCTGACCGAAGCGGCGATCGATTTTTCTGACGAAGCCGATGTGCCGGCCGATGTGCTCAAGCCGGCGCTGGCGATTGCGCGCGAGCTTGAGGCCGAGATTGGTGCGGCGCTCGCCGACGGCGGACGCGGCGAACGCTTGCGCGACGGGCTTGTCGTTGCCATCGCCGGACCGCCGAATGCCGGAAAGTCGACGCTGCTCAATCGCATCGCCAAACGAGAGGCAGCGATCGTTTCGCCCTTCGCCGGCACCACGCGCGACGTGATCGAGGTGCATCTGGATCTCGCCGGGCTGCCGGTGACGCTGCTCGACACTGCCGGTATCCGCGAAACCGATGATCCTGTGGAGCTGGAGGGCGTGCGCCGTGCCCGTGAACGGGCAGCAACTGCCGATCTGGTGCTGTGGCTTGAGGAGGCCGGTAGGCCGGTGGCCGACCACCCGAAAAAGGAAGCTGCGCCAGTGGTTTGGCTGGTGCGCGCCAAAGTCGATCTGCTGTCGGGAAGTAATGAACCAATACCCAAACTATCACCTAGGAGTGAACCGAGTATTCAAACTAATGAAGTGTTAAAGAACATGGTTAACCAAAGGTTAACAGATAGAAATGAACAAGAATTCACTAAGAGTGATTTAGAATTCAGTATTTCAGCGGTTTCCGGCGAAGGCTTTGATGACCTCTTACGGGCCCTGGCGCAATACGCCGAAAACCATCTGGCCGGCGCCGAATCGGCCCTTATTACGCGCGAACGCCACCGCCGCGCCCTGCAGGATACCCAACAGGCGCTGGGCCGGGCCCTGAGCAAGGCCGTTGCGGGTCGTGAAGACTTGATCGCCGAGGAGCTGCGGATCGCTGCCCGCGCTTTGGGCCGCCTCACCGGCCGGGTCGATGTCGAGGACATCCTCGACGTTATTTTTCGCGATTTCTGTATCGGCAAATAAGGGGATTGACGTTGGTCTATTGTTTGGTCTTGTTGGTGCCTTGTCTGCTCTTGTCGGCCATTTTCGCCTCTTTTCGGCGCTTTTCGGAGCCTATTCGCGCCCGGTATTTCGGGTGGGTTCGCCCCATGTTTCACGTGAAACAGGGCTCTTTTGCCCCCTGCCCCCATGTTTCACGTGAAACATTTTGCTCTGACGAGTACTTTTTGACGCCCGCCCGGCCCTCCGCTACAAGGCCGGCATTCGAGGCGCATCCATGACCCAATTCGACGTCGTTGTGATCGGCGGCGGCCACGCCGGCTGCGAAGCCGCGGCCGCGGCGGCCCGCATGGGTGCGCAAACGGCGCTGGTGACCCACAAATTCGCGACGATTGGCGCCATGTCCTGCAATCCGGCCATCGGCGGCCTCGGCAAGGGCCATTTGGTGCGGGAAATCGATGCCCTGGACGGCCTCATGGGCCGGGTCGCCGACAAGGGCGGCATCCAATTCCGGCGTTCTCAACCGTCGCAAGGGCCCGGCCGTGCGCGGGCCGCGCGCGCAAGCCGACCGCAAGCTCTATGCGGCGGCGATGCAGGCGGCGATTCGAGCAACTGAAAATCTCGAAGTCATCGAAGCCGAAGTGGACGACCTCATCATCAAGGACGGTCGCGTCTGCGGCGTGCAAATTTGCCGACGGCCGCGAGATGTCCTGCGGCTCGGTGGTTTTGACCACCGGCACTTTTTTGCGCGGCCTCATTCACATCGGCGAAAAACAAATTCCCGCCGGCCGCGTCGGCGAAGCGCCGGCGCTCTGCCTGTCGCGCACGCTGGAAAATATCGGCGTCACGCTCGGCCGGCTGAAAACTGGAACGCCGCCGCGGCTCGACGGCCGCACCATCGATTGGGCGTCGCTCGAGATGCAGCCAGGCGATGAACCGCCCGAGCCATTCTCGATGCTGACGACGCGAATTGAAAATCCGCAAATCCAATGCGGCATCACGCGCACGAGTCGAAGCCACGCACAAGATCATCCGCGCCAACGTGCATCGCTCGCCGATGTATTCCGGACAGATCGCGAGCAGGGGCCCGCGCTATTGTCCGTCGATCGAAGACAAGATCGTCAAGTTCGGCGAGCGCGACGGGCATCAAATTTTTCTGGAGCCGGAAGGTCTCGACGATACGACCGTCTATCCAAACGGAATTTCTACGTCGCTTCCGGAAGAGGTACAGCACGCGCTGGTCGCGACAATTCCTGGACTGGAAAAAACAAAGGTCGTTCGCCCTGGCTACGCCATCGAATACGATTACGTGGATCCGCGCGAACTGAAAGCCACGCTGGAAATGAAAAAGACGCGCGGACTCTTTCTCGCCGGCCAGATCAACGGCACCACAGGCTACGAAGAGGCTGCGGCACAGGGACTTCTTGCAGGTCTCAACGCGGCGTCATTTGCAGGCGAGGGCGGCGAAATTATTTTCGATCGTGCGCAGGCTTACATCGGCGTGATGATCGACGATCTGGTCACGCGCGGCGTCACCGAGCCCTATCGCATGTTCACTTCGCGCGCCGAATATCGCCTGGCCTTGCGCGCCGACAATGCCGATCAGCGGTTGACCGCGAAGGGAATTGAAATCGGCTGCGTCGGGGGAACGCGCGCAAGACATTTCGCGGAGAAACATTCGCGCACTAAGCGACGCGCGCGAATTTGCCAAGATCGATTTCACTGACGCCGAAGGAAGCCGAACGTCACGGGCTCACGCTGAACAAGGATGGACACCGTCGCAGCGCGTTCGAACTTCTCTCGCATCCAAACATTTCGATGTCGCGATCTCGCAAAAATCTGGCCGCGCTTTGCCGAGTTCGCACCAAACATTACGGAGCAGATCGAGATCGACGCGAAGTATGACGTCTATCTCTCGCGCCAGGCGGCCGACGTCGCCGCTTATCGTCGCGATGAAAGCTTTTCAATTGCCGGATGAGTTCGACTACGCATCGCTGCCGGGGCTGTCCAACGAAGTGAAACAAAAACTTGCCGCGCATCGTCCGCGCACCATCGGCCACGCGGCGAAAATCGACGGCGTGACGCCGGCGGCGTTGACGCTCTTGGTGGCGCATGTGAAGCGCGGCCGGCGCAAGCCCGCGAAAATCGCGTGAGCGCGCAGGAGCAGGGCGTCATCGACCTCGCCGCCGACAAGGCGCGCGCCCTCAAGCTGACGCCGGTTTCACGTAAAACAGAACAGCGCCTGGACAGGTTCGTAGATGCCCTGTTGCTCTGGCAGCAAAAGCAGAACCTCGTCGCTGCGTCGACGCTTCCTCACGTCTGGACCAGGCACGTCGCCGATTCGCTGCAGCTGTTGCCTTTGGCGCCGAACGCGAAGATCTGGGCCGACTTCGGGTCCGGCGGGGGATTTCCCGGCATCCCCATCGCCTGCGCCCTGGCCGACCAAGGCGTGATGATGCATCTGATTGAAAGCGTTGCTAAAAAGGCCGTCTTTTTGCGCGACGCAGTGCGGGTGACCGGGGTCGATGCGAAAATCCATCACATTCGGGCCGAAGCCTTTGCGGAAAGCTGTGCAGAACGCATCGACGTGGTCACGGCCCGCGCTTTGGCGCCGCTGAAAACCCTTTGCGATCAGACATTTCCGCTGATCGCCAAGGGGGCCATTGGCCTATTCCCAAAGGGTCAAGATGTAGACGCTGAATTGACCGAAGCCGCTAAATATTGGACTATCCAGGCGACTAAAGTCCCCAGCGTCACTAGCCCGAACAGCCACATTCTTGTCGTCCGTAGCCTTATAAAGCGCCGAAAAGGGTAGAAATAGCGCCGAATAAGCCAGAGTTGGCGAGAAATAGGCAAGTTAAAAACCGAAAACCAAAAATAGGGCAATTTCGTATGACCCAGCAGCCGATTAACCCCATCCACCCGCCGGCTGGCGGCCCCCAGGTCGTTCCCTTTGCCAATGCGGCGGACCAGCCCGCGGCCCGGCCGGCAACAGGGGTGCGGCCGCGCGTGCTGGCGGTTGCCAACCAGAAGGGCGGCGTCGGCAAGACCACCACCGCGATCAATCTCGGTACCGCCTTGGCGGCAATCGGCGAGCACGTGCTGATCGTCGATCTCGACCCGCAGGGCAACGCCTCGACCGGGCTCGGCATCGACCGCCGCTCGCGCCGCACCTCGACCTACGACGTGCTCACCGGCGCCGCGCCGATGCGCGCGGCGGCGCTGCCGACCGCGGTGCCGAAATTATCCATCGCGCCGTCGACGATGGATCTGTCCGGCCTCGAACTGGAGATCGGACAAACGCGCGACCGCGCCTTCCGCCTGCGCACCGCATTGCGCGATCTCAACGCCGGCACGCACGAACACGATTTCACCTATGTGCTGGTCGATTGCCCCCCCTCGCTCAATCTCATCACCATCAACGCCATGGCGGCGGCGGATTCCATTCTCGTTCCGCTGCAATGCGAGTTCTTTGCGCTCGAAGGCTTGTCGCAACTGCTCAAGACGGTGGAGCAGGTCAAGACCACGCTCAATCCGGAACTGTCGATCCACGGCATCGTGCTGACGATGTATGACTCGCGCAACAATCTCGCCAACCAGGTGGTCGCCGACGTACGCCAGTTCATGGGCGCGAAGGTCTACGACACGGTAATCCCGCGCAACGTCCGCATCTCGGAAGCGCCGTCCTACGGCAAGCCGGTGCTGGTCTACGATTTGAAATGCGTCGGCAGTGAAGCCTATTTGCGTCTCGCCACCGAAATCATCCAGCGCGAACGCGCGTTGAAGGCAAGCTAATTCGCGCCAAGCAAAACACGCGACGAAACAAAAGAAAGAGGCGAGCGTGGCGAGAGGTTCAGGAGCGGCGGCGATGGCGGATCATTCGCGATTGGGACGCGGCCTCGCATCGCTGATCGGCGATGTCGGCGAGGAAACGCCGTCGACCGATAGTGGGCGCAAGCCGCGCCAGGCGCCGATCGAAAGTCTGCGCGCCAATCCGCGCAATCCGCGCCGCGCATTTACCGACGCCGAGCTCGACGAACTTGCCGCCTCGATCCGCGAGCATGGCATCATCCAGCCGATCGTCGTGCGCAAAACCGCGGGTGACACGTTGGAAATTATCGCCGGCGAACGGCGATGGCGCGCGGCGCAGCGCGCCAATCTGCACGACGTGCCGATCGTGGCGGTGGAAGCGACCGACGCGCAGGCGCTCGAATTCGCCATCATCGAAAACGTGCAGCGCGCCGACCTTAATGCGATCGAGGAAGCCACCGGCTATCAGGCGCTGATGGACGAATTCCAGCACAGCCAGGAGGACGTGGCGCAGATCGTAGGTAAAAGCCGCTCGCACGTGGCCAACATGGTGCGCTTGCTCAAGCTGTCGGAGCCGGTGAAGGTGCTGGTGCAATCCGGCGCACTTTCGGCCGGCCACGCGCGGCAACTGATCGGGCAGCCAAACGCGCTCGAGCTTGCGCAGGACATCATCAAGCGCGGTCTGAACGTGCGCCAGGTCGAGGATCTCGCGCGCAAGGACGGTACCGCGCAGGCGCGCACTATCGCCGGCACGTCGCGCGCCAAGGACGCCGACACCAAGGCGCTGGAGAAGCGGCTGTCCGATACGCTGGGGCTTAAGGTCAGCGTTGACCACCGCGGGCAGGGCGGGACGCTGCACATCAAGTACCGCGATCTGGAACAGCTCGACGGGATTATCCGCAAGCTCGACCGCTGACGGCCGAGCCGTGGCGGCTCATGCCCCGGCATGGCCGTTGGCGGCGCGGCGGGTGCGGAAGAAGCGCATGATGCGCTCCGCGGTGGTGCGGCGCAAAGCGATGAATTCCGCCTTGGCCTGGATGAAATCATTGCGCGGCACTTCTCCGGGGCCGAGGCGGGCAGCGTAGATCAAATCGAGAGTGGAGAGGTGGAAGCCGACCGCCTTGAGAATGACGGCGCACGGGCTCGACCAGGTATTAAGGAACAGCCGCTCGATTTCGCCGATCTCGAGATTCGAGTGCAGCGCGATTGCGACGATAATCTCCTCGGGTTGCTTTTTCCTGGCAAACTCGATGACGGAAGCTTCGGTCAACGGCTTTGAGCGCACGACGAGCTCGGCGGTGCGGTAGTCCTTGGACGGCAGCGGCGGCGCCGGGCTGGCGCTGCCGGCGCCCGGCGCGCCCACGTCGGGCAGCGTCTCCTGAATGACTTCGTAAAGCTCGGTGTGCGTCATCAACCGGTGACGAACGATATCCGACGCCTTGGAGATAAGGTCGCGGAAGTGATGCTCGGGAATATCCTTGCGCGACGCGACGCATTCCGAAAGCAAATCGTCGCCCGCGCTTTTCTTCACCAACTCGCCAAAGCCGGAATTGGAGATTTTCGCGCCGGTATTGTTCACCAGCGCGGTAAGAACTTGCTTGTTGTCGCTGGCGATCAGCTTGTCGCTCACCGTTTCGCTGACTTCGAGTCGCGTGGCGATGGCGAGCAGATGCCCCAACCCTTGGTGGTGGCGATCTCGGAAAGAGTGTCGTCGTCGAGCGCGGGCGATTGCGCGAGCACGGGCTCCGCCACCTCGATCGCGTTGTCGCGCGCCAGCTTGCGGATCGCCTGTGCCGGCGGGTCGGCAAGCGGCGCCAGGCGCTGCGCGAGCGCGGCGCGGGCGCTGACCTCGACCTTGTCGATTAGCATTTCCAGAACGTCGTCGTAGACGCTCAACTGATCCGTGGAATAATGACCGGCGTGAATCAGAAACAGTTCGGTGATCCGCTGCAGCATCGCGCCGGTCTGGCTCGAGCGGCCGGCGATCGCCTGCTCGATATCGGAAATGAGATTTCTGGCTGTCAAAGCAGCGCCCCGGAAACGCCCCTGGCCAATATTTCATTGCCGAGTAAATTGTCCGTGAATTAGCGGCGCGATAGGTCGCCGCTAATCTTTCGGCGGGGCGCGATTTGGGCCTTTTCGCCGCCAAACTTATGGAACAATGGCGTTTGGCGGACGTTCGGATGGGAGGCGCGGCGTGTCGAGAAAATTTCTAATTCACGGCGTGGCGCGGCAAAATCCATTTGGCGATCTGCTATTATCCGAGCGATACGGGAGGATCGCATGAAAATATCGGTTCTCATTGCCGTCGCCGCACTCGCAGCATTCAGCATGGCTGCGTCCGCCGACGAGCCGCAAGCGACGTCGAAGCCCGCGCAAAAAACGCATCACGCTAAACACGCGAAGGCGCATCGCGCAAACCCCTATGCGGATCTTGAACCCTACCGCTCATTCGGCTTCATCGGGCCCTATCCGGGCGACTACGCCCGCACGAGAGCGTCGGGTACTTGCGCGATTGACCTCGGCTACGGCCGATGGATGTCTTGCGACACGGGCGGCGGCGGCCCCATGAATTAGGCCCATTGCCGTGCAGGCGGCCGCGGGCATGAATTAGTGTGCCGCGTCACGCCGCCGTGCGCCGACGGCAATTGAAAGCAGCGTGCGCTGGGCGATCGCGTCGGCGAGCGCCGGTTGGCGGCGCGTTTCCAGCGAGGCTTCGGCGAGCTGCTCCATGGCGCGGACGAGCCGCGCCGGAGTCCAGGCCCTGAGCGCCGCGCCGACAGCCGGTTGCCGGGAGAAATGCACCGGCGGGGCGCCGCGCTGCATGGCGAAGTCGATCGAGTCGCCGGCTTCCACCGCGAGCTTCATCTTGTGCAGATTGGCCACCTGGCGGATCGCGGCCGACATGATGCTGCTCACGCTGGCGTGGGCGCGCGCCCTGCCGAATTCCGTTTCCACCTCGGTCGTATTCCCGGAAAATGCGGCATCGATGACGCCGTCGAAGCCAAGATCGGCCGCGTCGGACACGACCGCCGCCACATCGGCAAGCTCTACGCGCTCCTTGCCAAGCGCGTAAAGCGCAAGCTTGCGGATCTCGCCGCGCGAGGCGAGACGGTCGCCGCCGAGCAGCGCGATGAGCGCGGCGCGGGCGTCCGGCGCGAGCGTCAAATTGGCCTCGCGCATCTCCGCGTCGATCAGATCGGAAATGGCTTTGGCGTTGTCGGCATAACAGGGCAGCGCCGCAGCGACCTTGGCCTTTTCGCATAACGCGCGCAGCGGCGCGTTTTTGCGCAAGTCGCCGGCTTCGATTATGACGCGGCAATCGGGCGAGGGCGACGCGATAACCGGCTCCAACGCGGCGGCGATGTTGCGGGAGCCGGCTTTGACCAGCACCGCGCGGCGGCCGCCGAACAGCGGCACGGTGTGCGCTTCATCGATGAGGCGCGACGGATTGGCGGAAAGCTCTTCGCCCTCGATGCGCACAAAGGCGAACGGATCGTTGGGATCGTCAACCGAGGCCTTCACCAGGGCGTCGGCGCGCTCGCGCACCAGCCCGGCGTCGGGGCCGAACAGCAGAATGATCGGCTTGCCGGGATCCGGTTTGGCGATGAAGCGATCGACGTCGGAGGCTTTGATGGCGGTCATGGCTTTTCCTTCCCCTCTCCCACATGGGGAAGGGAAAGCGCGTGTGCTGCTCGTCCTACGTCCCCGCGACGAAATAGGACGCCAGCCGTGAACGGATATTGTCGGCGATCACCTTGGCGGCGCGATCCTCGGCGTCGCGCAGGCCGCGGCTGCCGGCGAAGCGCTGCTGCTGGCCCGGAATGTTGTACGACACGCGCGAGAACGTCGTGCCGGTGACGACTTTCTTGCCGGTGGCAATCTCGGTCAGCGTGTAGGTCGCGTTGATGCCGTAATTTTCCACGTCCGGCCGCGCGGTGTTGACGTCGACAATCACTTGCGTCGTGGTGGCGGTAAGCCGGATGTCGAGCCGGTGCGTGGCCGATCCGGCGGGGCCGCCGCCGGTCAAATCGAACATCAAATCGTTGCGCATCTCGACGCCGACGCGGGCGATGCGCGAGCCGTTCGGTGCGTTGGCCGGATCGATGGGCGCAACTTCCACCGCGCTCAATTTGCCGCCGACGTCGCCGGAATTGCCGACGGTCGCGCTGCCGTAGAGCGGCGTGAAGCAGCCGGCGCTAAAGCCGGCGAGCGCAAGGGCCACGATTATCCTGGCTGTCATTCCGGCCGAGCGAAGCGAGAGCCGGAACCCAGATGGAATTACCGGTGTTTGTTTCTGGATTCCGGGTTCGCGGGCTGCGCCCGCGCCCCGGAATGACGATTGCCAATCAGACCACGACATTGACGATCCTCTGCGGGACGACAATGACCTTTTTCGGGCTGCGACCATTCAACTCCTTATTTACCGCATCGAGGGCCAAAACGGCAGCCTTTATCTCGGCTTCTCCCGCGTCACGGGGCACGGTGACCTCGGCGCGCTTCTTGCCGTTGATCTGCACCGGCAAGGTGATGGTGCTTTCCACCAGCAGTTCGGGCTCGATTTGCGGCCAGGCCTCGGCGGAAACAAGCGTCTTGTGGCCGAGCGCCGCCCAGCATTCCTCGGCGAGATGCGGCATCATCGGGTGGAACAGGCGCACCAGGATGTCGCCGGCTTCGCGCAGGGCCCAGGCGAAATCGGGCGCGGGCACGGTTTCAGCGCCGCCGATCGCCTCAGTGAGCGCGTTGGCGAATTCGTAGATATGCGCGACGCAGCGATTGAAGCGCAGTTTGTCGATGTCCTCGGAGACCGCGCTAAGCGCGCGGTGCGCCGCCTTGCGAACCGTCAAGGCCTGTTCGCCAAAGGCGGCGGGCCGCGCGGCGGGCGCCTTCACCCCGGCGATTTCGCCGACCATGCGCCACAGCCGCTGCACGAAACGCCAGGCGCCTTGCACGCCATCCTCGGTCCAGATCACGTCGCGCTCGGGCGGCGAATTGGAGAGCATGAACCAGCGCGCGGTGTCGGCACCGTAAGCGCCGATGATGTCGTCGGGATCGACCGTGTTCTTCTTCGACTTCGACATTTTTTCGATCGAGCCGATGGTCAACGGCTCGCCGGTCGAGGCAAGCGCTGCGGTGCGCGCCTCACCCATGCCGTCGAGCCTGACCTTCGCCGGCTCGATCCAGTCGCCGTTCTTGGCGCGGTAGGTTTCGTGCACCACCATGCCTTGCGTGAACATGCCGCCGAACGGCTCGTCCATGTCGATGTGGCCGGTCTTGTGCATGGCGCGGGTGAAGAAACGCGAATAGAGCAAGTGCAAAATCGCGTGCTCGATGCCGCCGATATATTGGTCGACCGGCATCCAGGCGTCCGCCATTTTCCGGTTCGTGGGCGCGGTCGTGATCCACGGATCGGTGAAGCGGATGAAGTACCAGGCCGAGTCGACGAAGGTGTCCATGGTGTCGGTTTCGCGCGTGGCTTTGCCGCCGCACGCGGGACAGGTGACGTGCTTCCAGGTCGGGTGGCGGTCGAGCGGATTGCCCGGCTTGTCGAAGGTGACGTCCTCCGGCAGCGTCACCGGCAGGTCCTTCTCCAGCACCGGCACCACGCCGCATTTGTCGCAGTGGATGATCGGGATCGGGCAGCCCCAGTAGCGCTGGCGCGAAATGCCCCAGTCGCGCAGGCGGTAATTCACTTGCCGCTGCGCCACCGGGCGATTGCCCCGTGTTTCGCGCTCGAGGCGTTTTGCCACGTCCGCTTTGGCCTGCTCGATGGTCATGCCGTCGAGAAAACGCGAATTGATCATCGTTCCCTCGCCGTCATAGGCCGTGTCGGTGATGACGAAGGTTTTCGCGTCCTGCCCCGGCGGGCAGACGACCGGCGTGTTGCCGAGCCCGTATTTGTTGACGAAATCGAGGTCGCGCTGGTCGTGCGCCGGGCAGCCGAAAATGGCGCCGGTGCCGTAGTCCATCAAAATGAAATTGGCGACGTAGACCGGCAATTTCCAGTTCGGATCGAACGGATGCACCGCCTTGATGCCGGTGTCGAAGCCCATCTTCTCGGCGGTGTCGATCTCGGCCTGCGCGGTGCCGATTTTTTTCGCTTCGGCAATGAATTGCGCGAGCTTGGGATTCTTCGCCGCAGCGGCTTGCGCCAGCGGATGATCCGGCGCCAGCGCCAAGAACTTGGCGCCGAACAAGGTATCATGGCGCGTGGTGAAGATTTCGAGTTCCGTCTCGGCGTTCGGCGCGGTCGCGGGGTCGAGCATGAAGCGGATCAGCAAGCCTTCCGAGCGGCCGATCCAGTTCTTCTGCATCAGCTTGACCTTGTCCGGCCAGCGATCGAGGGTGTCGAGCGCTTCCAGCAGGTCCTGCGAATAGTCGCTGATCTTGAACACCCACTGGTAGAGATCGCGCTGCACCACCTCGGCGCCGCTGCGCCAGCCGCGCCCGTCGATCACCTGCTCGTTCGCCAGCACGGTCTGATCAACCGGGTCCCAGTTCACCTTGCGGTATTCGCGCGCGACCAGGCCCGCTTTAAGAAAATCGAGAAACAGTTTCTGCTGGTGCCTGTAATAGCTCGGATCGCAGGTCGCGACCTCGCGCGCCCAGTCGAGCGACAGCCCCATCGACTTGAGCTGCGCCTTCATCGCCGCGATGTTGTCGTAGGTCCACGCCTTGGGGTGCACCTTGTGGTCGATCGCGGCGTTCTCCGCCGGCATGCCGAAGGCATCCCAGCCCATCGGGTGGAGGACGGCGAGGTTCATGGCGCGTTTGAAGCGCGCGACCACGTCGCCCATGGTGTAGTTGCGCACGTGGCCCATGTGGATGCGCCCCGAGGGGTAGGGGAACATCTCGAGCACGTAGTATTTCTCGCGCGGGTCGTCGTTTTTGGTGGCGAAAGTGCCGCGCTCGCCCCACGTCTTTTGCCAGCGGGCCTCGGCCTCGCGGGCGTTGTAGCGCTCGTTTTTCGGTGATTCGGCGGTCATTTCCGGCTCTTTTAGGGCCGGGGGAACTGACACGAAAGGGCTTTGGGGGTCAACATGGGGGCGGAAGCGCCGCCCGCCCCGCGGCGTAGGTTAACGCTTCCGCGATGCCTGACGCACCGCTGCCAGCAATTCGTCGGCGAGATATGGCTTGTTCACCACCAGCGCTTCCGGGAATTGTCGCGCGCGTCGATCATCGCCGCCCATGCCAGTGAGGAACACGAAAGGCGTGGCGCGCGCGCGCAACGCGAGGGCCACCAGCACGCTGCCGCGGTCGTCGTCCTCCAATCCGATGTCCAGCACGGCAACGGAAAACGCCGGCTCGTTCTGCAGGGCGGTAAGCGCATCGGTGACGGTGCCGGCGCAGGTCACCGCCGCAGCGCCGGCCGATTCGAGAATATCCTGAATATCGAGAGCGACGAGAAAATCGTCATCCGCCACGAGGCAGCGCAAGCCTTTGAGCGCGTGTCGGCGTCCGTAGTCCTGCCACCCATCGTCATTCGACCGATCGGCCATAGGTACCGCACTTGATGTTCTGGCGTGGAACTTTTTCAGCATCCAAGGCTTGTCCTACGGATTGGGGCGGAAGGCATTTAAAAAAGACATACGGGTCGCAATTCCACGAAAATGGGTTGGGGCGTGAATGATTGTCGGCAATGGGCGGCTAAACGGCCACGCATACACCCCTTGTGAGCAATGTCCGCTGCGCAAGCGGTCGTGCCTGCGCGAATTCAGCGCCGACGAACTGGAATTCGTAAAGCACTTCAAAATCGACGAGCTGCGGGTGGACGCCGGCGCGAGCTTTCTGCGCGAAGGCGCGCGCAGCGAACATCTTTACACCGTGCTGAATGGTTGGGCCTTCCGCTACAAGATGCTCACCGACGGCCGTCGGCAAATTCTCAATTATGCGTTGCCCGCCGACATGGTCGGCCTGCAAGGAACGCTATTGCGCGAGATGGAGCATTCGGTGGAGGCACTCACGCCGCTGACGTTGTGCGTCTTTCCGCGCTCGAAGCTCTACGATCTGTATGGCCGTTTTCCGTCGCTCGCTTTCGATATCACATGGCTCGCCGCTCGCGAGGAGCAGCTGATCGATGAGCATCTCGTGAGTCTCGGCCGGCGCACGGCGCTTGAGCGCACCGCCTATCTTTTGCTGCACCTGTTCGTGCGCGCGGAACAATCCGGGCTTCTCAAGAACGGCGCGATCCACTTTCCGTTCACGCAGCAGCATCTCGCCGACACGCTCGGTATGTCGCTGGTCCACACCAACAAGACGCTGCGGCGCTTGTACGCCACCAAGGCGGTCCGCTGGAAGGGCCGCGTGTTCGAGGTGCTTGATCGGGCGGCGCTTGCCGGCATTGCGTGCGACGACGTGCCGGCGCGCGAGCCGCGGCCGTTTATTTGAGTTGGCGACGCGCGCGCGGCTGCGTTATAGGCAGGCTATGAATGCCGCCGTTTCCGTAACCGGCCTCGATAGCGTGCGCGCCGAAATTGCCCGCGCCTGCCGCGATGCGGAGCGCGATCCGGCGTCGGTCACGCTGGTCGCGGTGTCGAAGACCTTTGCCGCCGAGGCCATCGAGCCGGTCATCGCCGCCGGCCAGCGCGTGTTCGGCGAGAACCGCGTGCAGGAGGCGAAAGCAAAATGGCCGCCGCTGCTGGCGAAGTATCCGGGGACCGCGCTGCATCTAATCGGGCCGCTGCAATCGAACAAGGCCAAGGAAGCGGTGGCGCTGTTCGACGCCATTCATTCCGTCGACCGGCCGAGCCTGTGCGAGGCGCTGGCGAAGGAAATTGAGAGACAATCGCGCCGGCCGCTGCTGTTCGTCGAGATCAACACCGGCGCCGAGGCGCAGAAGGCGGGCGTGCTGCCGCAGGACGCCGATGCTTTCCTGGGCGCGTGCCGCGACAAATATGGCCTGACGATTTCCGGACTGATGTGCATCCCGCCGCTTGAGGAAGCGCCCGGCCCGCATTTCGCGCTGACCGCCAAGATCGCTAAGCGCAACGGGCTGACGCTGTTGTCGATGGGCATGAGCGCGGATTTTGCCACGGCCATTCAACTCGGCGCCACGCATGTGCGCGTCGGCAGCGCGATTTTCGGCGAGAGGGAAAAACACACGCCATGACCGACATGACGTCAAAAGATTTGCCTCCCGAAGTCGAGCGCTGGCAAAAGCGCTATGCAGCGCCGGGTTACCTGTTTGGCACCGAGCCAAATGCGTTTCTCAAAGCGCAGGCGCATCTGCTGCCGAAAAGCGGGACGGCGCTCGCCATTGCCGATGGCGAAGGCCGCAACGGCGTGTTCCTGGCCGAGCAGGGGCTCGATGTATTGTCTGTCGATTTCTCCCCGCTGGCCCAAGACAAGGCGCGTGCGTTGGCGAAGCGACGCGGCGTTTCGCTGCGCGTCATGCAGGCCGACATGACGATTTGGGACTGGACGCCGGCGGCGTTCGACGTGGTGGCGGGAATTTTCTTTCAATTCGCCAAGCCGAGCGAGCGCGCGAAAATATTCGCCGGCATCAAGCGTGCGCTCAAGCCCGGCGGACTATTGCTGCTCGAAGGCTATGGGTTGAAGCAGCTTCAATACAAGACCGGCGGGCCGTCCGAGCCCGAGCGGCTTTACACGCGCGAGATGCTGGAAGATGCGTTCGGCGATCTTGCCTCGCTCGACATCCGCGAATACGACGCCGCGCTCAAGGAAGGCGAGCACCACGTCGGCATGTCAGCGCTGGTCGATCTGGTCGGCCGAAAATGATCCGGCTGGGAATTACCTGAGCTTCGGCGGATAGCTCGGCGGAGCGGCGGCCGGTGGACGCGGTGGCGCAGCCGGCGCATGGTGATGCAACGGCGCGGCCGGCGCGTGGTGCGGCGCGCCGACCGGCGGTTTGTTCGCCAGCGGGTATGGGCTGACATTTTCCAGGGGCTTGCGCAGCAGGCTCGAGCGCAGCGCTTCGCCACGCGGGGACGGCGGTACCGGCACCGGCGCGGCCGGCGCCTGCGGTGCTCCCGGTTGCAAGGCCGGAGAATCGAGCGGCGAGCTGTAATCGGAGAATTCATCGTCGCTGACGCGATGACTCATGCTGGCGCTGCGCCAACGCTCGATGACGCCGGAAATCAGATCGCGGCTGACATTGGTGCCCGCATCGGAGCGGGTATTGCCGGCGGCTTCGCTGTTCGGGCGGACGTTCTCGGCGAGCACGCTGAAGCGCATGCGCGTCGGCACCGCCACGCCGGGGCCGAAGGTGAACACCTCGCGGGTGCCAAGCGATGGAATGAACGACAGCAGGTTTTGCGCGGCATCGGAGACGGCCGAACGGATCAGCGCCTGGTCGTGCTCGTTGGACAGCCGCATGCAGAACAGCGTCGAGCACTGGGAAATGATGGTGGGGTCGATTTCCGCCGGCCGCTGCGTCACCAGCCCAAGGAAGACACCGTATTTGCGGCCTTCCTTGGCGATGCGCGACAGCGCGCGCCGGGTCGGGCCGAAGCCGATTTTCTTGTCGGCCGGCGCGTAGCGGTGCGCTTCCTCGCAGACGAACAGCAAAGGAGCGACGCCGTCGCTCCAGAGGCCGAAATCGAACGCCATGCGGCAAAGCACCGAGACCACCGAATCGACCACTTCGGCGGGGAAGCCGGCGAGCTGCATGATGGTCATGGGCTTGCCGTCCGGCGGCAGCCGGAACAGATGGCCGAGAATTTCCGCCATGGTGTCGCCGCCGATATTGGCATTCTCGAACATGAAGGCGTAGCGCGGGTGATTGCGGAAGGTCTGGATGCGCGTCATCAGGCGATGGATGGCGACGCGTTGCTGGCGCGCATCGAGCTTGCCCATGCGCTGGTCGAGCAGATTGAGCAGGTCCTCGATGCGGTAGGGGACCGGCGTGTCGGCGGTGAACCCGGTGTCGCGCGGATCCCTTTTCTTGGCCAGCGAGCGTTCGGTGGAGCTGTTGCGATATTGCAGGTAGGCTGCCTTGGCGAGCGGGATGACGTCGGAGAGGATCTCGATTTCCTCTTCGACGCCGGGACGGCCGCCGAAGAAGGCGTCGATAGTCTCCTCGAAATTGAATAGCCAGAAGGGCAGCCGCAGATTGCGCGGGGTCAACACTTGCGCCTTGTCGCCGAAACAGCGGCCATATTCGTTGTGCGGGTCGACCAGGAAAATGCGCAAGTTCGGACGCGTGTCGAGAATCTTTTGCAGCACGATGGCGACGCCGCTCGACTTGCCGACGCCCGTGGCGCCGAGAATGGCAAAATGCCGGCTCACCAGATTGTCAATATCGATGTGAACGCCAATGTCAGAATTTTGCTGCAGGTCGCCGATATGGGCGTGGTCCGCATCGGCCGAGCCATAGACCAGGCGCAGTTCGCGTTCGGTGAGCAGCATGGCATTGTCGCCGATGCTCGGATATTCGGTGACGCCGCGCTGGAAGCGGCCCGCGTCCGGCTCTGCGATACGAATTTCGCCAAGTAGATCGAGGCGGGCGATCTTGCGGTACGTCTGCGCCGCAGCCGTTTGCTCGCCGATCTCGGTGATCATGGCGACGATCAAGGTTGGCCCGGTGACCAAGCCGACGAATTTTCCGACGGTGGGTTTTTCAGTGCCGGCCGCGCGCCCGGTCAGTTCGATGGTCGCCTGCGATCCGGTGATCGATACGACGCGGCCGAGCGGCTCGGCTGCGTTCGCCGCTGTTGCCGGGCGCGCGTCGCGCGCGAGGGAAGTTTCCATGATAGCCCCGTTACCATGCTTATTATCGGGCCGCCGCGATCATGCGGCGCCATCGGGCAAATTATCACGGTGCATTTCCCGTTATCTTAATGGGCCGGTTATCCGGATCGGGGCCCACGTCTATGCTTAATCAAAGGTAACCGCGGGCAAGCGAGAACGATTACTCAACCATGATGCTCGTGCGCGGGCCGATGCGCGCCAAGAGCCGGCGCAAAGCGTCGATCTTGAGGGCAATACAGCCCGCGGTCGGCGCAAATCCCGGCCGCGCCGCATGAATAAACACCGCGCTGCCGCGGCCCGCGACACGCGGCCGCGTGTTGTGGTCGAGCTCGACAATATAGTCATACAAATTGTCCCGCCGGGCGAGCCGGTCTGCCTCGGATTGCGGGGCGATTGTCACCGGCCTGTTGTAGCGGCGGTCGGCAGGGTCCTCGCACCAGCCGTCGCTTGCGCCGATGCGCCGCACCGGCAGTGACGTCACCGGGCGCGGGTACCGGTCGGCGCGCCACCACAGGCGTTTGAGCCGGAACGTGCCGCGCGGTGTTGCGCCGTCGCCTTCGTGCTTGTTGGCCTTGATGCCGGCACGGCCGAGCGCCACCGGCAGCGCCAGCGGTCCGGCGATGAGCCAGCCGCGCGCGGGCGCTCCCGGCTTGCGCCGCACCGTCAGCCGCCGCAACGGGCTCCGTCGATTTGCCTGCGCCATATGTGAAAAGCTCGATTTCCGCTAAATATTAGTTCGGTCTTGCTCTTTTACCGCCGAATGCTCTACTTCGCGACTAGTGGGGGCCATTTTGAGCGATGCCAAATAAGCGAACCATCCTGATTGTGGACGACGACGCCGAGCTGCGCGAGGCGCTGGTCGAGCAATTGGCGCTTTACGACGAGTTCGAAGTGACTTCGGTGGACAGCGGCACCAAGGGGGTGCAGGCGGCCAAGAACGGCCAAATCGATCTGGTCATCATGGATGTGGGCTTGCCCGACGTGGACGGGCGCGAGGCGGTCCGCATCCTGCGCAAGAACGGCTTCAAGGCTCCGATCATCATGCTCACCGGCCACGACACCGATAGCGACACCATCCTCGGGCTGGAATCCGGCGCCAACGACTACATCACCAAGCCGTTCCGCTTCGCCGTGCTGCTCGCGCGCATCCGCGCCCAGTTGCGCCAGCACGAGGCGAGCGAGGACGCCGTGTTCGCCATCGGCCCCTATACATTCCGCCCGAGTTCAAAGCTCTTGCTCAATCCCAAGGGCAGCAAAGTGCGCCTCACCGAAAAGGAAACCGCGATCCTGCGCTATCTTTATCGCGCCGGACAAAAGCCGGTGTCGCGCGAGACGCTGCTGCAGGAGGTCTGGGGCTATAATTCCGGCGTGACCACGCACACGCTGGAGACGCACATCTACCGGCTGCGGCAGAAGGTGGAAAAGGATGTGGCGGCGCCGGCCATCCTGGTGACCGAAGCCGGCGGCTACAAGCTGGTGCCGTGATTACTTATTTTATCTTTTGGGACGTCCCGTCCCGCAGGACTGGATGAAACCATGTCTCTCGAAGACGACATTGCATTCTTCGAGCGGGTGCCGACGCTAGCCGTGCTCGGCAAGAACGCGCTGCGCGTGCTGGCGATCGGCGCCGAAAGCCGCAACCTGCCGAGCGGCGCCGTGCTGTTCTATGCCGGCGAACTCGCCGACGGCGGTTATGTGGTGCAGCAAGGTTCGATCCTGCTCGAGCCCGGCACGCCGACGGAGGGCGACGAAATGACCGTCGGTCCCGGCGCGCTGATCGGCGAACTGGCGCTGCTCACCGACATGGTGTCGCCGGCAACCGCAATCGCTAAGGAGCCGACGGTGCTGATCCGCATTTCGCGCAACCTGTTCAAGAAAATGCTCGAAGGCTATCCGGCTTCGGCGAAAAAATTGCACGACATCATGGCCGAACGGCTGGACAATTGGGCCAGCGAGCTGGACAAAGTGAAGGCGGCGATGATGCGGGGCGGGCCGCTCAAGTAGGTTCTGTCTTTACATTTCAATTGTCGCCGTCACCGGCACATGGTCGGACGGCCGCGCCGCGCCGCGATAGGCCTTGGCGATCTTGATCGTGGAGACGCGGCCGGCCAGCGCATCTGAGGTCCAGATGTGATCGAGCCTGCGGCCGCGATCGGCGGTCTTCCAGTTGTCCATCGCGCGATAGCTCCACCAGGTGTAGAGCTTCTCCGGTTCCGGCGTGAGCACGCGCATCTGGTCGATCCAGCCGCCGGCTTCGCGCGCGGCGTTCAACTTTTCGCATTCGATCGGCGTGTGCGAGACCACCTTCAACATCTGCTTGTGGCTCCAGACGTCGTGTTCCAGCGGCGCGACGTTGAGATCGCCGACCAGGATCGCGCGCTGTGATTTTTCCGGCCGCAGGCCCTTGCGCGCGCGCATCTCGTCGAGGAACGACAGCTTGTGGCCGAACTTCGGATTGATCTCCGGGTCCGGCTCGTCGCCGCCAGCGGGAACGTAGAAATTGTGCAGCGTGAGCGGATCGCGCAGGCCGGCGCGCGCGCCGAGCACTACCGAGACATGACGGCAGTCGGTCTTGCCGCAGAAGCTCTGGATGCCGCTGGTTTCGAAGGGCACCCGCGAGAGCACGGCGACGCCGTGGTAGCCCTTTTGCCCGTTGAGGGCTGCGTGCGTGTAACCGAGGCGTGCAAAACGCTTGAGCGGAAAGGCGTCGTCCGGGCATTTCGTTTCCTGCAGGCAAAGCACGTCGGGGCGCGCCGCTTTAAGAAATTTGGCGACGAGATCGATGCGCAGGCGGACGGAATTGATGTTCCAGGTGGCGATCTTGAAGGGCATCACGGCAACATAGTCGTCTGTCATGCCGCGCGGAAGCGGGGCATCCGGTATCCACGGATTGTTTTGTGATCAGTTGTGGTAGCGCGTGTAGTCGATCTTGAACATGCCGGGATCGGGGCGCTTGCTGGTGTCGAGATTGTACACCGCCACCGTGGTGTCGTAGCCCTGCGGATCGGTCACCGTCCATTGCTTAAGCTGTATGTCCTTGGCGCCGAACATGATCATCAGCCGGCTGGTGCCGACGATGCCGTTTTTTTCCTCGACCACTACGGTGATGAAGACGTCATCGGCATAGACCGCGACCAGATGGGTATCTTTCATCAGATCGACGTGGTCGGCGAGGAGGAAGCGCAACGGCGTCTGCGACAGCGGATAGACGTCCTGCGTCGATAGATTGCGGTCGCGCACCACCACCGATTGTCCGTCGGCGACGACCTCGATCGGGCTCGGCGGGTCGTATTCGAAGCGCACGCGGCCCGGCTTGGAAATGTAGATCTCGCCTTGCGTGCGGCGGCCGTCGGGGCCGACCTGAACAAAATTCCCGGAAAGCTCCTGCAAATTGGACAGATAAGTGTTGACGCGCTCGATGATGGCGCGTTGCTCGGGCGTGAGCGTCGCCATTGCATCGGTCTTGCCGAGAAGCGCGGCGAACGGATTGGTCACCGGCGCGGGCGCCTGCGCGGTTTGCGCGCGCGGGCCGAGCGCGTGCGCCGGAACCGGCGGCTTGGCCGGGACGGCGATGGCGCCGGTGGTGCGCGGCGCGATACGCTCGAACAGCGGACGCGGGGTAGGCAGCGGGACGCTTTGCGCGAACGCCGGGGCGGCGAGGCATGTCAGCAAAACCGCAAACGCCGCGGTCCGGCCTGTTCGCGTCCTGTGGTGTTTCGCCATCACGTCTTCGCCTTGCGCCTTCCTTCAGTCCGATTTGCTATTGCGCCGCTGTGGCTATTTCGCGACGCGCGCAACAGGCCGTTTCGGCTTAATCGCAGCGGCCGCGATTCTCAATAGCGGTCGTCCGCCGGGTTTTCCGGGATCAGGATTTCGCGTTTTCCGGCGTGATTGGGCTGGCCGACGATGCCTTCCTGCTCCATGCGCTCCATGATCGTGGCGGCGCGGTTGTAGCCGATCTGCAGGCGGCGCTGGATATAGGACGTGGAGGCTTTGCGGTCGCGCTTCACTACGGCGACGGCCTGCTGGTAGATGTCGCCGCCTTCGGCCAGCCCCATGCCGGTTGCGTCGAACACCGCGCCATCCTCGCCGTCTTCCGGATCGCTGGCGGTCACTTCGTCGAGATATTCCGGCGTGCCTTGCGACTTCAAATGCCGCACCACCTTCTCGACTTCTTCATCCGAGACGAACGGCCCGTGCACGCGGCTGATGCGGCCGCCGCCGGCCATATAGAGCATGTCGCCCTGGCCGAGCAGTTGTTCGGCGCCCTGCTCGCCCAAAATCGTGCGGCTGTCGATCTTCGACGTCACTTGGAACGAGATGCGGGTGGGGAAATTCGCCTTGATGGTGCCGGTGATGACGTCGACCGACGGGCGCTGCGTGGCGAGAATGACGTGGATGCCGGCGGCGCGCGCCATCTGCGCGAGGCGCTGGATGGCGCCTTCGATGTCCTTGCCGGCGACCATCATGAGGTCGGCCATCTCGTCGACGATGACGACGAGGAAGGGCAGCGGCTCGAGCTCGAGCTCCTCCTTCTCGTAGATCGCCTCGCCGGTTTCCTTGTCGTAGCCGGTATGCACGGTGCGGGTGAGCTTCTCGCCGCTTGCCTTGGCCTCGGCGACGCGCGCGTTGTAGCCCTCGATGTTGCGCACGCCGAGCTTGGACATTTTCTTGTAGCGCTCTTCCATCTCGCGCACCGCCCATTTGAGCGCGACCACCGCCTTTTTCGGATCGGTGACCACGGGCGTGAGCAGATGCGGGATGCCGTCGTAGACGGAGAGTTCGAGCATCTTCGGATCGACCATGATCAGGCGGCACTGGTCCGGGCGCAACCTATAGACCAGAGACAGGATCATGGTGTTGATGGCGACCGACTTGCCGGAGCCGGTGGTGCCGGCGATCAAGAGATGCGGCATGCGCGACAGATCGACGATCACCGATTCGCCGCCGATGGTCTTGCCGAGGCAGAGCGGGAGCTTGGCGGCGCTCTGGTTGTAGTCGTTGCCGGTCAGCAGCTCGCGCAGATAGACCTTTTCGCGGGTCGGATTGGGCAGTTCGATGCCGATGGCGTTGCGGCCGGAGACGACGGCGACGCGCGCCGACACCGCGCTCATCGAGCGGGCGATGTCGTCGGCCAGCCCGATGACGCGCGAGGACTTGATGCCGGGCGCGGGCTCGAGCTCATAAAGCGTGACGACGGGGCCAGGGCGCGCATTGATGATCTCGCCGCGCACGCCGAAATCGGCGAGCACGCTTTCCAACGCCACGGCGTTGGCGTCGATGACGTCCTTCGGCAGCGTGGTGCGCTCGGACACGCGCTGCGCGGTGAGCAGACTGAGCGATGGCAGCACATAGCCGTTGACCGGGCGGCGCATCGGCACGCGCGGCGTGGGCCGGCGGCGCGGAATGGCTTGAGGCTCATCGACTTCGTCCCTTTGGGCGAAATCTTGCTCCGGCGCCAAAGGCACGCGCGCGGTTTCGTCAAAACGAGGTTCGAAGCGCCCATCCGGCATCGGCCGCGCGGCGCGCGACGGCGGCTGAGGCTTGCGCCTGAACATGCGGGCGATACGCGCCTTCCAGCTCAGTAGCGCATGCGCGATCATACCTCGCCAGGCAGACGCGCGGTCGTGGTCCTCGTCCTCGAAGTCCTCGTCGTCGTCCTCGTTGTCGCGCGTCGCCGCTTGCCGCCAGGCAAAACCAGTGGACAGCACCAGCGTTGCCGCCGCAGCGAAGCCAAGAAGGACCGCGGCGACGATCAGGCTCAGGCCGGTGAGCGGCATGCCGGAGATCATGGCCGGCAGCCGCAGCAGCGCGTCGCCAAAGACGCCACCCAACCCGGTGGGCAGCGGCCAGGAGCCGATGCGCGGCAGCGTCGAGGCGAAGGCGGCGGCGAACAACGTGGCGACGATCCAGATGAGACCGCGCCATTTCTCGCCGAGCGGCCGGTGCGACAACAGCCGCCAGCCGAGCAGCGCCTCCGGCAACAGCAGCAGCACGCTGGCGAGACCCAACAATTGCATCGCAAGGTCGGCGAAGATAGCGCCGGGGAAGCCGAGCAGGTTGTGCACCGGCGTCTGTGTGGCGTGGCTGAGCGAGGGGTCCTGCACCGACCACGTAGCGAGCGCGACGGCGCCGAGCAGCGCCAGGATAATCAGCGCGAGGCCGGCGAGCTCGTTGAAGCGGCGGCGCAGGATGTCGCGGAAATGCTCTGAGATGAAGGCGACGGCGTCGAGGCTGCGATCGATGGCCGGCATGGTTTAACCCAGCACGGCGACGAGGCGATGCAGCGCCTCCGCCGTGTCCGTCTGATTCTGCACCATGGCGAGGCGGATATAGCCCTCGCCGGGATTTGAACCGTCGGCCTGTTCGCGCGCGAGATAGCGACCGGGCACGACGCGCACGCCCGCCTCCTTCCATAAACGCTTGGTCACGGTTTCGCTGCCGCCGAATTTCGAAACGTCGAGCCAGAGGAAAAAGCCGCCGGCCGGCCGCACGTAGCCGTAGCGGCCGCCAAGGATCTGGTCGGCGAGATCGAATTTGGCCGAATAAAGTTTGCGGTTCTCGGCCACATGCGCCTCGTCGTTATAGGCGGCGACGGCAACGTGCTGCAGCGGTACCGGCACCTGCGGCGCCGAGACGTTGCGCAATTCGAGAAAGGCGGCGAGGAAGCGCCGGTCGCCGGCGGCAAAGCCGACGCGCAATCCCGGCAGGTTCGAACGCTTGGACAGCGAATGGAAGACGACGACATGCGCGAAGTCGGCGCCGGCCGCTTCCAGCATTCCGGCCGGTGCGTGCGTGCTGTAGATTTCGCTATAGCATTCGTCGGCGAACACCATGAAGCCGAAACGGCGGGCGAGGCTCGCGAGCTTTTCCAGATAGGTGCGGCTGGCGACGGCGCCTTGCGGGTTTGACGGCGAGGCGATGTAGCAGGCGACAGTGCGCGACAGGAGCGCATCGTCAAGCGCATCGAGATCGGGCAGGAAACCGGTCTTGCGCGTTGCCGGCAGATAGACCGGCTCGCACTCGGCGGCCACGGCGCCGGCGCTGTAAGCGGCATAGAACGGATTGGGGATGAGTACCGCCGGCAAAATTCCAGGCTTGTCGGCGCGGCGCGCGACCCGACGCTTGGCGGCGATCGCCGCCAGGAACAGGCCCTCGCGCGTGCCGCTGAGCACCAGTACTTCGTTTTCGGGATCGACCGGGCGTGCGAGCTTGTAGCGGCGGCCGAGCCATTGGGCGGCGGCACGTCGGAACGGCTCGGCGCCTTTGTTGGCCGGATAACGGCCGAACTCGTCGATGTGGGCGGCGAGCACGGGACCGACGAAAGAGGGAATGGCGTGTTGCGGCTCGCCGACCGAGACATTGATCGGCGTCTTGCCCGGCGCGATGCCGGCAATCAGGTCGGTCAGGCGCACGAAAGGGGAGCGGGAATTTGCCGCCGGAGCAGGACTTGCGGAAGGCTCGCGCTGGGCGGTCATCAGGGACATGCGGGTTACAAGGCGGGCGAAGCCCCGCGACATAAGATGTCGGCGACAATAGGAGGGGCGAGGTTAAGACCCGATTAACCATCGGGCCGCGCAGGGCTTTTTGCCTGCAAAAAGCGCAAAAAGAGAGGCCCCGATCCCTTTCAGGACCGGGGCCTCAACGGAAGGGACAGTGCCGGGTTTCCGCCCCTACCGCTAGCCTTTGCGCCTTACGTCAGACGGTTACTGCACAACCTCGCCATGCAGCGCGAAATCGAGGCCGTCGCGTTCCACTTCGTCGGAGACGCGCAAGCCTATGATCGCATCGATGATCTTGAGGATGATCAGCGAGACGATGGCATCGTACACGATCACGACGCAGATGCCTTCGACCTGATTGATCATCTGACCGGGGTTGCCTTCGATCAGGCCGGCGGTGCCGCCGTACTCGCTGATCGCAAACACGCCGGTGAGCAGCGCGCCGACGATGCCGCCGACCGCGTGAACGCCGAAGCAGTCAAGCGCGTCGTCGATGCCGTGCATGTGCTTGAGGCCGGTGACGCCCCAGTAGCAGATGACGCCGGCGGCGACGCCGATGCACATCGAGCCGACCGGGCCGACGAAGCCGGAGGCCGGTGTGATGGCGACGAGACCGGCGACGGCGCCGGAGGAGATGCCGATCACGGTCGGCTTGCTGCGGTGGATCCATTCCACCAGCATCCAGGTGAACGCGGCAACGGCGGTGGCGATTTGCGTGACGGTCATCGCCATGCCGGCTTGCAAGCCGGCGGTGACAGCCGAACCGGCGTTGAAGCCGAACCAGCCGACCCACAGCAGCGAGGCGCCGATCAGAGTCAGCACCATGTTGTGGCCAGGGCCGGTGTCCTTTCGCTTGCCGAGGCAGATCGCGCACATCAGACCGGCAACGCCGGCGTTGATATGCACGACCGTGCCGCCGGCGAAGTCGAGCACCTTGAACATGGCGTCGCTGTTGCCGTTGGACATGAAGCCATCCGAGCCCCACACCCAGTGCGCGATCGGCGCGTAGACGAAGATCGACCACAGGCCCATGAACCACAGCATCGCCGAGAACTTCATGCGCTCGGCGAAAGCGCCGGCGATCAGCGCCGGGGTGATGATGGCGAAGGTCATCTGGAAGCACATGTACACGGTCTCGGGGATCGTCGGCGCGAGGCCGTTTGGCGTGCCGGCGCCTGAACCGATATCGCTCAAGATGCCTTGCAGGAACACGCGCGAGAGCCCGCCGATGAAGGGCGAGCCGGGCGTGAACGCCAGGCTGTAGGTGAGGATCGAGTAGACGATCGTCACCAGGCAGGTGACGGCGAAGCTCGTCATCACCGTGTCGCCGACGTTCTTCTTGCGCACCATGCCGCCGTAGAACAGCGCGAGGCCGGGAACGGTCATCATGAGCACCAGCGCCACGGAGGTCAGCATCCAGGCGGTGTCACCCGAGTTGGGCGAACACTTCTCAAGTACGGCCTTCTTGGGGTCGGGATCGGTGGCGCAGGCTGGCGTCGGCGCCGGGGGCGCCGCCGGTGCTGCGGCAGCCGGCGCGCCTGCGGCCGGTGCTGCCATTGGGGCTGGCGTCTGCGCATAGGAGGTCGAGTAGACCCCTACACTCAGAATTATCGCGAGCAATGCTCCGGATGCGAGAGCCAAAAGTCCCGCACGGGAGGGTTTCTTCAACGTCATGGTCTAACTCCTGTCCGTATTGTTTGCTGTGCGGGCTACTAAAGTGCCGCGGCGTCGGTTTCGCCGGTGCGGATGCGCACGGCGTTGTCGATCGTGAAGACGAAGATTTTTCCGTCGCCGATCTGGCCGGTTTTGGCGGCGCCAGTGATGGCGCTGATGACTTTGTCGACCTGGGTAGTAGGCACTGCCACTTCGATTTTCATCTTGGGCAGAAAGCTCACCGCATATTCGGCACCACGGTAAATTTCCGTGTGGCCTTTTTGACGCCCGTATCCTTTGACTTCGGTAACGGTCAGCCCTGAAACCCCGATAGCGGTCAGAGCGTCACGCACCTCGTCGAGTTTGAAAGGTTTAATAATTGCCATGACGATTTTCATGGATTCGATCCCCGCTTGGGCCCGTTTATGAATTCACCAGTGCGGGCGGTTCACTGAGCAACACCCGCAAAGCGCGCTTCGCAGGCAACACCGGGGTAATAGAATCAAACGCCGTGCCAGTTGCCCCATTTCGGCCTATCGGACTGATTCGATGAAGGATTTTTTATCCATGCGGCATCGCGGCAATTACCATTGCGAGCAGCCGCTTAAAGAGACGCCAAGACCATGGGGGGATGCACAAAAATTAGTCAGGCCAAATAGCGCAATGCGCCGGCGCCCGAATGCGGCCGAACCTTCAAAGCGTAAGCGGCGACCTACAAGGCTTCGCCACCGGTTTCCCCGGTGCGAATGCGGATCGCCTGCTCGATCGGCGTAACGAAGATTTTTCCGTCGCCGATTTGCCCGGTCTTGGCGGCGGCAGTGAGCGAATCCACCACCTGGTCGATCTGCTCGCTGGCGACGGCCACCTCGATGCGCAATTTGGGCAGAAAATTCACGGCGTATTCGTTGCCGCGATAGATTTCCATGTGGCCCTTTTGACGGCCGTAGCCCTTCACCTCGGTCACGGTCATGCCGTGCACGCCGATGCGGGTGAGGGCCTCGCGAACCTCGTCGAGCTTGAACGGTTTGATGACGGCAATGACCAGTTTCATGCGGGTTCCTTTGCGGCGATGCCCCGTTTCGCGGAACAATGGCCGATTAAGCGGGAATTTTGCCGGTCCTGCAAGCAATAGCCCGGCTCATGCGGGACTTTTAGGACAGCCCTGCTAGCTTATTCACCGGCAACGCCAAGGTCTTTGATGAGCTGCGGAAGCAGCGCCTGCACCTCGCTTGGCGTCATGCCGGGTCGCAGGCGGGGGTCGTACAGCAAAGTCAGCAGGGCATGGTCATAGACAGTGAGATAGCCGACCATGCGGCGCTGGTTGAGCGTGGTCCATGGATTGCGCTGGTCGTGATTGGACAGGCCGAAGGCGTGCAGCAGCTCGTGGTAGGCGCAATCGAGAAACACGGCGTCGCCCTTGTCGACGATAATGAACGACACCGCGTGGACGATCTCGCCGTTCGCCTGCGATTTGACGCTGGTCATGCATTGCGGGTCGGTCTTGGCGACAAAGGCGCGCGCGGTGGCGCGGCCGAAGGCGGCGGTGAGCGCGGCGGAGAAATCTTTTTCGTTGATCAGCCGCACGTCGATGTCGGCGGTTGTATCGCCGTCGACCGTGAGTTTGAGACTGGCAACCTTCTCGCCGTATTCGCCGGCGATCCGCTGCATGGCGGCAACGCGGTCGATGCTGCCGCCGGCTTCGACGTGCAGCCGGATCGGATGGTCGAAGCGGCGAATGCCTTTCGGCCGCGCGCCGATGCGCAGGTCGGAGCCGAAGGCGAGCGCCATGAATCCGCGTTGCAGCTCGGCGGCGGAAAAGCGCGCGTATTGCGGCGGGGCGCGGGGAAACGAACCGGGCGGCGCCGGCTGCTTGCCGGAGGCGGCAAAGGCAGCACTTGCGAACAGGACCGCTAACGCAATCGCCGCGCATGATCCCCTCCACATTCCTCCCCCTTTCAGGGGGAGGATGACTGCGCTTCGATGTCTTCCTCCCGCTGAAAGGGAGTGGGTCGGGGTGGAAGTCATGACATCAATTCGCGTCGTTTCGTTATTCGAGATTCTACAGATTTTTCCGGCGAATCCGCACCAGGCCCTCCTGCGCGACGGAAGCGACCAGCGTGCCGTCGCGGGTAAAGATGAGCCCGCGGGAGAAACCGCGCGAGCCGTGCAGGTTGGGTGAGTCCTGTGCGTAGAGCAGCCAGTCGTCGGCGCGGAACGGCCGGTGCAGCCACAGCGCATGATCGAGGCTAGCCGCCATGAACTCCCTGTCGAACAGCGTGCGGCCATGCGGCCCCAGCGCCGCGTCGAGCAGCGTCATGTCGGAGGCATAGGCCAAGACGCATTGGTGGATGGCCAGATCGTCGGGCAGGCGGCCGGTGGTGCGGATCCAGACGTGAAAGCGGGTGTCGGGATATTTCTTGCCGCCGTAGCGGTCGAATTCCACGGGGCGCAATTCGATCGGCCGCTCGCGCTCGTAATAGCGCCGTACCGGATCGGGCATGGTCGGCAGCATCTTCTCGCGCATCTCGGATTCGTTCGGCAGGCTTTCCGGCGGCGGCACCTTCGGCATCGGCATCTGATGGTCGAGGCCGCCCGCCTCGTCGGCGTGGAACGACACCTGCATGGTGAAGATCGGGTGACCGTGCTGGCGCGCGGTGACGCGACGGGTGGTGAAGCTCTTGCCGTCCCTGATCCGGTCCACGTCGTAGATGATCGGCACCTTCGGATCGCCGGGCAGCAGGAAATAAGCGTGCATGGAATGCGGCGGGCGGTTGTCGACGGTGCGCACCGCGGCGACCAGCGCCTGGCCGATCACCTGGCCGCCGTAGACGCGCTGCCAGCCGGCCTGCGGCGAGCGGCCGCGGAACAAATTGAGATCGAGATGCTCGAGATCGAGGATCGTGAGGAGGTCCTGGAGGGCGGCGGACATGGGGTAGGCCAAAGTGGGTCAAACGCTGGCTCCAACCTGCTATGCTGCGGCGATATTTACAAGGAAGCTGAAAGGCGAAGGCACTGGAAAAGCAGCATAAAACCGACGTCCTCATCGGCGGGGCCGGCTTTGCCGGCCTGGCGCTGGGAATCGCGCTGCGCCAGGCGCTGGGCGAAAGCTTCGCCGTGACGGTGGCCGACCCGACGCTGGGCGCGGCAAAATCCGGCGACCCGCGCGCTTCCGCCATCGCCGCGGCGGCGCGGCGCCTGTTCGAGACGATCGAGGTCTGGGACGCGGTTGCCGCAGGCGCGCAACCGATCCTCGACATGGTGGTGACCGACTCAAAGCTCGACGACGCGGTGCGCCCGACGTTCCTCACCTTCGGCGGCGAGGTGGAAGAGGGCGAGCCGTTCGCGCACATGATCGAGAACAAGAATCTGATCCACGCCCTAGTGGCGAAGGCAAAAGAGATTGGGGTTGAATTGCGTGCGACCGCGGTGAAGGATTTTACGCAATCCGCGCGCACCATCGATGTGCGGCTGGCCGACGGCGAAACGATCTCGGCGCGGCTGCTGGTCGGCGCCGACGGCGCCCGCTCCGCGATCCGCGAACATGCTGGCATTGTCACGCATGGCTGGAATTACGATCAATCGGCCATCGTCACCACGGTGGCGCATGAGCGCGAGCATAACGGCCGCGCCGAGGAGCATTTCCTTCCCGCGGGTCCGTTCGCGATCCTGCCGCTCACGGGGAATCGCTCGTCAATTGTGTGGACCGAAAGCGCGCGCGAAGCCGAGCGCATCGTCGCGCTGCCGGATGCCGAATTTCACGACGAGCTGGAAAAAAGATTTGGGCTTCACCTCGGCGATATCGAAGTCGCCGGCCCGCGCCACGCCTTTCCGCTCGGCCTGCACGCGGCGCGTTCGTTCATCGGCGAACGGCTGGCGCTGGTGGGCGACGCCGCGCATGTCATCCATCCGATCGCGGGGCAGGGGCTGAACATGGGGTTGCGCGATGTCGCCGCGCTTGCCGAAGCGGTGGCCGATGCGGCACGGCTCGGCCTCGATATCGGCGGAACGCAAGTGCTCGAGCGCTACCAGCGCTGGCGGCGTTTCGACACCATGACCATGGGCGTTGCCACCGACGGCTTGAACAGATTGTTCTCCAACCACTCTGATGTGCTGCGTCTGGCGCGCGACATCGGCCTCGGCGTGGTCGAGCGCATCCCCGCGCTCAAGCGCGTGCTCATCCGCGAGGCGGCGGGCTTTACCGGCGAGGTGCCGAAGCTGCTCAGGGGTGAGGCGCTCTAAAATCCTTCCCCCGCAGGGGGAGGGTGGCCGCGAGCGAAGCGAGCGGACGGGTGGGGATCGTCGCTCGCGCAGACCCCACCCCCGGCGCTTCGCGCCGGGCCCTCCCCTTTCAGGGGAGGGATGACATCAACTCAGCGGCACGCTGCCGACCTGATCCTTGAACGCCTGGCGCGCCGAGATCGCGCCGTACCAGCGATCGAGATTGGGCGTCGGCGGCCGGTCAGCCACCAACTGGACGTAGCGGTAGCACATGACGCCGACCGGAATATCGCCATAAGAGAATGTCGGGCCGGCGACAAACGCGGTCTTGCCAAGCTGCGCGTCGAGTATCTTGAACGCCGCGACGGTTTTCTCCGCCCCCGCCTTGATCGCCGCCATGTCGCGCTTTTCCGGCGGCGTGCGGATCAGCCCCCAGAATACCGGCGTGATGGCGGGACCGCAGACCGTGAGCTGCCAGTCCATCCACTGGCCGGCGAGGCCGCGCTGATGCGCATCCTTCGGCTCCAGGGCGCCCGTCTTGTCGTATTTGCCGGCGAGATAGCGCACGACCGAATTCGATTCCCACAGCAGGAAGCCGTCTTCTTCTTCCAGCGTCGGCACCAGCCCGTTCGGGTTCATCGCCAGATATTTCGGCTCCCTGTTCATGCCGAAGGCGCCGCCGATGTCGATGCGCTGGTGTTCGAGCTTGAGCTCGCCCACCGCCCACATGGCCTTCTGCACGTTGGACGAGGTGTTGCGCCCCCAGATTTTGATCATTCAGGTCTCCCTTTGCCGCGCGTTCTGCAGTTGATCGTCATCCTAAGGAGCGAGCCTCGAAGGATGACAAACTCGGGCCGTTCATCCTTCGAGGGCCGCCTCAGGATGTCGGACCATGCTCAGTCCAGCCGCCGCGCCTCTTCTGGCAGCATGATGGGGATGCCGTCGCGGATCGGATAGGCGAGCTTGGCCTTGCGCGAAATCAGTTCTTGTTTGGCGGCGTCATATTCCAAGGTCGTCTTGGTCAGCGGGCAGACCAGGATTTCCAGCAACTTCGGATCAATGCTGCCGGCAGGACGCTCGGGCGGGGGATTGGTCGACATGGGATGCTCCAGCACTTTCGCCGGCGCTTATAGCACGGCTACTGCAACTGCGGGTCGCCCTCGGTGTTCTTCTTGGCCAGCTCGATTTCGGTGATGGCGATGAGGATTTCGGCGCGCGTCTTCAAGTCCGGGGCTTCCAGCAATGCCTGCTTTTCCGCCGCCCCGTAAGGCGACATCATCGCCAGCGCATTGACCAGTGCTTCGTTCGGCGCCTTGTCGATGCCTTCCCAGTCAGCCTTCAGATCATTGGCCTTGAGGAAATCTCCGAGGGCGCGCAACAGCGCATTGCGGTCGACCAGGTTCTCTCCTTTACGCGGCACAAAATCGGCGGCGAACGGCGCGTAAGAAACGCGGCATTGGCGATAGGCGGTCTTCACCGGCAATTCCTCGACCACGCGGAAGCGGGCGACGCCGGTAAGCTCAATCAGATAACGACCATCGCCGGCTTCCGACAATTGGGTGATACGGCCGACGCAGCCGATGGTGAACAGCCGTGGCTTTTCCACCGAGCCGCCATGTGCCGCGTCAGGCTGGATCATGCCGACGAGCCTGTGGCCGTCGCGCAGCGAGTCGTCGATCATGGCGAGATAGCGCGGCTCGAAAATGTTGAGCGGCATCTGCCCGCGCGGCAGCAGCAGCGCGCCCGGCAGCGGGAATACCGGCAGAACCTCTGGCAGATCCGCCAAACTGCGATAGTGAGCGTTCATCGGCATGGCGCTTGCTCCGCGGCCGACAGGATCAGCCTCACGAAAACAAAATCGATGACAGCCGCTTGCGGCCATCGACCGTTGCCGCGTCGGCCGGGCCCCAGGCCTCGAAGAACTGCACCAGCTGTTTGCGCGCGCCATCCTCGTTCCATTTACGGTCGCGCTTGACGATGGCAATAAGGTTGTCGACGGCTTCGGCGCGCTTGCCCTTGGCGTTGAGCGCGACGGCGAGATCGAAGCGCGCCTGATGGTCGAGTGGATCGGCTTCGACCTTGCGCGCGAGCTCATCCACCGGGCCGGCCGATTTCGCCTGCTCGGCAAGCTCGAGCGCGGCGCGCGCGGCGGCAACCGCCGCGTCATTGCGTTTTGCTTCGGGCACCATGGCCAGAGTTTGCTTCGCCTGTTCGAGCGCACCGGTCGCGACGTAACAGCGCGCGAGCCCGGCGAGCGCGGCCACGTTGGCGCCGTCCTCGGTGAGAAGCTGCGCGTAGATGTCCGCGGCGGCGGCCGGATTGTTGGCGGCGAGCGCGGCGTCGGCCTCTTTCAACAGATCCTTTTGCTCGGTGCCGGCCTTGCCCTTGGTCAAGCGCTCGAGGAAGGAGTTGACCTGAGATTCCGGCAGCGCGCCCATGAAGCCGTCGGCCGGTTGGCCGTTGACGAAAGCGATCACCGCGGGGATCGATTGGATGCCCATCTGCCCGGGGATCGCCGGATGCTCGTCGATGTTCATCTTGGCGAGCTTGACCGCGCCCTTGGCCGCCTTCACCGCTTTTTCCAGGATCGGCGTGAGCTGCTTGCACGGCCCGCACCAGGGCGCCCAGAAATCCACCAGCACCGGCTGGCGTTTGGACTCCTCGATCACGTCCTTCATGAAGGTTTGCGTGGTGGTATCCTTCACCACGTCGGCCACCGCCGTCACTCCCCCGCCATTCGTCAGCATTTTTTCAGCCTTTAACTGCCGGTTCCAAATTACGGCTCCTTGCCCGATTAAATGGGCATCCGGGGACTGTTTGCAATCGGGTCAGGAACCTTCCGCAGAGGGCCCGGAAATTGTCTCGATGCGCGGCGGATGGCCGGTCGATTCAAGGAATTTCACCAGATCGTCGCGCGCGATCGCCGTGGTCATGGTGTTGTCGAGCGGATGGTAGTTGAGCGTTGCGTGTTCCATCATCGGCGCGTCCAGCACGACGGTGACGCGGCCTTGGGTGTCGTTGATGGCGCCGAACGGCGTCACCGAGCCGGGCTCGACGCCCCACACCTCGCGCAGCAGGTCGGCCGAACCGAAGGAAAAACGCCCGCTGGCGCCGAGTCGGCGATGCAGGCTCTTGAGGTCGATCTCGGCGCTTTCCAGCGCCACGACGAGATAAAGGTCATGCTTCTTGTCGCGCAGGAACAGGTTTTTGGTGTGGGCGCCGGGCAGCTCGCCGCGCAGGGCTTTCGCCTGCTCGACGGTGAACACCGGCGGGTGTTTCACCGTCTTGTGGGCGATGCCGAGGCCGTCGAGAGCGGCAAAAAGCTGGTCGGGCGTCGTCGGCATGGCCTGCATTAACGGTGAAATTGGCGAGGTTGCAAAGGGGTGGGGCTATTGGCTATAGCAACGGGCTTGGCGGCCTTTGCACGTAAAAAAGGCCAATGAACTAACGGATGCGGGTGTAGCTCAGGGGTAGAGCACGACCTTGCCAAGGTCGGGGTCGAGGGTTCGAATCCCTTCGCCCGCTCCAATTAGCCTTCCTTCACATCGGCAACCTCACCCCCGGTCATGCGCGCGAGCTCTCCCGCGCTGGTCTTGAAAACATGCCGCGGCGAGCCGGCGGCGGCCCACACCGGGTCGAGCTTCATCAAATCGGCGTCGATGAAAATGCGCGGCTTTGCGATATGGCCGATCGGCGCGACGCCGCCGATGGCAAAGCCGGTGACGTCGCGCACCCAGCGGCCGTCGGCGGATTTCGCCGGCTGTCCGATGGCGGCGGAAATTTTTGCGACATCGACGCGATTGGCGCCGGAGGTGAGCACCAGCACCACCTGCTCGCCGGCGCGCAGCACGATCGACTTGACGATTTGCGCTACGGTGCAGCCGACGGCGTTGGCCGCATCTTGCGCCGTGCGCGTGCCTTCGGGAAACAAGGTAATCGTGTCGGCATGACCAGCCGCAACAAGCGCCTCGCGCACGCGTTCGACGGAGTCATTCACGGTCAATATCCCGCGGCTAGCGCGCCGCGCGTGCGCGCATCGGCGGCGCCGACGTAGCCGTCGCTCGTCGCTTCGATGGAATTGGCCGAGGTGTGCGGATTCGTCGTCACGATTTTGTGGCCGCGCGCGCGCAAGGCATCGAGCGAAGCCGGATCGAAGCCCGCCTCGGCATAAGTTTCGTCCGGCTGCCATTGATTGTGCAGCCGCGGCGCAGAGACCGCTTCGGCGATGCCCATATGGAAATCGATCACGTTGGTGATCACCTGCAGCACGGCGGTGATGATGCGGCTGCCGCCGGGCGAGCCGGTCACCAGAAACGGCTTGCCGTCCTTGAGCACGATGGTCGGCGTCATCGACGACAATGGCCGTTTGCCCGGCCCCGGCAGATTATTGGCGTTGGTGCCGACCAGCCCATAGGCATTCGCCGCGCCGGGCTTGGCGGTGAAATCGTCTAGCTCGTTGTTGAGCAGCACGCCGGTGCCGTCGGCGACGAGGCCGAGGCCAAAATAGAAATTCAGCGTGTAAGTGTTCGACACGGCATTGCCGTCGCGGTCGAGGACGGAGAAATGCGTGGTGTTCTGACCCTCATAGTCGGCCGGCTTGCCGGCGCGGATGCTGGCCGCCGGCGTCGATTTGTCGCCGATGCCGGCGCGCAGGGACGCCGCATATTTTTTTGCGATCAGCCCGGCGACCGGGATTCTCACCGTGCCGGGATCGCCCATGAACACGGCGCGGTCGGCATAGGCGCGCTTCATCGCCTCGATGAAATCATGCAGTGCTTGCTCGCCGCGCCCGAGCCCGGCGAGGTCATAGCCTTCGAGAATGTTGAGCATCTCGACCAGCGCCACGCCGCCGGAGGAGGGCGGCGGCATGGAGATAATGTCATAGCCGCGATATGTGCCGCGCACGACCGGCCGCTCGATGGCTCGGTAGTTTCGCAGGTCGTCCGCCGTCATGATGCCACCGGCCGCGCGCACTGCATGAGGCGATCTTGTCCGCGATCGGGCCGTTGATAAAAGGCTTGCGGCCCGCCGCGCGCGATGGCGTTGAGCGTGGCGGCGAGATCGGCCTGAACCAGGCTCTGGCCGGGCTCCATGACGCCGCCGTCACTGTTGAAGAAAATCGATTTGCTCGACGGCCAGCGGGCGAGCCGCGCTTGGGCTCGCGACAGCGAAACGGCGGTGTCGTCAGCGAGGTCCACGCCCTCGCGTGCGAGCTTGATGGCTGGCGCCATCAGCTCGGCGAGCGTAATCTTGCCGGAGCCGTATTTCTTCTCCGCCAGCGCGAGGCCGGCGACAGTACCAGGCACGCCGACAGCGAGACCCGAATCGCGCGACTTTTTCGGATCCGGATTCGCCCTTGGCGTCGAGGAACATGGTTGGCGTCGCGGCCGCCGGCGCGGTCTCACGATAGTCGATAGCCGTATTGGTGTTGTCCTTGGCGAGGTGGATCACCATGAAACCGCCGCCGCCGAGATTGCCGGCGCTCGGATAGGTCACGGCGAGCGCAAAGCCGACCGCGACGGCCGCGTCCACTGCATTGCCGCCGCGCTCGAGGATTTCCACGCCAATGCGCGCGGCGCGCCCTTCCGGCGCTACCACCATGCCGTTGTGGCCGAGGACCGGCGTAGCCTGGGGGATTGCCGCGGTCTGGGCGTGTGCGGCAAATGAAAATAGAGCGACTGCAACGATGTTGACGTAGCGGCGCATGGCTCTCCTTTGCCTCTCCCTTCAATCGGGGTGAGGGAAAAGGTTACCGCGACTGGCCGTGATAGACCTTATTCGGCCGCATGTCGGTCGCCGAGGCAACGCGATTTGACATGTTGAAGAAGCCGGCCACCGAGGAAATGTCCCAGATGTCGCGGTCGGTAAATCCGGCGCGGCGCAACCGTTCGCGGTCGCCTTCCTCGACGTTCGCCGGCGAGGCCGTGAGCTTGACCGCGAAGTCGAGCATGGCGCGCTGGCGCCTGTTCAGCCGCGCCACGCGATAATTCATCACCAAATGCTCACCGAGCAACGGATTGCCGGAATATTGCCGCACCGCAGCGCCATGCGCTGTCAGGCAATAGTAGCATCGGTTCTGCGACGACACCGCGACCGCGATCATCTCGCGTTCGAGCTTCGAGAGCCCGGAATCGCCGAACATCAGATCGTTGTACATGGCGACGAAGGTTTCCAGCTTCGCCATGTCGAAGGTATAGGCGAGCAGCACGTTGGGCACGAAGCCGAGCTTGTCCTGGCACTTCTTGAAATACGCGGCCATCGCGGGTGAGAGCTTGACCGGTGGCAGATTGAGCGCGATCACCGGCGCATCGTCGGCCGCGGCAGGCTGCGCCTTCTGGTTGGCGGCCTTCATCATCGCGGTTTTGGACTGCGGCGCGGCTGGCTTTGGCGGCGACTTCGCCGTCGCCATGCCGCCCTTGATTGCGCGCAGTGCCGGCTGGGGCTTGCCGGCCTTTGCCAGCGGTGATTTGGCCAGGGTCGATTTTGCCAGCGACGATTTGGAAATGGCCGGCTTGCTCGCCGTTTTGCTCGTTTTGTCTGCTTTCGGCATTTCTCGCGCCCCTTGCTTGTTCTTGTCCCGCATCAGACTACAATGTTACGGGGCCTCGCGATACGACCCGGGTGCCGGTTTTATGCCTTTTCTGTCAGGTCCTTAGGGCCTCTGTTCGATGCGGCCGCGCGGCCGCGCCAAACTCGCTGTCAACATCGCGTCACCAAATGGTGTGTTGCTCTCGACGCCCCGCCGCGGAAGGTGAAAACTTCAATCCACCGCGACCGCCTCCCCGACCAGCCGTGAGGATTCATGGACGCCAAGAGTCCCGGAAAGACACCCGGCAGCGACGTGGAAAATACGGCGCACATGACGATCGAGCAGGCGGGCGCATCGCTGTCCGCCAGCCACCGCGACATCCCTAAGAGTTTTGCCGCGCAGCTCTTCGCCCGCGCCGTGCCGGAAGACGTGGTGCATTACGGCCCCGCCGACCTGGCGATGCTCGCCGGTCGCGCCTGGGATTTTCTCGGCCAAAGGCAGCCGAACACGCCGAAAATCCGCTTCGACACCAGTAACGCTGCAAGGCTCCGGCGAGCGTCAATCGATTACGGTGCTCGAGATCGTCAACGACGACATGCCGTTCCTGTTCGATTCGGTGATGGGCGAATTGTCCGAGCGCCGCCTGCCGGTGCGGCTGGTCACGCATCCGATCTTCGGCGTCAAGCGCGATGCGGCCGGCAAGCTCACCGGGTTCGGCGCCGCCGACGCTGCCGGCAGCGCGCGCGAAAGCTTCATCCATATCCATGTCGAATTCGATCGGCGATGATGCGCTGCGTCAGGAGATCGTCGAGACGCTACGCGGGGTGCTCGGCGAGGTGCGGCTTGCGGTGCAGGACTGGAAGCCGATGCTCGAGCGCGTCAACGGCTTGGTCGCCGAGCTCAAGACCAATCCCCCGCCGCTGCCAGTCGACGAGATCGCCGAGGCGATCCAGTTCCTGCAATGGCTGCTGGCCGACAATTTCACTTTTATCGGCATGCGCGACTACGTCTTCGACGGTCGCGACCTCGCGCCCAATTTCGACAGCGGGCTCGGCATCATGCGCTCGCGCGAATTGCGCGTGCTGGGCCGCGGCCACGAACAGCTGGAATTTACGCCGGAAATCATGGCGTTCCTCAAGGAGCCGCGGCCGCTGATCATCGCCAAGGCCAATATCCACTCGCACGTGCACCGGCGCGTCTATCTCGATTACGTCGGCGTCAAGCGCTTCGACGCGGCGGGAAATCTTGCCGGCGAATTCCGCATCGTCGGCTTGTTCACCTCGACCGCCTATACGCGCTCGGCGCACAGCATTCCGTATCTGCGGCGCAAGATCGGCCATGTCGAGGAGCGCGCCGGTTTCGATTCGCACAGCCATTTCGGCAAGACGCTGGCGACCGTACTCGAGCATTACCCGCGCGACGAATTGTTCCAGATCGACGAGGAGACGCTTTTTCATTTTGCCCTCGCCATCATGCAGCTCGACGAGCGGCCGCGCGTGCGCGTCCTGGCGCGGCGCGACCGCTTCGATCGCTTCGTCTCGGTGCTGGTGTTCGTGCCGCGCGAGCGCTACGACAGCGCGATCCGCGCCAAGATCGGCGATTATCTGGCGAGCGCTTTCGTCGGGCGCGTCTCGGCCTTCTATCCGTTCTTCCCGGAAGGCCCGCTGGTGCGGGTGCACTTCATCATCGGCCGCACCGACGGGGCGACGCCCGAGGTCGACCGGGTGACGCTGGAAGACGCGATCTCCGGCATCGTGCGCACCTGGAGCGACGGCCTCATGCAGGCGCTGTCGCTGACGCACGCGCCGGAGGCCGCGCGCGCGCTGTTCGAACGGTATCGCGAAGCCTTTTCGCACGGCTTCCAGGACACCTACGCGCCGAGCGTCGCGGCCAACGACATCCGCGTGATCGAAGGTCTCGACGAGAAGCGCCTGCTCGGCGTCGATTTCCATCATCGCCTCGAGGAAGAGCAGCGCGCGGTGGGACTGAAAATCTGGAGCTTCGGGCGACCGCTGCCGCTGTCGGAGCGCGTGCCGGTGCTGGAAAACATGGGCTTTCGCGTGGTGGACGAGCGCACCTTCCATATCGCGCAAAAACGCGATGGCGCCCACACCGTCTGGTTCCACGACATGCTGCTCGAGCGGCGCGACGGAACGGCCATCGAGCTCGATAAGGGCAAGGCCCGGCTGGAAGCCGCATTCCTGATGGTGATGCGCGGCGCGGCCGAGAACGACGGCTACAACGCGCTCACGCTCGCCGGCGGCCTCGGCTGGCGCGACGTGGCGCTGATCCGCGCGCTGTCGCGCTACCTGCGCCAGATCCGCGTACCCTATTCGCAGGATTACATGTGGGCGACGCTGGTGAAGCATTTCGTGATCGTCGACGACATCGTCGAATTATTCTACGCGCGTTTCGATCCGCGCCCCGCCGCGGCGGAGGACCGCGAGGCCAAGCAGAAGGCAATCGTCGAGGGCATCGAACAGGAATTGCAGAATGTGCAGAGCCTCGACGAGGACCGCATCCTGCGTCATTTCGTCAACGTCGTGCAGTCGGCGATCCGCACGAATTTCTTCCAGACCGACGCGGAAGGTCAGCCGAAGGCGATGATCGCCGTCAAGTTCAAGAGCGGCGAGATTACCGACCTGCCGCTGCCGCGCCCGCTCTACGAGATATCCGTCTATTCGCCGCGCGTAGAAGGCGTGCATCTGCGCTTCGGCAAGGTGGCCCGCGGCGGCATCCGCTGGTCCGACCGGCCGCAGGACTTCCGCACCGAGATTCTCGGCCTGGTGAAGGCGCAGCAGGTCAAGAATGCGGTGATCGTGCCGGTCGGCGCCAAGGGCGGATTCGTGCCCAAGCACATGCCGATGGGGGCGACGCGCGATCAGGTGCAGGCCGAAGGCATCGCCACCTACAAGTTGTTCATCGGCACGATGCTCGACATCACCGATAACTACGCGCCCGATGGCAAAATCATCCCGCCGGCCGACGTCGTCCGCCACGAGGGCGACGATCCTTATCTTGTCGTCGCCGCCGACAAGGGCACCGCGACTTTCTCCGACATCGCCAACGGCCTCTCCATCGAGCACGATTATTGGCTCGGCGACGCTTTCGCTTCCGGCGGCTCGGCCGGCTACGACCACAAGGCGATGGGCATCACCGCGCGCGGCGCCTGGGAAGCGGTGAAACGGCACTTCCGCGAGATGGATATCGACATCGGCGTGACGCCGTTCACCGCGGTCGGCGTCGGCGACATGTCGGGCGATGTGTTCGGCAACGGCATGCTGCGCGAGACGACCACCAAGTTGGTCGCGGCCTTCGATCATCGCGACATCTTCATCGATCCCGATCCCGATCCGGCGGCGAGCTTCAAGGAGCGCCAGCGCATGTTTCAGCTGCCGCGCTCGAGCTGGCAGGACTACGATAAGACGCTGATTTCCAAGGGCGGCGGCGTGTATCCGCGCGCGTCGAAGGAAATCCGCCTCAGCCCCGAGGCGCGCAAGCGGTTCGACGTGGCGGAGGCGGTGACGCCGCAACAATTGATGAAGGCGATCCTGACCGCCAAAGTCGATCTCCTGTTCTTCGGCGGCATCGGCACTTACGTACGCGCCTCGAGTGAAAGCGACGAAGCGGCCGGCGACCGCGCCAATGATTCGATCCGCATCACTGGCGACGACTTGCGCGTCAAGGTAATCGGCGAGGGCGCCAATCTCGGCATGACCCAGCGCGGCCGCGTCGAGGCGGCGCTTAATGGCGTGCGGCTCAACACCGACGCCATCGACAATTCCGCCGGCGTCAACACCTCCGACGTCGAGGTCAACATTAAGGTGGCGCTCTCTCCATTGCTGCGCTCCGGCGCACTAACGATAGAGGCGCGCAACGCGCTGCTCGTGGAAATGACCGACGAGGTTGCCCGGCTGGTGCTGCGCAACAACTATCAGCAGACGCTGGCGCTTTCTCTGGCGCAGCGGCGTGGGCTGGAGGACATGGGCTTCCAGCAGCGGCTGATGCAGACGCTGGAGACGCGCGGCGAGCTCGATCGCGCCGTGGAATTCCTGCCCGACGAGGTGGCGCTCGCCGACCGGCGCAAGCGCAACGCGGCGCTGACGCGGCCGGAGCTGTCGGTGCTGCTCGCCTATGCCAAGCTCTCGCTCTACAACGAATTGCTTGGCAGCACGGTGCCGGACGATCCGTTCCTGTCGCGCGAGCTCGAGCGCTACTTCCCCAAGGAAATGTCGGAGCGCTACGACGACGCGCTGCATAAACATCGCCTGCGCCGCGAGATCATCGCCACGCAGTTGACCAATTCTATGATCAACCGCGGCGGCGCGACACTGATCGTGCGCATCGCCGACCAGACCGGCGCGGCGCCCGCGGCTATTGCCGCAGCTTTTGCCGCCGTGCGCAACAGTTATGGCCTGATCGAGCTCAACGGTGAGATCGACGGCCTCGACAATAAAATCGCCGGCAAGACCCAGCTCGACCTTTATGCCGTGGTGCAGGATCTGCTGCTCGATCGTCTGGTCTGGTTCCTGCGCAATGTCGATCTCAAGCAGGGGCTGGAAAAGATCGTCGCGCACTACAAGGAAGGCATCGCCCAGGTCGCGGCGGCGCTCGATAGCGCGCTCTCGAAGCAGGCGGCAGGCGTGCGCAACACACGCGTCGAGCATTTGACCAAGGCCGGCGTGCCGGAGGCACTCGCGTTGCGGCTCGCTAATCTGCCGCTGCTGAAAGCCGCGACCGATATCGTCTTTGTCGCCGATCGCGCCCAGAAGCCGGTTGCCGAGGTGACCGCCACCTATTTCGCCACCGAGGCTTATTTCCAGCTTGACCGCGTCGCCGGCGCGGTGCCGGGCATCGTCGTATCGGATTATTTCGACCGCCTGGCGCTCGACCGCGCGCTTGACTCTATCGGCGATGCCGAGCGGCGATTGACCGCTGCCATGGTGGGCAACGGGCAAGGAAGCGGAATTGCCGGCGCCGGCGCGGTGGACGAATGGATCAAGCCGCGGCAGGCTGAGGTCGAGCGTATCCGCGCGGCGATCCATGAGATCGCGGGCTCGGGGTTGACGTTGTCGAAATTGTTGGTGGCGGCGAGCTTGCTGGGGGATTTGGCGCGCGAATAGTGCTTGCGTGTCCCGGGCGCAGCGCAGCACTTCGCTGCGCTCGTGCTGCACCGCGTCCGGGACACGAGGCCCAGCTTCAATGTCTGAAATGCCGCACGCCGGTGAACACCATGGCGATACCGTGGTCGTCGGCGGCTTTGATCACCTCATCGTCGCGCATCGAGCCGCCGGGCTGGATCACCGCGGTAGCGCCGGCCTCGATCGCCACCAGGAGGCCGTCGGCGAAGGGGAAGAAAGCGTCGGAAGCCACCACCGAACCCTTGGTGAGCGGCGCCGGCAATTTCATTTCTTTCGCCGCGTCTTCCGCCTTGCGCGCGGCGATGCGCGCTGCATCGACGCGGCTCATCTGCCCGGCGCCGATGCCGACAGTCGCCAGCCCCTTGGCATAGACGATGGTGTTCGATTTGACGTGCTTGGCGACGCGGAAGGCGAAGCGCAGATCGGCAAGTTCCTTCTCGCTCGGCGCGCGTTTGGTGACTGTCTTGAGCTGCATTTCGTCCACCACCGCGTTGTCGCGCGACTGAACGAGCAGCCCGCCAGCCACTGATTTCACCAGCCAGCCGGATGCACGCGGATCGGGCAGACCGCCGGCCACCAGCAGGCGCAGGTTCTTCTTCGCCGCGACGATCTTGATCGCCTCGTCGGTTGCTTCCGGCGCGATGATCACCTCGGTGAAAATCTCGGTGATCGCCTTCGCGGCCTCCGCATCGAGCGTGCGGTTGAGCGCGACAATGCCGCCGAAGGCTGAGGTCGGGTCGCAGGCGAGCGCCTTTTTATAGGCGTCCACCAGGCTAGCGCCTTCGGCGACGCCGCAGGGATTGGCGTGCTTGACGATGACGCAGGCGGCGGTGCGCCTGGCGTCGAACTCGGCAATGCATTCGTATGCGGCGTCAGTATCGTTGATATTGTTGTAGGAGAGCTGCTTGCCTTGCAGTTGCCGCGCCGTCGCCACGCCGAGGCGCATCGCCGGCGTGCGGTAAAACGCCGCGCTCTGGTGCGGGTTCTCGCCGTAGCGCAAGGCTTCTGCGAGCTTGCCGCCGAAGGCGCGATAGTCCGGCGCGGTCTCGTGCAGCGTGTCAGCGAACCAGTTGGCGATCGCCGCGTCGTAGGCGGCGGTGCGCGCATAGGCCTTGGCGGCGAGTTTTTGCCGCAGCTCCAGCGTGGTCATGCCGGCGTGCTGCGCCATTTCGCCGAGCACCAAGGCATAGTCCGCAGGCTCGACCACAACAGTCACATCATTGTGGTTCTTCGCCGCGGCGCGGATCATCGCCGGCCCGCCGATGTCGATGTTCTCAATGCAATCTTCGAACGCGGCGCCCTTGGCGACGGTCGCCTCGAACGGATAGAGATTGACTACCAGGAGATCGATCGGCTCGATGTGGTGCTCGGCCATCGCCGCGGCGTGGTCCTTGTTGCCGCGGATCGCCAGCAGGCCGCCGTGCACGTTCGGGTGCAGCGTTTTCACCCGGCCGTCCATCATTTCCGGAAAGCCGGTGAGCTCGGCGACGTCGATCACCTTGAGCCCGGCGTCCTTCAACGCCTTCGCCGTGCCGCCGGTGGAGATCAGCTCGACATTATAACCGGCAAGCGCTTTAGCGAAATCGACGAGCCCGGTCTTGTCGGACACCGACAGCAGAGCGCGGGTGATGCGGCGCGGGTGGCTGGCCATGCGGTACCCGCTAGCACATCAAGCGGGCGGAAGTGTATGCGTCCGGCCTCCGTTCGCCTGCGCTTCCACAAAGAAACGGTCATTCCGGGTTCGCGCCTTCGGCGCGCCCCGGAACGGCTAGAGCGGCAATTCCGGCTCGTCCGGCCGGTCCATGCGCGTGCCCGGCGCGGATGGCGGGGTGTGGCGGAAACTCCAGCGCACCCGCGGCTGCTTGCGCGCTCGGCCGTAGATCACGATCTGCACGGTGCGGCGCGGCCCGTCGGGGCCGGAGAGAAAGACGCTTTCCTCGATTTCCACCACGTCGCCATAAGTATTGAAGGTCCACAATTCGCGGTCCGGCAGCACCAGGATGGCGCCGTGGGCGTCGCTGAGGCGGTTGGCCTTCACCGCCGGATGCAGGTGGAAGCGCACGGCGAATTCATCGCGTGCTTCGCCGGAGGCGGCGGCCTGGGCAAAGGTGAAGCTGTCCTCGCCGTCGAGCGAGCGCCCGTCGGGGGACAGCCGCAGCGAGCGGTGATGGGTGACGCCGAACTCGCCTGCGTAGCCGTCGTGCGAGACGCGCAGGATCGCCCCGTCCTGGGTATCCTCGCGCAGCACCCGCACATTGCGCGGCCCGCTGACGATCGGCGTGCCGAACAGCAATTTGCGAAACGTACGCGACTCGAAGAATTGACACGACGAAGTGTCGTTGAAGGTGATGGTGGAATGCGCCGGCGTCGCCCTCGCCACCTGCCGCCAGTTGTCCCGGTTGACCGCCGGCAGTCCGCAATTCACCACCAGGCGGCTCTGGGTCCACGACAGTTCGAAAGAAAGGCATCCGGCATGCGCCTCCTGGCTCAGCGCCAGCGGTGGCGGCTTGCCGGTGTCCATGACCAGCGCGGTCTTGCCGGCGTCGATGCGCTGATAGCCGGAATGCGGCGCGTTAGCGACCGGCGCGCCGCGCGCGTCGTCGTAGGCCAAAGCTGTCGCCAGCAGGTCGACCGGCGTCGGCCCCATGCCGTTGAACTGCGCGAAGTTGCCGTCGGCGTGACGAAAGAACCGCAGCATTGGCATCATGCGGTCGATGGCGTTGTTAAGGGCTGCGGGCGGCGGCAGATTGCGCGACGAGAACAGCTGCCGCAGCGGCAGCAGATCAATCAGCAGTTCGATCAAGGCGCCGGGATTGCGGCTGATATGCCCGCCGTCGGGCAGGATTTGGCGGCCCAATTCATCGATCAGCCGGCGCGCGCTGGCGCGCAAGCCCCCGGACTGGCCTTCGAGGCAGAGCGCGGCATACGTGAGCGCGATCACCGCTTGCAGCCGCGGCAGGCCGTCGCGCGATTGGTTGAGCGTCTTGCGCAAATAACGCACCTGGCGCGACAACGAGCGGGTGAAGCGCCGGTAGAAGCGCACGTCGGCGTCCTGCAGCACGAACGGCGCCTGGCAAAGCCAGAACAAAATGCGGCGCGAGAGAATATCACTGCGCCAGCCGAGCGGGTGCCACTTGCCTTGCAGATTGATCCAGTCGTCGATCAGCGAGCGGGCATTGGCGCGGGTGATGGCCGAGTCGGCGGCGCGCAGATGGCGCAGCCAGGCGAATGTCAAAAGGTCCACCGCCCATTCGTCGGACGGCGGCGTCATTTCGAAAGGCGAGCGGCGGTCGCAGATCACCACCTTGCCGGCGAAGGCGAAGCGGCCGCCGTAGATTTCGCTGGCGCGCGTAGCGTCGGCGGTGCGCAGGTCCTGTGGCGCGATCACCAGGCGGTCGGTGGAGGCCGAGCCATAGCGCCAGCGCAGCAGCGGATGCGCCTTGATCCGCCCGACGAGGCTGCGGAATACGCGGCGCCCGATGAGCACGGAGAGCCTTAATCGCTCCGCGATCGAAACCCGCGTCATTGCGTGGTTCGTCCCCTGTGGCGCCCGATTCCCCTCGTGCCGGCGACACGATAGCGAAGGGGCGACGGAGGGCCAATATGCCTGAAATCTCAGCGGAAATCGGTTAATTGCGGACGAGGCGGGCGGCAAAAAAGCCGTCCAGCCCGGCCCAGCGCGGGTCGGGGTCGGGCAGATGCAGCGGCAGCGTGCGCAGGTCGCCTTCGCGGCTCACGAATTCACCGCGGCCGAAGACGTCCGCCGCCGTAATCGGCTTGCGTGCGATGCGGGGATCGCGCGCGAGCAAAGCGGCGATTTGCTGCTCGGCTTCCTCCGGTTCCAGCGAGCACACACAATAGACGAGCGTGCCGCCGGGCCTCACCAGTTCTATCGCGCGGTCGAGCAGCCGCTGCTGCAACGAGACCAGCACGGCGATGTCTGTTTCGGCTTTGAGCCAGGGAACGTCGGGATGGCGGCGGATGGTCCCCGTGGAAGAACACGGCGCATCGAGCAGCACGGCATCGAATGGCCCGGCATTTGCAGGGTCGGGTTGCCATTCGAGCGCGTCGGCGGTGACGACATCGGCGTGAAGCACCAGTCGCGAAAGATTATCGTTGAGCCGCGCAAGCCTTGGCCCCGAGCGATCGACCGCGGTGACGCGCGCGCCGGCAGCAGCAAGCTGCGCGGTCTTGCCGCCGGGCGCCGCGCACAAATCGGCGACGCGCAAATCGCGGATGTCGCCGAGCAGGTGCGCGGGCAGCGCGGCCGCAGCGTCCTGCACCCACCAGGCGCCTTCGGCAAAGCCGGGCAGCAGCGAGATGGCGCCATGCGCCAGCGTGCGCACCGTTCCGGTCGGCAGCACGCGGCCGTGCACGTGCTCGGCCCAATCGCTTGCATCGGCCTTGACGGTCAGATCGAGCGCCGGCTCGTGGCCGTTGGCGGTGGCGATGGCGCGCGCCATCTCACGCCCGTAGGTTTTCGTCCAGCGCGCCATCAGCCAGGCCGGCGTATCGAGCGCGGCGGAATTGGGAATGTTCGTCTCGCGGTTTTGCGTCACGCGGCGCAGCACGGCATTGACCAGCCCGGCGTAGCGCCGGCGCGGCGGTCGGCCTGCGCCAGCCGCACCGACAGATCGACCGCGGCATGATCGGGCACTTCGAGCCAGAGGATCTGCGCCGCGCCGATCAGCAGAATAGTTTCCACACGCGGCGCGTCGGCGGGAAATCCCTTGTCGAGAAATTTGCCGACCAGCTTGCGCAGCGTGCCGAGCCGCCGCAGCACAGTGGCGGTGAGGCGGCGCATCAGCGCGCGGTCGCGGTCGGCGAGCGTGGCGAGGCCCGGATGGGCACCCTTGCCGGAGAGTTGCTCGTCGAGCGCGATTTTTCGGCGCAACACGCCATCAAGAATGTCGGCGGCAATGCGCCGGGCGGCGAGGCCCGGGACGTCCGGCTGCGGGGAGGTGCGCGCTCGCGGCATTTGGCGAACATTGCCACGAATTGTGTCCGCCTCGCGAAGCGGCGGGCAAAAAAAGCCCGCCACGCACAGCTTTGCGGCGGGAAATCGGTTGCAGGGAAAATCCAGAATCAACCTTAGATTGCGCTTGCGCGAATCGGGGCAGGGACGCTATCCTAGGACTATGTTCACACAAACCAAGGCGCTTTAGTCCCCGCGCGGTGGGGCGCTGCTTTTAGCGGCGGCCTGTTTTGCCGCCGGCCTGACAGCGGGGACCGTGCTCGCGCCCGGCAGCGCCATGGCGCCGCCAATGCAGGCTTCGGCGCAGGCTGCACAAGGGGCGCCGCTGCGCAGCGGCTATCCGGCCGAAGTGCTGCGCGTGATCGACGGCGACACATTCGAGGCGCGCCTGCGCATCTGGCCGGGCATGGACGTGACGACAAAAATAAGGTTGCGCGGGATCGACGCGGCGGAGTTGCGCGCACGCTGCGACGATGAGCGGATAAAAGCCGAGGCCGCGCGCGCGGCGCTCACGTGTATTCTCGCGGAAGGAACGATCGGCGTGTCCTACGTCGGCCAGGACAAGTTCGGCGGCCGGGTCGATGCCGATGTCTCCACGGCAAGGACGCCCGACGTATCGGCGGCGATGCTCGGCGGCGGCTATGCGCGCGCCTATTCCCGCGGCCGGCGCGAGAGCTGGTGCGGTTGATTCAGTGATCCGTCATGCCCGGCCCTGTGCCGGGCATCCACGCCTTTTTTGCAAATGAAAAGACTAGTCGTGGATGGCGGGGACAAGTCTCCGGCCATGACAGCACTATCGCAGCACGACGACCGGCGCGCCGACTGGCACGCGCTGATAAAGATCGACAATGTCCGCATTGTACATGCGGACACAGCCGTGTGAGACGAAGCCGCCGATCGATGCCGGATTGTTGGTGCCGTGGATCGCGTAATTGCCGCGGTCAAGACCGAGCACTGCTTCGCCCATCGGATTGCGCGGGCTACCGCCGGGAATTGTCGGCGTCACGCCCGGGCGCGCGCTCCAGGCCGGCCGCACCAGTTTTTGCGCTACGTAAGCGCGCCCGTGCCAGGCCATGCCGGCGCGGCCGACGCCGACCGGATAGCGGATCGCCTGGTTGCTGCCGAGCACGTAATAGAGCTGGCGCGCGCCGGTGACGACGACGATGGTGCCCGCCGCATAGCCGGGAAACGGCACCACATCGCGCGCCTGCGCAATCTGCAACGCAGCTAGCGCGACGGCGGCGACAAGAAGCGCGAAAAAACGCCGCATCATTTCTCGACGATCACCGGCGTGCCAATATCGACGAGCCGGTACAGCTTGCGGATGTCGCTGTTGTGCATGCGGATGCAGCCGTAGGAGACGAAGCCGCCGATCGAGGCCGGATTGTTGGTGCCGTGGATGGCGTATTCGCCGCCGCGCATGGTCAGCGCCGCTACCCCCATCGGATTGTCGGCGCCGCCGCCGGCAATGACCTCCGGCAGATCGGGATGCTCGCGACGGATTTCCTGCGGCGGCGACCAGGCCGGCTTGACGTATTTGCCGTCGATGCGCGCCCGCCCTGTCCATTCCTTGCCGGCGCGGCCGACGCCGACGGGAAAGCGCAGCGCGTGCCGATCGTCGATGACATAATAAAGCCGGCGCTGCTCGGTCTTGACCACGATGGTGCCGGGCGCGAAGCCGGAAAAGCTTACGACGTTGCTGGTGGCCGAATGGGCGACCACCGCCGCCAGCAGCGCCCACGCCACTACGAACGCCACGAACAGCGCCGCTCGCCTGAGAACAAGAACCATGAAATCCACCCGCAATCGTTAGCGGGCCGATCATAAAGCCGCGCGCGGAGGGCTCAGGCGAAAGCTCGAATTAGCGTAAATGGAGAGCAGAAATGGCGGTTAACTTTGAATGTGGCTTTGGCCGCGGCGTAAACTAGCTGCCTTGCAGAATGATGCGCAGACGTTTCTGCGCGTCGTTAAGGCGGGTGCCGTTGGCGTTCAGCTTTGCCGCCAGCGCATTGATCTCACCTTGCGTCCTGGCGTCGGCGGCGCGCGGAACGGAACCCACGATTTTTACCTTATCGCGGTGGGCGTACAGGTAGTCGCCAAGATTGGCCGCGGCCGTCACGATCTCCAGCGCGAGCGGAACGGTGTCGTGGATGGCTTGCATCGGTTTGGTGATGATCTTGTCGAAGGCTGCGTCATAGACGGTCTTGAGATCGTCGGGTTGCTTCAAGGCGTCGCGCGCCTTTTTGGTCTCGGCGAGCTTAAGATCGCTGTCCTTGAGCAACTCGCCCATATTCGCGCCGGCGGCCCTGATTTCCACCCGGCGATCGATCAGGTCCTGCGCGGAGGTCAATTTCGGCAATGAGTCGTTTAGTTTCTTGCTCATGACGGTGAGGTCGGAATTGGTGATGAAGTCCACGATCACGGCGTAATGCGCCGCGTAGGGCCCGAATGTCTTTATTTCGGCATCGGTCGGACGCGGGATGTGCACGCCGGATTTGTCGAGGATGCGCGTCTGCAGGAAAAACAATGAAGGCTTTGCGCTGGTCCGCCTCGTTGTCGCCGCAGGCAAAAAGTCCGGCGGTCAGCAAGATCAGCGCGGCGATGCTGGCCACGCGGTGATTGACGACAGTCACAATGACTTGCCCCGCGACCCGCTCTTTGAGTCGCGGAGCATAGGCTTTGCGTGCGGCGTTAGCTAGCTCGGCCGATTACGCCCCGGCCTTCGCCGGGCGCTTGTTCTGCCGGTTCTTCACCAGCTCGTCGACCACCGCCGGTTCGGCGAGCGTCGAGGTGTCGCCGAGATTGCCGAATTCATCTTCGGCGATCTTGCGCAATATGCGCCGCATGATCTTGCCGGAGCGGGTCTTCGGCAGGCTGGGCGAGAACTGGATCAGGTCGGGTGAGGCGATCGGCCCGATTTCCTTGCGTACCCAGCCGACCAGTTCCTTGCGCAGCTCCTCGCTTGGATTTTCCCCCGCCATCAGCGTGACATAGGCGTAGATGCCCTGGCCCTTGATGTCGTGCGGATAGCCGACCACGGCGGCTTCCGACACTTTCGGATGCGCCACCAGCGCGCTTTCCACTTCCGCGGTGCCGAGGCGGTGGCCTGCGACGTTGATCACGTCGTCGACGCGGCCGGTGATCCAGTAATAGCCGTCGTCGTCGCGCCGGCAGCCGTCGCCGGTGAAGTAGCGGCCGCCATAGGTGGAGAAGTAAGTTTGCACGAAACGCTCGTGGTCGCCATAGACCGTGCGCATCTGCCCCGGCCATGAATCGGCGATGCACAGATTGCCGGATCCGGCGCCCTTGAGCTCTTTGCCTTCGGCGTCGACGATCTGCGGGACGACGCCGAAGAAGGGCAGCGTCGCCGAACCCGGCTTCTGCGCGATGGCGCCTGGCAGCGGCGTGATCAGAATGCCGCCGGTCTCGGTCTGCCACCAGGTATCGACGATCGGGCAGCGGTCCTCGCCGACCACGTGGTAGTACCACTCCCACGCTTCCGGATTGATCGGCTCGCCGACGGTGCCGAGCAGGCGCAAGCTTTTGCGCGAGGTCTTTTTCACCGGATCGTTGCCGCCCTGCATCAGCGCGCGGATCGCGGTTGGCGCGGTGTAGATGATGTTGACCTGGTGCTTGTCGCACACCTCCCAGAAACGCGAGGTGGTGGGATAATTCGGCACACCCTCGAACATCAGGGAAACCGCGCCGTTGGCGAGCGGGCCATAGACGATGTAGCTGTGGCCGGTAACCCAGCCGACGTCGGCGGTGCACCAATAGATGTCACCGTCATGATAATCGAAGACGTATTGGTGGGTCATCGAGGTGTAGACGGCGTAGCCGCCGGTGGTGTGCAGCACGCCCTTCGGCTTGCCGGTCGAGCCCGAGGTGTAGAGGATGAACAGCGGGTCTTCCGCGCTCATTTCCTCGCACGGGCAATCGGCCGGCACGATTTTCGCAATGTCGTCGTAATAGACGTCACGGCCGGGCTTCATGTTCACTTTTTCGCCGGTGCGGCGCACGACAATGATCGAGGTGACGCCGCCGGCCTTGTCGGCGGCGGCATCGGCATTGACCTTGAGCGGAATCTTGCGGCCGCCGCGCACGCCCTCGTCGGCGGTGACGATGACCGGCGACTTGCAGTCGGAGATGCGGCCGGCAAGCGAGTCCGGCGAGAAACCGCCGAACACCACGGAATGGATGGCGCCGATGCGCGCGCAGGCGAGCATGGAAATCGCCGCTTCCGGAATCATCGGCATGTAGATGGTGACGCGGTCGCCCTTCTTGACGCCGCGCGCCTTGAGCACGTTTGCAAAGCGGCAGACCTCGGCGTGCAATTGCTTATAGGTGATCTTCTTGTCGTCCTTGGGATCGTCACCTTCCCAGAGGATCGCGACTTGATCGCCGCGCTTGGCGAGATGGCGATCGACGCAATTGTAGGCGATGTTGAGTGTGCCGTCCTCGAACCATTTGATCGAGACGTTGTGCGGATCGAAGGAGGTGTTCTTGACCTTGCTGAACGGCTTGATCCAGTCGATGCGCTTGGCCTGTTCGGCCCAGAACCCGTTCGGGTCCTTGATCGAGCGCGCGTACATGTCCTGGTACTTGGCTTTATCGGCGAAGGCGCGCTTTGCCCACGCAGCCGGAACGTCATAGATTTTATCGGACATAAAACTTCCTCCCCGTCCCGCATTGCTCCGCGCGGATAATGTTTATTGTTGCCCCTATTATGCGACGACGAATTGATATGCGACAAGGCTCGCGAGCCTGCCACTTTCGTCGCTATTCCGGTGCCTTTTTAGCGCTTTAGCGGCCAATCCAGCCGAGAACGCCGCCGATAATGAGGAGGACGCCGAGCCAGTGGCCGGCGTCGATGGCGGTCAACGCCATGCCGCGAAATGCGTAGGCGTTGTTGACGGCAATTGTGGTCAGCACGAAGCCGAGCCACATCATCAGCCCGGAAAACAGGCCGGCGCCGAGCCCGTAAATGCCGATGTGAAACAGGATGCCCGACATGGCAATCGCCATGAGAATTTCGGCCATGAAGGAGAGGATAAAGGGTGTCGCCTTGGCGGCTGTCGATTTGCCGGCGTTGTCCGCCTTCATCTGCTCCATGGTTTTACCCTGGGCGGCGACCCAGGCGCGACAAAGCACGCTGTAATAGGCCGCTCCGAATATCCAAGCGGCGATCGCGGCGATAATGACCGGAAGCCAGTGTAGATTTTGCAATTGTGCCATGCCGTGCCTCCTATTTCAGTCCGCCCATCTTGCACACGATCTTCCATTCCGCATCGGTCACCGGCTGCACCGACAGCCGCGTGTTGTTGATGAGCACCATGGCCTTGAGCTTCGGTTCTTTCTTGACGTCGGCAATCGTCACCGGCTTTGGCAGGGGTTCGATCGCTTTCACGTCCACGACCACCCACGGCTCGCCGGGCTTGGCGGTGGGGTCGGGATAATGCTCGCGAATGATTTCGACGATGCCGACGACGGCCTTCTCCTCGCCGGAATGATAGAAGAAGACGCGGTCGCCCTTTTTCATCTTCATCAGATTGAGCTTGGCCTGATGGTTGCGCACCCCGGACCAGGCTTCGCCCTTGGCGCCGCTTTTTTCCTGCTGCCGCCACGACCAGCTGCCGGGCTCGGATTTCATCAGCCAGTGCGCCATCGTCACCCCATGGTGCGGAAGATGTCTTGTGTCACCTGATAGCGCAGCGGTTGGCCGGCCTGCCAGCGCTCGAATTCCTCAATGGCGCAATCGGCGAGCCGCACCACCTCATGCCCGGTGGTGCCGCCGATATGCGGACTGATGACGACATTGGGCAGCCGCCACAATTCCGAATCCGGCGGCGGCGGCTCCGGCCAGGTCACGTCAAGCAGCGCTGTGACATCGGGGCGCGCTCTCAGCACCGCGATGAGGTCGGCTTCCACGACCTGCGCGCCGCGCCCCGTGTTGATGAAGGTTGCGCCCTCGCGCAAGGTTTCGAACAGCTTGCGCGTCAGGACGCCGCGTGTCGTCGGTAGATCTGGAATGTGATTACTGACGATATAGGATTTGACGAACAGCTCTTCGAGCGAGACCGGCGTCACGTCGAGTTCGGCCGCGCGTTCATTGGTCAGGAACGGATCGTGGGCGATCACATGAAGCGGATAGTCGGCGAGCTTCTTGCGCAGCTGCGAGCCGATATAGCCGAGGCCAATGAGGCCGATGGTCTCGTCCATCACGCCTGGCCGCCAGTAGCTCTTGGCGGCGTGGGTCTTCATCTCGCGGTATTGCCGCACGGTACGGAAATAGCCGCGCAGGCTGAGCAGAACTTGCGACAGGCACATTTCCGCCGGCGGGATGGCATTGATCGCCCAGGCGCTGACCAGCACGATGCCATTGTCGATCAGGCTCGGCGCGAAAGCCTTAACGTTTCCAGCAGCATAGAACACCGCTTTTAGCTTCGGCAGCTTCGCGCGCTGGGCGGCGCTGAAATTCATCATGCCCCAGGTGGCGAAGATGACGTCGACATCCGGCAGATTCGGCGCGTGTTCGTCGAAATTTCCGGCGTGGACGACGTGCGGATAAAGATTCGTCAGCGTTTCAATGCGTTCGCGGCGGCCTTGGCCGAAAACCTCGCCTTCAAGGGCGGAGGGGTAGCTGTAGAACAACGCGGCTTTCATGCTCATAGAAGCCTCATTCCTCGCGCAGAGGACGCGCGAGCAACTGTTCTATCGCCTGATCCACGGTCAGCTTTTCCGCCAGCACCGCGGCGACCGCGGCCGAGATCGGCATTTCGACATTTTTTTCGCGCGCCATTTCCAGGAGCACCGGGGCGGTGAACACGCCCTCGGCCAGCTTGCCGTGCGCCGCGTTTTGCGGCTTCTCGTCCTTGCCCAGCGCCACGCCGCAGGAGAAGTTGCGCGACTGCGGCGACGAGCAGGTCAGGATCAGATCGCCCAAGCCGGAGAGGCCGGTCATCGTCTCCGGCTTGGCGCCGAAGGCGCGGCCGAAACGCGTCAGCTCGGCAAAGCCGCGCGTGGTCAGCGCCGCAGAGGCGCTGGCGCCGAGGCCTCTGCCGGTGACGATGCCTGAGGCAATCGCCAAAACATTTTTTGCCGCGCCGCCGATCTCGACCCCGCGCACGTCGGTCGAATGGTAGGGGCGGAAGGTGTCGGAATTGATGGCGTGCGCCAGCGCTTGCGCAATTTTTCCGTCGCTGGCCGCGAGCGTCACCGCGGTCGGCAACCCGCGCGCCACGTCGGCGGCAAAGCTCGGTCCCGACAGGATTGCCGCCGTCGCCCTGGGCGCGCATTCGGCGATGATCTCGGTCATGAATTTGTGCGTGCCGTGCTCGATGCCCTTGGCGCAGGCGATCACCGGCGTGCGCTCGGGCAGTGTCTGCGCCAGCGATTTGACCACTGAGCGCATGGCTTGTGCCGGCACCACCAGCAGGATGGCGTCGGCACGCGCTGCCTCGGCGAGCGCGCGCGTGACCTTTATCGAGTCCTCGAGCTTCACGCCGGGCAGGAAGCGGCTCTCGCGCCTGGCGCTGAGATGCTCGGCGTTCGCCGCATCGAATTCCCATAGCGTCACGCTGCGCCCGGCGCGGGCGCAGGTCTGCGCCAGCGCCGTGCCCCAGGCGCCGCCGCCCAATACGGCGATGCGGTCGATGCTCATTTATACGCCGCCGTTTTCTTGCGCGCGCCTTCGGCGGCGGCGATCCCGTCGAGCGGCCAGCGCGCGCGCGGCGGCGTATCGAGCGAATCGGTCATGCCGAGCGCCAGTCTTTCGCAGCCGGCCCAGGCGATGATGGCGCCGTTGTCGGTGCACAATTCGAGCGGCGGCGCCACCAGCACGGTGCCGACCTCGAAGGCGAGGCGATGCAGCACCTTGCGGATTGCCTGATTAGCGGCGACGCCACCGGCAGCGACCAGCGCAGTCGGCGCGCCGTAGTTGGCGCGGAAGATTCGCAAGCCGGCGCGCAGCCGGTCGAACACCACGTCCACCACCGCCTGCTGGAACGAGGCGCAGAGGTCGGCGACATCCTGGTCCGACAGCGGCGCGATTTTTTCCGCTTCAAGCCGCAGCGCGGTCTTCAGGCCCGAAAGCGAGAAGTCGGCATCCTTGCGCCCGTGCATCGGCCGCGGCAGCGCAAAGCGCGCAGGATTGCCGCGTTCGGCTTCCTTCTCCACCTGCGGTCCGCCCGGATAGCCGAGGCCGAGCAGCTTTGCGGTCTTGTCGAAGGCTTCGCCGATGGCGTCGTCCTGCGTGGTGCCGATGCGCGCATAGTCGCCGACGCCGCGCACGGCGACGATCTGCGTGTGGCCGCCGGAGGCAAGGAACAGGCAATAGGGAAACGGCGTCGCATCGGTCAGCCGCGCGGTGAGCGCGTGCGCTTCCAGATGGTTGACTGCAATCAGCGGCTTCCGCTGGACCAGTGCGATCGCCTTGGCCGTGGTGAGGCCCACGATGACGCCGCCGATCAGGCCCGGGCCGGCGGCGGCGGCAATGCCGTCGACTGTCTCGAAGCCGCAGCCCGCCTCCCGCATGGCTTTGCCGATGAGGGTGTCGAGCACCTCGACATGGGCGCGGGCGGCGATCTCCGGCACCACGCCGCCAAAGGCGGCATGCTCGGTGACCTGACTCAACACGATATTGGACAAAATCCTGCCGCGGCCATCTTCGGCGCGCTCCACAAGCGCGGCGGCGGTCTCGTCGCAGGTCGTCTCGATGCCGAGGACAACCATGAAAGCTTTCCCCGCTCCAGCTCCGTCCCTATAGTCCCGGCCGATTTGTAGTCCGGCCTAGCATCGCGAGGTTATCGAGTGCAATCCTCAACCGCCGCCCCTTTGCGCATCGGCACCCGCGGCAGCCCGCTGGCGCTGGTGCAGGCACGCATGGTGCGCGCGCGGCTCGCCGGCGTGCTGGGGATCGGCGAGGAGGAGATCGAACTCAAGATCATCCGCACCACCGGCGACAAGATCCAGGATCGGCCGCTGGCTGAAGAAGGCGGCAAGGGCCTGTTCACCAAGGAAATCGAGGAGGCGTTGCTGCGCGACGACATCGATCTCGCGGTGCATTCGGCCAAGGACATGCCGACGTTTCTGCCCGCCGGCTTGACGCTGGCGGCATGCCTCGAGCGCGAGGACCCGCGCGATGTGCTTGTCAGCCGCAAGGCGCGTTCGCTTGCCGAACTGCCGCTGGGCGCTTCGCTCGGTACCACGTCGCCGCGCCGGCAGGCGATCGCCATGCGCGCGCGGCGCGATCTGCATCTCAAGCCGCTGCGCGGCAATGTGGAGACGCGGCTGCGCAAGCTCGACAATGGCGAGGTCGATGCGACGATTCTCGCGCTTGCCGGCATGAAGCGGCTGGGCCTTGCCGACCGCGCCACGCACATCATGAGCGCGGAAGAATTTCTCCCGGCGGCCGGGCAGGGCGCCATCGGCATCGAGGCGCGGGAAAACGATGCGCACACGCGCGACCTTTTAGCGCGCATCGATCACGCCGACACTTCAGCGGCGCTCGCCTGCGAACGTGCCTTTCTCGCCGTGCTCGACGGTTCGTGCAAGACGCCGATCGCCGGGCACGCGGAAATCTCCGGCGACACGCTTTCCTTTCGCGGCCTGATCGCGCGGCCCGACGGCAGCGCCGCGCATGACATCGCCGGCAAGGGCGACCGCAAGGATGCGGCGCAGATCGGCGCCGATTGCGGCCGCGAACTCAAGCATCGCGCCGGCGCGGGATTTTTTGGCTAATGCTTGTCGTCCTCACCCGCCCGCAGGACGATGGCGAACGTACCGCATCGGCCTTGCGCGTGCGCGGCCATGAGGTTCTGATCGCGCCCTTGCTCACGGTCGAGCCGGTGCACGCCGAGTTGCGCACTAATTGGGGCGGCGTCATCATTACCAGTGCGCACGCGGCAGGCGCCATCGCCGCGCATCCAGCGCGCGATGCGCTCGTCAAGTTGCCGTTGTTCGCGGTCGGCCAGCGCAGCGCCGAGGCGGCGCGGCAGATCGGATTCACCGACGTTGTCGCCGCCGGCGGCAGCGTGCGCGATCTGGTGCGTACGCTGGCCGCAACCCGCGCCGACGCTACTGGGCCGCTGCTCTATCTCGCCGGCGAAGACCGTGCATCGGATCTCGTTGGCGAACTGGCCGTGCACGGCATCGCGGCGGAAATGGCGGTGGTCTATCGCGCCGCTGCCGCGCCGTTTCCGCCGGCGTTGATCGCGGCGCTCAAGGCTGGAGAGGTCGATGCCGTGTTGCATTTTTCCCGCCGCAGTGCCGAGCGCTACCTTGCCGGCGCCGGGGAAGCCGCCATCACCGCGCAGGCCATCGGCGTCCGTCATGTCTGCCTGTCGGCCCAGATCGCCGCGCCATTGATCGCCGCCGGTGCCGCTAAGGTCGCGGTTGCGCCAAGGCCCGATGAAGCGTCGCTGCTGGCAAGCCTTGTAAGTTGACATTGGCGCAGCAGGTCGTTTGCGTTATGTCGAGCGGAGGGGTGGGGCCCGAATCGCTTAAGGGATCGCGCATGGCCGACAAGCGCGCAACGCCGGAAGCGCCGCAGGATGCCGATGCAGACCCGCGCGGAACAAAGCGGGTAGCACCCACCATTGACCTGACCGCGACAGAATTGGCGGCAGAAGCCGCGGCGGGGGCGCCGCCGCCGGGAGGTGCGGATACGCCGCCGGAGCAGCCTGCGGCAAGTAAGACCGCCGACACTGCAAAACGCGGGTGGAGCGCCAATATCGGCGGTATCGTCATTGCTGCCGGCGCAGGCGCTGCCTGCATGGTGCTGGTCCTGTTCGGGCTTTGGCTTGGCGGCGTGCTGCCGGTCGCAACCACGAATTCATCAGCGTCGAATGCGCAAGAGGCGGCGCTGGAAAAGCAGATCGCCGCGCTCGGTCAACGCGTCGCCACGCTGGAGGCAACCGTCGCCAAGCTTCCGGCTGGAGACGCCGGAGTGGGGGACAAGCTCGCCGCCGCCGACAACGCGATGAAGTCGCTCGGCGTTGCCTTGTCGGCGCTGAGCCACCGCACCGACGATACCGCCGCCAATGCCGCAGCCGCGCGCAAGGCGCGGATGCCGCGGAAAAAGCGGTGGCGGATCTGCATACGGCGATGAAGGACGCGGCGGCGAACGCGCCCGGAACCGTGCCGCGCGCCGATATCGAGGCGCTGGATAAGCGCATCGCCACGCTGGAGATGCAGGCCAGGGCAACGCGCGAGGCTCTCTCACGCAACACCGGCAACGACAATGCGGCGCGGCTCGCCTTGAGCGCCTCTGTGCTGCGCGATGCCGTCGCGCTCGGCGCGCCGTATGCAAACGAACTCGCGGCGGTCAAATCGCTCGGCGGCGACGACAAAGCGCTCGCCCCGCTCGCGCCCTTCGCCGCGACCGGCGTGCCCGACAAGATGGCCCTGGCGCATGAGCTCACGGCACTGACCCCGGCCATGCTCAAATTGTCAGGCGTGAAGGCGCCGAGCGGCGGATTTCTGGCAAAACTCGAAGCCAATGCCAGCCGGCTGGTGAAGGTGCGCCCGCTCAGCGCGCCGCAAGGCGAAGACGTGTCCACGCTGCTGGCGCGTATCGAGGTCGATGCCGCCAATGCCGACATTGCCGCTGCGCTCGCCGATCTGGAAAAACTTCCGGCCGATGTGCGAGCGCCGGCGTCCGCCTGGATCGAAAAGGCGAGAGCGCGGCAGGCGGCAATCGACGCGGCGCGCCGGTTCGCCGCCGCCGCGGCGCGCAGGGTCGGCCAGCCATGAGGGCGCAATGATCCGCGTCGTCGTCTTCCTCGTTTCGGTCGCGCTGATCGCCGCCGGTCTTGCCTGGGTGGCCGACCGGCCCGGCGACGTGGCGATCACCTGGATGGGTTTTCGCATCGAGACCTCGGTGATGGTTGCCGCGCTCGGCGTGCTGGCGCTGGTAGCCGTTGCCATCCCGTTGTGGTCGGTTCTGCGCGGCATCTGGCGTTCGCCCGAACACGTTTCGATCTTCTTCCGCCACCGCCGGGCGATGAAAGGCCATCTGGCGATTTCGCGCGGCTTGATCGCGGTCGGCGCCGGCAATCTGCGCGTCGCGCGCAAATCCGCCGACGAGGCCGGCCGCCACTCGCCCGGCGATCCGTTGACGCTGCTGCTGTCCGCGCAATCGGCGCAAATGGCGGGCGACCGTGCCGGCGCCGAGCACGCTTTCCGCGCCATGGCGTCGCGCGACGACACCAAGACGATCGGCCTGCGCGGGCTCTACGTGGAAGCGCAGCGCCGCGGCGATCCCCGTGCCGCGCTGCTCGCCGCCGAGGCGGCGGCGAAGGCCGAGCCGTCGCTCGCCTGGGCCGGCGAAGCCGTGCTTCACCATCGCTGTGCTGCCGGCGACTGGACCGGCGCGCTGGATGCGCTCGAGCGCATGAAGGGCGCGCTCGGCAAGCTCGTCTATCGCCGCAAGCGCGCCGTGCTGCTCACCGCGCACGCGCTGGTGCTGAACGAGGCCGACCGCGACGCCTCGCGCGCCGCCGTGTTGGAAGCGGTGAAGCTTGCGCCGGAGCTCGTGCCCGCCGCGGCGCTCGCCGGGCGCCGGCTCGCCGAAGCGGGCGACATGCGCAAGGCGGGAAAAATCCTCATGGCGGCGTGGAGTGCCCATCCGCATCCTGACCTCGCTGAGGCGTATGCCAATCTGCGCTTCGGCGATTCCGTGCGCGAGCGCCTGGAGCGGGTGAAAAAGCTCGCCGAGAAAGTGCCGGGGCAGCTCGAAGGCGCGTTGGCGCTGGCGCGCGCCGCGCTCGAGGCCAAGGACTTTGCCGCCGCGCGCGCGGCGCTGGCGCCGTATCTGTCGGCACCGACGCGGCGCGTCGCCATGCTGATGGCCGGCATCGAGGAGGCCGAACACGGCGCCGAAGGCCGCGTGCGCGAATGGATGGGACGGGCGATGCGCGCCGCGGGCGATCCGGTGTGGACCGCCGACGGCGTGGTGTCGGATCGCTGGCTGCCGGTGACGCCCAATGGCCGCCTCGACGGCTTCGAATGGAAAATGCCGCTCGCCGAAATCGGTGTCAGCCGGCCGGTGATCGAGGCAAGCGAGCCGGAGGCGCCGCCGCCCGCTGCGCCGCTTGCTCCGCCCAGCGAGCAGCCGACTGAGGCAAAGGCCGCGCCGCCGCAAAAAAAGCGGCCGGCCCCGGCGAAATTTGCAACGCCTGTTGCCGCCAGGCCGGTCGAGCCGGTGATCCCGCTGGTGCACGCGCCGGACGACCCGGGGCCGGATTCAAGCCTGGAAGGCGATCCGGTGCCGGAAACAACAGCGCCGCCGGCTGCCTGGCAACGCCTGCGCCAATTGTTCCGTTAACGCCTGCCTGTCATTCCGGGGCGCCGCGAAGCGGCGAACTTGGAATCCATAATCTCCAGCCGGGTATGGATTCCGGGCCCGCGCCTTCGGCGCGTCCGGGAATGACGAGGGTTTTGATTGCTTGCCAATCGGGCAGACCGCCACTATCAGTGGCCTCGCTTTCAGCCGGCGTAGCTCAGCGGTAGAGCATCCGCTTCGTAAGCGGGTGGTCGGGGGTTCAAATCCCTCCGCCGGCACCAAACTTCTAACAACCGATTTTCGCCCTTGCCTACGCGCAATCCGATGGCACTCACGCGTCGGTGGAGGAGCCGTCCACAGCATCAGTAACGAACTCGCCAGCATAGCAGCCGCCGCGGCGAACCTATCCGCCACCTGATAGCCTCGCCCAGCGTTGTTGGCCCTTTCGCTAGCCCTGGACGCCGCCTCCGCGTAACAAAGCGACTGCGAAACTTACTGCGGTGCTTTACCAATCTCAGCGAGCGCCTTGTCGACAAACCGTTCGTCGACCACCTTCTTGAGATCGATGGGCTTATCGTAGTCGGTCCGGCCGTTTTCGCGATGGACCTTTTCGACATCCGCTAAACCCTTTGTTGGGATACTCATGTTTGGGTCATAGACCGCCGGCTTTGTCGCTTTGAGCGCCTGTTCGGTTGAAGCCGTAAACTTCTGATAGGCGATCAGGTTTTCGTCGGAGAAGTAATTATTCCCCTGCATCATTCGCGCTGCTTCCATCAGCGCGAGAACGAAACGCTCGGCGACTTGTGGCCGTTCCTTGATAAGCTTGCCAGAGCCAACGAAAGCAACGGTCATCAATCCTGGCGTGAGATCGGTCGCCAAGATTGTTGCACCCGACTGAATGGCCTTTTCGGAATAGGGTGGCGCGGTAAGCGCCGCATCGACAGCTCCGGCGTCAAGCGCTGCCGGGATGTCCGGATCACCGACGTTGATGAAGTTGACATCGCGAATAGTGAGGTTCGCGCGCTCAAGCGCCTTCGCCACCAGGTATTCGGCCCCACTGCCCGGTCCACCAGGAGCACCGATACGTTTGCCCTTCAAATCCGCAAGGGTCTTAATGCCAGCTTCCGCCGCCTTTTTGCTCAAAAGAACAGCGGTGGGACTGTTTTTCATGGGCTCGAGACCGCCGGGTGCGATGACGCGCACGTCCAAGCCACAATTCCAGCTGTTCCATAGCGAGGTGACGATGGCGATGCCGCCGACGTCGACAGTGCCTTGAGTCAAGAATGCTATCGCCTCAGTGCCTGATTTCACTTTTTCCAAATCGACGTCCAAGCCGAATTTCTTGAACAATCCCCGGTCTTCAGCGACATACATTGTTGCGAACTTCATGATCGGTACATAGGCGACCTTGACCTTCTGCGGCGGATTGAGCGGCGGAGGTTCATTCGCGAATGCACGTACTGTTAGACAAGATAAAATGAGCGCGACGAGCCCTGTCGTACGCATCACTTTTGCCGCTGGATGAGACATCGTTTACTCCCTGATGCTATTGCGTGGTTTTGCTCTTTGCGAAGGTTCACATCGTATGTATGTCATTGGCAATAGAATCTGGACCTTCTATTATCAGCGCGCTGCAATGATCTCGTCTTCAAGACGACACGCCTCCTCTATTATCAGAGCGTAAAGTGCCCTAACAAAATCGGGACGCAATCCTTTTGACGCACCCAACGCTGCACAACGACCTTTGACGGCTTCAACGCGATCCGGCTGCATCATGGGGATCGCATTATTTTTTTTGTAAGCCGCGACCTCGGCGCAGACCTTCAGTCTTTCCGCGAGCATGGTCGTAATTTGATGGTCAAGTTCATCAATCCGTTTGCGGAACGGCTCGAGACCAGAATTTGTTGCGTCCATCGACCGACCCATTTTCAGTTGTTGGGGAAGACACGCTCAAATCGTTGTTACATTCTGGACTTAACTTTCCGTCCGACAGCGCTTTCCGGCCAAGCAAGAAGGCCGCCTTTCGACGCTCGCTCCCTGCCATAGACAATCCAAACATCGTCGGGGGATCCGATAACGTCGTCGATTTGCACTCGGTCCGGGTATCTATCCGCATACTCTCGATAGACCAGCGCGGAGTCATACGAGCCCTTCAGCAAATTATCGAATACGACGGGAATAGAGGGACCCGCGTGAACTTTACTCCAGCGGCTTAGGTCGACATATTTTTCCGTCGAAGGCAGGACAATGCCTATTGATTTAGGAATTGAGACGTCATTTCGGGTGACAATAGCCAGATCTTTGCTCGACGATATGAAAGCATCGACAGCAAAAACATCACGAAAATTAGCGCCGAGCGTGCGCGGTGTATCCGGATGGACCGCGCACTGGATGACGTAATCGACCTCCCCTGCCGTCAACCGGTCGATCGCCGAATTGAAGTCCTCGACGAGCACGACTTCCGCTGCATCGATCTTGTGAAAGTCGATATAACGTCGAGTGACCAATTCGTGGTTGGTGCCCGACGGCCCCAGGGTTGCAAACACAATTGGTCTGTCGCTCACCATCGCCCCATCGAAGCGGACCGGAAGAGCATAAGACTATGCTTATGAACGTACATTGCCAACTCGAACCGGATCCAGTTCTCGTACCACGAAACCAAAAAGACGCCTTCCATCGGTCAAACTTGAAGATGCGAGTTGACCTGACGGGTTTTTTGTACCGGCGGATGAGAAATTACTGCATCGCCACGATCTCTTCTAGGTGGTGAGCCAAGGGCGCGAATGTCTGCGGCGCCGGAGGCCTATAGTTGAGTGCCGAGCGCGGTCTCACACCTCCCGCTAGCGTCAGCGGTTACTATCAAATAGAATCAACGCTTGGGCCTCTCTGCGGGCTTCCTGAACGAGATTGCCAACTAAAGCTGTGAAAGAGTGAGGGGCGCATGAACCTGCACAAGGTCAAGGAATGCATGCACGTACACGTCTCGGATATTTCTGGCTCGATCTACGATGACGTCAACATGTCAGGATCAACCTTCGGAAATGTGAATTTGGCGGGCTGTTCGTTTCGAAACGTCAACGTCTCCGGAGCAACGTTTGAAGATGTGAACATGTCGGGTTGGAAAGTTCATGACGTAAATCTATCTGGTCTAAAGGTCACAAAAACCAATTTACAGGGTGTATCTATTTCGGAGAGTCGATTGGACGGGATGAAAATCAATGGCGTTCCCGTGACTGACCTTCTGGCCGCTTACGAGGCAAGCAAACCAAAACCGGCCACTGCTTGAAAACGACAGATGATACCGCGAACTGCCTCGATTAGACCGAATGTCGCAGTCGCGTCATTAGGGGACATCACGGCATGTCCGACTTCCGGGTTACCCCCGAAAGCCGACATTGCGATCACGGTGATGCGATCGCGGTGTAGCTGAGTTAGGGTCGCATAGGGCAACTCGGTTATGAGGAGCGGATAAGATGCCTTACGCATCAATTACGGCACTCATCTTTACGTTAGTAGCGATCTTGCACGGCTGGAGGATTTTTAAAGGGTGGACCGTGCAGATTGGACCCCATTCCTTGTCAATGACTGTTTCGTGGGTCGGCCTTATCGTTGCTGCGCTGCTGTCAATTTGGGGCTTTTCGCTGAGCGGCTAGACCCAATCGAAAGAACGGCCTGACCGACAAAAACAAAAAGACCCCAGCCCGGAACAGGCTGGGGTCCGTTGTGAGACCAAACCGTGGAACCGGGTGGTCTTGCCCGGAAGCTCAGACATGAATCTCCGGGCAACTGGATCGTAGGCCAAAACTCTTACGGAATCAGAAATTAGGTCACAATCAGATTTAAATCAGAGCATTCGGGTCACCCGTGGCCTATATTGTTTTACGTTTTGATTATTTTGGCCGCTTTGGGTCAATCGCTACCGACCCATCGAGCCCACAGCGCCACCGTTTGTCTGCTGTTACCCCAATGGCGTCCTTTCAATGTATGGGTCCGCTAGGTCGCGACGTGCCAGCAGCAGACATGGGGCAACGCCTTTGAGACCTAACCTTTTTCGAGCGATTTCGAGCGCGCGTCGCAAGGTGTCCGCCGCCTTCTTACGCTCGTCATCGGACATGCGTTCGGCATCAAGTTCGAGCCGCAAATGCTGCGTGCCGTCTTGTTCGGCATTTGGCTTCATCGCAATGACTAAATAGGTCGCGACCGGCTGAGCGATGCCTTTGATCTGCACGTGACCGCGCTCCTCGCAGCGCACATCGTTCTTGACGAGCGCATAAGTCTCAAACGAGATAAGCACTCCGTCGGGCGGTGCCGCATGTTCCAACCGCGAGGCAAGGTTCACGGTACCGCCGACCATCGTGTAGTCCATGCGGTCCTCGCTACCGAAATTACCGACCGTGCAATAGCCGGTGTGAATGCCGATCCGGCAGCGTAGCGGTGTCTCGATGCCGCTGTTGCGCCACTCGTGCGCCAGTTCGCCAACACGCTTTTGCATGGCAACCGCCATTTGGACGCAAGCCAGCGCATCTTCTTTCACGCCGAGACTCGTCGGATCGCCGAAAAACATGACAATGGCGTCGCCGACATATTTGTCGATGGTCGCCCCGTACTGCAACGCAATCTTCGACATTTCGGTGAGGTAGTGATTGAGCAACTGCGTGAGGTCTTCCGACTCCATCTTGTCGGTGATCTCGGTGAAACCGACGAGGTCAGAAAAGCAAACCGTGAGTTTCTTGCGCTTGCTGACGATCTTAACGTCCTGCTGGCCGGTGAAGATCGAATCATACACTTGCGGCGCAAGATATTTCGCGAGTTTGGACGAGAGCGAAGCGAGTGCGGCCGACTTCTCGGTGAGATCCTGCTCGCGCTGCTTGAGCTCGGTGATATCGGAATAAACCGAGACGGTGCCTCCGTCCTCAGTGCGGCGTTCGCTGACCATGACCCAGCGGCCATTGCCGCGGTGCTGCACCTTAGGTTCGCCCGGATTGCGATGCTGCTGCAACCGCTCCGCGACCCATTCCTCGACGCGGCCTTCCGCATCCTTGATGTAGCCGCGCTCGGCGGCCCGGCGGATGATGCTTTCGAACGTCGTGCCGGCGCTGAGATCTATGTCTAAGCCGGGGTAGAGTAGGTCGCGATAACACGAATTGCAGATCACAAGGCGGTCCTCTCCATCGTAACAGACGAAGCCTTCGGAGATGCTCTCGATTGCCTCGGCGAGCCGCCGTTCGCTGCGCAACCGTGCTTGCTCGGCGCGGCGAAGGGGCGTGATGTCGTAAAGCCAATAGAGCCGCTTCCCACCGGCTACGGCGACGTGACCACCGTGATATGCGACCTGAACGTAAGAAATCAGTAAATTAAGCAACTCACCCTTTTTGGTTTTCCAGACGACTTCCTCGTTAAGCAGTTGCCCTCCGCGCGTCCGCAACAGCTCGACCACCCGCCCGCGATGCGTGAGGTCGTGCCAGAACCGTTTGGTGTCAAAAAGCTCGAGCTCCTCTTTGTCATACCCGGTCAATTCGCGCAGGCGCCAATTGTGGAAAAGGAGCCGTCCGTCTTCATCGACGACATTAACCGCGGCCGGACTGTAATCGAGAATCTCGCGAAGCTGACGCTCTTGTTCGGCGACTTGTGCCTCTTGTTGTGTCAGCGCGGTAATGTCGTAAACCCACAGCACGCGCTTTCCCCCGACAAAACTGATATGTCCTCCGCGGTAGGCGACTTGTACGTAGGAGAGGAGGAGATGGACTAATGTGCCCTTCTTGGTCCGCCAAATCGCCTTTTCATTCAGAACTTGGCCGCCTTGATCCCGTAACTGGCTGATGATCCGCTCGCGCTGACCAAGGTCATGCCAATGCATACGCGTGTCGCAGAGGTCGAGCTCCTCCTTGCTGTAGCCCAAAATTTCGCGGAGCCGCGCGTTGTGAAACAGCAACCGACCGTCTTCGTCCATGATCAGCAACGCGGCCGGACTGAACTCCAGGAGCTCGCGGAATTGGCGCTCGTGCTCGGCCGCCTCGACCCCAAGAGCGATGCCGCCATTGGTCGCCACCGATCCGCTTGCTGCAGTGTCAGAAGCCATGCGGTTTCCATCGAACCGACAGAGTGCACGCTAGCACTGAAACTCTCAAAATTCGAGGTATTAGGGCTGGGCTCCTGTCAGCCCCTTACCCAGTACCCCCCATGTCTGCTAAGGGTCGATACTGTTGAAAAAGGGCTCGTTATTTTTGGCGAACAGTGATTCCGTCTGCTGGAGGCACTCAGCGGCGGAGGTGTGCCATGATGGGTCGGCAGACGGGTGATCAAAGCCAGCTGTTCTATCTGTTCAACCTTGAGCGGCGCATTCCGGCGAATCATCTTCTGCGCCGGATCAACCCGGTCGTGACGGGGGTGCTGACGGAACTGCGCGATACGCTTGCGCCTTTCTACAGCGACATCGGCCGGCCTTCGATCGATCCCGAGCTCATGATCCGGATGCTGATCATCGGTTACTGCTACGGCATCCGCTTCGAGCGGCGGCTGTGCGAGGAAGTCGATCTGCATCTGGCCTATCGATGGTTCTGCCGGCTCGATCTCGACGACAAGGTACCCGACCACTCGACGTTCTCGGTCAATCGCCATGGCCGCTTCCGCGACAGCGACATCTGGCGTCATGTGTTCGAGGCGGTGGTGCGGGCCTGCATGGACGCAGGCCTGGTCAAGGGCGAGGGCTTCGCCGTCGATGCCAGCGTCATGGAGGCTGATGCCAGCCGCTATCATGGCAAGGCACCCGATGAGATCGACTGGTCAGTGCCGGAACGGCAGACCCGCGCGGTTGCCGAGTTCCTGACCTCACTCGATGACGAAGATCCCGATGCCGATCGCAAGCTGCCGAAGATGATCTCGCCGGTGGATCCCTGCTCGGCCTGGACCGCAAAGGCCAATAAGCGGGTGCAGTTCGGCTACGGGCTCAATTACCTGATCGATATCGAGAATGCGGTGATCGTCGATGTGGAGGCCACCCCGGCCAGAACCTATGACGAGGTCGCTGCCACCAAGACCATGATCACGCGGACCGAGGGACGGTTGGGGCTCAAGGCCAAGCGCCTCGTCGCCGACACGGCCTACGGCACGGGCAAGTTCCTCAGTTGGTTGATCGGCACCGGCATCACGCCGCACATCCCCGTCTGGGACAAAAGCATCCGCGAGGACGGCACCTTCTCACGCGCCGACTTCACATTCGACAATGAGCGCAACGTCTACGTCTGTCCTGCGGGCAAGCTGCTCACGACCACAGGCAGCGTCGGCGCCGACCATGTCCTGCGCTACCTCGCGCTCAAGCGCGACTGCGAGGTCTGCCCCCTCAAGCCGCAGTGTTGTCCGAAGACGCCTTCACGCAAGGTCACACGCGATCTCAATGAGGCCGCCCGTGATTGTGCCCGTGCGCTGATGGGGACGCCCGAGTTTGCCAAATCCCGTGACGAGCGCAAGAAGGTTGAGATGCGCTTTGCGCACCTGAAGACCCATCACCGCTTCGAGCGCATGCGCCTGCGGGGCCTCGCCGGTGCACGCGATGAGTTCCACCTCGCCGCCATCGTGCAGAACCTAAAAACGCTGGCGGGCCATGCCTGGCGTCCGCCGCCAAACGTGCAGGCAGCATGCGTCGTGTGAGCGTGGGTGGCACAAAGTGTCAGTAGTGTGAGCGATCTTGCCGCTCCCCAACGGGGGTGCCGAGCAAACGACCGGTAAAAGCCCAACTTAAGAGCGCCGCCCGCCTCGTCGCCGATTTTATCAACACCATCGGTCAAAAGCCGACAAGCCATCGCAGCCAAAAATCAAATTTTGTCCGCTGTTGGAGTGCCGCCTCAACCGATCGACGCAACACAGGCATCGAATCCTCTGCCGGCGTTTCAAATTGCAAGGTCTCCCGTGGCCGTTCGTTGAGCTGTCGCGCCACTTTGTTGAGATGAGCTTGCGAGTGCACCGACAGGTCGGTTCCCTTCGGAAAGTACTGTCTTAGCAGCCCGTTGGTGTTCTCGTTCGACCCGCGCTGCCACGGACTCTGCGGATCGCAGAAGTAGACGGCGATGTTGGTCGCCAGCGTAAATCGTCGATGATCGGTCAGCTCCTTGCCCCGGTCCCAGGTCAGCGACTTATAGAGCTCATTGGGTAGCTTTTTTGCCTGCTTGATGAGCGCGGCGATGACCGTCTGGGTGTCCTTGTTCGCCACCTTTGCCAACATCACGTAACGCGTATGACGTTCGACCAGGGTCGCGATGTAGCTGTTCTTCGATCCGGACAAGAGATCGCCTTCCCAATGACCGGGGACTGCCCGATCTTCGACCGCTGCCGGTCGCTGACGGATTGAAACGATGTCCTTGATCTGCCCCCGTCCATCGCCATTGAGGCCCGCCTGTTTCGATCGGCGGATGGTCCGCCTCGATCGAAGATAGCCGAGCAGCTCCTTCTTAAGCACCCCGCGGGCTTGAACAAAGAGACTGCGATAGATCGTCTCGTGGGACACGTGATAACTCTCATCGCCAGGGTGGGCTCTCTTCAGCCAGCCGGCGACCTGCTCGGGCGACCAGTTCAATCTGAGCTTGCTCGCCACTGCCTGTCGTAGCCGCGCACTGTTCGCCAGCTTACACCGCTTCGGGCGACGAGCTCGGGCCCAGGCTGTCTCATCAGCCAATGCAGCCCGGTAGCCATCATAGCCGCCATTGCGCTTAAGTTCACGGCTCACCGTCGAGGCCGAGCGGCCCAGCAATCGTGCCATCGACCGTGCTGATTGATGCGCCGCAATGCCTCTGGATATCTCCTCGCGTTCGGCGAGCGTCAGTGCCAATCGTGAGCGGCGCCGGGGTGGAGGGCAAATCCCACCGTGCGGAGCCACTTGGTAATAAATAGACGATGATGGCTTGCCAAACGCTCGTCCAATCGCTTTGAGCAATTCACCCCGCTGCCAGCGATCCCACAACTGCGTCTTCTCTGCCGCAGTGAACCCACGACGAAACCTCTGATCCATCGCTACACCTCATCTTTTCGCTCAAAGATAAAGTGTTGCGTCGACCGGTTGAGACCACCTCCGAAAGCGGACATGGACGGTGGCGCATGAGGTCGCGAAATGACGACTTGCGGGACCCAAATAAAGGTCCACCTTCGCTGGATATACCCCGACACGACGAGGGACCCCCATTCGCCGGTTGCGGCCGCGGTTACAATTTCGCGCCTCCACGTAGGTTCGGATGAATACGCATCGGTGCAAACGGATTGAAAAGAGGCCCTACGATAATTCCCTGGTGGCTTTTCCGTAGTTGATTGAACCAAGGCGCAGGGGTTTGAAAAGCCTGTAAAATCCGAAACTTCGCGAATGGTCGCTTCGTAAGCGGGTGGTCGGGGGTTCAAATCGCTCCGCCGGCACCACTCGCCTTCGCCAAGGCTTCGGCGAGCAAGACCTTCGCGAGGCGAGTGCCCGTCGAAGCCCGCAGGGCGAAGACGGGCGTCATGCCCCCAGCAGCACCACCCGCCGCGGCTCAACCGACATGAAAACGTCGCTTCCCGAGGCGATCAACTCCATCGCCGCGCAGCGGGCGACGAGGCGCTGCGCGCCCCAGGCGACATGCAACTGGCTGAAGTCGCCCTGAAACACCGTTTTCTCCACGCACACCGGCCAGACATTCTTGTCGCCGGCCGGCCGCTGCAATGAAATCTGCAAATGCACCGTGCGCACCGAAAAGGTGAGTTCCGCGCCCGCCGGGCGGCCATAGGCCATGCCGTAGATCACCTGTCCATCCGCCGTCTCCAGCGCGATCAGATTGCCGGCGGCGAGGTCCGGCCGGTTGCGCCCGTGAATGAGATTGGCCGAGCCGATGAAGTCGGCGACAAAGGCGCTGCGCGGCAGGCTGTAGATTTCGTCCGGCGTGCCTGTCTGCTCCACAAGCCCGTCGCGCATCACCACGATGCGGTCGGACATCGCCAGTGCCTCCTCGAGATCGTGCGTCACGTAGAGCGAGGTGATGCCGAGCCGGTGCTGCAGGTCGCGCAGCTCGATGCGCATGTCGGCACGCAGCTTGGCGTCGAGATTGGACAGCGGCTCGTCGAACAGAAGCACCGAGGGCTGGAACACGAAGGCGCGCGCCAGCGCCACGCGCTGCTGCTGGCCGCCGGAGAGCTGCGAGGCGCGGCGATCGGCGAAATCGCGCATCTGCACCATGTCGAGCGCGCGGTGCACTTTCTCCGTGATCTCGGTCGCGCCGGTGCGACGCACGCGCAAGCCATAGGCGACGTTTTCGAATACGGTCATGTGCGGCCAGATGGCGTAGGACTGGAACACCATCGACAGCCCGCGCTTTTCCGCCGGCACGTTGATCTTGCGGGTGGAGGAGTAGACCGGCGTCCCTCCGATGCGGATTTCGCCCGCCGCCGGCTGCTCCAGGCCGGCGACCGCGCGCAATGTTGTCGTCTTGCCGCAACCGGAGGGACCCAGCAGCGTCAGTTGTTCGCCGGGCATGACGTCAAAACTCACGCCGCGCACCGCCGGCACGTTGCCGTAAAAAATTTCGAGGCCTTCGACTTCGATATGCGGCTGGCCCGGCATGACTAATCAACCTGTTCGGCCGCGAGCCGCTGCGTCACCAGCACCAGCACGACCATCGCGGCCGCGACCACGAGCGTCTGGATCAGCGCCAAGGTCGCCGTCAATTCCGAGGCGGTGCCGAACCAGGATTCGACGATCGCTGGCGTGATCACCTTGGAGTGCGGCCCCATCAGCAGGATCGAGGCGCCAAGTTCGCGCACGCTGGCGATGAACAGCAAGAGCCACGCCGCAATCAGTCCCGGCATCAGCAGCGGCACAGTGACGGTGCGCGTGCGGAACGTCCACGAGGCCCCGCACATCTGCGCGCACTCTTCAAGACTTTTGTCGATCTGCAGCATGACGCCGGCAATGGTGCGCACGCCGAGCGGCAGGAACACGGTGAGGTAAGCAATCAGCAGCAGCCACATCGTCCCGTAGATCGGGATCGGAAACACCAGCCACGCCCACATCATGCCGAAGGCAAAGACCAGCCGGGGCACGGCCTGCGGAAACATCACGATGTATTCGATCAATCCCGCACCGGGCAGGCGCGAACGATAGATCAGCCAGGCCAGCAGCCCCATCAGCAGGATGCCGATCGAGGCGGTGGCAAAACCGAGGATAAGGCTGTTGCCGAGCGCCGAGCTTGCCGCGTTCATCGACATCGCGCCGCGGAAATTGTTCAGCGTGAAGTTGTCGGTGGCGGGGAAAGCGACGGCAATCTTCTGCACCGACGCGAACATCAGCGTGAGCACCGGCAGCACTACCGAGGCCAGCAGATAAAGCACGCAGACAGTGAACAGCACCCAGCGCAGCCGCTTGACGTCGGCGACGCGCGGGCGGAACGCCTTGCCGGTGATGGTGACGTAGCTGCCGCCGGTGACAACGCGCCGGTAAATGAAAAGCATCACAAACATCACCGCGAACAGCGACACGCCCATCGCCGCCGAGACCTGGATGCGCGGCGGATATTGCTGGATGAGCTGATAGATCGCGGTGGTGATAACGTAATAGCGGTTGGGCGAGCCGAGCACGAGGGCAACGGCAAAGGAGCCGAGCATCTCGGCAAAAACGAATATCGACGCCCCCAAAACGCCGGGAATGACCAGCGGCAGCGTCACACGCAGCATGGTGCGCCACCTGCTCGCACCCATGATCTGCGAGGCCTCTTCCAGCGAGGGGTCCATCGACTTCATCACCGCGGCGATCATGACGAAGGCGACCGAGCCTTCGAACAGCGCCATCACCCAGGCGATGCCGTAGGGCGTGTTGATGTCGATGATGTGCCCGCTGGCGCCCGCCGCGCGCCAGACCTGATTGATGAAGCCGCTTTCCGGCGAGCCGAGCATGCTCCAGGCCAGCGCGCCCAAGAGCGGCGTCAGATAATAGGGCACCGTCATCAGCTGCTCGAACACCTTGCGCCCGGGCACGTTGGTGCGCGCCAGCATCCACGCCATCAGGAAGCCGATCACCACCGCCATAGCGGTTGCCGCCAGCGACACCGTGAGCGTGTTGAGCAGAATTTGCGGATATTGAAGCAGGTTGCCGAAGTTATCGAAGCCGTAGGCGGTCGGCGGCCGCACCTGCGGGTCACCGACGTCGAAGGCCGCCTGAAACAGATAGAAGACCGGGTAAAGGACCAGCACCGCGGCAATCGCGGCGACCCCGTACCCGGCCAGTTTTTGCGCGGAGAGCTGGCCCCGCGTTTGCGGCGGCAGCGGTCACATTACAGGCCGAGCATGCCGTTCCATTCCTTCAGGAACGTGGGGCTTTGCGCAGCGTATTCATTCCAATCGGTGGGATAGAGCAGTTTGAAGTCGCTGAGCTTCACCCCTGTGGGCATCGGCGGTGCGTCGGTGCGCACCGAGCCGTAATAGAGGTTCGGATTGGTCTGGTACCAGGCCTGGCCGCGCTTCGACATCGCCCAATCGACGAACAGCTTGGCGGCTTCCGGATGCGGCGCCTTGCTGACCGCGCCGACGACCAGCGGCGTCGCCACCAGCCCGTCGGGCGGCGCGACGAAGGCGACTTTCGCGCCCTTGCTCTTGAACAGGATGTAGGCCGGATATTCGCCGATCGCGGTGAGCATGTCGTCGCCCTTGGCCAGGCGATCGAACAGTTGCACGCGGGAATCGAACGCGTGCGGCTGCAGCTTCGCGAATTCCTTCCAGAAACCGTC
>CAVWEF010000013.1:0-131795 GCA_963753925.1 uncultured Alphaproteobacteria bacterium
TCGAACCCCCGATACGGTTGCCCGTATGCCGCATTTCGAGTGCGGTGCATTCAACCGCTCTGCCACCTCTCCGGAGCCCGAAAAAGGCTTAAAAAAGCCAGGTTCGGACGCCCGCTATCTACCCAAGCAGGCCGTGGCAGACAAGAGCGGGGCGGCGTATATTGGCCCATTATTAGGGTGGCCCTGCGAGGACACTCGTGACTGATGCCTGGCACCATGCGTCTTGAGCGCGTTCGACATGAACTGCGGGGTATCGCGCTGACTTCGCTGCTGGTTGCGGCGACCACGGCGCTTATCTTCGGCATCATCGTGGCGATCGGAATTACGCGCGGCTCCGTCCTTTACCTGATTCCCGTGCTGGTTGCCGCCATCCGCTGGGGTATCGTATCCGCGTTATTCGCTGCGATCTGCGGCGTGGTCGCTTCGGCGTATTTCTTTTTTCCACCGCTCTACAGCTTCCAAATTCGCGATCCGCAGGAGGTCATCAACCTCGTCCTCTACGTATTGACGGCGATCATCGTCAGTCAGCTCGCCACCAGGCTCAAGCGGCAACTGGAAATGGCGCGGCAGCGCGAGATCGACATGCGCGATCTATATGCCTTCTCGCGCCGGCTGGCGGTCGCCTTCGACGTCGGCGACATTCACTCCGCGATTGAGGATCATCTGGCCTCCGTCATGCAGCGCAAGGTGGTGCTGTTTGCCGGCGCGCGCGATGCCGGGAGCGGCAGCGGACGCCGCGCAGGCATAACGGTGCCCGACCCGGTGCGCGCCGAGGTGGTCGAAATCGCCAGCGGGCGGCGCGACCCCAACGCCAGCGCCATGGTCATCGGCGGTAGCGGCGAAATCTGGCTGGTGCGCGCTGTCTCGCCTAAGAGTACCGAGTTCGGGGTCATTGCCATCAATCTCGGCCGCGAATCGAAAGAGAGTTCCGACGAATTGCGCGTTCGCGTCGACGCGGTGCTGGCGGACGCTACCGCCACGCTGGAGCGGCTCGGCGTCGCCCACGCCATCAGCGAGGCGCGCATGCGCGCGCAGACCGACCAGTTGCGCGAGGCGTTGATCGGCTCTGTGTCGCACGAGCTGCGCACGCCGCTCGCGTCGATTCTCGGTGCCGCCAGCGTGCTCAGCGCGGCGCCCGCGCTCGCCAACGAGAAGAAGCTCAAGGCGCTGGTGCAGGACGTGCGCGACGAAGCCGAGCGGCTCAACAACGACATCCAGAATCTTCTCGATGCTACCCGCATTTCGAGCGACGGCATCAATCCGCACACGGAATGGGCCGATCCGGCCGACATCGTCAATTCGGCGGTTGAGCGCTGCCGGCGGCGGTTCGGTGAACGCCGCATCGTTCTCAATCTGCCGCGCGATCTGCCGCTGATCCATGTTGATCCGGTGTTGGTGCAGCAGGCGCTGGTGCAGATTTTCGACAACGCAGTGAAGTATTCGCCAGCTGGGTCGCCGATCACCATTGCTGCGCGCGCCCGCGACGCCCGCATGGTCCTCAGCGTCAGCGATGAAGGCGCCGGCCTTACGGCGAGCGACAAGGACACAATGTGGCAGCGTTTCATGCGCGGCGACCGCCATGCCTCAACCACCAGCGGCTCCGGTCTTGGGCTTTGGATCGCCAGCGCTTTTATCGACGCTAATGGCGGCAAAATGAGCGCGGTGAGCGACGGCCCCAGCCTCGGCACAACTCTGGCAATCGAACTCCCGGTAACGCAAGCAACGGTTCAGCAACTGGAAAGTGACACAGATGAGTGACCCCTCCCCGATCGTGCTCGTCGTTGACGACGAGGTTCAAATCCGTCGCTTCCTGCGCGCCGGCTTCGAGCTCAATGGCTTCACGGTGCACGAGGCCGGCACCGGCGCCGATGCAATCCGCTCGGCAACGTTGCGGCCGATTGACCTGGTAATCGTCGATCTCGGTCTGCCCGACATGGACGGGTCCGAAGTGGTGGAGCGCATCCGCTCCTGGTCGACCGTGCCGATTATCGTGCTCTCGGTGCGCTCAACCGAAGCGCAAAAAGTACATATGCTCGAACTTGGCGCCGACGACTATGTGGTCAAGCCGTTCGGCATGGCTGAATTGCTGGCGCGCGTGCGCGTGGCGCTGCGCCGGCAGATGCGCGCGGAAAGCGGCGAGCCCAAGGTGACGGTCGGCCCGCTCACCATCGATCTCGCCACCCGCGCGGTCATGCTCAACGGCGCAAGGCTGGCGCTGACGCCGAAAGAATACCGGCTGTTGCAAGTGCTCGCCCAGCACGCCGGCAACGTGGTCACCCATCAACATCTGCTCAGGGAGGTGTGGGGGTCGATCCATGTGCACGATACGCATTACCTGCGCATCTTCGTGCGCAAGCTGCGGCAGAAAATCGAGCCGCATCCGGATAGCCCACGCATCCTCATCACCGAGCTGGGCGTCGGCTACCGGCTGGCGCAATCGGGCGCCGAGGCAGAAACCGTGGCCGCCGAAACCGCCAAAACCGATAGCTGACCGCCGGCCGCAGGGGCTTTCTTGACAGGGCCCGCCGTTCCCCGCCATAAGCTTGCGATCGCGGGCCCTGGGGCCCGCGAAATTTTGCAGGGATTCTTTAAGTCCCTCAAAACACACGAAAAACCGACTGAAAGAAGCCGGTCCGGAGGTTCCGAGCACCGGGATTGAACACGAAGGAAACAATGATGTTCGCAGTCATTAAAACGGGCGGCAAACAGTACCGGGTTGTCCCCGAAGACATTATCCGGATCGACCGCGTTAACGGTCAGCCGGGTGAGATCGTCGAATTCGGCGAAGTGCTGGTGCTAGGCGGCGATACGCCGCAAATTGGCGTTCCCATGATCGCCGGCGCGACCGTTGCCGGCGAGGTGCTGCAGCACACCCGCGGCGACAAGGTAATCGCTTTCAAGAAGCGCCGGCGCCAGAATTCTCGCCGCAAGCGCGGCTACCGGCATGAATTTTCGGTGATCCGTATCACCGAAATCCTCACCGACGGGGCCAAGCCCTCGAAAGAGGCAAAGCCGCGGCCCAAGCGGGAGCCTAAGGCCAAGGTGGAGGCGACGGCGGAAGCCGCAGCCGGAACCGAACCGGAAACTAAGTCGGCCAAGCCCAAAACCAGGGCGAAAAAGCCGGCCACGAAAAAGCCCGCGAAAGCGGCCACAAAAGGTAAGAAGAAGTGAGATGATTCCTTCATGGAATTGGTGTAAGTAAACGAACGAATTCGAGAGTGTAGCAATGGCGCATAAGAAAGCAGGCGGATCTTCACGCAACGGCCGCGATAGCGCGGGCCGTCGCCTTGGCTTGAAGATGTACTGGCGGCGAAATCGTCATCTCCGGCAACATACTTGCGCGCCAGCGCGGCACCAAATGGCACGCCGGCCGTAATGTCGGCACCGGCAAGGATCATACGCTGTTCGCGCTCGTTAACGGAAAGGTTCAGTTCGCTACCAAAGGCAAGGGCCGCACCTACGTCTCCATCGTACCGATGACGGAGAACGCGGCCGAGTAAACGGTGGACTCATATCGAGGTCCGCCGGTCATTCAGTCGAACCGGCGGGGCTCTTCGGGCTCTGAGAGGGGGAGACGGGTGACCGGCTCCCCCTCTTCGCTTTTTCAACTGGGTTGGAAAACAAGGAGCCTGAGCCATGTTGCAGGAAATACCGAGAGAGACCTTCCACGAAGGCAGTATCCCCGTCCTCGAGACCAAGCGGCTTGCTTCTGCGTGCGCCGCGCCTCGAGGACGCTAAAATGGTGATGGCGCTCGCCAACGACCGCCGTATCGCCGAGAACACCGCGCGCATACCGTATCCGTACAAGATTTCGGATGCCGAGAGTTTCATCGGTGGGGCGAACAAGGCGGGCGAGGCGGCGTTCCTGATCACACTGCGCGACGGCACCATCGTCGGCGCCTGCGGCGTCATGTTCCATTATGACGAGACGCCGGAGCTCGGCTATTGGCTCGGCGTGCCCTATTGGAGCAAGGGCTACGCGACGGAAGCGCTGCATGCGCTCATCGACTACGCCTTCACCGACTTCGGGCACGAGGCGTTGACCGCGGGCGCGCGCGTCACCAATCCGGCCTCGCGCCGCGTATTGGAGAAGTGCGGATTCCAGTGGACCGGCGTCGGGCTTTATCGCATCAACTCGATCAAGTCGTCGGCACCGATCGACCGCTTCCGGCTCGAGCGCCGGGTTTGGTCGGCGTTGAAGTCCTGGGGCGGAAGCAAAGTTCGGAAAAGCGCGCCAAGGTGATGTCATGTATCAGCCACTTCACTTTCGCGAGGACCGGATCGAGGTCCAGCATGCACTCATCCGCGCCCATCCGCTCGGCCTCCTGATCACGTCGGGGCCGGGCGGATTGCAGGCCAATCCGATTCCGTTCCTGGTCGACGCCGCCGCTTCGGAACGCGGGACCTTGCGTGGGCATCTGGCCCGGGCGAACCCGCAACTAGCCGAACTCGCCGCGGTGGAGGAATGCCTCATCGTATTCCAGGGACCGCAGCACTACATCAGCTCCGTCGTTCTACGCGACCAAGCGCGAGACCGGGAAAGTCGTGCCGACCTGGAATTACATCACGGTGCACGCCTGGGGCCGGCCGCGCGTGATGGACGACGCGACGTGGCTGCGCCGGCAGATTGACGACCTGACGCGGCACAACGAAGCGACGCGGCCTGTTGTCTGGAACGTATCCGACGCGCCGGACGCGTTTATTGCTGCGCAGGTCAAAGCAATCGTCGGCCTGGAAATCCCGATTGCACGCATCGAAGGCAAATGGAAAGTCAGCCAGAACCGGCCAGCGGCGGATCAGGCCGGAGTTGTCGCCGGACTTCGCGGCCAGGGCGACCGACGCCGAAGCGATGGCAAACCTCGTCGCCCAGCGTGGAAAGGTGACATGATGGAGCGCAAACTCGTCTCCTCCGGCTCGGCCTTCGAGCCGAAAATCGGCTTCTCGCGCGCGGTGCGCGTCGGACAGCACATCATGGTGTCTGGCACGGCGCCGCTCGCGCCGGGCGGCGGCACCGCTGCGCCGAGGCGATCTCTATGCCCAGACCAAACGCTGTCTCGAGATCATCGAAAAGGCGATCAATGATGCCGGCGGCAAGCGCGAGCATGTCGTGCGCACGCGCATGTTCTTGAAGGACATGAGCAACTGGCAGGAGGCCGGCCGTGCCCACGGCGAATTCTTCAAGGACATCCGCCCGGCCTCCACGATGATCGAGATCGTGCAGGCGATCGATCCGTCATGGCTGATCGAGATCGAGGCCGATGCGATCGTTGATTAAGCTGCGCTTTTTATAAGCGCATAGCTATGGGGAAATGTCAGCTCGTGACCGATACTGTTGAAAAAGGGCTCGTTATTTTTGGCGAACAGTGATTCCGTCTGCTGGAGGCACTCAGCGGCGGAGGTGTGCCATGATGGGTCGGCAGACGGGTGATCAAAGCCAGCTGTTCTATCTGTTCAACCTCGAGCGGCGCATTCCGGCGAATCATCTTCTGCGCCGGATCAACCCGGTCGTGACGGGGGTGCTGACGGAACTGCGCGATACGCTTGCGCCTTTCTACAGCGACATCGGCCGGCCTTCGATCGATCCCGAGCTCATGATCCGGATGCTGATCATCGGTTACTGCTACGGCATCCGCTTCGAGCGGCGGCTGTGCGAGGAAGTCGATCTGCATCTGGCCTATCGATGGTTCTGCCGGCTCGATCTCGACGACAAGGTACCCGACCACTCGACGTTCTCGGTCAATCGCCATGGCCGCTTCCGCGACAGCGACATCTGGCGTCATGTGTTCGAGGCGGTGGTGCGGGCCTGCATGGACGCAGGCCTGGTCAAGGGCGAGGGCTTCGCCGTCGATGCCAGCGTCATGGAGGCTGATGCCAGCCGCTATCATGGCAAGGCACCCGATGAGATCGACTGGTCAGTGCCGGAACGGCAGACCCGCGCGGTTGCCGAGTTCCTGACCTCACTCGATGACGAAGATCCCGATGCCGATCGCAAGCTGCCGAAGATGATCTCGCCGGTGGATCCCTGCTCGGCCTGGACCGCAAAGGCCAATAAGCGGGTGCAGTTCGGCTACGGGCTCAATTACCTGATCGATATCGAGAATGCGGTGATCGTCGATGTGGAGGCCACCCCGGCCAGAACCTATGACGAGGTCGCTGCCACCAAGACCATGATCACGCGGACCGAGGGACGGTTGGGGCTCAAGGCCAAGCGCCTCGTCGCCGACACGGCCTACGGCACGGGCAGGTTCCTCAGTTGGTTGATCGGCACCGGAATCACGCCGCACATCCCCGTCTGGGACAAAAGATCCGCGAGGACGGCACCTTCTCACGCGCCGACTTCACATTCGACAATGAGCGCAACGTCTACGTCTGTCCTGCGGGCAAGCTGCTCACGACCACAGGCAGCGTCGGCGCCGACCATGTCCTGCGCTACCTCGCGCTCAAGCGCGACTGCGAGGTCTGCCCCCTCAAGCCGCAGTGTTGTCCGAAGACGCCTTCACGCAAGGTCACACGCGATCTCAATGAGGCCGCCCGTGATTGTGCCCGTGCGCTGATGGGGACGCCCGAGTTTGCCAAATCCCGTGACGAGCGCAAGAAGGTTGAGATGCGCTTTGCGCACCTGAAGACCCATCACCGCTTCGAGCGCATGCGCCTGCGGGGCCTCGCCGGTGCACGCGATGAGTTCCACCTCGCCGCCATCGTGCAGAACCTAAAAACGCTGGCGGGCCATGCCTGGCGTCCGCCGCCAAACGTGCAGGCAGCATGCGTCGTGTGAGCGTGGGTGGCACAAAGTGTCAGTAGTGTGAGCGATCTTGCCGCTCCCCAACGGGGGTGCCGAGCAAACGACCGGTAAAAGCCCAACTTAAGAGCGCCGCCCGCCTCGTCGCCGATTTTATCAACACCATCGACCCTAAGCAGTCGTCTGGCTGGCCTGATGGAACGGTTGGTGGTGGCGCGCTGATTACTTCAAAGTTGACGCAATTCCCCCATCACATGCAGGGCTTTTTGTGAATCGGTAGTTCTATGAGCAAGATTGGCCGTGACCAGCCGTGTCCCTGCGGGAGCGGCAAAAAATACAAGCATTGCTGTGGCAAATTAAATTCCGGCTTCGGGGCCCACGCAGCACCCAGCACGGAAACGATTGTGCGCTTAAAATTGTTTCATCAACGGCAGGAAGCGCGAGAGCATCAACGCCGCCTAATGCAGGTAAGTGGCGCATGGGCAAGCAACCGGCCGCGAAAGCCGTTCTAGAACGCGAAGAGATAGCGCCAACGCCGGCGAAGTAGGCCGAAGCCACTATCAAAACGCCCCCCGCTCGGATCTAATTCACCGCTTACGGCGGGTCGGCGAAAGTCGCGGGCTTTTCCCAGACCTGCTCGCGGATGAAGATGTAGATGCCGGCGGCGATAATGATGGCGGCGCCGGCGAGCATGGCGGCGCGCGGGATATCGCCGAAGAAGACGTAGCCGAACAAAATCGCCCAGACGATGGTCGTGTAGTTGTAGGGCACCACGACCGAGGCCGGCGCCAGCTTGAGCGCGCGGTTAATGCAAAGATGGGCGACGGTCGCCACCACGCCGAGCACGACCAGCAGCGCGACTGCGTTCCACGTCAGCGCCACCCAGGTGAACGGCGCCATCACCAAGCCAAACAGCAGCGCCGCGGCCATCTGCACCGTCACCAGCACCGTGTCCGAGGTGCCGCGCACCAGACGCGTGCAGACGAGCAGCAGCGCAAAGGCGATGCTGCCGGCAATGGCGATCAGCGCCGGCCAGGAAAAGCTTTGCGCCGATGGATTGAGCGCCATCATGACGCCGGCGAAACCGACGATCACCGCCGAGCAGCGCCGCCAGCCGACGTGCTCCTTGAGCAGGAACGGCGAGATGGCGGTGACGTAGATCGGACTGGCAAGATAATAAGTCATCACGTCGGCCAGCGGCATGTAGGCGAGCGCCCAATAGAAGCAGGACAGTTCGACCGTGGCAAAAATCGCCCGCAGCCACTGGATGCCGGGCCGCGGCGCGTTGCGGTAGGCGGTCAAACCCTCGCGGACCGTGAACGGCGCCAGCAGGACGAGCGCTGCGGCGCTGCGCACCAGCAGGAGCTGGCCGACCGAGTAGGTTGAAATGAGGAACTTGCCGAGCGCGTCATTGAGAGCAAAGAAAAAGATGCCGGTGAGCATCAGGCCGATCCCGGCCAATATGGCGGACCGCGGTGCGGCGGAAGACAGTGGATTCACGGCATTGGACGGCATCGATGCGGGGCCGCAGGCAGCGGCCCTCCCGACAGGCCCGGCTATCTATGCACCTTTGTGTTTTCCGGCAAATGACGGGCGCGGGCCGCAAGCCGCTGGCGCTTCGCGCCAAGTTAGGCGAACATATATGGCTTCCGATATGTCAGGGAGGACCGTCATGGCTTACGATCTGGACCAGTTCACCGCCGACTGCCGCAGCATTCTGGCCCGCGACGGCGGGCCGGCCGGCCGCCAGCAAGTCCTGCAAAATCTCGAGCGCCTGCTCAAGAACCAGGACTTCATCGAGACATATTGCGGCGACGACCAGCCGACCGGCATCAAGGTCCTTTACGAAGATCCCAAGCTCGGCTTCCAGGTGCTCAGCCACATCATGGGCAAGGCGCGCGTTTCGCCGCCGCACGACCACGGCGCCTCCTGGGCGATCTATGGCCAGGCCAAGCAATATACCGACATGATCGAATGGCAGCGCGAGGACGATCGGACCGACCCCAAGCACGCCAAGCTCAAGCCGGTCAAAAAATACCGGCTCACGCCAGGCAAGGCCGGCATCTACCAGGACGGCGCCATTCATTCGATCAACTATCCGGATAATGCCCGCTTTATCCGCGTCACCGGCACCGATCTCGACAAGATCGACCGCATCAAGATCGACCCGAAGACCGGCGAAATCGCGATAATGCGCATGCAGGCGTCATGAACCTGCACGCCGGTGCATCAGCGGCCAAGGTGCGCTCCATCGGCGCGGCCGCCGTCAAATCTATGCTGGAAGACGGCGGCGAGCTGGCGCTGATCGACGTGCGCGAGGAATTGACCTTTTCGCAAAATCATCTGCTGTGGGCGCGCAACGTGCCGCTCTCCCGGCTGGAGTTGCGCTTCGCGCGGCTGGTGCCGCGCAAAGACACGCGCATCGTGCTTGTCGATGACAATGACGGGTTGGCCGGGCGCGCGGGCGAAATTCTCAAACGCGCCGGGTACAGCGATCTCAGCGTTCTCGACGGCGGGGTGACGGCTTGGGAAGAAGCCGGCTTGGTGACGTTTTCCGGCGTGCACGTGCCGAGCAAGGCCTTCGGCGAATTCGTCGAGCACGACAGCGGCACGCCCAGCGTCAGTGCCGCCGAGCTCGACGCGCTGATGCACAATGGAACGAAGCTGGTTGTGCTCGACAGCCGCCCGTTCGATGAATATTCGCGCATCTCCATACCCACCGGCATCAACGTGCCGGGCGCCGAACTGGTGCTGCGCGCGCGCGAGATCGCGCCATCGCCCGAAACCACGATCGTGGTCAACTGCGCCGGGCGCACCCGCAGCATCATCGGCGCGCAGTCGCTGATCAATGCCGGCGTGCCCAACAAAGTCGTGGCGCTGCGCAACGGCACCATGGGTTGGCACCTCGCTGGCTTTGCCTGCGCCACTGGAAAATCCGACCGTGCGCCGCCGGTGTCGGGTGGCACTTTAACCTGGGCCAAGGCGGCGGCGGAAAAGGTCGCAGGCAAATTCGGCGTCACCCGCATCGACCGCGAGATGCTCGACCGGTGGCGCGCCGACCAAACGCGGACGACTTATCTGTTCGACGTGCGCGATCCGGACGAATTCAAAGCGGGGCACCCGCCCGGCGCCATCTCCGCGCCCGGCGGACAGCTGGTGCAGGCGACCGACATTTACGCGGGCGTGCTGCAGTCCCGCATCGTCGTCTGTGACGACAAGGAGGTGCGGGCGCTGATGACCGCGGCCTGGCTCAAGCAGATGGGCTGGAAGGATGTGTTCGTTCTGCCTGAAGCGGGACATGAAAAGGGCGAGGCCGCCGCGCCCCTACTCGGCACGCCGGCGGCAGACGCCGCAATTGACGTGGCGAAGATCATTGAAATTGACAATGTGACGGTGATCGACCTCTCCACCAGTCCGCATTATCGCCGCGGCCATATTCCCGGCGCCTGGTTCGCCATCCGCGGTCGGCTCGCCCGCGCACTGGCGAAAATCCCGCTGCGTCCGATGATCGTGCTCACGTCCGAAGACGGTGTGTTGGCAAGCCTTGCCATTGAGGAAGTGCGGGCGTTGACCAGGACCCCCGTACATTGGCTAAAGGGCGGCAACGCCGCCTGGGCGGCGACCGGTACGCCGTTTTCGACCCACGAGAAAATGGCCGATGAGCCCGTCGACGTCTGGCTCAAGCCCTACGAACGGCCAAACGACAACGAAGCGGCGATGAACGCCTATCTGTCGTGGGAAGTCGATTTGCTCGAGCGCATCACAAAGGACGGCACCACGCATTTCATGCACGCGCGCCAGGTGCAGAACGCGCCGCGATAGTCTATATCGCGGCCATGAAATTCCTCGACGAAGCCAAGGTCTATATCGCGTCCGGCGCGGGCGGCAACGGCTGCATCGCCTTCCGGCGCGAGAAATTCATCGAGTTCGGAGGGCCCAGCGGCGGCGACGGCGGCCGCGGCGGCGACGTGACCGTCGAGGCGGTCAACGGCCTCAATACGCTCATCGACTACCGCTACCAGCAGCACTTCAAGGCCAAGAGCGGCGGCAACGGCATGGGCAAGGATATGCATGGCGCCAACGGCAAGGACGTGGTGCTCAAGGTGCCGGTCGGCACGCAAATCTACGAGGAAGACGGCGAAACGCTGCTCGCCGATCTCACGCGTGTCGGCGAGCGCATCACCATCGCCAAGGGCGGCAATGGCGGCTTCGGCAATGCCTATTTCAAGTCGTCCACCAATCAGGCGCCGCGCAAGGCCAATCCCGGCCAGCCCGGCGAGGAGCGCACCATTCGCTTGCGGCTGAAGCTGATCGCCGATGCCGGGCTGATCGGCCTGCCCAACGCGGGCAAGTCCACGTTTCTCGCCGCGGTGAGCGCGGCCAAGCCGAAGATCGCCGACTATCCCTTCACCACGCTGCATCCGCAGCTTGGCGTGGTGCGCGTGGACGAGCGCGAGTTCGTGCTGGCCGATTTGCCCGGGCTGATCGAGGGCGCGCACGAGGGCGTCGGCCTCGGCGACCGCTTCCTCGGCCACACCGAGCGCTGCCGCGTATTGCTGCATCTGATCGATGGCACCGGCGAAAACGCAGGCCGCGATTACAAGACGGTGCGCGCCGAGCTGGAAGCCTACGGCGAGGGCCTCACCGAAAAGCCTGAGATTGTCGCGTTGTCGAAAGCCGACGCGCTGACGCCGGAGGCGATCAAGGCGCAGGCCGCGAAACTGAAGAAAGCGGCGAAGAAAGCGCCTCTTGTCTTGTCGTCAGCGTCGGGGCAAGGCGTGCAGGATGTGCTGCGCGCGCTGCTCAAAGAGATCGCCAAGGCGAATGCCGACGCGGAAAACGCCAAAACAAAAGAAGCGGCCTGGCAGCGCTAACGCTGCACGACCAGCGCCTTCGACTTCCGCCCCGGCGGCATCTGGCGCTTCGTCACGCATGGGCTGGACGGCCGCGACTACCAGAACCGCATCACCTTCGATGAGATCGTCAAGCCCGAGCGCATCGTCTATCGCCATGATGGCGCCGAAGACGTCGAGCCCGTGCACGCAGGTCGTGACCTTCGATGATCTCGGCAGCAAGACCAGGCTCACCTGGAAGGGCACATTCCCCTCGGCCGAGGCGCGCGACCGCGTCATCGAGGACTACGGCGCCGACAAGGGCCTGATGCAGACCATGGCGCGGCTTGCCGATTTTGTGGCGGCGCAAAAGGCGTAAAGCAATGTTGCGTAGGTTCGAGCGTGAGATCTCAGACGAGCGCGCGTAGCGAGGCACGCAGATTGTCGGGGCTACCGCCAAGCTCGCGGTCGATCACAGCGTGCGTCTCTTTCCAAACAGGAAACGCCTTGTGCAGCAACGCGCGGCCCGCCGCGGTGATGCCGAGCCGCCGGCTGCGCTTGTCCTCCTTGTCGACGGCGGTCTTCACCAGCCCGCGACGCTCGAGCGGCTTGAGATTGGCGGTGAGCGTGGTGCGGTCCATCGTCAGCAACGTAGCGACGCTGCCAAGCGTGGGCGCATCCGGCCGGTTGAGCGAGGTGAGCAGCGAGAACTGGCCGTGCGTGAGATCGAGCGGCCGCAGCGCCTCGTCAAAGCGCCGCGCCAGCGCGCGCGCCGCCCGCTGCACGTGCAGGCAGAGGCAATGATCGCGCACAAAATGCGTGGCCTCGAACGGCAGTCCCCCTTTGGCCTTTTGCCGGCTTGACATGGCAAATAATATGTTGATATCAACATAATTGTCAACGCCATCCCTGTGGAGGAAAAAGTCATGCAAATCCAGCCTTATCTGAATTTCGACGGCCGCTGCGACGAGGCCATCGCCTTCTACAAGAAGGCCGTCGGCGCCGAAGTGAAAATGCTGATGCGCTGGAAGGACGCGCCCGACAAATCCATGTGCACGCCGGACAACGCCGACAAAGTCATGCATTCGAGCGTGAATATCGGCGGGGCGACGATGATGATGTCGGACGGCCGCCATACCGGGCACCCGGAATTCAAGGGCATCTCGCTGTCGCTGATCGCAAAGGACGCTTCCGAAGCGGCAAAGCTGTTCAAGGCGCTGGGCGACGGCGGCCAGGTGCAGATGGCGATGAGCAAGACTTTCTTTTCGCCGGCCTTCGGCATGGTCGCCGACAAATTCGGCGTCACCTGGATGGTCGTGGTGATGTAACGCGGGAGGTTACCAGATGAGTACCGGGGACGTGACGAATGACTTCGTACTGACGCGTATCTTTGACGCGCCGCGCGAGCTGATGTGGAAATGCTTTACCGAGCCCGAGCGAATGAAGCAGTGGTGGGGCCCCAAGGGCTTCACCGTCATCGCCTCGAAGATGGATCTGCGCGTCGGCGGCACCTATCACTACGGCATGAAATCGCCCGACGGCCACGCCATGTGGGGCAAGTTCGTCTATCGCGAAATTGTGGCGCCGGAGCGAATGGTATTCATCAATTCGTTTTCCGACGAAAAGGGCGGGATCACGCGGCATCCGATGAATGCCAGCTGGCCGCTGGAATTGCTCACCACCTTCACATTCGAGGACCCGGGCAACGGCAAGACGCGCTTCACGCTCCGCTGGTCGCCCTACAAGGCCACCGAGGACGAGCAGAATACATTTGACGTAGGACGCGACAGCATGACGCAGGGCTGGGGCGGCACCATGCAACAACTCGAAGCCTATCTGGCGACTGCCAAATAGGCGCGGCGCTCACGATAAAGGGCATTCCCATGCAGCTCGCCGGACAGAAAATTTCACCCTGCCTGTGGTTCGACACGCAAGCCGAAGCGGCGGCGAACTTCTACGTCTCGGTGTTCCGGGACGGCCGCATCAAGCGCGTCAACCGCTACAGCAAGGCCGGCAAGGAAATCCACGGCAAGGAGCACGGGTCCGTGCTGACTGTGGAATTCGAGATCGCCGGGCAGAATTTCCTCGCACTCAACGGCGGCCTGCAATTCAAGTTCAGCGAGGCCGTCTCGTTCCAGGTCAGTTGCGAGACCCAGGAGGAGATCGATTATTACTGTGGCCTGAGCCGCGGCGGCGAAGAAGGCTCCTGCTGCTGGCTGAATGACAAATACGGACTTTCCTGGCAGGTCCTGCCCGCGATCCTGCCCGATCTGCTGGCGGATCACGAGTTCGGAGAAATCGCAGCGCATCATGACTGCGCTGATGAAAATGAAGAAGCTCGACATCGCGGCGCTCAAGCGCGCCCACCAACAGCCGGCCGCCTGAGCGAACACGCCATTATTTCTTGCAAATCTGGCGCGGGCCGTCGAACGGCTGATAGGTGCAGTCCGCCTTGCTGAACGACACGTAGGCCTGCTCGCAGGCGCTGACGTTGCATTGCGCCGGCGATGAGGACGCGCCGCCGGCATCGGCATGCGCATTGAGCACCGCGGCCGCGGTCGCTGGATCGCTGGGCACGCCCTTGTCGCAAAACTGCCGCGGCCCTTCGTCCGGCTGATAGGTGCAATCCGATGCGCGAAAGCTGTGATAGGTGGCCGCGCAGACGGTGACGTCGCATTTGTTGGAGGCCGCTATCTGCGGCAATTCCGCCGTCGCCGTTTGACCGGCCGGCGCCGGATTGCTGGCGCGGGCGTCGGTCGCCATCACGACGGATTTCTGCTGCGTCGTCGATTGGACCGGCTTGCTCGCGGTGGCGACGGCGTGCTGCATCTTGGGCGCCGGCTCAACGAGAACGTTCATTTCGAACAGAACGCTAAACAAGGTGACAATCGCCACGACAAAATAGATCAAAAACGACATCACAGGGTCCCGATCGTGCCACCCGCAACCATAACGTGGGCTGCGGATGAGGGTTCCCGCGGATTTTCGGCGCCGACGATGACGAAGGCAAGACCGGCGTGCTAGACACGCTGAACAACCCTCAAACGACCGGGAACCAAGCCTTGCCGACGATTTTACTCACGCATATCCCCGACATGCTGCAGAACTACTACGGGGAACGCGCACTCGCCGCATTGCGCAAGCTGGGCGAGGTCAAGCTCAACGCCACCGGCAAGGTGCTCGACGCCAAGGCGCTGCTTGAGGCTGCGCGCGGCTGTGACATCGTCGTCACCGACCGGCAGACGCCGGGACCGGCCGAATTCTTTGCCGCCGCGCCACCCGAACTGGCCGCCTTCCTGCGCGTCGCGGTCGATATCCGCAACATCGACGTGGCGGCGGCGAGCGCCAGGGGGATTCTCGTCACCCACGCAACACCCGGCTTCATTGCTTCGGTCGCGGAAATGGCGATCGGCTTCATGATCGACTGCGGCCGCCATGTCACCGAAGCCGCTTCCATTTATCACGCCGGCAAGGACCCGGAGCCGCGCATGGGCCGCCAGCTCAAAGGCGCGAGCGTCGGTATCATCGGGTACGGCGTGATCGGCGAATACCTGGCGCCCGTCTGCGTGGCGCTGGGCATGACGGCCTTCGTCTCCGACCCGTTCAAAAAAGTCAAGGTACCTGGCGTGAAACAGGTCGAGTTTGCCGAGTTGCTGGCGCATTCCGATTTCGTCATCTGTTTGGCAATCGCCAACGAGAAGACCGAGAACCTGATGAACGCCGCGGCATTTTCGAAAATGAAGCCGTCGGCCTATTTCATCAATCTGTCGCGCGGCAATCTGGTGGACGAGGCGGCGCTCGCTGCGGCGCTCGATGGCAAGCGCATCGCCGGGGCGGCAATGGATGTCGGCCGCGCGCAAGACCAGAAGCCATCGCTTGCGCTCGCCCGCCGCTCGGACGTGATTGCCACGCCGCACACCGCCGGACTTACTCCCGATGCTGCCGAGCACCAGGCCTTCGACACGGTCAATCAGACGAAGGAAATCCTCGCCGGGCGCATGCCGCCGGGCGCGGCGAATGCCGACAAGGCGGCGCGATTGAGCAAGTTCAAGCGCGCGTAATTGGCGCGGACGCCGCCGATTGCATGCGCGCCTTGGTAAAAGCGCACCCGCGCAAAATCGTCCAATTATACGCACCATTCCGTAACTATGAGGTTGCTTCGCCGATGGAACCGCGGCGACGGCGTGGCATCTTCATGTCCGCCGCAGGTATCCGGCTGCGGTGCGCGCGCGAACGAGGGGGCTTCCTCCTTTTCCATCAACACCGTCGCGGCGGCGATTTTTCGCCGTCCGGCCCAAGCGTCGAGGACGATACGAATGCGGCATCTGTTCGTGCCCGCTTGCCTGTGCTTGCTGATCCTGCCGGGCGCGATGACTCTCAACCCGGCTTTGTTGCCGGACAGTTTCTCAGGCATTACCGCGATCGGTAAAATCTCCGTCGCCGAGGCAAGCACGACGGACGGCGGCGTCACCATCCGCGACAAGTCGCAGAGCCGGCCGGAGAGCATCGACAGCGAACTGCCGCTCGACGCCGACGCGGCAAACGTCGAACGCGCGGATTTCGGCCCGCCCCCGCCGCACGCGGCGTCGCTTTCATCGACCGGCATGCCCATCGTCGCGCGCACCAGCGCTGAAATCTGCGATGTACTGGCGAGAGCCGCGCGCAGCAACGGCGTGCCGGTGCCGTTCTTCATTCATCTGCTGTTTGCGGAAAGCCGCTTCCGGCCCGACGCGGTAAGCTCCGCCGGCGCGCAGGGCATCGCGCAATTCATGCCGCAGACCGCGGCGCGCGTCGGCCTCGATGATCCGTTCGATCCGTTGCAGGCGATTCCTGCCGCGGCGCAGCTGCTGCGCAATCTGACGCAGCAATTCGGCAATCTCGGTCTCGCCGCCGCCGCTTACAATGCCGGCCCCAAGCGCATCCAGGATTGGCTGGCGAACAGGAGCGACCTGCCGGAAGAGACGCAAGGCTACGTCAAGACCATCACCGGCCGAGCGCCCGAAATGTGGACCGTCGCCGATGCCGGCAGCCCGGAACTGAAATTGCCGCGCCACGCCCCTTGTCAGGAGGCCGCCGGCCTGCTGGCGTGGAACGGTCCCGAGCAAATTCCGCTGCCGCCGGCGGCGCCGGGACGCAAGGACGCAGCCGCGCAGACGATGGCTGCCAAACACAAGTTATCGCCGAGGGTCCAAAAGATCGCGCAAAATTAATGATTCGTGCCGGCGGTCGTGCAGCGTCGTGCTTGATAGGGTCGGTTACGTCGGAACTAATTGTTGAAGGCCGCACCCTTGGCAAAGTACGAGCGCGTCGAACGCAGATTAGCGGCTATTCTGGCTGCTGATGTCGCCGGCTATAGCCGCCTGATGGGTGCCGACGAGGTCGGAACCTTGCGCGCGCAGACCGCTCATCTTGTGCTCCCGAAAACTAGCCAATTCACGGACACGATAGCACGCGCCGGATCGGCGTTTCGCATAAATTTGAGATAGCCAATGGGTGCATGCTAAACCCCCGGCGCCCTTTAACCCCGCCGGGACCATGCCGAAAACGCCGTCGCTCACCTCCTTCCGCCGCATCGTCGTCAAAGTCGGCTCGGCGCTGCTGGTGGATTCCGCCGCCGGCAAGCTCAAGCACGAGTGGCTGGCGAGCCTCGCCGCAGACATCGCCAGCCTGCACAAGGACAAGCGCGACATCCTGGTGGTGTCGTCCGGCGCCATCGCGCTCGGCCGCGCGGTGCTCAAATTGCCAGCCGGTGCACTGCGGCTCGAAGAAGCGCAGGCCGCCGCGGCGGTCGGGCAGATTGCGCTGGCGCGGGCCTGGTCGGAGGCGCTCGGGGCGCGCGGCCTCGCCGCCGGTCAGGTGCTGCTCACGCTCGGCGACACGGAAGAGCGCCGCCGCTACCTCAACGCGCGCGAGACCATCGACAAGCTGCTCGAATGGAAGAGTGTGCCGGTGATCAACGAGAACGACACGGTGGCGACGAGCGAAATCCGCTACGGCGACAACGACCGTCTCGCCGCGCGCGTCGCCACCATGATGAGCGCCGACTTGCTGGTGCTGCTCTCCGACGTCGACGGACTCTACGACAAGCCGCCGGCGCATGGCGGCGCCAAGCGCGTGCCGCTTGTTACCCGCATCACGCCGGAGATCGAGGCGATGGCGGGCGCCTCCGGCTCCGAGCTATCGCGCGGCGGCATGCGCACCAAGATCGAGGCCGGCAAGATCTCGATCAGTGCCGGCACCCATATGCTGATCGCCTCCGGGCGCGTCCCGCATCCGCTCGACGCCGTCGCCAAGGGCGCTGCTTGCACCTGGTTCCTGACGCCGGCCAATCCGGTGACGGCGCGGAAAAAATGGATCGCCGGTTCGCTGGAGCCGCGCGGCGCGCTGGTGATCGACGCCGGCGCGGTGCGCGCGCTGCGCTCGGGAAAGAGCCTGCTGCCGGCTGGTGTGACAAGAATCGAAGGCGGCTTCGGGCGCGGCGACGCTGTAGTGGTGCGCGGGCCGGACGGCGCAGAGATCGGCCGCGGGCTCATCGCCTATGACGCCGACGACGCCGACAAGATCAAGGGCCGTTCCTCGGCCGACGTGCAAGGCATCCTTGGCTTTGCCGGCCGCACCGAGATGATCCACCGCGACGATCTCGTGCTCGGCGGCGAATAGCGCCCAAGACGCTCAGTGGCGGTGCGAGCGCGGCCGGCGATTGCGGCGGGGCTGGCCGGGCTTCGGCGGCGCCGCGCGCGAGGGCAGCGCCAGAAGCGTCCCGTCGGGGAATTCAAGATACCGGCTGTAGACCGGCACCTGACCCTCGGCGCCGCGCGGTCCTTCAATCACCAGCTTGGTCCCGATCGGAAACCGGCTGGGCAGGCGGTTGGAGCGATACGCCATAACACCCTCCTTTAGAGGTTGCCCGACACTGCCTTCCCAATGTGTAGGTCAATTGACCGGTTCGCGCGTTTCTGTGGTTATCCACGCTATCCCCACAATCCGGCGACCTCGCCGGACGCCGTCCGACGTGGTAGGAACCACCCCTAAGGTGGGGTTTTGACAGGCTTTTCCGCGATGAGTGCACCGCTGAAACGTATTAATGGGACAGGCGAAATCGCCGCTCTCATGGGTGAAATCGGTCAGGCGGCGAGAGCCGCTGCCCGCACTTTGGCGCTCGCCCCAACAGCTCAGAAAGATCGGGCGCTCACGGCCATGGCAAAGGCGGTGCGGGCTCAATCGGCGCGCATCCTCGCCGCCAATGCCGAGGATATCGCCGAGGCGCGCGCCTCCGGCATGACCGGCGCTTTTCTCGACCGGCTCACACTCGATGCCAAGCGCGTCGAGGCGATCGCCGCGGCAATCGATGCGGTTGCGGCGCTCAAGGACCCGGTCGGAGCTGTCACTGAATCCTGGACGCGGCCGAACGGCATGACCATCGAGCGCGTGCGTGTGCCGCTCGGCGTCATCGGCATCGTCTATGAAAGCCGGCCGAACGTAACGGCGGACGCCGGCGCGCTCACCCTGAAATCCGGCAACGCGGCGATCCTGCGCGGCGGCTCCGACAGCCTGCGCACAAGCCGCGCCATCGTCGCTGCCCTCGGCCAAGGTCTGCGCGAGGCCGGACTGCCGGAAGCGGCAATCCAGCTGGTGCCGACGCGCGATCGCGCCGCAGTCGGACAGATGCTCACCGGGCTTGATGGCGCCATCGACGTTATCGTGCCGCGCGGCGGCAAGGGCCTGGTCGCCCGCGTGCAGGCGGAAGCGCGCGTGCCTGTATTCGCGCATCTCGAAGGCGTCTGCCACGTCTATATCGACAAGGGAGCTTCGCTCGACATGGCGAAGAAAATCGTGCTCAACGCCAAGATGCGGCGCACCGGCGTCTGCGGCGCGGCGGAAACGCTGCTGGTCGATCGCGCAGGCAGCGCGACATTGCTCAAACCGCTCGTCGAGATGCTGCTCGACGCCAAATGCGAGGTGCGCGGCGACAAGGCGACGCAAAACGTCGACAAGCGCGTCAAGCCCGCGGCCGACGAAGACTGGGGCACCGAATATCTCGACGCCATCATCGCCGTGAAGACGGTCGACGGCATCGACGCGGCCATCGCCCACATCGAGCGCTACGGCTCGCATCACACCGACGCCATCGTCACCGATGACAAGGCCGCGGCGGAGAAGTTCTTGGCGCAGGTCGATTCGGCGATCGTGCTGCACAACGCTTCGACGCAATTCGCCGACGGCGGCGAGTTCGGCTTCGGCGCCGAGATCGGCATCGCCACCGGGCGCCTGCATGCGCGCGGGCCCGTCGGCGTCGAGCAGCTCACCACCTTCAAATACCGCATCCGTGGAAGCGGTCAGATCCGCCCGTGACAAAGCAAAAACGCGCCCTCCCCGAGCGCATTCTTCCGCCCCACGCGCCCGGCATGAGGATCGGCTTGTTTGGCGGCACTTTCGATCCGCCGCACGAAGCGCATCTGGCCGCCAGCCTGCTGGCGATGAAGCGGCTCAAGCTCGACCGGGTCTGGTGGCTGGTCACTCCGGGCAATCCGCTGAAAAACACCAGCGGGCTTGGCCCTTTGCAGGCGCGGATCGCCGCCGCCCGGGCTTTGACCGGGCACCCGCGCATCGATGTGACCGGTCTCGAAGCCGTCATTAATACGCGATATACTTACAATACGATAAAATGGCTCGTCGCCCGGTGTCCCGGCGTGCATTTCGTCTGGATCATGGGCGCCGACAATTTGCGGAGTTTTCACCGCTGGCAGAGGTGGCGCGGAATAGCGAAGCTGGTGCCCCTTGTGGTGGTCGATCGCCTGGGCCCGAGCCTTTATGCTGCCGCCAGCCCCGCCGGACAGGCGCTGGGCGCCGCCCGCATCCCCGAACACGACGCCGCCACCCTGCCCTTCCGCAAGCCGCCGGCCTGGGCCTTTTTGCATGGGCTAAAGTCGCCATTGTCGTCGACGGCGCTGCGCGCCTTGCGGGGAACGTCCGGCAAAAAGCCCGGCAAGAAGAGCAAGAACAAGTCGAAGAACAAGGCGAGCAAACCCAAACAAGCGACGAAAAAGCGCGGAATAAGCCGAAACAAAAAGAAGAACAGGACAGCCAAAACGCGCAGGCGCAAAACTGGAAAGAAACGGACGAAATAGCTATCTTGAGGCAGAACCCCGGGCGAACCGGGGCGAGTGCAAAGAACGGAAAGGATAACACCCTCTGATCACACCTGCACTCTCTCGGGCTTCGCGTCGCGCGCCCGAACCCGTCTCCCAGCGCCCCGACGCCAAGGAGACGCTCCGTCTTGTCCTCGCGTGTCTCGACGACGCCAAAGCCGAGGACAGCGTCACCATTGATCTCACCGGCAAATCCTCCATCTGCGATTACATGGTCGTGACCACAGGTAGGTCGCAGCGCCACGTCGGCGCCGTTGCCGACCGCGTGGTCAAGGACCTCAAGACGGCCAACGTGCATGGCGTGCGCGTCGAGGGCATGCGTCAGGCCGACTGGGTACTGATCGACGCCGGCGATGTCATTGTCCACGTGTTCCGGCCGGAACCGCGCGAATTCTACAAGCTGGAAAAGATGTGGTCGGCGCGAAGAAGCTAGTGCGCTGGGTGATTGACGAGCGGCGCAATGTCGACGTAGGTGCGCCGACGCGGCGATCGCATGAGCGAAAGCCGCGCCGCTCAGTTCATGCCGAGCAGACGCGGCAAGAACAGCGTGAGCTCCGGCCAATACGTCACGATCACCAGGAACACCAGCATAGTCACTAGCCACGGCCACACCGCCACCGCGAGGTCGGTAATACGCATGCCGGCAATCATCGAGGCGACATAGAGATTAAGACCGACCGGCGGATGGCACAGACCAACCTCCATGTTGACGTCGATAACGATACCGAAATGAACAAGATCGATGCCGAGGCGCTTGGCGGCCGGAGCAAGGATCGGCGCCATGATCAGGATGATCGAATTCGGCTCCATGAAATTTCCGGCCACAATCAGCAATACGTTGACCAGCAGCAGGAATCCGAACCAACCGAGATTCTGCGCGGTGATCCAATCGGCCAACGCGGAGGGAATGTTTTCGTTCGACAACACGAAGGAAAACAACACCGCGTTGGTGATGATGTAGAGCAGCATCGCGCTGGTATTGGCGGCACGCAGCAGCACGCGGGGCACGTCGACGAACTTGATCGCCTTGTAGACGAAGACGGCGATGAAGAAGGAATAGACGGCGGCCATTGCGGCAGCCTCTGTCGCGGTGAACAAGCCGCTGTAAATGCCGCCGATGATGATGACGACCAGCATCAGGCCCCAGACGCTTTCGCGAAACGCGTGCGCGGTCTGCGCCCAGCTTGCTTTTTCCATGCGCGGATAGTTTCGCCGCTTGGCGATATACCAAGTCACCACGCAGAGCATGGCCGTCAGCAGAGAGCCGGGCAGCAACCCGGCGACGAACAGCGCGCCGATCGAGGTATTGGTGGAGACCGCGTAGACGATCTTGGGGATCGACGGCAGCATCAGGATTCCGAGCGACCCGGCAACCGTGATGATGCCGGCGCCGAACCGCATCGGATAGCCGTGCCGCACCATCTCTGGCAGCACGATGGCGCCGATGGCGGCGACGGTGGCGACGCTCGAGCCGCACACTAACGCGAACATCGCGCAGGCGACGATGCCGGCAAGTCCGAGGCCGCCGTGCCAATGGCCGATCAGCGACGACGGCGAAATCGATCATGCGGCGCGCGACGCCGCCATGGCTAAGGAAATTGCCGGCCAGGATGAAGAACGGGATCGCCATGATCTCGAAGCTTTCGAGACCCGTGAACAGCTTCATCGACACCGCCTCGATCGGCACGTCGGTAAGGATGAACAGGAATGTCAGCACGGTGAGGCCGAGCGCGATCGACACCGGTACGCCGGTGACCATGAATGCAATTAGCAATACAAAGATCGTGAGCGCCCGCACCGACTGCGGCAGCACAATGACGCCGGTCTTGTGTGCGACGCATATTGCCAAGATGAAAATCGGGGCAAGTATCAAAGTGAAAGCGAGCGGGTTCGACCAGCGGTTGGGGACCTCACCATGCGGACTGGTCGAAGGATGCAGCGCCAGCGTTTCGGTCGCCGCGACACCCTCGACCTTCGCTTCGCTGTGATGCGGCAGTTCGCCAGTCCAATAGTACGACCACGCCACCTGCAGGAAGCGGAAGGACATCAAACCGGAGCCGAGGGGAATTGCGGAGTAGATCGCCCACATTGGCCATTCGAGGTCGGATGACTGCTGGCCGGTCTTGAACATTTCGCCGACGAAGGTGGCGCCGAAGGTCGCAATCGTCCCGGTGAATAATGCGCCACATGCGATCGCGAACAGGATCACGTGCCTGCGCGATTTCGGCGGCAGCAGGTTGACCAGCACGTCGACGCCGACATGGATACCGGTGCGCACACCATAGGCGGCGCCAAACTTCGCCATCCAGATGAACATGAAGATGCAAAGTTCCTGCGCCCACGACAGATCGAGCGCGGCGAGCCACAGATAAATGTCTTTGAAAATAACAGGCACGACCGGTACGCCATGAGCGTCAGCCCACTTGGACACCCCGATTGATAAGCCGGTCCCGTATCGATGCAGCACCGCGACGAAGATGAGCGCCGTCGCTGCAGCGATCAGCGTGGCGATAATCCACTCTTCCAAATAGTCCAACGCCCGGTTGAGCGTCTTGAGCAAAGGAACCCCCCAGAGTTTTGAAAACGACCGGGAGTACAATCACTCCCGGCCGTTTTTCTTATTTTTGTTGGATAGACCTGTCGTCAGTTCATCTTGATGTCGAGTTCCTTTGATATAAGGTCGAGAACTTCTTGTCCCACGCGTCCTTTGGCCCAAGCATAGGTCGGCCGCATGGCGGCTTGCCAAGCCTTGCGCTGGTCGTCGGTGAGGTAATGCAGCGTTGTCTTGCCCGAAGCCTTGATGGCCGCGAGCGCGTCTTCGTTTTCCTTGCGCGCAATCGAGTTCGTGTAGTCGGTCGCTTCATCCATCGCCTTGTCGAGCTGAGTGCGAATGTCGGCCGGCAACCCATTCCAGAATTTTGTATTCACGATCACCGCGTATTGCAGGTGCGCGTGATAGGAGACTGTGATGTGCTTCTGCACTTCGTGGAACTTCTGCGTCAGATAGTTTGATGCGGTGTTCTCGCAGCCGTCCACCACGCCGGTTTGTAACGCCTGATAGACTTCCGAGAAGGCCAAGATCTGCGGAATCGCGCCGACATTGCGGAAGTATTGGTCGGCGATTTTCGACCCCGAGATACGCATCTTGAGACCCTGGAAATCCGCCGGCATTCAGCAACGGACGGTTTGCCGACACCATGTGGAAGCCGTTATCCCAGTAAGCAAGGCCGGTGATGCCCTTGCTCTCCAGTTTCTTGAACAGCCATTTGCCGACCGGACCCTTCATGGCATTGGCGTAGTTCTCGTCGTCCTTGAACAGCCATGGCAGGTCGAGCGCCTCGAACTCCTTGGCGCCGAGCGGGGCGAATTTCGCGGTCGACGGCGCCAGCATCTGCACCGAGCCGAGCTGTAGCGCCTCGATTTCTTCCTTGTCCTTGTACAAGGTCGAGTTCGGATAGACTTCGACCTTCACCTTGCCGTTGGTGTATTTTTCGGCGAGTTCCTTGAACTTCAACGCGCCCTTGCCCTTCGGCGTGTCATTGGCGACGACGTGGCTGAACTTGATCACGATCTGGGCGTCGGCGGACGCGACATTGATCGCCAGCACGGCCAACGCCGCACTCAGCAGCACAAACACCTTTTTCATGGAATACTCCTGGACGTTTCCTGACCGAGCCGACCGGCGTCGGTTCTTATGACAAAAGATAGTACGCCACCCCGGATGATTTTCGTATAATCAATTGCTCATACCGCTGCAAATGGCCGGTTTTTCATCATGGCCCACGGGAAAAAGAGCGCGAATTGGCCTTGGGAACTCGATTTGGCGCGGTGCGGCCGCGGCCAACCGATGATTTTAGGTTGACGATGCGCCTCATCGTTGCCGCCGTCGGACGGCTCAAGCAAGGGCCGGAAACCGAGCTTTCCGAGCGCTACCGCAAACGCGCGGTGCAGACCGGCCGCAGCCTCGGCCTGCGCGACGTCGAAATCGTCGAAATCAGGGAGAGCCGCGCCGGCGAGGCGAGCAAGCGCATGCTCGAGGAATCGATCGCGCTTGCCAATGTCATCCCCGCGGACGCGGCCGTGGTGCTGCTCGACGCGCGCGGAGACGCGCTCGACAGCGCCAGTCTTGCCGGCCAACTGGCGAAATGGCGCGGCAACGATCGGCCGGCGGTTGTGTTCGTCATCGGCGGTGCCGACGGACTTTCCGTGAGCCTCGCCGCCAAGGCCGATTTGCGACTGTCGTTCGGTGCCGCCACCTGGCCGCATCAACTGGTGCGCGTCATGCTGCTGGAACAGCTTTACCGGTCCACTACGATCCTCACCGGGCATCCTTATCACCGGGCGTAGGTCGTCATTCCGGGACGGCGCATTAGCGCCGGACCCGGAATCCATAACCCCAGCGCTGCGGAGTATGGATTCCGGGTCCGACCCTTCGGGTCCTCTCGGAATGATAGAGTCGGTCTTAATCCCGACGCAATGAGTCCCGATCAGATTGTCCTTGTCGCCGCAACCGGTGGGCGTAACTTGGACCCGATGATTTGCTTCGGGGGGCTCAATCGCAATTCCCGCTTCGCGCTCGTTGCGGGGCTGGGAATGGCGTTGCCTTTGACCCTTGCCGGAGCGCAGGAAAAGCCGGCGCAGCCGGCGATTCCCGCAAATCTCGAGCAGCGCGACCGGGAACTCAAGGCGACCCACGATGCGCAGCGCCAATCGGCCGACACCGAAGCGAGCCTCAAGCGCGAGATCGAGGAGATCGGCGCCGACCGACGCAAACTCAATCAGGAGCTGATCGATACCGCCGCGCGCTCGCGCGATCTCGAAGGCAAAGTCGCGGCGACCGAAGCGCGGCTCAAGCCGCTCGATGAGAATGAAGCAAGCATCCGCAAATCGCTCGACGGCCGCCGCGCCGTCATCGGCGAAGTGCTGGCGGCGCTGCAGCGGATCGGCCACCGGCCGCCGCCGGCGCTGATCGCCTCGCCCGAGGACGCGCTGCAAACCGTACGCACTGCCATGCTGCTCGGCGCGGTGCTGCCGGAAATGCGCCAGCAGGTCGAGGCGCTCGCCAACGATCTTTCCGAACTCGTCAATGTGCGCAAGCAGATCACCGCCGAGCGCAATCAACTGCAAAAGCAGGTTGCGTCGCTCGGCGAGGAGCGCATGCGCACGACGGCGCTGGTCGCCGAGCGGCAGCGCCAGCAGGTCGAGCGGGAAAAAGCGCTCGAAGCCGAGCGGACGCGCGCCGGCGAACTCGCCAAGCAGGTCGACAATCTCAAAGATTTGATCGCCAAGCTCGAAGCCGGCCTCGACCCGGCGATTCGGGCTGCGCGCGAGGCGGCCCGCAGCGACAGCCGCCCGGCGCTATCGGCGTTCCGCGACCCCGGGCGCCTCGCGCCGGCGGTTGCTTTCGCGTCCCTGCGCGGACATGTTCCGATTCCGGTTAATGGGGTGAAAATCAAGGCTTTTGGCGCACCCGACGGCCTCGGCGGCGCGGAAAAGGGTCTTTCCATCGCCACCCGGGCCGGTGCGCAAGTGACGGCGCCCGCCGATGGCTGGGTTGTTTATGCCGGGCCGTTCCGTTCTTATGGCCAACTCTTGATCCTGAATGCTGGCGGCGGGTATCATATCCTGCTCGCTGGGATGGATCGGATATCAGTCGATCTCGGGCAGTTTGTACTGATCGGAGAACCCGTTGCAGTGATGGGGAGCGGCTCCCATATCGCTGCCATCCTCGCGACAGGTTCCAGCCAGCCGGTACTCTACGTTGAGTTTCGAAAGGACGGGTCACCCGTCGATCCAGGCCCATGGTGGGCGGCTGGCGAAGGCGAAAAGGTTCGCGGATGAAAATGCGCAAAACATCACTCATTCTACTCGGCGCGGCGGCGGGAGCGGCGATGACGCTGCTGGTCAGCCAGCCGCACATGATGTTCGCCGGCACCAGCGCCAAGGCGGCGGTCGCCGACACCTACCGGCAGCTCAATCTGTTCGGCGATGTGTTCGAGCGCGTGCGTTCCGACTACGTCGAGAAGCCGGACGACGCCAAGCTGATTGAATCCGCGATCAACGGCATGCTGGCCGGGCTCGATCCGCATTCGAGCTACATGGATCCGAAGAGCTTCCGCGACATGCAGGTGCAGACCCGCGGCGAGTTCGGCGGCCTCGGCATCGAGGTCACCATGGAAGACGGCCTGATCAAGGTGGTGACCCCGATCGACGAGACGCCCGCCGCCAAGGCCGGCATCCGCGCCAACGACCTCATCATCAAGCTCGATGACGACCAGGTGCAGGGCATGACGCTCAACCAGGCGGTCGAGAAAATGCGCGGGCCAGTGAACACCAAGATCAAGCTCACCGTCATGCGCAAGGGTGTGGACAAGCCGCTGGAGATTTCGCTCACCCGCGACATCATCCGCGTGCGCTCGGTGCGCTCGGAAGTCATGGGTGACGACGTCGGCTATATCCGCATGACGCAGTTCAACGAGCAGACCACCGACGGCCTGAAGAAAGCGATCACCGACATCGGCGCCAAGGTCAGCCAAGACAAGCTCAAGGGCTACATCCTCGATTTGCGCAACAATCCGGGCGGGTTGCTCGATCAGGCGATCTCGGTATCCGATGCGTTCCTGCAAAAAGGCGAGATCGTCTCCACCCGCGGCCGCAACGCCGAGGAGACGCAGCGCTTCTCCGCGCGACCGGGCGACCTCACCAACGGCAAACCGGTGATCGTGCTGATCAACGGCGGTTCGGCCTCGGCGTCGGAAATCGTTGCCGGCGCGTTGCAGGACCACCGGCGTGTCACCGTGGTCGGCACCCGCTCGTTCGGCAAAGGCTCGGTGCAGACCATCATCCCGCTCGGCTCCGGCAACGGCGCGCTGCGGTTGACGACGGCCCGTTACTACACGCCTTCCGGCCGCTCGATCCAGGCCAAGGGCATCACGCCCGATATCCAGGTGCTGCAGGACGTGCCGGAAGATATCAAGGCCAAGACCGACACTTCGACCAAGGGCGAAGCCTCGCTGCGTGGCCACCTCAAGGGTGACGCCGGTAAGGAAGAGACCGGTTCGCAGTCCTATATTCCGCCGGATCAGAAGGACGACAAGGCCCTGACCATGGCGGAGGACCTGTTGCGCGGCACCCAGGTCAATTCGGCGTTCCCGCCGAACCCGAAGGCGCCGGTGCCGAACTGACCGGCGCCATAAAAGCTGAATGTTCCTGCGGGGCGGCCATAAAGCCGCCCCGTTTCGTTGCGGGCCACGGTAACGGCGGCTTCATAACCTCGCGTGCTAGAATCAGCGGATGATTCGCGAGGATCTGGCCCGTGGCACCGGATGAACTGAACGCCCCCCTCGGCCAGGAAACCGGTCAAAAACCCGGCCAAGACAAGGGCAAGTTACGCTTGAAACTGCCGGCTGCCCTGCCGCAGATCGTGGCCGGGGCGCTTGGGCTGTTCGCGCTTGTCGTCGCCGCCTGGGCCGTGTTCGGCAACGATCCGCTCGGCGGCGAACCGTTGGCGGTCGTCGCCACCAAGATGCCGGACGCATCGGCCGCCAAGCGCGGCGGTGCCAGCGACGGCGCGCAGCACGCCCGCTATGACGGACCTGCCGATGAAAAGGCTGGTGACGCCGCGGTCGCGGTCAAGATCGTCACGCCGCCGGCGGGCAGCAAGACCATCACCATCATCGACGGCTCCAGCGGCAAGACGCAAGAAGTCATGATCCCGGGCAATGCCGCCGACAAGTCGGCGAAGACGCCGGCCGACGTGCCTTCTAACCTCTCCGAGCAGACCCGGCACGGGGCGATCCCCGTTGTCGGCCCGAAAGGCGAGCGGGTGTCGGCGCTGTTTGCGCATCCGCGCGCCTTGCCGGTGGAAAAGCGCGACCGCGCCGCGCATCGCCATCATCGTCGCCGGGCTCGGCATCAGCGCGTCCGGCACCGCCGACGCCTTCGCCACGCTGCCGGCGCCGGTGACTTTCGCCATCGCGCCTTACGGCGCCGATCTGCCCGCGCTTGCCGCGCGCGCCAGCGCGGAGAAGCACGAGGTGCTGCTGCAGGCGCCGATGGAGCCGTTCGACTATCCCAACAACGATCCCGGCCCGCAGACGCTGCTGACCTCGCTCACGCCGGATCAGAACATCGACCGGCTGCATTGGCTGATGAGCCGCTTCTCCGGCTATGTCGGCATCGTCGGCTACATGGGCGCGCGGTTTACCGCTTCGGAAGCGGCGCTTTCGCCGGTGCTGCGCGAGACCGCCAAGCGCGGACTGATTTACGTCGATGACGGCGCCTCCGCGCGCAGCGTCGCCGAGCAGATCGCCGGCAGCCAAAACCTCCCCTTCGTGAAAAGCGACATCGTGCTCGACGCGGTGCCGACGCCGGTCGAGATCGACCGGGCGCTGGCGCGACTGGAACTGGCGGCGCGGGAACACGGCAGCGCCGTCGGCATTGCCAACGCGCTGCCGGCGACCGTCGCGCGCATCGCGCAATGGGCGAAAGGCGTGGAAGCGCACGGCTTTGTGCTGGTGCCGATCAGCATGGTGGCGGTGAAAGAGAAGTCGAGCTGATTTCTTTCGCTACAAAAAATTCGTTGTGTCATCATTCGCGAAAGCGGATGATCCAGTAACCACCGCACCATCGGTGATTACTGGATGCCCGACTTCGCGGGCATGACGGCGGAAATGGATATGCCCCCCTTCGAACTCGCTGCCCCATCGTCCTTGCGCCGGCATGACGGTGCTCAACCGCGAAGGCCTCGTCTTCGTCGGCCGGCGCTCGAGCGGACCGGAGCACATCGACGCCACCCATGTCTGGCAGATGCCGCAAGGCGGCATCGACGAAAACGAAGACGCGTATAAAGCGGCGCTGCGCGAGCTTTACGAGGAAACCAGCATCCGCTCGGTGGAAAAGCTCGGCGAAATCGCCGAGTGGCTCACCTATGACATTCCGCGCGACATCGTCGGCCAGGCCTGGGGCGGCAAATATCGCGGGCAGAAGCAGAAATGGTACGCCTTCCGCTTCACCGGCGATGACGGCGAGATCGACATCGTCAATCCCGGCGAGGGCCACGATCCGGAATTCATCGCCTGGCGCTGGGTCGAGATGAAGGAATTGCCGGACCTGGTGGTGCCGTTCAAGCGGGCGACCTACGAGCGGGTCGTCAAGGAGTTCGGGAAGTTCGCGATAGCGTGAATCAAACTCCGCCCATTCCCGCGCAAGCGGGAATCCAGTTCTTCTCAAACGCAATGCTTGATGCCCTGGGTCACCGCTTTCGCGGGGACGAAAGGGCTTGGATTAATGCATCGCCGTGCCGGTCAGGTGGCGGTCGAGGGTCTTGAAGTGATCGAACCGCGTGATCAGCTTATCGAGCGCGGTGCCCGGCTCCATCTTCTCGATGCTGCGTTCCATTTCGGCGATGCGTGTTTCGATCATGCCGCGATCGATGTCCTCAACCGACTCGGCCACGTCGGCGAGCACGGTCAGCCCCTGCGCCGATACTTCGGCGAAACCGCCGAGCACGACGATCTTCTGCTCGCCGCCCGCTCCGTACACCGTCAGGATGCCCGGCCGCAGCGTGGCGACCGCCGGCGCGTGTCCCGCCAGCACGCCGAAATCGCCCTCGGCGCCGGGCACGTCCACCTGCTCGACGTCGCCGGAGAACAGCAGTTTTTCCGGCGAGACCAGATCGAATTTGAATGTCGCCATCGCTTATTCAACCTTTGCTCTTGCGCATCGCAAATCCCAGGCCAAATCCGATGGCGCCGCCAATCAAGGTGATCAGCGCGATGTGCTGCATCTGGCTCGAGGTCAGCGGGCCGTTGTCGTGCGCCATCTGGTTTCCCTTCACCTCGATGCTCACCGGCCCGAACTTGATCTCGGTCGACTCCGGCCGGGTGACATAGCCGGCGAGCGCGCCGACCAGCAGCCCGACCACCAGAAACGCCACGAGGTTCGAGCGGGCCATGGCGTTACGCCGCTTCCGCCGCGAGTTTCTTGCCCTTCTCCACCGCCTCTTCGATTGAACCGACCATGTAGAAGGCGGCCTCCGGCAAATGATCGTATTTGCCTTCGCACAGCCCCTTGAAGCCCTTGATGGTGTCGGCGAGGTCGACGAGCTTGCCGGGCGAGCCGGTGAACACTTCGGCGACGAAGAACGGCTGCGACAGGAAGCGCTCGATCTTGCGCGCGCGGGCGACCGCCGTCTTGTCCTCTTCCGACAGCTCGTCCATGCCGAGAATGGCGATGATGTCCTGCAGCGCCTTGTAGCGCTGCAGGATCTGCTGCACCTGCCGCGCGACGCGCGTAATGCTCCTCGCCGACGATCAGCGGCGACAGCATGCGCGAGGTCGAATCGAGCGGATCGACCGCCGGATAGATGCCCTTGGCGGCGATGTCGCGCGACAGCACGGTGGTGGCGTCGAGATGCGCGAACGAGGTCGCCGGCGCCGGGTCGGTCAAGTCGTCGGCCGGCACGTAGATCGCCTGCACCGAGGTGATCGAGCCCTTGGTGGTGGTGGTGATGCGCTCCTGCAGCGCGCCCATGTCGGTGGCGAGCGTCGGCTGATAGCCCACCGCCGACGGAATGCGGCCGAGCAGCGCCGAAACTTCGGAGCCTGCCTGCGTGAAGCGGAAGATGTTGTCGACGAAGAACAGCACGTCCTGCCCCTGGTCGCGGAAATATTCGGCGACGGTCAGCCCGACTCAGGCCGACGCGGGCGCGCGCGCCCGGCGGCTCGTTCATCTGCCCGTAGACCAGCGCGCATTTGGAGCCGGCGACCGAACCCTTCTTCGGGTCCTTGTTGACGCCCGACTCGATCATCTCGTGATAGAGGTCGTTGCCTTCGCGCGTGCGCTCGCCGACGCCGGCGAACACCGAATAGCCGCCGTGCGCCTTGGCGACGTTGTTGATGAGCTCCATGATCAGCACGGTCTTGCCGACGCCGGCGCCGCCGAACAGGCCGATCTTGCCGCCCTTGGCGTAAGGCGCCAGCAGATCGACCACCTTGATGCCGGTGATGAGGATCTGCGCCTCCGTCGACTTGCTCGACGTAGGACGGCGCGTTCTGGTGGATGGCGCGCTTTTCCTTGGTCTTCACGGGACCCGCTTCGTCGACCGGCTCGCCGATCACGTTCATGATGCGGCCGAGCGTCTCCTCGCCGACCGGCACCTCGATCGGCTGGCCGGTATCGGTGACCTCCTGGCTGCGCACCAGGCCTTCGGTCGAGTCCATGGCGATGGTGCGCACGGTCGACTCGCCCAGATGCTGGGCGACTTCGAGCACCAGGCGGTTGCCGTGGTTCTTGGTTTCCAGCGCGTTGAGGATCGCCGGCAGATGGCCCACGAATTGCACGTCGACGACGGCGCCGATGACCTGCGTGATCCTTCCGGTTGCGTTTTGCGGTGTGGCCATGTCTCGTCCTCGTTGAATTAAAGCGCCTCGGCGCCGGAGATGATCTCGATCAGCTCCTTGGTGATCATCGCCTGGCGGGTGCGGTTATAGGTGAGCGTCTGCTTGCGGATCATTTCGCCGGCGTTGCGGGTGGCGTTGTCCATCGCGCTCATGCGCGCGCCCTGCTCGGAGGCGGCATTTTCCAGGAGCGCGCGGAATACCTGCACCGACAGGTTCCGCGGCAGCAGCTCGGCGAGGATTTCCTCTTCTTCCGGCTCGTATTCATAAGCGGCGGCGGGGCCGCGCCTCCTTGGCGGCTTCGAATACCGGCGGGATGATCTGCTGCGCCGTCGGGATCTGCGCGATCACCGAGTTGAAGCGCGAGAAGAACAGCGTGGCGACGTCGAAGGCGCCTTCGTCGAACAGGGCGACGATCTTCCTGGCGATCATCTCGCCCTGCTCGAAGCCGAGCTACGCGCACGCCGCGCAATTCGATCGTTTCGAGGATCAGCTTGCCGTAGATGCGGCGAAGCTGGTCGTAGCCCTTGCGGCCGACGCAGAGGATTTTCACTTCTTTGCCTTCGGCGATCAGCGCGTTGATCTTCTCGCGCGCCAGCCGCACGATCGAGGAATTGAACGGGCCGCATAGACCCGCGCTCGGCGGTGCAGACCACCAGCAGATGCACCTGGTCGCTGCCGGTGCCGGCGAGCAGCTTGGGCGCGCTGTCGCTGCCGGCGACGCCTGCGGCGATCGAGCCCAGCACCTTGCTCATGCGCTCCGCATAGGGACGCGCGGCTTCGGCCGCTGCCTGCGCGCGGCGCAGCTTCGACGCCGCGACCATCTGCATGGCCTTGGTGATCTTCTGCGTCGCCTTGGTGGCGGCGATGCGGACGCGCATGTCCTTGAGGGAGGCCATCTCGATATCAGTCGCCCGCCGGGTCACGCTTTCAAGGTCAGGTGAACGTCTTGGCGTAGCCCTCGACCACGTCCTTCAGCTTGCCCGCGTCGGCGTCGGACAAATCGCCGCTCTTGCGGATCGAGTCGAGCAGATCGGCATGCTTGGTGCGCATCAGCGTGAGCAGCCCATGCTCGAAATCGCGCACGCGCGACACCTCGAACTTGTCGAGATAGCCGTTGACGCCGGCATAGATCACGCACGACCTGCTCTTCCATCTTCAGCGGCGAGAACTGCGGCTGCTTGAGCAGCTCGGTGAGCCGCGAGCCGCGCGCCAGCAGGCGCTGGGTGGTGGCGTCCAAGTCGGAGCCGAACTGCGCGAAGGCCGCCATTTCGCGGTATTGCGCGAGCTCGCCTTTGATGCGGCCGGCGACCTTCTTCATCGCCTTGGTCTGCGCGGCGGAGCCGACGCGCGACACCGAGAGGCCGACGTTCACCGCCGGGCGGATGCCCTGATAGAACAGGTCGGTTTCCAGGAAGATCTGCCCGTCGGTGATGGAGATCACGTTGGTCGGGATGTAGGCGGAGACGTCGTTCGCCTGCGTCTCGATCACCGGCAGCGCGGTGAGCGAGCCGCCCTTGTTGTCGTCGTTGAGCTTGGCGGCGCGCTCGAGCAGGCGCGAATGCAGGTAGAACACGTCGCCGGGATAGGCTTCGCGGCCGGGCGGGCGGCGCAGCAGCAGCGACATCTGCCGGTAGGCGACGGCCTGCTTGGACAGGTCGTCGTAAAAGATCACCGCATGCATGCCGTTGTCGCGGAAGAATTCGCCCATGGTGCAGCCGGCGAACGGCGCCAGGTACTGCATCGGCGCCGGCTCCGAAGCGGTCGCGGCCACCACGATCGAATAGTCGAGCGCGCCTTGCTCCTCCAGCACCTTGACGAATTGCGCGACGGTCGAGCGCTTCTGGCCGACGGCGACATAGACGCAGTACAGCTTGATTTTCTCGTCGGGCTGCGCGTTGAGCGGCTTCTGGTTGAGGATGGTGTCGAGCATGATGGCGGTCTTGCCGGTCTGCCGGTCGCCGATGATCAGCTCGCGCTGGCCGCGGCCGATCGGGATCAGCGCGTCGATCGCCTTGAGGCCGGTCGCCATCGGCTCGTTCACCGATTTGCGCGGAATGATGCCGGGCGCCTTGATGTCGACGCGCATGCGCTTGTCGGCCTTGATCGGGCCTTTGCCGTCGATCGGGTTGCCGAGCGCATCGACCACGCGGCCGAGCAGGCCCTTGCCGACCGGCACGTCGACGATCGCGCCGGTGCGCTTGACGGTCTGGCCTTCCTTGATCTCGCGGTCGTTGCCGAAGATGACGATGCCGACATTGTCGATTTCGAGATTGAGCGCCATGCCGCGCATGCCGTTCTCGAACTCGACCATCTCGCCGGCCTGCACGTTGTCGAGGCCGTAGACGCGGGCGATGCCGTCGCCGACCGAGAGCACCTGGCCGACCTCGGAGACCTCGGCCTCCTGGCCGAAATTCTTGATCTGCTCTTTGAGGATGGCGGAAATTTCTGCGGCGCGGATATCCATCAGCGGGCCTCTTTCATCGCGATCTTGATCGCATTCAGTTTGGTGCGGAGCGAAGAGTCGACCATGCGGCTGCCGACCTTGACGATCAGCCCGCCGATGATGGCCGGGTCGATGTTGACGTCGAAGTCGATGTCCTTGCCGCCGGTGACCGATTTGAGCGCGTCCTTCAACGCGCCGAGATTGGCGTCGCTGAGCTTCTCGGCGACGGTGACCTGCGCGACGACCTCGCCCTTGTGGCGGGCGAGCAGCGCGCGGTAGCCGCGGATCATCTCGCGCACGGCGAACAGCCGCCGGTTGGTGGTGATGACGCGCAGGAAATTGGCGGCAAGGCCGGTGATGCCGGCCTTGTCGAGGATCGCGCCAAGCGCGGCAAGCTGCTCGTCGGCGCCGAACACCGGGCTGCGCACCAGCCGCGCCAGATCAGGGTTGTCGGCGATCAGCGCGTCGAACTGGTCGAGATCTTGCCTGACGGCGTCGGTCGCCTTGTCCTCGAGCGCAAGCTCGAACAGAGCGCTGGCGTAGCGTCCGGCCATTCCGGAGATGATGGGGTCTTCGCCTGCCACCTGGACGCTCTTCTCGTTACTTCAGTGCACAAATTCACAGGCCGGACGCCGTCGCTGAATGGCGGCGCAAACTATTGGAATCCAAGAGGGAATTCCGACTTCTCGGGACGCTGCCAAAGCCGCGAAAAGCCCCATGAAGTCGAGGGGCTAGCTAACATAGGGGGGACTGCGGTGCAACATCGCCGGTCGCGCGACGGCGCCCCGCCCGCGGCGATTGCGACGGATTTGCATCGCTGACATGCCTCGCAAGCCGCACGCCTGCGCTATAGCTTGCGCCCGTGTTCTCTCTGCCAATGCCGGGTTCATGCTTCCCATAACCAGCCGAGAATTGTCCTGAAGGCCAATGCCGCGCGCACGGCCAAGCTCCTGGTCGTGCTGCTCGCCTTTGCCTGGGGCTTCAACTGGATTGCCGCGGCGGTCGCATTGCGCGAGGTCTCGCCGTGGGGCTTGCGCTTTGCCGGCTCCGGCATCGGCGCGGCGACGCTGTTCACCGCGGCCGTCCTCACCGGCAATACACTGAAGGTGCCGCGCGGCGAATACATTCACATCATGGTCGCCGGCTTCTTCAACGTCGCCGCGTTTCAGATTTTATCCGGCTTTGCGCAACTCAGCGGCGCCACCTCGCGCGCCATCATCATCACCTATTCGATGCCGATCTGGGCGACGCTGATGAGCCGCGCCGTGCTCGGCGAGAAGCTGACCCCGGTCCGCATCGTCGCCTTTGCGCTTTGTGTCACCGGCTTGGGCATTCTGGTATGGCCGCTGTTTTCCGGGCGCTTGCCGGCCTTCGTCTTCTATTCGCTCGGCTGCGCGCTGAGCTGGGCCTTCGCCACCGTCTACATGAAATGGGTCAAGGCGACGATCAAGCCGCTGGCCAACGCCGCCTGGCAATTGCTGTTCGGTTTTCTGTTTATCGCTGCCGGCACATTCGTGTTCGAGGGCTATCCGCATTTATGGCCGCTGCGCGGCGAAACCACACTGGCGATTCTTTACGTCGGCTTGTTCGGCGTTGGCCTCGCGCATTTCCTCTGGTGGTCGATCGTCGGACGGCTGCCGACCATCACGGCCTCGCTCGGCTCGCTTCTGGTGCCGGTGATCGGCGTTACCGCCTCGGCGTTCATTCTCGGCGAGCGGCTGACCGTGCCCGATATCGTCGGCTTCGTGATGATTTTCGCGGCGGCGGCCTGCGTGCTGCTGCAGCCGAACGTCAAGCACACCGAAATGCCGGAATAGATTTCAAAAAAAACTCTGCGGGTCGACGTCGACCTCAAGCCGCACATTGCCGCGCGGTCTTCGGTGCGGCGGCGAGCCATTGCCGCAAGTAGGCAGACAGATCGAAGCCGCGCGGCGATTTCACGAGCAGGCGGAAGCGGTGGCGCCCGCGCACCACCGCGACCGGCGCTTCGGCGGGGCCGAGCACGCGCACGGCCTCCTCGCGCGGCGCGGCCTGCGCCAGGCTGCGCGCGTAGCTTTCCGCCGCGTGCTTTTCGTTTGCCGTGACTACGAGGCGCGGCGAGCCGGCCGAACGGCGGATAGCCGGTCTGCTCGCGCAGCGCGATCTCGCTCGAATAGAACGCCTCGCGGTCGCCGGAGATCAGCGCCTTCATCACCGGATGCTCGGGCTGATGGGTTTGCAGAAGTCCGACGCCGCGGCCCTCCTCGCGCCCGGCGCGGCCGACCACCTGATGCAGCAATTGGAAGGTGCGCTCGCCGGCGCGCGGGTCGCCGTTGCCGAGGCCCAGATCGGCATCGACAATGCCGACCAGATTGAGCTTGGGAAAATGGTGGCCCTTGGCCACGAGCTGCGTGCCGATGACGATGTCGAAGCGACCTTCGGCCACGTCGGTGAGTTCCTGCTGCAGCCGCTCCATCGATTCGACGAGATCGGACGACAGCACCAGGATGCGACTGCCGGGAAACAGTTCGGCCGCTTCGTGCTCCAGCCGCTCGACGCCCGGCCCGATCGGGCGCAAAGCTTTCGGTCGCGTGGCACTGCGGGCATTCCGCCGGCGGCGGCATGGCGAAGCCGCAGTGATGGCAGACCAGTCGCCGCTTGAAGCGGTGATCGACCAGCCAGGCGTCGCAATGCGGGCATTGCAGGCGGAAGCCGCAGGCTCGGCACAGAGTGAGCGGCGCGTAGCCACGGCGATTGAGGAACAGCAGCGCCTGCTCCTTGCGTTCCAGCGCGGTCTTCACCGCTTCGGCGAGCCGCGGCGAGATGAAGCGCCCGCGCGGCGGACCTTCGCGGCGCATGTCGATCGCCTCGATCATCGGCATATGCTGGCCGCCGAAACGCTCGGGCAACTGGATGCGCTTGTAGCGGCCGCGCCGCGCATTCACTTCCAACTCGACCGACGGCGTCGCTGAGGCCAGCACCACCGGAATTTTCGCCACGCTGCCCGCGCACCACCGCCATGTCGCGGGCGTGATAATGCGCGCCGTCTTCCTGCTTGTAGGCGGGGTCGTGCTCTTCATCCACAATGATCAGACCGAGATCGGCATAGGGCAGAAACAACGCCGAGCGCGCACCGACCACAACCGGGACTTCATTCGCCGCCACCGCCGCCCAGGTGCGCGCGCGCTTGCGCGGCGAAACCTGCGAGTGCCATTCCGCGGGGCGGACGCCGAAGCGTTCGGCTGAAGCGGTCGAGCGATTGCGCGGTGAGCGCGATCTCCGGCATCAGGATCAGCGTCTGCCGCCCCTTGCGGATATTTTCCGCCACCCCCTCGAAATAGACTTCGGTCTTGCCCGAGCCGGTGACGCCGTCGAGCAGCGTCACCGTGGCGCCGCCCTGATCGACGACGGTGCGCAGCGCATCCGCCGCGGCAAGCTGCGTCAGCGACGAAATCGGGCTTGCGGAAATCGGCATCGGGCGGCAGCGCCACCGGCTCCGGCGGCAGCACGAGTGTCGTGAGCGCGCCCTCGTCGATCAGCCCGTCGATCACGCCGGCGGAGACGCCGGCCTCGCGCGCGGCGTCGCCCTTGGCGCGCGTCAGCCCATCGGCGAACAGGTGCAGCACCCGCGCGCGCGCCGGCGTCATTCTCTGCGGAGGCGGGCCCGCCGAGGCGCACGCCGATGCGTTCGCGGCCGGGGCCGAGATGCTCGCCCATGCGCAGCGCCATGCGCAGCACCATGCCGCGCGGGCTGAGCGTATAATCGGCGACCCAGTCGACGAAGCTGCGCAGCTCGTTTTTCAGCGGCGGCACGTCGAGCTTGGCCGTCACGTCTTTCATGCGGTTGTGCAGGCGCGGATTGGGCGCCGGGTTGTCGGCCCAGACGACGCCCATGCATTCCCCGCGCGCGCCGAGCGGCACCGCGACCAGATCGCCGGGGGCAAGCTCGATTCCGGCCGGCACCCGGTACGAATAGGTCTGGTCGAGCGCCACCGGCACCAGGACGTCGACAATGTGCGTTGCCATGAGGTTTGTCTGGCCGATTCCGGCTGCTTAAGGAAGGGTGAAGGAAGCGAATGTAATAACGCCTTTGGCAGCCGCCATCCTTCGAGGCTCGGCGGCTTTGCCGCGCAAAGCGCGGCCCGACGATAAACTCCGCGAGCCTCGAAGGATGACGGCCCTTGTCGCAAACCACAATCGCCCCCGACGTTGCCGCCGAAATCGCCCGCTGGCTCGGCTATCTCGGCGCCGAAAAGCGCATGTCGCCAAAGACGCTGGAAGCCTATGCGCGCGACGCCGGCCAATTCCTCGATTTTCTTAAGCGTCATCTGGGCGGCGCGCCTTCACTGAAACAACTCGCCAACTTGACGCCACAGGACGTGCGCGCCTTCATGGCGGCGCGGCGCGGCGAAGGCCTGTCCAGCCGTTCGCTGATGCGCGTGCTGGCAGGCGCCCGTTCCTTCGCCCGCTTTCTCGAACGCAACGGCAAGGGCAAGGTCGGCGCGCTCGCCGCCGTGCGCGCGCCGAAAATCGCCCGGACGCTGCCGAAGCCGATCGCCGCCGGCGCCGCCAGGCGCTTGACCGAGATCGAATTGCGCGCCGGCGAAGTCCGCGATCCCTGGATCATCGCCCGCGATGCCGCCGTGCTCGGCCTGCTCTATGGCTCAGGGCTTCGCATCGCCGAAGCGCTCGGCCTCAAGCGCAAGGAATTTGCCAACGGCAGCGACGCCATCACCGTCACCGGCAAGGGCAACAAGGCGCGCATGGTGCCGCTGCTGCCGCAAGTGGCGAAACTGATCGCCGATTACGTCGTCCTCTGCCCGTTCGATCTTGAAGCGGATGCGCCGCTGTTTGCCGGAGCGCGCGGCGGGCCGCTGTCCCCGCGCGTCATCCAGCTGACCATGGCACGGCTTCGCGGCGCGCTCGGCCTGCCCGACACGGCGACGCCGCATGCGCTGCGTCACTCCTTCGCCACGCATTTGCTAGCGCGCGGCGGCGACCTGCGCGCCATCCAGGAACTGCTCGGCCACGCCTCGCTCTCGACCACGCAGATCTACACCGCGGTCGACGCCGAGCGTCTGCTCGAGGTTTATTCCAGCACGCATCCGCGCGCGTAGTTTTTGGTCATTCCGGGGCGCGAGCGCAGTGAGCGAACCCGGAATCCAGAAAAAACTTTACGTGCTTGTTATTTCCTCTGGATTCCGGGTTCGGCCCTTGGGGCCGCCCCGGAATGACAGTTGGTAGTCTTACGCCCAAACGCGATTTCATAGCATCATCGCCGCGATCCAACCGGGGCGAACGATGAGCGCACACGAGCATATGGAACACGCCGAGCATGCCGAGCACGCCTCGCATGGCGGCAACAAGAAGATCGCGCTGCTGATTTCCGTGCTGGCGCTGTTCCTGGCGTTTTACGAGACGCTGGGCAAGAGCGCGCAGACCGCGGCAATCACCGACAACGTCACCGCCAACGACCTGTGGGCGTTCTTCCAGGCCAAGACCATCCGCATGACCGTGCTCAACACGGCCGCCGAGCAGATGCAGATCGAGCTGGACCGCGCCGCCGATCCGGCGGTCAAAGCGCGGCTGGCGAAGACGATCGGCGACTGGAAGGCTTTTGTTGCGCGCTACGATGACGACGCGAAATCCAATGAAGGCCGCAAGCAGGTCAGCGAACGCGCCAAGGAGGCCGAGGAGAGCCGGGAGCTCGCGCTCGCGCGTTATCACAATTACGAATTTGCTTCCGCCGCGTTCCAGATCGGCATCGTGATGGCCTCGGCCGAGGCCATCACCGAAATGGTCGTGCTCGGCTGGCTGTCGGTCACGATCGGTACGATCGGCCTCGCCCTCACCGGCATCGGCCTGTGGGCGCAGCACGCGCTGCATTTTTTGACGCATTAATCGGCGCGGCGCGCCGGCGCTACATATGAATGGCGCGCTTGGCGACCGCCATCGCCGCTTCCTTCACCGCTTCGGGCAGCGTCGGATGCGCGTGGCAGGTGCGGGCGATGTCCTCGGCGGAAGCGCCGAATTCCATGGCGAGCACCGCTTCGGCGATCATGTTGCCGGCGTCGGCGCAGATCAGATGCACGCCGAGCACGCGGTCGGTCTTGGCGTCGGCCAATATCTTCACGAAGCCTTCGGTAGTCTGGTTGACCTTGGCGCGGGCGTTGGCGGTGAAGGGAAACTTGCCGACATTGTAGGCGACGCCGGCGGCTTTCAGCTCTTCCTCGGATTTCCCGACGCTGGCGATTTCCGGGTAGGTGTAGACCACGTTGGGAATGGCGTCGTAGTTCACGTGTCCCGCCTGCCCGACCAGGATTTCGGCGACGGCGACGCCTTCGTCCTCCGCCTTGTGCGCCAGCATCGGCCCGGCGATGACGTCGCCGATTGCCCAGATGCCGGGGATGGTGGCGGAATAATGCTTGTCCACAACGACGCGGCCGCGCTCGTCGAGCGCGACGCCAAGCTCCTTTAAGCCCAGCCCCTCGGTGTAGGGCACGCGGCCGATGGACACGAGCACGACGTCGGCCTCGATGGTGTCGGCGGCGGCGCCCAAATTTCCAGATTTGGCCGGCTCGATCGTCGCCTTGAGCCGCGGGCCGGATGCATCCACCGCCGTGACTTTCGACGACAGCCTGAAACTCATGCCCTGCTTTTCGAGCAGGCGCTGCGCCTGGCGGCGCACTTCCCCGTCCATGCCGGGCAACGCGCCGTCGAGGAATTCGACCACGATCACCTCGGCGCCGAGCCGCCGCCACACCGAGCCAAGCTCGAGCCCGATGACGCCGGCGCCGACCACCAGCAGGCGTTCCGGCACCTTGTCGAGCGTGAGCGCGCCGGTCGAGGAGACGATGCGCTTTTCGTCGATGTCGATGCCGCGCAGCCGCGCCACATCGGAGCCGGTGGCGATGACGATGGATTTCGTTTCCAGCATCTGCCTCTTGCCGTCGTCGCCCTTGACCTCGATTTTGCCCGGCGCGGCGATACGGGCGGCGCCGTGGAAGGATTCGATTTTGTTCTTGCGGAACAGGAAATCGACGCCCTTGACGTTGCCGTCGACGCCCTCCTGCTTGAACGCCATCATTGCTTTCAGATCGAGTCGGGGCGGCAAAATGCCGATGCCCATCTTCTCGAAGGCGTGGCCGGCTTCGCTGAACAGTTCGGAGGCATGCAGCAGCGCCTTCGACGGGATGCAGCCGATATTGAGGCAGGTGCCGCCGAAGGTCGCGCGCTTCTCCACCACGGCGGTCTTCAGCCCGAGCTGCGCCGCGCGAATGGCGCAGACATAGCCGCCGGGGCCGGTGCCGATGACGATGAGGTCGTAGGCCATGCGCTCACAAATCCAGCACGATGCGCGCCGGGTCTTCCAGGTTTTCCTTCACCCGCACCAGGAACGTCACCGCGCCCTGGCCGTCGACCACGCGATGGTCGTAGGTGAGCGCCAGATACATCATCGGCCTGATCTCGACCATGCCGGCGATGGCCACCGGCCGCTCCTGGATCTTGTGCATGCCGAGAATGCCGGATTGCGGCGCATTGAGGATCGGCATCGACATCAGCGAGCCGTAGACGCCGCCGTTGGAAATGGTGAACGTGCCGCCCTGCATGTCCTCGATCTTGAGCTGGCCGTCGCGCGCCTTCTTGCTGAGCGCATTGATGGCCTTCTCGATGCCGGCAAGCGAAAGCTGATCGGCGTCGCGCACGACGGGGACGACGAGCCCGCGCTCGGTGCCGACGGCAATGCCGATGTGGTAGTAATTCTTGTAGACGAGGTCGGTGCCGTCGATCTCGGCATTGACCTCCGGAATTTCTTTCAGCGCCTGGATGCAGGCGCGGGTGAAGAAGCCCATGAAGCCGAGCTTGACGCCGTGCTTCTTCTCGAACAGGTCGCGGTATTCGGTGCGCATTTTCATCACCGCGCTCATGTCGACCTCGTTGTAGGTCGTGAGCATGGCGGCGGTGTTCTGCGCGTCCTTGAGGCGCCGCGCGATGGTCTGGCGCAGGCGCGTCATATGCACGCGCTCTTCGCGCGAAGCATCGTCGGCGGGCGACGGCGCGCGCATCTGCACCTGCGCCGCGGTCGCGGCAACCGGCGTCGGAGCAGCCGCAGCACGTTCGATCGCCGCCAGCATGTCGCCCTTGGTCACCTGCCCGCGCATGCCGGAGCCGTCCACCTTGGACGGATCGACGCCCCATTCCGCCGCGAGCTTGCGCACCGACGGCGGCATTGGCATTGCGGAAGCCGCAGGCGCAACAGCCGGAGCAGGCGCCGGTTTCGGCGGCTCGGCAGGCTTTGCGGCAGCGGGCGCGGCCGGTTTGGCGGCGGCGGCGCCCGCGCCTTCCTTGATCTGGCCGAGCACGGCGCCGACGCCGACGGTGTCGCCATTCTTCGCCGCAATTTCCGACAAGACTCCGGCGGCCGGCGCCGGCACTTCCAGCGTCACCTTGTCGGTTTCCAGCTCCACCAGCGGCTCGTCCACGGCCACCGCGTCGCCCGGCTGCTTGAACCACTTGCCGACGGTTGCTTCGGTGACGGATTCGCCGAGGGTGGGAACGCGGATGTCAGCCATAATATTCTCAGCCTCATTCTTCGATCGTCACACTGAGGCGCGAGCGAAGCGAGCCTCGACGGGGGACAGCCCGTACGGTGGCCGTCATCCTTCGAGGGCGACCTGCGGTCGCCACCCCGGGATGACGGAATTCTACCCCAGCGCCTCTTCGAGAAAATTCTTGAGCTGGGCAAGATGCTTCGACATCTGCCCGACCGCGGTGGAGGCCGCCGCCGGGCGTCCGGCATAACGCATTTGCCGGTGCTTGGCGCCGATCTGGTTGAGCACCCATTGCAGGAACACATCGACGAAGAACCAGGCGCCCTGGTTGCGCGGCTCCTCCTGGCACCAGACCATTTCCGCCTGCTTGAAGCGCGACAGTTCCAGCACCAGCGCCTTGGTCGGGAACGGATAAAGCTGCTCAAGCCGCAGCAGATAGATGTCGTCGATGCCGCGCTTCTCGCGTTCCTCGTAGAGGTCGAAATAGACCTTGCCCGAGCACATGATGACGCGTCGGATCTGGTCGTCGGGGACGAGCTTGACCTTCTCGTTCGCCAGCAGTTGCGCGTCGTCCCAGAGCAGGCGGTGGAACGAGGTGCCGGTCGCCAATTCGTCGATCAGGGAGACCGCGCGCTTGTGGCGCAGCAGGCTTTTCGGCGTCATCAGGATCAACGGCTTGCGGATCTCGCGCTTGAGCTGCCGGCGCAGGATGTGGAAGTAATTGGCGGGCGTCGTGCAGTTGGCCACCTGCATGTTGTCCTCGGCGCACATCTGCAGGAAGCGCTCGAGCCGGGCAGAGGAATGCTCCGGCCCCTGGCCCTCGTAACCGTGGGGCAACAGGCAGACGAGGCCCGACATGCGCAGCCATTTGCGCTCGCCCGAGGAGATGAACTGGTCGAACAGCACCTGCGCGCCGTTGGCGAAGTCGCCGAACTGGGCTTCCCACAGCGTCAGCGCGTTGGGCTCGGCGGTCGAATAGCCGTATTCGAAGCCGAGGACTGCCTCTTCTGAGAGCATTGAATTCAAGACTTCATAGCGTCCCTGCTCGCCGCCCAGATTGTTGAACGGCGTGTAGCGCGCCTCAGTTTCCTGTTCGAACAGCACCGAATGGCGCTGCGAAAAGGTGCCGCGTTCCGAATCCTGGCCCGACAGCCGCACGCGATGGCCCTCTTTCAGCAGCGTGCAGAAGGCCAGCGCCTCGGCGGTCGACCAATCGATCCCCTCGCCGGTCTCGATCGCCTTGGCGCGGTGGTCGAGGAAGCGCTGGATGGTCTTGTGCACGTGGAAGTCCTGCGGCACGGCAGTGATCTTCTTCCCGATCTCTCGCAGCTCTTCCACCGCCACGCCGGTATTGCCGCGGCGCGGGTCCTCGACTTCGCCGGCCGATTTCAGCCCCGACCAGCGGCCGTCGAGCCAGTCGGCCTTGTTCGGCTTATAGCCGGAGGCAATCTCGAATTCGGATTCGAGATGCGCGCGCCAGCCGGCCTTCATCTTCTCGACTTCGTCCTCGGTGACGACGCCTTCAGCGGTCAGCCGTTTGCCGTAGATTTCCAGCGTGGTCGGATGCGAGCGGATCTTCTTGTACATCAGCGGCTGGGTAAACGCCGGTTCGTCGCCTTCGTTATGGCCGAAGCGGCGATAGCAGAACATGTCGATGACCACCGGCCGCTGGAACTTCATGCGGTACTCGGTCGCAACCTTCGCCGCGTAAACCACCGCTTCCGGATCGTCGCCGTTGACGTGGAAGATCAGCGCCTCGATCATCTTGGCGACGTCGGATGGATAGGGCGACGAGCGCGAATAGCGCGGATAGGTGGTAAAGCCGATCTGGTTGTTGACGATGAAGTGCAGCGAGCCGCCGGTGCGATAGCCTTTCAGATCGGAGAGCCCGAAACACTCCGCCACCACGCCCTGACCGGCAAACGCGGCGTCGCCGTGCATCAGCAGCGGCAACACCATCGTGCGGTCTTCGGGCGTGGCGTTGTGCTGATCTTGCTTGGCGCGCGATTTTCCGAGCGTCACCGGATCGACGATTTCCAGATGCGACGGATTGGCGGTGAGCGACAGGTGCACCCGGTTGCCGTCGAACTCGCGGTCGGACGAGGCGCCAAGATGATATTTCACGTCGCCGGAGCCTTCGGTCTCGTCCGGCGTCGACGAACCGCCCTTGAATTCATGGAACAGCGCGCGGTGCGGCTTGCCCATCACCTGGGTCAAGACATTGAGGCGGCCGCGGTGCGGCATGCCGAGCACGATTTCCTGGACGCCGAGATTGCCGCCGCGCTTGATGATCTGCTCCAGCGCCGGGATCAGCGATTCGCCGCCGTCGAGGCCGAAGCGCTTGGTACCGGTATATTTGACGTCGAGGAATTTCTCGAAGCCTTCGGCTTCCACCAGCTTGTTGAGGATGGCGCGCTTGCCTTCGCGCGTGAAGCTGATCTCCTTGTCGCGGCCTTCGATGCGTGCCTGGATCCAGCCCTTCTGCGCGGCGTTTGAGATGTGCATGAACTCGACGCCGAGCGTCTGGCAGTAAGTGCGGCGCAGGATGGTGACGATCTCGCGCATCGACGCGAATTCGAGGCCGAGCACCATGTCGAGGAAAATCTTGCGGTCGAGGTCGGCTTCCGCAAAACCGTAGGACTTCGGATCGAGCTCGGCTTCGTCCGGCGGCACCTGAATGCCGAGCGGATCGAGATTGGCATGGAAGTGACCGCGGATGCGGTAAGCGCGGATCAGCATCAGCGCGTGGATGGAATCGCGCGTGGCCTGCGTCACGCCGGACGCGGAAATCTCCACGCCTGCGCGTTGCGCCTTCGCCTTGATCTTGTCGCCGATCGCCTTTTCGGTCTCCGCCCAGTTGCCGTCGAGGGCGGCGACCAGATCGCCATTGGCGCGCGGCGGCCAGTTCGGCAGTTTCCAGGAGGCGCCTTGCGCGCTCTTTTCGACGTCGGCCTTGTCGTCCTTCAGACCCTGAAAGAAAGCCTGCCATTCCGCGTCGACGGCGGCGGGGTCTTTCTCGTAGCGGGCGTAGAGGTCTTCGATGTAGGCGGCGTTGGTGCCGTAGAGGAAGGAGGTGCGGGCAAAGGCGGCGTTGGCATCCTGGCGGGACATCGGCGGTCTATCCTTGCGGGGCGCGTGAAGAACCCCGCGGCTGCGGCAGCAAAAAGGTAATCGGGCTGCCGCCCGGCGGCTCGGTGGTTTTAACCTTATTTATGACGCCTGTAAGTCTACGAAAGACCTAAGGATTGAATCACGATTTCAATACTTCGACCAGCGTCTTGCCGATCCTTGCCGGCGACGGCGACACCTTGATGCGGGCCTGCTCCATCGCCGCGATTTTGGACTCCGCGTCGCCCTTGCCGCCGGAAATGATGGCGCCGGCATGGCCCATGCGCCGGCCGGGCGGCGCCGTGCGCCCGGCGATGAAGCCGACCATCGGCTTCTTGCGGCCGCGCTTGGCCTCATCGATCAGGAACTGCGCGGCATCCTCCTCGGCCGAGCCGCCGATCTCGCCGATCATCACGATCGAGGTGGTCTTGGGGTCGGCGAGAAACATCTCCAGCACCGCGATGAATTCGGTGCCCTTGACCGGATCGCCGCCGATGCCGACCGCGGTGGTCTGACCCAGCCCCTCGCGGGTCGTCTGGAACACGGCCTCATAAGTGAGCGTGCCGGAGCGCGAGACAATGCCGACCTTGCCCGGTTTGAATATATTGCCCGGCATGATGCCGATCTTGCATTCGCCCGCCGTCATCACACCCGGGCAGTTCGGCCCGATCAGCCGCGACTTCGAGCCCGACAGCGCGCGCTTCACCTTCACCATGTCCATCACCGGGATGCCTTCGGTGATGCAGACGATCAGCGGGATCTCGGCCTGGATCGCCTCGCAGATCGCGTCGCCGGCGCCGGGCGGCGGTACATAGATCACGCTGGCATCGCAGCCGGTTTTTTCCCTGGCTTCGGCGACGGTGTCAAACACCGGCAGATTGAGATGGCTAGAGCCACCTTTGCCCGGCGAAGTGCCGCCGACCATCTTGGTGCCGTAGTCGAGGGCAGCCTGCGAGTGAAAGGTGCCGTTCTTGCCGGTGAAGCCCTGGCAGATGACTTTGGTGTTCTTGTCAATGAGGACCGACATTTAAGCGGCCTCCTTAACGGCCTTGACGATCTTCTGCGCGGCGTCGTCTAGGTCGTCGCCGGAAGTGACATTGAGGCCGGACTCCCTGATGATCTTCTTGCCGAGCTCGACATTGGTGCCTTCAAGACGGACCACCAGCGGCACCTTCAGGCCAACTTCCTTCACCGCCGCGACCACGCCCTCGGCGATCACGTCGCATTTCATGATGCCGCCGAAGATATTGACCAGGATGCCCTTCACGCTCGGGTCGGAGGTGATGATCTTGAACGCGGCGGTGACTTTCTCTTTGGTCGCCGAGCCGCCGACATCGAGGAAGTTGGCTGGCGCCATGCCGTAGAGCTTGATGATGTCCATGGTCGCCATGGCCAAGCCAGCGCCGTTGACCATGCAGCCGATCGAACCTTCGAGCGCGATGTAATTGAGATCGTATTTCGACGCCTCGGTTTCCTTCTCGTCTTCCTCGCTCAAGTCGCGCAGCGCCACGATATCGGCATGGCGATAGAGCGCGTTGTCATCGAAGCCGACTTTGGCGTCGAGGCAGATGAGCTTGTTATCCTTGGTGACGACCAGCGGATTGATCTCCAGCAGGCTCATGTCCTTGCCGGTGAACGCCGCGTAGAGCTTCGGCAACAGCTCGCCCACCTGTTTGGCGAGATCGCCGGTGAGCTTGAGCGCCTGCGCCACCAAGCGGCCGTGATGCGGCATGATGCCGGTCGCCGGATCGACGGAAAATGTCATGATCTTCTCCGGCGTCGCGTGCGCCACCGCCTCGATGTCCATGCCGCCTTCGGTGGAAACCACGAAGGCGACGCGCGAGGTTTCCCGGTCGATTAGCGCCGAGAGATAGAATTCACGGTCGATGGCCGAGCCTTCTTCGACATAGATGCGGTTGACCTTCTTGCCGTGCGGGCCGGTCTGATGCGTCACCAGCGTCGAGCCGAGGATACGCGCGGTCTCTTTTTTTACGTCCTCAATGGACTTGACCACCTTGACGCCGCCGGCCTTGCCGCGCCCGCCGGCGTGGATCTGCGCCTTGACCACCCAGACCGGGCCGCCCAGCGCCTCGGCGCCCTTGACCGCCTCATCGACGGAGAAGGCCGATACGCCGCGCGGCACCGGCACGGCGAATTCGCGCAACACGGCCTTGGCCTGGTATTCGTGGATATTCATGCAAAGCTCCGGGACGAAACCGCCGGCTGGATTAGCCGATGTTGGGCGCGATCTTCTTGCAGGCTTCGACCAGGCCCTGAACCGTCGCCGCCGATTTCTCGAACGCGTCGCGCTCCGACCCGCCGAGATCGATTTCGACGATACGCTCGACGCCTTTCGAGCCGATCACGACCGGCACGCCGACGTACAGATCCTTGATGCCGTATTCACCGTTGAGCCAGGCGGCGCAGGGCAATACGCGCTTCTTGTCGAGCAGATAGCTTTCCGCCATGGCGATGGCGGAAGCCGCCGGCGCGTAGAAGGCCGAGCCGGTTTTCAGCAGGTTGACGATCTCGGCGCCGCCGTTCGCGGTGCGCTTGACGATCTCGTCGACGCGCGCGTGCGTGGTCCAGCCCATCTTGACGAGATCGGGCACCGGAATGCCGGCGACGGTCGAGTAGCGCGTCAGCGGCACCATGGAATCACCATGGCCGCCGAGCACGAAGGCGGTGACGTCTTCCACCGAGACGTTGAATTCATCGGCGAGGAAATAGCGGAAGCGCGCCGAGTTCGAGCACGCCGGCCATACCGACCACCTTCTGCTGCGGCAGGCCGCAATATTTCTGCAGCGCCCAAACCATGGCGTCGAGCGGATTGGTGATGCAGATGATGAAGGCATCGGGCGCGTATTTCTTGATGCCGGAGCCGACCTGCTCCATCACCTTCAGATTGATGCCAAGCAGATCGTCGCGGCTCATGCCCGGCTTGCGCGGCACGCCGGCGGTGACGATGCACACGTCGGCACCCTCGATTGCCTCATAGGTGTTGGCGCCGGTGAAATTCGCGTCGAAATCATTGACCGGCGAGGACTCGGCGATATCCAGCGCCTTGCCCTGCGGAATGCCCTCCATGACGTCGAACATCACGACGTCGCCGAGCTGCTTGAGACCGATAAGGTGGGCGAGCGTGCCGCCGATCTGGCCGGCGCCGATCAACGCAATCTTGTTACGCGCCATGATGGGAAAACTCTCGACAGAAGTTGAGCCGGCAAACTGTGGTTATCGCCTCCGGCTGGCGGCGACAAGGAACCAAACGTCGCGAGCGTGAAAGGCGCCGCGTCGCTTGTGTACATAATACCAACAGAGCGAGGCGGTCGAGTCCAGAGTCTATTTCCCTTCGCTCGCTGCTTCGTCAGCGTTTGCGCGCGGCCGGGTCCTGCATCATCTCCAATTGGATCTGCTGGATTTCCGCCAGCCGCTCCCATTGCCGCGTGAGAATGTGGTCGACCTTTTCGTGCAAGTGGCGGATTTCCAATTCGGCCTTGAGGTTGACGCGGAAGTCGTTTTCCGACCGCAACCGGTCCTTTGCCTCCTGCCGCTTCTGGCTCATCATGATGATCGGCGCCTGAATGGCGGCGAGGCACGACAGCACCAGGTTAAGCAGGATATATGGATAGGGATCGAAGCGCTCCTGCTCGATGATCACCGCGTTGAACGCCATCCAGGCGATCAAAATTACGAAGAAAATAATGATGAAGGTCCAGCTTCCGCCGAAGCTCGCCAGCCGGTCCGACAGCCGTTCGCCGAGCGTGCGGTGCCCTACCCATTCGGCTTCGATGTTTTCGGCCAGCGTCTCGTGGTCAGCGAGACTTTGCACCACGTCTTTTTCCAGCTTGGTAAGTTCGCCGCGCTCCTGACCGAGCAGCTGCGTCACATAGCGTGAGCGGAAGCGCTCGAGGTCCTCGTTGCAGATAAAGCCTTCGGCCGGCAGGTCCGGATAATCGACCTTGATCCTGTCGATCAGGCTCGGCCGCACGACGTCGAGCCGGTTGATGTCGCGCGAGGGCTTTTCCTTGCGGCAGATCTCGCAGCGAAAACGCGTCGGCCGCGGCTTGCGCGGCCGAAGTCGCGTCGCCTGTAGGCACGGCGCCGTTGTCCGGCGCGAGCGCCTTATCCGCCGTGTCGGCAACTGTACCGAATGTCGGGTCAGAATCGGCCATGCGGCAGGTCCATTCGCTGGCGTCGCCAACACGTATTTCGGCCACTGGCCTGCCTGTTGCAACTAAAAAAACCTTCACGGACCGGCTCTTTTCGGATCGCGCGCCGCGCGGCGTCAGGTATCGACGATCCCCGCCGCATCGATCGCGCTGGTCGGGCGCGGGCCATGCGGCAGGCCGAGGTAGGCCTGCGAACGCATTTCGATCAGCCGCGACACGGTGCGCTTGAATTCCTGCGCCTCATAGCCCTGCGCCGCGCGATAGAGCGCGTCCGGCTGCGCCGCGGCCGATGCCACGAGCTTCACCCCATGGTCGTAGAGCGTGTCGATCAGAATGATGAAACGCTTGGCCTCGTTGCGGCGGTCGTAGCCCAGCACCGGGACGTGGTCGAGAACAAGGGTGTGGAATTCGTGCGCGATCTTGAGGTAATCGCTGGCGCCGAGCGGCCGGCCGCAGAGGTCGGCGAAGGAAAACCGCGCCACGCCCATGGCCGCGCGCGGCACCTGCACGGCATGGCCTTTCACCATCAGTTCATGCGGCGCTCCATGCTGCTCGCCAACCAGCCGCCGCCAAGCATCATCCAGCGCCGCCCCGGCTTTGGCATCGTCGGGGACGTACCAGGTCGGCATGCCGGTGAGCTTTTCCAGACGAAAATCGACGCGCGCATCGAGCCGCACGACTTCGCAATGCTCTTGCAACAGCGCGAGGAAGGGCAAGAACAGCGCTCGATTGAGCCCGTCCTTGTACAGCTCGGAGGGCGCCAGGTTCGAGGTCGCCACCATGACGATGCCGAGCTCGAACAGGCGCGTGAACAGCCGGCCAAGAATCATGGCGTCGGCAATGTCGGTCACGTGGAATTCGTCGAAACAGAGCAGCCAGGCCTCCTCGGCGATGGCATCGGCCGTTCGCAGGATGGGATCGGGGCCGGAATGGCCGTTTTTGATCTCTTGCTTGCTTTCTTGCCGAAAGACAAAAACGCGCTCGTGCACATCGGCTATGAATTCGTGGAAATGCACCCGGCGCTTGCGGCGGACGGCGCTGGTCTCGAAGAAAAGGTCCATCAGCAGGGTCTTGCCGCGGCCAACGTCGCCAAAGACGTAGAGCCCCTTGATCGGGGGGTTGCCCCTGTGCCGCTGGCTGAACAGCCAGCCGAGCGAAGAAGATTTTCGCGCCAGCCGGTTTTGCTCGAGCCGGTGCTCCAGCGCCGCCAGCCGCTCCGCCAGCAAGGCCTGGCCGGGGTCGGCTTCGATTTTTCCAGCGGCGACAAGCGCCGCATAGCTGGTGCTGAAGAGCTCGGACATGGGGCACTGGCCGGTCAAAAGAGGTGCAAAGGCGTGCCGGCCGCGGGCCAAGACCTATGGTGATCCGCGCCAGCTTGTAAACCGGCCAAAGGTAGCCCGCTGCCGCCGCCTAAAATTGCTGCGGGATTGCTGCAAAAAGGTGCAGCAAAGATTGCAGCAAAAATTGGTTAATCCCTTGTTAGCCATGCGCTTTTCGCTGGGGAGGGTCCCACGAAAACCATTGTAGGGTCGCTATTTTGTTGCATTGCACCATATAAGGTGACCTCGGCGATTCGCAGGCGGCCCCCGCGGATCCCGGGTGGAGGGAAACTTAAAAGGCTCAGGGCCCCACAAGAAGACGGCGGAGACCAAAATGAATGACCACGAGCCACTTCCCGACGGCAGCGTGATCCGCAAATTGTGGATCAACGAGACCGACGCTTATCGCGACCATCTGCTGCGCCTCGACCACGACAGCCGCTATCGGCGTTTTTCCGGCACCGTAGCGGACGAGTTCATCGCCCGGCATGCCGCCACGGCGAACGAGTTGGGCGTAGTGGTGCACGGCTTCTTCGTCGACGGCGTGCTGCGCGGCGCCGCCGAACTGCGCTATCGGGTCGGTAGTCCGCCACGAGGGCGAAGCCGCCTTCAGCGTCGAGCAGCCGTGGCAGAGCCACGGCGTCGGCACCGTGCTGCTCGAGCGCACGCTGCTGTCCGCCCGCAATCGCGGCATCAAGTCGCTGCAGATGCTGTGTCTTGCCGAGAACCAGCGCATGCAGCAGCTCGCGCGCAAGTTCGACGCCGAACTGAGTTTCGATTTCGGCAGCGTGATCGGCGAAGTCGATCCGCCACGCTCAACGCCGCTCTCGCTCATGCGCGAGATGGTAGCCGACGGCCATGACGTCGCCACCGCCATCCTCGACGAGCAATCGCGGCTGTTCCGGCCAGTATGAGCGATCCCGTCACCCTCCGAGGCTCGCTTCGCTCGCTCCTCAAGATGACGGCTTCGCTTCACGTCGTCAGCGGATAGCTCGCCTCGACCACATAGGGGCCGCCGCCGACCGAGTTGCGCGAGGAAAACAGAACGAATTGCGAGACGCGGAACGCCGCGGTGCGGAAATAGCCGCGCGCCGAAAGATAGTCGGCGACGGCAAAACTCGAGGCATCGCGCAACCGCGCCAGCGTCACATGCGGCGTGAATTTGCGGCCTTCCGGCTCAAGTCCGATGCGCTGCATCAGCCGCTCCTGCTCGGCCTGCACGTCGAGCAAAGGCTGCACCGGCGGCACCGCGGCGACCACGGCGCGCGGTTTCCTGCCGCCGAACGAGGTAACACCGTCAAAATGCAGCTCGAACGCCTCGCGCCGCACCCGCCCCAGCATCAGCGCCACTTCCTGCGCGATGTGCTCGTCAACGTCGCCGATGAAGCGCAACGTCAGATGGTAGTTCTCCGGGTCGATCCAGCGCGCGCCCGGCAGACCGCCGCGCAGGCTCGACAGCGCCTGGCCGACATCGGCGGGAATTTCGAGACCGGTGAACAGACGCGGCATAGGCGTCTCACGTCAAGATCCGCGCGCGGCGCGCACGCGGGAAATCAGCGCTTCGACCTGCGGCAGCATACGCTGCACGATCACATCGACCCCTGCGCATTGGGGTGCATGCCGTCGGCCTGATTGAGCATCGCGTCGGCCGCCACCCCGTCGAGGAAGAAAGGATAAAAGACGACCGGATGAGTCGAGGCAAGCGCCGGATAGATGGCATCGAAAGCTTTCACGTAATCGGCGCCCATGTTGCGCGGCGACTGCATACCCGCGAGCAATACAGCAATGTGACGCGCGTCGAGTTTGCCCAGAATTTTGTCCAGCGCCGCCTTGGTCACCTTCGGGTCGATGCCGCGCAGCGCGTCATTGGCGCCGAGCTCCACGATCACCGCCTCGGTGCCGGCCGGCACCGACCAGTCGAGCCGGCCGAGGCCGCCCGAAGCGGTATCGCCGGAGACGCCGGCATTGGTGATGCTCACGGCGACGCCTTTATCCTTGAGCGCGGCTTCCAGCCGTTCGGGAAACGCGGCATCGGCCGGCAGCCCGAAGCCGGCACTGAGCGAATCGCCCAGCACCACGAGGTTCACCGGGCGCTCGGCGGCGCGGGCCGCGCCCAGCGCGCAAAACAGGCCAAACACAACGAGCGCCGCAAGGCGCTGGAACGGCCAGGGTTTTCTCCCATATGAGCGGGATCGTGTACGGTGAAATCCCATGAAGGCACCTTCGGCCGCGCCTCCGGCCATAGCTCTGGCCGGGGTCAATCTGTCGCTCGGGCAGGGCGCCGCCCGCGTGCATATCCTCAAGGACATCGACCTTGAATATAGGCAGCGGCGAGGCAATTGGCCTGGTAGGACCATCCGGCTCCGGCAAATCGACGCTGCTGATGGTCATGGCCGGGCTCGAGCGCGCCGACACCGGCCAGGTGACGGTCGCCGGCGAGGATCTGGGCGCGCTCGGCGAGGACGCCTGGCGCGTTTCCGCGGCCGCAATATCGGCATCGTCTTCCAGTCGTTCCACCTGATCCCGACCATGACCGCGCTGGAAAATGTCGCGGTGCCGCTGGAGCTTGCCGGCACCGCCGATGCGCAAGAGCGCGCCCGCGCCGAGCTTGCCGCGGTCGGGCTTGGCGAGCGGTTGCGGCATTATCCGGCCGAGCTGTCCGGCGGCGAGCAGCAGCGCGTGGCGATCGCCCGCGCGCTGGCGCCCAATCCGGCGATCCTCGTCGCCGACGAGCCGACCGGAAATCTCGACGAGGACACCGGCAAGCAGATCATCGAGCTGCTGTTTGCCGGCCACGCGCAGCGCGGCACCACGTTGGTGCTGGTGACGCACGATCAGACGCTCGCCGCGCGCTGCGAGCGCGTGGTGCGGCTGCGGTCCGGCCGGATCGACGACGAGGGTACAAAGTGAGCGTGGCCGTCGCCAATGCCAGTGAAAGCGGCGTCTGGCTGCCGCTGCGCTTTGCCTTGCGCGAATTGCGCGGGGGCTTGCGCGGCTTCTACGTCTTCATCGCCTGCATCGCGCTCGGCAGCATGTCGATTGCCGGCGTCGGCTCGCTCGCCGCCAGCCTGGCCGACGGCCTCGCGCGCCAGGGTCAGGTCATTCTCGGCGGCGATCTGTCGTTCACGCTGATCCAGCGCGAGGCGAAGCCCGACGAACTTGCCTTCCTGCAAAGCCACGGCACGGTGTCGAGCGCGGCGACGCTGCGCGCCATGGCCCGCAGCGACGACGGCCAGGCGACACTGGTGGAAATGAAAGCGGTGGACGGCGCCTATCCGCTCTACGGCGCAGCACAGCTCGATCCGGCCGGCTCGCTGCAAGCGGCGCTCGCCGAGAGCGACGGCATCTATGGCGCCGTCGCCGATCCGACGCTGATGGCGCGACTAAACATCAAGCCGGGCGCGCGGGTCTCCGTCGGCAATGCCAGTTTCGAAGTGCGCGCCGCGCTCGCGAGCGAGCCGGACAAGCTCGCCGGCGGCATCGGCTTCGGTCCGCGCCTGATGGTGAGCGAAGCGAGCCCTGCGCGCCACCGGCCTGCTGCAGCCCGGCAGTCTTGTGCATTGGCATTACCGCTTGCGGCTGCCGGCGAACGACGCGAGCGACGCCGCCGCCCACTCGGTGGCGGCGCAGGCGCGTGAACAATTTCCGCAGGCCGGCTGGGATATCCGCAACCGCAGCAACGCCTCGCCGCAGCTCGAGCGCGAGGTCGAGCGCTTCACGCAATTTCTCACCATCGTCGGCCTCACCGCGCTGCTGGTCGGCGGCGTCGGCGTCGGCAATGCGGTGAAAAGCCATCTCGAGCGCAAACGCGACGTCATCGCCACCATGAAGACGCTCGGCGCCAGCGGATCCCGGGTGTTCGGCATTTATCTCACGCAGGTGATGCTGGTCGCCCTGATCGGCGGCGTCATCGGCGTCGCGCTCGGCGCCATCCTGCCGTTCGCCACCGCTTGGGCGTTCCGCGCCATCATCCCGCTGCCGATCGATCCGGCGCTGCACGCGCACGAACTGGCGCTGGCGCTGCTCTACGGCCTGCTCACCGCGCTTGCCTTTGCGCTTTGGCCGCTCGGCCGCGCGCATGACGTGCCCGTCGGCGAACTGTTCCGCGACGAAGTCGCGCCGCAGCCGCGCTGGCCGCGCCTGCCCTATATCGCGCTAACGGTGGCGGCCGTCGCTCTGCTCGCCGCCCTCGCCGTGCTGCTCGCCTATGACCGGCGCGTCGCCGTGATCTTCGTCGGCACCGCCGCCGCGGTCTTTGTCGTGCTGCGGCTGGTCGCCAGCCTGCTGATGTTTGTCGCCGCGCGCCTGCCGCACCCGCGCTCGACCGCCTTGCGCATGGCGCTCGCCAATATCCACCGCCCCGGCGCGCTGACGCCGACGGTCGTGCTCTCGCTCGGGCTGGGCATCACCCTGCTGGTGACCGTCATCGAGATCGACGGCAATCTGCGCCAGCAATTCACCGAGGCGCTGCCGGAAAAGGCGCCGTCGTTCTATTTCCTCGACATTCCCGCCGCGGACAGCACCCGCTTCGACACCTTCGTGCAAGGCGCAGGCGCCGCAGGCGAAATTCGCGGAAGTGCCGATGCTGCGCGGCCGCATCGTCTCCGCCAAGGGCATTCCCGTCGGACAAGCTCAAGCCGAGCGAGGCCGCCGCCTGGGTGCTGCAAAGCGACCGCGGCATCACCTATACCGGCGAATTGCCCAAGGGCTCGCGTCTGGTCGAAGGCCAATGGTGGGGACCCGACTATCGACGGGCCGCCGCTGCTTGTCGTTCGAGAAACGCATCGCCGACGGCCTCGGCCTGAAGATCGGCGACCCGGTCACCGTCAACGTGCTCGGCCGCGACATCACCGCGCGCATCGCCAACATGCGCCTGGTCGACTGGCAGAGCCTGGCGATCAATTTCGTGCTGGTCTATTCGCCGCACGCCTTCGACGGCGCGCCGGCGACGCATCTTGCGACGCTCACTTACGCGGACGGCGGCACGCCGGCGGAGGAAGCCGCGGTGCTGCGCGCGGTCGCCGACAAGTTTCCCATGGTCACCACCGTGCGGGTGAAGGAAGCGCTGCAGGCGATCGGCGCGATCGTCGCCAATCTGGTGCTGGCGATCGACGCGGCAAGCGGCATCACGCTGCTGGCGGCGCTTTGGTGCTGGGCGGCGCGCTCGCCGCCGGCCACCGCAGCCGCGTCTATGACGCGGTCATCCTGAAGACGCTGGGCGCGACGCGCGCGCGGCTGATCGGCGCCTATGCCCTCGAATATCTGCTGCTCGGCGCCGCTACCGCTTTGTTCGGCGTGCTGTCGGGCTCGCTCGCCGGCTGGCTGATCGTCACCGAACTTGATGCATTTGCGCTTTACCTGGCTGCCGCTGCCGGCCGTCGCCGCAGCGCTGGGCGCCGTGCTGGTCACAGTGGCGCTCGGGCTCGCTCGGCACCTTTGCCGCGCTCGGGCAGAAACCGGCGCCGGTGCTGCGCAATCTGTAGGTTTATGACAGCCGCACCCCCCTGATAATGCTCCGCTTTTCGGCTATGCTGGCGCCACCTGACTGTTAATAAACGGCAATCTTGCTCGGCCATCATCGGGCCATATCTGGCGCAGAGCTGAGCGGCACACTAAATTAGGGCACGAGCGCGAAGGCTTCCGCCCGAGCGCCCCGTGACCAGAAAGGCCGGAAACTAAAGAGAGGAAACTTCGATGTCGGACTTCGACCGTAACGTAGCGGCCCGTGGCTTTGGCGCCGCGCAGGCTACCGCGATCGATGCGGGCCTGCGCGCCTACATGATCCGCATTTACAATTACATGGCCGCCGGCGTCGCCCTGACCGGCATCGTCTCGTGGCTGACTTACAATGCCGCGGTCGTGACCGATGCGGCCGGCCGTGTCACTTCGCTGACGCCGTTCGGCCAGGCGATCTTCGGCGGCCCGCTGACGATCGTGCTGTTCCTCGGCACGCTCGGCATCGTCTTCTTCCTGAGCTTCCGCATCAACAAGCTGCAGGCGAGCACCGCGCTCGTCCTGTTCATGCTCTATGCCGGATTGCTCGGGCTGATGCTGTCGACCGTGTTCCTGCAATACACCGGCGCCTCGATCACCCGCACCTTCTTCATCTCGGCGGCCTCGTTCGGCGCGCTCAGCCTCTACGGCTACACCACGCAGCGCGATCTTTCCCCGATCGGTTCGTTCCTGATCATGGGCCTGTTCGGGCTGATCCTGGCGATGGTCGTCAACATCTTCCTCAAGAGCACCGGGCTCGACTTCGCCATCTCGGCGATCGGCGTGCTGATCTTTGCCGGCCTGACCGCCTGGGACACGCAGAAGATCAAGGAGATGTACAGCGCCAATGATGACGGCACCGTCTCCGGCCGCAAGGCGGTGATGGGCGCGCTGACGCTCTATCTCGACTTCATCAACCTGTTCCTGTTCCTGCTGCGCTTTATGGGCGACCGCCGCTAAGCGAGGCTAGAACAACGAATCTCAAACGCCCCGGCCTAGTGCCGGGGCGTTTTGTTTTGCTAGCCTCGCGCCCATGAGCCGTTGCCATCCGACCCGCGAAAATGACCGATATTCCGGCCATTACGCGCATCTATGCGCATGCGGTCAAAACCGGCACCGCGTCCTTCGAGCTGGAGCCGCCGGACGAAGCGGAGATGCGCAAGCGCATGCAGGCGCTCATCGACGGCAAGTTCCCCTATTTCGTGGCGGAGATCGACGGCGCGATCGCCGGCTATGCCTATGCCTCGCTCTACCGCACGCGGCCGGCCTATCGCTTCACCGTCGAGGATTCGGTCTATATCGCGCCGCAGATGCAACGCCGCGGCATCGGCAAGGCGCTGCTCGTGAAGCTGATCGAAGCCTGCAACCGCGCTCGGTTACCGGCAGATGATCGCGGTGATCGGCGATTCGGAACAGGCCGCGTCGATCGGCGTGCACAAGGCATGCGGCTTTGCCGACGCCGGCAATCTGAAAAATATCGGCTGGAAATTCGACCGCTGGCTCGACACGCCGATGATGCAGCTCGCCTTGGGACCGGGAGCGACCAAACCGCCACCCGACGTACCCCCGCGCAGCGGCGGCGAGCCGGGTGCGAACCTGCACTGAAAGTCAGCCGCTAATTCACCACCAGCGACAGCGGCTCGATCGCGCGCAGCACGCGCTCGAGCTCATGGCCGCGACGCACGATCAGGCCGGTTGCCGAAATCACGCTGAAGGCGCCTTGGCGGCGGCCGAGCCTGGGATTTTTTTCGATGCGGTAGAGCGGGACTTCCGACGAGCGGCGGAACACCGAAAACACCGCGCGGTCTTTGAGGAAGTCGATCGCATAGTCGCGCCATTCGCCGGCTGCGACCTTGCGGCCATAGAGATCCAGAATGCGATTAAGTTCGCGGCGGCTGAAGGTCACTGTGCGGGGACGGGGGCGGCGCTTCGCGCCGGGGATCCGCCCCCTTGGGGCTGGCTAGGATCGATTTCGCCGGAACCGAACGTCATGCGGCGCCTCCTTTTGGTTGGCGCTAATGATCGCGCCGGGCGGCCAGCACGGCAAGGGCTTCGTCGGCATAAAAAACGCCTAAAAACGCAGCAAATTCAGCGGCGTTTCGATCACGAACTCGTCAATCGAACCATAATAACGCCCAATTTCGGTCAAGCGCCGGTCATGCTGGGTGGCGATAAGTACACCGTTGCCTCAAAGGCCCGGTCCGGTTCGAACTCCGGATTCCTCAGCCCCCCAGCCCCCCGGGGTTCGGCCGGCCGGGTCAGTTGAGTACCGCGTAAAGTTCAAAATGAGTTCCGCGTACGATTCAATCCCCTAGACTTCGGGCCGGCATTGCCGGCCCGATTTTTTTGTACCCAACGCTCATTCCTGGGCGACCGCCGGAGGCGGTCAAACCCGGGATCCAGAGGTCATGGATTGTGTTTCTGGATTCGGGTTCGCGCTAGCCGCGCCCCGGAATGACGGAAAAAATCAGCGCAGGCTGGCGCTCGCCGCGCCCAGCATCAGGCCGGGCTTGGCGGCGACGCCGCTTTGCACCAGCACCGACAGGGTGTCGATATCCTTGAGCGCAAAGTCGCCGTTCGACAATATCCGCCACCGGGATGGTGAAGGTTTGCGCCTTGCCGCTCCAGTCGCCGAGCTTTATCCAGCGGCGCACGACATTCGTGTAGGTCAGCGTGTGGCCGTTGTTTTCGCCGCGGTGGATGGCAACCGTCACCTTGCCGGTGACCGGGCAGAGCCAGACCTCGGCGTTGTGGTGTTCGCTCTCGGCGTCCGGCACATGCACCGTCACCTTGCCGTCGGCAACCGTCATCGTCACCGGCAGCGTCAGGGGCGCGGCGGTGCGCCGCGTCTGCGCGATCGCGTCTTCGATCGCCGCCTTGTCGCTGCCCAGCACATGCACGATGCCATTGACCACGACCTGCGGCGTATAGACTTCGCGGTCGCCGCGCGCTTCGGCATAGGCGCGCTCGCGGTTGGAATGGCCGTGCAAGGCCAGCGTGTCCTTCCAGCCCAGATAATCCCAATAATCGACGGCGAGGCTGAGCGTGAGCAGCGTCGGATCGTGCGCCAGCTCGCTGAGCACCTTGTCGGCGGGCGGGCAGGACGAGCAGCCCTGGCTGGTGAACAGTTCGATGACCGCGCGCGGTTCCCCGGCGGATAGCCGGCGGTGGCATCATCAGGCGATGCGTGATGAGCGCAGCCGAAAAGGCGATGTGGCGATAGTTCATGCCGATCCCACGATCCCCGAGCCTGCCGACCAGAATTAATAAGTCGTCCTGCCGATCACCCGCCACTCACTTCGTGGTGAGTGGCGCTAGCCCTTAATTCAGGCAGCCAAATGACGCAGCACGTACTGCAAAATGCCGCCATTCTTGAAGTAATCGAGCTCATCCAGGGTGTCGATGCGGCAAATCAGCGGCACCCGCTTGAGCGTGCCGTTGCCGGACACGATTTCGGCGATCAGCCTCTGGTGGGGCTTGAGGTCCCCGTGCAGGCCGCGAATGGTGACCTGCTCGTCGCCCTTTAGCCCCAAGGACTGCCAGGACGTCCCCTCCTCGAACACCAGCGGGAGCACGCCCATGCCGATCAGGTTGGAGCGATGGATGCGTTCGAAGGACTGCGTGATCACGGCGCGGATGCCGAGCAGGACCGAGCCCTTGGCCGCCCAGTCGCGCGATGAGCCGGTGCCGTATTCCTTGCCGGCGAATACCACCAGCGGCACGTGGTCAGCCTTGTAGCGCATGGCCGCGTCGTAGATCGTCATGCGCTGCTTGTCCGGATAGTGAACGGTGACACCGCCCTCGACGCCCGGCACCATCTGGTTCTTGATCCGGATATTGGCAAACGTGCCGCGCATCATGACCTGGTGATTGCCGCGGCGCGTGCCGTACTGGTTGAAGTCCTTCGGGCGCACCTGATGGTCGCGCAGATATTCGCCGGCCGGGCTTGATTCCTTGATCGAGCCGGCAGGCGAGATGTGGTCGGTGGTGATCGAGTTCGAGCAGCAGCGCCAGCACGCGCGCATCGACGATGTCCTCGAGCGGCCTCTGGCGCTTGTCCATGTGCTCGAAGTACGGCGGGTTCTGCACGTAGGTCGAGCGGTCGTCCCACTCGTAGGTCAGGCCGCCCTTGACCGCGATCTTGCGCCAATTGGCGTCGCCCTTGAAAACGTCGGCGTATTTCTTGGCGAAGATCTGCTTGGTGACGTTCTTGGCGACGAAGCTGCCGATCTCCTTGTTGGAGGGCCAGATGTCCTTGAGGAAAACCTTCTTGCCTTTCTGCGTCGATGCCGAGCGGGTCTTTGGCGACGTCGATCTGCATCGAGCCGGCGATCGCATAGGCGACGACGAGCGGCGGCGAGGCGAGATAATTGGCGCGCACGTCGGCGTTGACGCGGCCTTCGAAATTGCGGTTGCCGGACAGCACCGCCGCCGCCACCATGTCGTTCTTGTTGATGGCCTCGGAGATTTCCTCCGGCAGCGGGCCGGAGTTGCCGATGCAGGTGGTGCAGCCGAAGCCGACCAGATTGAAGCCGATCTTGTCGAGGTCCTTCTGCAGCCCGGATTGCTCGAGATATTCGCCGACCACTTGCGAGCCGGGCGCGAGCGAGGTCTTCACCCACGGCTTGGCGGTGAGCCCGCGCGCCGCCGCCTTGCGCGCCAACAGCCCGGCGCCGATCATCACGTTCGGATTGGAGGTGTTGGTGCAGGAGGTAATCGCCGCGATCACCACGTCGCCATGGCCGAGATCGTGCTTGCGGCCCTCCACCGGCACGCGCTTCTTCATCTCGGCCGCCTTGCCGAATTCCTTGTCCATCGAACCGGCAAAACCCGCTTTCACGTCTTTCAACGCGACGCGGTCCTGCGGACGCTTGGGGCCGGCGAGCGAAGGCTCGACCGTGTTGAGATCGAGCTTGAGCACGTCGGTGAACATCGGATCGGGCGTGGTCTTCACGCGGTACATGCCCTGCGCCTTGGCGTAAGCGGCGACCAGCGCGATCACCTCGGCCGGACGGCTGGTATCCTTGAGATAGCGGATGGTGTCGTCGTCGATCGGCGAGAAGCCGCAGGTGGCGCCGTATTCGGGCGCCATGTTGCCGAGCGTGGCGCGGTCGGCGATGGTCAGATGCGTGAGGCCCGGACCGAAAAATTCGACGAATTTCCCGACGACGCCGCGCTTGCGCAGCATTTCGGTGACGGTGAGCACGAGGTCGGTGGCGGTGACGCCTTCCTTGAGCTTGCCGGTGAGCTTGAAGCCGATCACTTCGGGCAGCACCATCGACAGCGGCTGGCCGAGCATGCAGGCCTCCGCCTCGATGCCGCCGACGCCCCAGCCGAGCACGGAGAGGCCGTTGACCATGGTGGTGTGCGAGTCGGTGCCGACCAGCGTGTCCGGATAGGCGACGGTGAGCGAGGCTTCCTTGCCGTCGACCTTCACCTTGTCCTTCTTCGACCAGACCACGCGCGAGAGATATTCGAGATTGACCTGATGGCAGATGCCGGTGCCGGGCGGCACCACGCGGAAATTATCGAACGAGCGCTGCGCCCATTTGAGGAACTTGTAGCGCTCCTGGTTTTGCCGGTATTCCTCCTCGACGTTCTTCTTGAAGGCCTGATTGTTGCCGAAGAAGGTGACGGCGACGGAATGATCGATGACCAGATCGACCGGCACCAGCGGGTTGATCTTCTTCGGGTCGCCGCCGAGGTGCTCCATGGCGTCGCGCATGGCGGCGAGATCGACCACCGCCGGCACGCCGGTGAAGTCCTGCATCAGCACGCGCGCCGGGCGGAATGCGATTTCGCGGTCGGAGGATTTGGTCTTCAGCCATTCGGCGACCGCCTTGATGTCGTCCTTGGTCACCGTGCGCCCGTCTTCGTTGCGCAGCAGGTTTTCCAGCAGCACTTTCATCGAGAACGGCAGACGCGAGATGCCCTTGAGGCCGTTTTTCTCGGCGATCGGCAGGCTGAAATAGGCGTAGGTCTTCCCCCCTGCCTGAAGGGTCTTGCAGCACCGAAAACTGTCGAGGGACGTCATGTCGGCTGTTCCATTCCCGGCCGGGGACATTGGCGAGTGACCGCTAAAATCGCTAGGATAAGCGACGTTTTTTGTAACCATGCGGTTCGCGTGGGCGTACGAGATTGCGTGGCATTGCCGGTCGGGGCTTATAAGGTCTTTTTGCGGCGGGAGCCATACTAAGGGCATTGTCGGCAAAGATGCACGAGTTTTTGGAACTTTCGGCCGCAAAGGCGCCATGCGCCGCCAGCCGGCGGGCTGCCTGATGCAGCTTCGGGCCGAGAATCTGGGCTGTCACCGCGGCGGGCGCGAGGTTTTCGCAGGGCTGAACTTTGCCGTCGGCGCGGGCGAGGCCCTGATGGTCACCGGCCGCAACGGGGCCGGCAAATCCTCCCTGCTGCGGCTGATTGCCGGCCTGGTGCGGCGTTCCAGCCGGGCGGCTCGAGCTGTCCGGGGCCGAGGCGGATATGCCCGATCGGCGAGCAGGCGCATTATCTCGGCCACCAGGACGCAGTGAAGGGCTCGCTGACCGTTGCCGAAAACCTTGGCTTCTGGAGCGAGTTTCTTGGGCCCGGCAAGCCGGTGGCGAGCGGCGCTGGAGGCGGTCGGGCTCGGCCCCCTCGCCGATCTGCCGGCCGCCTATCTCTCGGCCGGGCAGCGGCGGCGGCTGTCGATTGCCCGGCTGTTCGCGGTCGAACGGCCGCTGTGGCTGCTCGACGAGCCGACCTCGGCGCTCGATACGGCATCGCAGACCCGCCTTGCCGAATTGATGCACGCGCATCTTGCCGGCGGCGGGCTGATCATCGCCGCCGCGCATGGGCCGATCGGGCTCGATCGCGCGCGCGAACTCAAACTGGGGCCGCCATGAACGCGCACTTGACTGGAGGCGCGCGTGAACGCGCTTTTGGCCTTGCTGATGCGCGACATGCGCATCGCCGTCCGCGTCGGCGGCGGGGCGCTGATGGGCGCGCTGTTCTTCCTCATCGTCGTGACCATGATGCCGTTCGCCATCGGCCCCGACCTCAAGTTGCTGGCGCGCATCGGTCCGGCGATCCTCTGGCTCGGCGCGCTGCTGGCGAGCCTGCTCGCGCTCGACCGACTGTTCGCGACCGACTACGAGGACGGCTCGCTCGACCTGCTGATGACCGGCGGCACGCCGCTGGAACTGACGGTGGCGGTGAAGGCGGTCGCGCATTGGCTGACGACCTGCCTGCCGCTGGTCGTCGTTGCGCCGGTGCTTGGGCTGCTGCTCAATATCGAATTGCGCGCCATGGGCGCCGTGGCGCTGACGTTGCTCGCCGGCACGCCGGCGCTCACCTTCATCGGGCTGATCGGCGCTGCGCTGTCGGTGACGCTGCGCCGCGGCGGCTTGCTGCTGGCGGTGCTGGTTTTGCCGCTGACCGTGCCGGTGCTGATTTTCGGCGTCGCCGCGGCCAATGCCGCGATTGCCGAAGGCGTGCCGTTCGGCCCACCTTTCACCATCCTTTGTGCGTTATCCTTGGGCTCGCTGGTGCTCGGGCCGTTCGCCGCGGCCGCCGCACTGCGCCATGGCCTGGAATGATGCATGTGATAAGAGACCGCCAATGCCTGTGATCGACATCGCCAACCCGACGCGGTTTTTGACTTTGGTCAATCGCGTGCTGCCGTGGCTTGCGGCGGCGACGGTCATCCTTTTCGCCGATCGGGCTTTATCGCGCGATGAACGCGCCCGACGATTACCAGCAGGGCGCGACGGTGAAGATCATGTTCCTGCACGTGCCCGCTGCCTGGCTCGGCATGATGGGCTGGGGGCTGATGACGATTGCCGCGCTGGGCACGCTGGTGTGGCGGCATCCGCTCGCCGACGTGACGGCGAAGGCGGCAGCCCCGATCGGCGCCGCTTTCACCTTTGTCTGCCTCGTCACCGGTTCGCTCTGGGGCCGCCCGACCTGGGGCACCTATTGGGTGTGGGACGCGCGGTTGACCTCCGAACTCGTGCTGCTGCTTGCTCTATCTCGGCGTGCTGGCGCTCTACTGGACCGCCGAGGAGCCCGGCCGCGGCGCGCGCGCGGCGGCGATCCTGGCGCTGGTCGGCGCGGTCAACCTGCCGATCATCAAGTTCTCCGTCGATTGGTGGAACACGCTGCACCAGGGTGAGTCGATCTTCCGCAGCGGCGGCTCGACCATCGACCCGTCGATCCTCTGGCCGCTGGCGATCATGACGCTTGCCTTTTCGCTGCTGTTCGTCACGCTGTTGCTCGCCGCCATGCGCAACGAAATTCTGCGCCGGCGCGTGCGCTCGATGCGGATGATGCAGGCGCAGGAAGCACACGCATGAATCTCGGGCCACATGCCGATTTCATCATCGCCGCCTATGCGCTGGCGCTGTTCGTGGTGGCCGCGTTGACCGCCTGGGTGCTTCTCGATTACGCGGCGCAGCGGCGACTGCTCGGCGATCTGGAAGAACGCGGCGTCAGGCGCCGCTCGGCACGGGACACGAAATGAGTACGGCGTCCGACAATCCTCCGACCAAGCGGCGCAATGTGCTGCTGCTGGCGCCGCTCGCCGTCTTCCTGGCGTTGGCGGCCTTGTTCTTGTATCGCCTCGGCAGCGGCGATCCGTCGCGGCTTCCCTCGGCGCTGATCGGCCAGCCGGCGCCGAAAACCGAGCTGCCGCCACTTGCCGGCCTCGCCCGCGACGGCAAGACCGTCGCGGGCCTGAACAGCGCGGCGTTTAACGGCGAGGTGACGCTGGTCAATGTCTGGGCGTCGTGGTGCGTGCCTTGCGCCGACGAAGTGCCGATGCTGGAGAAACTGTCGAAGGACACGCGCATCAAGCTGATCGGCATCAATTACAAGGATTCGACAGACAACGCGCGGCGCTTCCTCAATCGCTACGGCAACCCGTTCGTCGCCGTTGGCGTCGATTCCAGCGGGCGCACCTCGATCGATTGGGGCGTCTATGGCGTGCCGGAAACTTATGTCGTCGGGCGCGACGGCCGCATCTCCTACAAGCTGGTGGGGCCCATCACCGCCGAGAATTTTGCCGGCGTATTGGAGCCGGAAATCGCCAAGGCCGCGGCGCGTTAATTCTTCTGCGCGTCCGGGTGATATTTCATAATCAGAGGATACTGCAGCGCGCCGAAGACGAATGTCAGCGGCACCACGCCGAACAATTTGAATGCCACCCAGAAATCGGTCGTTTGTGTGCGCCAGACGATTTCGTTCAACACCGCCAGCGCGAAAAAGAACAGCGCCCAGCGCCAGGTGAGCTTGCGCCAGCCCTCGTCGGTCAAATGGAAAAGCTGATCGAACATGATGGAGAGGAACGGCTTGTCGAGCGCGAGGCCGACGAGCAGCGTGCCGCCGAACAGCACATAGATGATGGTCGGCTTGAGCTTGATGAACAGGTCGTTGTGCAGCACCAGGGTGAGCCCGCCGAACACCAGCACGATCACCGCGGTGACCACCGGCATGATGGCGATGTGCCGCGTCAGCGCGTAGGAAACCGCGAGCGCCGCCAGCACCGCGACCATGAACGCGCCCGTCGCCACATAGATGCCGAAACGCGCATTGGCGGCGAAGAACAGCACCAGCGGGCCGATGTCGAGCACTAGCTTGAGAATGGGGTCGAGTTGTTTCTTTTCGGGCTCTGTTTCGGTCATGCGATTCCTAATTCTCCAGCCCCACGACCGCCCGCGCGAAATCCCGCGCGGTGAACGGCGCAAGGTCCTCGACGCTCTCGCCGACGCCGATGAAATGCACCGGCAGGCCGAACCGCGCGGCGAGCGCCACCAGAATGCCGCCGCGCGCCGAACCGTCGAGCTTTGTCATTACTAGGCCGGTGACGCCCGCGGTCTTCTGGAATATCTCGACCTGGCTGAGCGCGTTTTGCCCGACGGTGGCGTCGAGCACCAGCAGCACCGCGTGCGGCGCGCTCGGTTCCACTTTGCGGATCACGCGCACTATTTTTTCCAGTTCGCCCATGAGCTCGGCACGGTTCTGCAAGCGCCCGGCGGTATCGATCAGCACGATATCGGCGCCGTTCGTCTTCGCCGCCGTGAGCGCGTCGAACGCGAGGCCTGCGGCATCGGCGCCCGGCTCGCGCGCCATGACGGTTGCGCCGCTGCGCTCGCCCCAGATTTTCAGTTGGTCGATGGCCGCGGCGCGGAACGTATCGCCGGCGACCAGCATCACCTTTTTGCCTTCGGCGCGATACTTTGACGCAAGCTTGCCGATGGTGGTGGTCTTGCCTGAGCCGTTGACGCCGGCGACCAGAACGACGAAGGGCCGCGCGGTGATTTCCAGGGGCCTGGCCACAGGCGCCAGCACTTTCTCGATCTCGCGGGCGAGCAGCGCCTTGAGTTCACCCGCCGCGATCTCCTGATTGAAGCGGCCCTCGGCAAACCCCGCGGCAATTGTCGCGGCAAACTCGGGCCCGAGATCGGCGCGGATCAGCTCGTGCTCCAGCTCCTCCACTGCCGCGGCGTCGAGCTTGCGCTTTGCGAGATCCTGCACGGCGCCGCCGAGCAAGGAGGAGGTCTCCTTGAGGCCGCCTTTGAGGCGCTGCCACCATGTGTCTTGCGTACTGTCGTTCATGCCACGCTCGTGATAGCCGTTAGCAAACCCGTTGTCATTCCGGGACACCGCGGAACCGTGGACCCGGAATCCAGAACCAGATTCCGGGTTCGCCAACTTCGTTCGCGCCCCGGAATGACAAGATGATGATGACGCCCGACGAGATGCTCGCCCGCCTGCTCTATCGCGACGGGCTGATGCTGGTGATCGACAAGCCGGCGGGCTTTGCCGTGCATCGCGGGCCGAAGGGCGGCGAAAGCCTGGAGGACCATTTCGACGCCCTGCGCTTCGGCCTGCCGCGCAACCCGGCGCTGGCGCATCGGCTCGACAAGGATACCTCCGGCTGTCTGGTGCTCGGCCGCCACCGCAAGGCGCTCGCATTGCTGGGCAAGCTGTTCAAGCAGGGCAAGATCGGCAAGACCTATTGGGTGGTGGTCGAGGGCGCGCCCACAACCGAGGAAGGCCGCATCGATATGCCGCTCGGCAAGCTCGACGAAGACCGCGGCTGGTGGATGAAGCCCGATCCGCACGGTCAGCCTGCACAAACCACCTGGAAGGTGATGGGGCGCGAGCCGGCTTTGACCTGGCTGGCGCTGGAGCCGCTCACCGGCCGCACGCACCAGATCCGCGTGCATTGCGCCGAGATGGGCTGGCCGGTGCTCGGTGACAACATCTACGGCCGCGCGCCGCGCGTGGGCGGGCCGCCGCTGCATATGCATTCGCGCGAGATCGTCGTGCCCATTTTCAAGAACAAGCCGCCGGTCGTAGTCATTGCGCCGGTGCCGGCGCACATGCGCGAGGCGCTGAGCAAGTGCGGGTGGAAAGAATCAAGCAGCCAGCAGCTGCCGCCCATCGTGCCCGGCTATCGACAGATCGACAAAGACGCCGGGCTCGATGGGAGTGGCTAACCGCACAGGCGTAAACTGCTCGGTGCGGCCGATGCCGCCGCGCTCGGTGAGCACGCGGCGCGCGCTGCCGACCTGGGCAGCGAGATGATGAGCGAGCGCCGACTCGCCCTTTTCGCGCAGAAGGCGGCGCGCGATCCTTGATCACGGCACGGTCAAGCTGCGGCATGCGCGCCGCCGGCGTGCCGGGCCGCGGCGAAAACGGAAAGACATGCAATTGCGTCAAGCCGCAGTCGTCCACCAGATCGAGCGAACGCGTGAACATGACTTCGCTCTCGGTGGGGAACCCGGCGATGATGTCGGCGCCGAACACGACGTCCGGGCGCAAGCGGCGCACGGTATCGCAGAACGCGATGGCGTCGGCGCGCGAATGCCGCCGCTTCATGCGCTTGAGAATTAGGTCGTCGCCCGCCTGCAGCGACAAATGCAGATGCGGCATTAGCCGCGGTTCATTGGCCAGCGCGTCGATGAGATCGGCGTCGGCTTCCACGGAATCGATCGACGACAGGCGCAAGCGCGCAATGTCCGGCACATCTTTCATGATGCGCTTGACCAGCGCGCCCAGCCGCGCCTCGCCGTCGCCATAACTGGTGATATCGACGCCGGTGAGCACCACTTCGCGATAGCCGTGCCGGCTGAGCGCGCGCACCTGCGCCACCACTTCGGCGACCGGCAGCGAGCGTGAATTGCCGCGGCCGAACGGAATAATGCAGAAGGTGCAGCGGTGGTCGCAGCCGTTCTGCACCTGCACGAAAGCGCGGGTGTGGCCGGCAAGCGCGTCGATGCGATGCGGCGTCATCGTCTTTGCCACCATGATGTCACCGACGGCGACGCGCGACCCCTCGCTCCACGACCGCGCCTCGAGCTTTTCCTCGTTGCCGAGCACGCGGGCAACTTCCGGCATGGCGGCGAAAGTTTCCGGAGAGGATTGCGCGGCGCATCCGGTGACAACGATGCGGCGCTCGGGATTCTCGCGCTTGATGCGCCGGATCGTCTGCTTTGCCTGGCGCACGGCTTCGGCGGTCACCGCGCAAGTGTTGATCACGACGGCATCGGTCCCATCGGCGACGCGCTTGATCACTTCCGACTCGACGACATTGAGCCGGCAGCCGAAGGTGACGACCTCGATCCTCATGGCGCCACGGCCTTCTCAAACAGCGCCGGATCGAATTTTCCCGCGAATTCAAATTGCACCGGTCCGGTCATCAACACGTGGCCGTCGCTCTCGCGCCAGTCGATGGTCAATTCGCCGCCGGGCAGCGTCACCGTCACCTTGCGGTTGCTGCGCTTGAATCGCGCGGCGGCGACGGCGGCGGCACAGGCGGCGGAGCCGCAGGCCTTGGTCAGACCGGCGCCACGCTCCCAGGTGCGTATGACGATGTGCTCACGTGAAACGATGTGCGCCAGCGTGATATTTGCCCGCTCCGGAAAAATCGGATGGTTTTCCAGGAGTGGGCCAAACCGCGCGAGGTCATAGGCATTCACATCATCGACCCAGAAGATGGCGTGCGGATTGCCCATGTTCACCACCGACGGCGAATGCAGGACGGGCTTGTCGATCGGCCCGATCTGCAATTCGATGGCGCGGGTGTCGCGGAATTCCTCCGCCAGCGGAATTTCGTTCCAGGCGAATTTCGGCGCGCCCATGTCCACGGTGAACTGACCGTCGGCGCCCTTCCAGCAGTTGAGGATGCCGCTCGTGGTCTCGAAGGTGAGCGCGCTCTTGCCGCTTTCCTTCGACACGAGGTCGGCAACGCAGCGCATGCCGTTGCCGCAGGCGCCGGCTTCCAAGCCGTCATTGTTGTAGATGCGGATGAAGGCTTCGGTTCCGGGCGTGCGCGGCGGATAAAGCGCCATCAGCTGATCGTAGGGCGCGCCGGCGGGCGATGCCGCCGCACGCGCCTCTTCGGGGCTGATCGCCGCGGCGCCCGCGCGCAGATCGACGACGACGATCTCGTTGCCGACGCCGTTCATCTTGACGAAAGGTTGATTGGCGAGAGCGCCCATTGATTTTGTCAGAATTTTTACTCTTGCCCGGCTTTCGCCCGGTTTATATGGCGAATGAGCGGCGATTGGCCAGAGGCCGTGCTAGAATGCCATTTGTGCCGCAAATCGCAGGAAACGGCGCGACCCAACCCGGGAGAGCATGAATGTCGTTTGCCCGCTTGGCGGCGTCGATTGCCGTGAGTGCCCTGCTCTGTGGGCCGGCGCTGGCGCAAATGAAGCCGGATACGATGCCGCCGGTCACCGGCCCGGCTTCGCCGGCACCGTTGCAGCCGGGCGACGCCTTCGGCATGGAAGTGGTGTTGCCCGAGCGCACCATCATCTATCTGCAAGGCCACAGCGACTGGAATTCCGCGTTCGAGACTCTGGTCGACGCTTTCAAGTCGCTCAATGAATATCTCGCCAAGCAGGGCATCAAGCCGACCGGCCCTGCGATGACCATCTACACGCAGACCGACGATACCGGCTTCGACTTCCGCGCCGCGATGCCGGTCGCCGAGGCGCCGAAGGATCCGCCCAAAGGCGACATCGCCGTGGGCCAGGCGCCGTCCGGCAAGGCGCTTAAATTCGTGCATCGTGGTTCCTACGATGCGATGGATTCGACTTACGAGGCGATAACCAATTATCTCGACGACAAGCAGCTCGAGGCCAAGGATTTGTTCATTGAGGAATATGTATCCGATCCGACGACGACCGATCAGGGCAAGCTGGTCGTCAACGTGCTGGTGCCGATAAAATGAGAGTTGTGATGCGTATTCTGATTTTGCCATTCGTCGTCGCCGCGGCGCTCGCGCCGGTGTCGGCCTTTGCCGCCGAACGCCTGGTGACGGTGACCGGCGAAGCGAGTGTCGCGGTCGCGCCCGATACCTCGATCATCCGCATCGGCGTCACCAGTCAGGGCAAGACGGCGCGCGAGGCGAGCGAGGCGAACGCCGCGCGCATGACATCCGTGCTCGCCGCCATCAAGGACGCCGGCATTGCCGACAAGGACGTGCAGACCTCGCGGCTGTCGCTGCAGCCGCAATACGATCCGAACAAGGCCGGCGCCGCGCATCTGCTCGGCTTCCAGGTGACGAATCAGGTGACGGTGAAAATCCATGACATCGCCAACCTGCCCGGCATTCTCGACCGCGCCATCGCCGCTGGCGCCAATGAAATGTCGGGCATCGAATTCATCGTCTCCGAGCAATCGAAGCTGCTCGATCAGGCGCGCGACGAAGCAATCGCCGACGCCCGCCGTAAGGCGGAGATTTACGCGCATGCCGCCGGCGCAAAAGTCGGGCATGTGGTCGCAATCACCGAAGGCGGCGCGGCCGCTCCGCCCATCGCCATGCAGGCGATGCGCGCCGCCGGCGTTCCGGTCGCGCCCGGCGAGCAGACGCTGCGCGCCATGGTAACAGTCAGCTACGAGTTGACGCCCTAGCCGCGCGGTGTCTTGAATAAGCGTTCAGCCGAGAGGCTTGCGCGATGCCCAGCCGGGGACGGACGTGCACTGCGGCGATATTGGTGGCGGCGGCGCTTTGCACGCCGAGGTTTCCTGCTGCAGCGGATGAAGTCGTTACTTTCCCCAGCGCTCGCTATCTTGTCGGTTCACTGCAGCTGCGGTTGGCGAGCGAGCGTGGCGTCCCGGTCAAGCGCGCGCCTGCTGAAATGATCCAGAGCTATTTGTCGCGGCCCGCGGGCGACGGCCCGTTTCCGGCCATCGTGCATCTGCACGGCTGCGGCGGGTTGACGGCGGCGCGCCGCGCGCGCGACGCCGAGCAATTCACGCGCTGGGGTTATGTCATTCTCGAGGTCGACAGCTTCGCCACGCGCGGCATCAAGGAAAATTGCCTCAGCGAGCGAATGGTGGCCCGCGATGGCGACGCCTGGGGCGCGCTGATCTATCTGTCGAAGCTCCCCTTCGTCGATCCCAAGCGCATCGCCGTGGTCGGCTACTCGCAGGGCGGCATCGTCGCGCTGCAGGTCGCCTCCGACCAGCCGGCCAGGATTTTCGACGTGCCGCGTGAAATGAAATTCAAGGCCGCGGTCGCCTACTATCCGATGTGCGGCGCCGCCGCCGACAAGCTCGCCATCCCGACGCTGGTGCTGATCGGCGAGCTCGACGACTGGTCGCTGGCGGCGAGCTGCGACCGCTTGCTGCGCCGTTTCGACGCCAGTGGCGCGCCGATTAAAATCACGGTTTTACCCGAGGCCTATCATTCCTTCGACAGCCCGAACCTGCAGGGCACGGTGCGATACTTCGGCCACTGGCTGCGCTACGACAAGGCCGCGACGGAGCGTGCCGCCGCCGAAACCCGCGATTTTCTGGCGGCGCAATTGAGCAAATAACGTCGCCTTGACTTGGCCATACCCCGCCCCTAGGTTCCGCCCGTTCTTGATAGCGACGTGAAATTCAACTTCGCCGCCCGGCCCCTTTGAGACCGGAGGCCCCGCCCGACAGCGCAATGCGCCCTCGGGCGCAAAAGGTGTTTGACGTGTTCGATACCCTGTCCGAACGACTTGGCGGCATTCTCGACCGCCTCACCCGCCGCGGCGCGCTCACCGAAGCCGCCGTCGATGCGGCCTTGCGCGAGGTGCGCCGCGCTCTGCTCGAAGCTGACGTGGCGCTCGACGTGGCGCGCGAATTCACCGACGGCGTGAAGAAGCACGCGGTCGGCGTCGAGGTGATGAAGTCGGTGACGCCGGGGCAGATGGTCGTCAAGATCGTGCACGACCAGCTGGTCGCCACGCTCGGCGCGCAAGGCGAGTCAATCGATCTCAATGCGGCGCCGCCGGTCGCCATCATGATGGTCGGCCTGCAAGGCTCCGGCAAAACCACCACTACCGCCAAGCTCGCGCGCCGCCTCACCGACCGGCAGAAGAAAAAAGTGCTGATGGCTTCCCTCGACGTGCGCCGTCCGGCGGCAATGGAGCAGCTCGCCGTGCTCGGCCGCGAGACCGAGATCGACACGTTGCCCGTGGTCGAAGGGCAGCAGCCGGCGCAGATCGCGCGTCGGGCGCTGGAAGCCGGCCGCCTCGGCGGCTACGACGTGGTGCTGCTCGACACCGCCGGCCGCACCACGCTCGACGAAGCGATGATGAGCGAGGCGGCCGAGGTAAAGAAGGCCGCGCAGCCGCATGAAGTTCTGCTGGTCGCCGACGCCCTCACCGGCCAGGACGCGGTCAATCTCGCGCGCGCCTTCGATGAGCGCGTAGGCCTCACCGGCATTGTGCTCACCCGTGTCGACGGCGACGGCCGCGGCGGCGCCGCGCTCTCCATGCGCGCCGTCACCGGCAAGCCGATCAAGCTGATCGGCACCGGCGAAAAGCTCGACGCGCTCGAAGAGTTCGATCCCGCACGCATCGCCGGCCGCATTCTCGGCATGGGCGACATCGTCGCGCTGGTGGAGAAAGCCGCCGCCAATATCGACGCCGAAAAGGCCATGCGCGCCGCAGAAAAAATGCGCAAGGGCCAGTTCGACCTGGCGGACATGCGCGAACAATTGATGCAGATGCAGTCGATGGGCGGCATCGGCGGACTCATGGGCATGCTGCCCGGCGTTGCCAAGATGAAGAACCAGATCGCCAATGCCGGGCTCGACGAGAACGTGCTCAAGCGCCAAGTCGCGATCATCAACTCGATGACACCGAAAGAACGGCGCAATCCCGACCTCCTCAAGCACAGCCGCAAGAAGCGCATCGCCTCAGGCTCCGGCACCACGCCCGAGGCGATCAACAAGCTTTTGAAAATGCACCGCGGCATGGCCGACATGATGAAGGCCATGGGCTCGGGAAAACGCGGCGCCCTCGGCGGGCTCGGGCAGATGCTCGGGTTCGGCAGCGGCGCCCAGCCGACGCCGGAGCAGATGGCGGAGCTTGCCAAGAAAATGCCGGGCGGCAATTTTGGCGGCTTGCCGCCGAACATGCCGGGCAATGTGCCGGGCCTGCCGAACCTGCCGCCGAATTTCCCCGGCCTGCCGGGAAAGTTTCCAGGATTCCCGGACCTTCCCGGTTTCGGAAAGAAGAAATGAGCGCCTATCCCACCACTCGTCATTCCGGGGCGCCGCGAAGCGGCGAGCCGGAATGACCGTGTTTTAGTCAGAAAGGAAAACGGAAAATGTCTCTCGTCATCCGCATGGCCCGCGCCGGAACCAAGAAACGGCCGGTCTATCACATCGTCGTTGCCGATAGTCGCTCGCCCCGCGACGGCCGCTTCATCGAGCGGCTTGGGCACTTCAATCCGCTGCTGCCGAAGGAAAAGACCGAGCGGCTCAAGCTCGATCTCGACAAGGTGCAGGCGTGGATGAAGAAGGGCGCGCAGCCCTCCGACCGCGTCACCCGCTTCCTCGACGCCGCCGGCATCCTCAAGCGCGAGAAGCGCAACAATCCGGAAAAGGCGGTGCCGCGCAAGGAACGCAAGGCCAAGGAAGAAGAAGCGACCAAGGCCAAGGAAGCCGGCGACGCGGCCGCCAAGACCGCCGCCACCGCCAAGGCTGCCACCGACAAGGCCGCTGCCGACAAGGCCAAAGCCGACGCCAAGGCCGCCGAAGCGCCGGCGGCGAGCTGATCGCGTTAGCCCGTGGCCGGCCGCATCCGCGTTGCCCGCATCGGCGCCGCGCACGGCGTGCGCGGCGAGGTGAAGCTGTGGCCGTTCACGGAAAACCCGGAAGCGGTCGCCAGCTACGGCCCGCTGGAAACCGAGGACGGCGCGCGGCGCTTCGAGATCGAGAGCTTGCGCCCGGCCAAGGATCATCTGGTCGCGCGCATCGCCGGCATCGGCGACCGCGACGCGGCGGAGAAGTTGCGCAATACGGATTTGTTCGTGTCGCGCGACCGTTTGCCGGCAATCGAGGAGGAAGACACTTACTATCACGCCGATCTGGTCGGCCTCGACGTGGTAACGGCGGACGGTGCGCAGGTCGGTACCGTGCACGCGCTGCATAATTTCGGCGCCGGCGACATCATCGAGATCATGCCGCTCGGCAGCGGCGAGCCGATGATGCTGCCGTTCAACGAAACGACAGTGCCGAAGATCGATCTGGCGGCAAAACAAATCGTCGTCGTGCCGCCGGCTGAGATCGAGGCGCGAGAGGAGGAGTAGAAATGTTCTCTCTGGGCACCCCCGTCTCCGCTCGTCCCCGCGAAAGCGGGGACCCAGGGGCCGAACACGCAGGAATCAAAGAGCTGGATTCCCGCTTACGCGGGAATGAGCGGGTTGGTCGATGATGTGGCGCGCTTCGGTGCTCACCATTTTTCCGGAGATGTTTCCCGGCCCGCTGGGGCAGAGCCTCGCCGGCAAGGCGCTCGGCAAATTGTGGTCGCTCGACACACTCGACATCCGCGACTACGCCACCGACAAGCATCGCACCGTCGACGACACGCCTGCCGGCGGCGGGCCAGGCATGGTGATGAAGGCCGACGTGCTCGCGCGCGCGCTTGACGCCGTTCCCGCCGACGCCCGCCCGCTCCTGTTGATGAGCGCGCGTGGCATACCGCTGACGCAAACCCGCGTTGCTTCGCTCGCGCAAGGTGACGGTGCGGTCATTCTCTGCGGCCGTTTCGAGGGCGTCGATGAGCGCTTGCTTGCCGCGCGCAATCTCGAGGAAGTCTCGCTCGGCGATTTCGTGCTCTCCGGCGGCGAGATCGCGGCGCTGGCCCTGATCGACGCCTGCGTGCGGCTCATCCCCGGCGTCATGGGCAAGGAAGCTTCCGCCGTGGAAGAAAGCTTCACGCAAGGCCTGCTCGAATATCCGCAATACACGCGGCCGGCCGTCTGGGAGGGCCAGCCGATCCCCGAGGTGCTCGCCTCCGGCGACCACGCCAAGATCGCCGCCTGGCGCCGCGCCGAGGCCGAGCGGCTGACCTTCGAACGCCGGCCCGATCTCTGGGCCGCCTATCAGGCGCGGAAAAAGCCCGAAAAAGGCCGCAAAACCTGAGGGTGACAAGCCCGAACCTTTGTAATACAAGCTCGCCAACCCATTCAGACCAGACAAGACCGCGCGCCGGTTGCTGGCGCTGCCGACGGAGAATTCCCCATGGACATCATCCAGACACTGGAAAAAGAGCAGGTCGAGAAGCTCTCGGCCGGAAAAGAAATTCCCGATTTCGGGCCGGGCGACACCGTGCTGGTGAACGTCAAGGTGGTGGAAGGCGACAAGAGCCGCATCCAGGCCTACGAGGGCGTGTGCATCGGCCGCTCCGGCCGCGGGCTCAACGAGAACTTCACCGTGCGCAAGATTTCCTACGGCGAGGGCGTCGAGCGCGTGTTCCCGCTTTACGCGCCGATGATCGACTCGATCAAGGTGGTGCGCCGCGGCAAAGTTCGCCGCGCCAAGCTCTATTACCTGCGCGGCCTGCGCGGCAAGAAGGCGCGCATTTCCGAGGCGCAAGGCGCGATGGGGGCTGAGGACGCCGGCGCCGCGGCCGCCAAGGAATAATCGCGCTGCTATACCGGAATGCATGAAGGGGCCGCATCCGGCCCCTTTTTCTTTGCGGCGGCGGGCGCTACAAAAAAGCCGAGCTAGGGAGAAACAAACGATGGCCAAGCCGAGCACGCTGTACGACAAGATCTGGCACGACCATCTAGTTGACGAGCAGCCGGACGGAACCTGCCTCATCTACATCGACCGCCATCTCGTGCACGAAGTGACCTCGCCGCAGGCCTTCGAGGGCTTGCGCGTGGCGGGGCGCAAGGTGCACGCGCCGGAGAAGACGCTCGCCGTCGTCGACCACAACATCCCGACCTCCGACCGCAACAAGCCGAACCCCGACCCGGAATCGACCGAGCAGATCGCGGTGATGGCGCAGAACGCCAAGGATTTCGGCATCGAATATTTCAACGAGTTCGACAAGCGCCAGGGCATCGTCCACGTCATCGGCCCCGAGCAGGGCTTCACGTTGCCGGGCACCACCATCGTCTGCGGCGACAGTCACACGGCGACGCACGGCGCTTTCGGCGCGCTCGCGCTCGGCATCGGCACCTCCGAAGTCGAGCACGTGCTGGCGACGCAGACGCTGATCCAGGCGAAATCGAAGAACATGCGCGCGCTGGTCGAAGGCAAGCTGCCGCAAGGCGTCACCGCGAAGGACATCATCCTCGCCATCATCGGCGAGATCGGCACCGCCGGCGGCACCGGCTATGCGCTGGAATACGCCGGAGAGGCGATCCGTTCGCTGTCGATGGAAGGGCGCATGACGGTGTGCAACATGTCGGTCGAAGGCGGCGCCAAGGCCGGCTTCATCGCGCCGGACGAGAAGGCCTACGATTATCTCAAGGACAAGCCGAAGGCCCCCAAGGGCAAGGCCTGGGATCAGGCCATGCGCTACTGGGAGACGCTTCATTCCGACGACGGCGCACATTTTGATCACGAAATCAGACTGCACGCCGCCGAGCTGCCGCCATTGGTGACCTGGGGCACCAGCCCCGAGCAGGTCGCCTCGATCAGCGGCCGCGTTCCTGTCGCTGCGGACATTCGCGACGAGAACAAGCGCCATGCCGCCGAGCGTTCGCTCGCCTATATGGGCCTCAAGGGCGGCGAAAAAATCACCGACATCAAGCTCGACCGCGTGTTCATCGGCTCCTGCACCAATTCGCGCATCGAGGATTTGCGTGAGGTCGCGCGCATCGCCGGCGGCAAGAGCGTGAACGCCAATGTCTACGCCATGATCGTTCCCGGCTCCGGCCTGGTGAAGGAACAGGCGGAAGCCGAAGGCCTCGACAAGATCTTCAAGGCCGCGGGCTTCGACTGGCGCGAGCCCGGCTGCTCGATGTGCCTCGCCATGAATCCGGACAAGCTCAAGCCGGGCGAGCGCTGCGCCTCGACCTCCAACCGCAACTTCGAAGGCCGCCAGGGCCACAAGGGGCGCACGCATCTCGTCTCACCGCAGATGGCGGCGGCGGCGGCGATCGCCGGGCATTTCGTCGACGTCAGAGAGTGGAAGTAGCCGCAATGACAACGCACGGGTTTCGCCCGCGCGTCATCGCGTAATTCCCGTAGCGATTAATAACAGCGCCAGGCGCGCCGCAGGACCCAGTGGCCGTGGCGCCAGACTCGGTAGCTCGTCCAGCCGCAGGCCGGCGCCGCGTAATAAGGGCCGCCGTAATAATAAGGGTACGGGTAGCCGCCCCAGCCCCAGCCGAACGCGAAGCCAGATCCGCCATGCCAGGAGTGGCCGTGGTGCCAATAGGCCGCGGCCGGCGTCGGCGTGGCGGCAATGGCGCCAAGCAACAGAAACAGGGCTGCAAGAATCGTCGCGATCTTCGACATGAATGATCCTCCGCTAACGTCCCTGCCCTATGAACGGACAACGGGGAGGAAATCCTGCGCCGTCCTAGTCCCACCAGCAGCGCATGCGCGGAACGATCACCGGGCCGCTGATGCGGTATTCCTTGGTGAGCCACGAGCGGCAATGCCGTTCGGCGCGGTGGCGCGGATAAATGGTGACGCGCGGGCGCGACTGAGCGGCGAATTCGTGGGTGTAGGATGAGCCGGCGCGGTACGACGGCACGCTGGCGTAAGCCATATGGCGCGCATGGTGCTGGTCGTCGCAGCCGAAGAATTCCGCTTTTGCGGCGTTTGTGGCGGCTACGGCGAAAGCCAATCCCGCCAAGGCGTAAGGGACCCGGTTCTTGGGCATGCTTCTCAGCCCCAACTCGTCACGCCACGCTTTTAAGGTCGCAATTCCGACCGCCGCCGTCAACCACTTGGTGATTGCGCGCCCCTCGCCTACAACACTGTTATGACAGGGAAATTCGACGATTGGGCGAAAGCTTCCGCCCCGTCTCTGGCCGATTTGGAGGCGCTGGCGGCGGCCGCCTACGCCGCGTTGCCGGAGCATTTCCGCAATCTTTGCAAGGACTTGGTCATTCAGATCGACGATTTTCCCAGCGACGAGGTGCTGGAATCGATGAATTGCGAGACCGAATTCGACATTCTCGGCCTGTTCCAGGGCATCGGCATGGCCCAGCAAGGCGAAGAACAATCCGGACAACTGCCAAACATGGTGTGGCTCTATCGCCGACCAATCCTCGACTACTGGGCAGACCACGACGACGCCCTCGCGGCCATTGTCACCCATGTCCTGGTGCACGAGATCGGCCACCATTTCGGCCTGTCGGATGAAGATATGCAGGCGATCGAGGACAGCGTCGACTGAAACGGGCTTCCGCCATTCAAGCCTTCCCGCTAAACCTCTTGCGTCAAAGGAAGCCGGACCGACATGGAAAAGTTCACCACCCTCGAAGGCGTCGCTGCGCCCTTGCGCATCATCAATGTCGACACCGACATGGTGATCCCCAAGCAGTACCTGAAGACGATCAAGCGCACCGGGCTCGGCAAGGGCCTGTTCGCGGAAGCGCGCTACAAGGACGACGGCAGCGAAAACCCGGACTTCGTGCTCAACAAGCCGGCCTATCGCAAGGCGAAGATTCTGGTGGCCGGCGACAATTTCGGCTGCGGCTCATCGCGCGAGCATGCGCCCTGGGCGCTGATGGATTTCGGCATCCGCTGCATCATCTCCACCTCGTTCGGCGACATCTTCTATAACAATTGCTTCAAGAACGGCGTGCTGCCGATCCGCGTCAGCCCCGAGGATCTCGAGAAGCTGTTCGACGATGCCGAGCGCGGCGCCAATGCCACGATCTCCATCGACCTGGAGAAGCAGGAAATTCACGGCCCCGACGGCGGCACGGTCAAGTTCGAGATCGACTCGTTCCGCAAGCACTGCATGCTCAACGGCCTCGACGACATCGGGCTGACCAAGCGCAAGCACGACAAGATCGTCAGCTACGAGGAAAAGGCCAAGGCCGAGCGGCCGTGGGTGTGACGCTGACTTAGGTTGCCGCGATCGCCTCGGCGATCGCCACCGTGCGCCGGGCCATATCCGCGTGCAGCCGCTCGACCATGCGGCCGTCGATCGACACCACGCCCTTGCCCTTGATTCTCCGGCAATTCAAACGCGGCGATCGTCTTGCGCGCCCAAGCCACTTCGTCCGCGCTCGGCGAGAACGCGGTGTTGCACGGCCCGATCTGGCCGGGATGAATCAGCGTCTTGCCGTCGAAGCCGAGTTCGACGCCCTGCCGGCACTCCGTCACGAAGCCGTCCGAATTGCCGATGTCGTTATAGACGCCGTCGAGAATGACGACGCCATAAATGCGCGCGGCGGCGACACAGGTGGAGAGCCACGACAGCATCGGCGCTCGGCCGGGCACCAGGCGCGCGCGCGTGTCCTTGGCGAGATCGTTGGTGCCCATGACGAAGCCGGTGAGCCGCGATTCGGAATCGGCGGCCTCGGCGGCGATCGACAAGATGTTGAAGATGGCGAGCGGCGTTTCGATCATCGCCCAGACCCGCGTCTTGTGGTCGGTGCCCATGTCGAGCAGGCGACGACCGATTAGCTCAAGCGTATCGGGGTTCGAGACTTTCGGCACGAGAATGGCATCGGGCGCGGCATGGGCCGAGGCGGCGAGATCGTCGGCATGCCAGGGCGTATCGACGCCGTTGACGCGGATGAAGACCTCGCGGTGGCCGAAGCCGCCGGCTTTCACGGCCGCGGCGACCTGGTCGCGCGCGGCTTCCTTGGCGTCGGGCGCCACCGAATCCTCGAGGTCGAGAATGACGCCGTCGGCAGGGAGTGTCTTTGCCTTCTCCAGCGCGCGGGCATTGGAGCCGGGCATGTAAAGCACGCTGCGGCGCGGGCGGATGCTCATGCCGCCGACTTTATCGGGCGGCGGCAAACTAGCAAGCGGGCGGTGGCGTCGGAAATCCGGTCAGCGGCGCGACGGCGCGACCTTCTGCTCCAGTCGCGCCTGATCGCCCGGCTTGATGATGCGATAGAGCTGGAAACGGTCGCCGTCGGCAATGAGTTTCAGGCGCCGCGGGTCCGGATTGGGCGCCTCGTCCTCGGTGAAGAGAACGTAGAGATAATCGAACTTGGTCCAGTTCAACCAGAACGCCGGCGTGCGCGGACCAGGACGATCGGCGGCGACAATAAGCTGCGCAGTCGAAGGCGGCGTGCCGTCCCTGGCGTCGACAAAATCGCGATATTCGGGGCGGGCATGCAGTACCTGTTTGCCGGAAACCGTGAAATCCGTCGTCACCAGCGCGGAGCGGTCGATCGTGGCGATGCTGGCGGCATGCACGAGGCCGAGATCGCGCACGTCCTCGCCGAGCGCGCGGTCGGCATAGGCGACGAACACTTTCGATCCCGGCGCGATGCGGCGCACCGAAGTCTTGAATTCGCTGGTTGAATCCGACAGCTGCGACCAATTGAGATCGATTTCGAGCACGCGCCCGGTGACCAGAACGATCAACACGACCATGAAGGCGCGACGCACCAGCCGGCGGCGCAGTTCCAAATCGCCGCAACCGAAGATCATAAAGGCGACGCCGAGCGGCACGCGCTGATCGGTCATGTAGGTGTCGAACATGATGCGCGGCAAAGCGAAATAGACGATGCCGCCGACGATGAGCAAGGTCCAGACCAGCGGGTGAAAGCGCAACACGCGGTGGCGGATCGCCCAGGCCGCGCTGGCGCCCATGATGATGATGAGCGCCCATGCGGCGATGTCGGAATAATTGGAGAAGACATACATCAGCCCGTCGGTCTTGCCGCGCTGATCCCACCAGGTATTGCCGATGAGCTCCATTGTCGGGCTGGCATAGAGCAGTGGCGCCGCCGCAAGGAACGGCAGCCCGCTGACGACGAAATCAACGAGTCGCAACGGCCACGGCTCGGAGCGCCGTTGCCACAGCCGCAACAATTCAAACGAGAGGATGCCGATACCATAAATGCCGAGTGCCGACAAATGGCAAAAGAACAGCACGACGACGCAGGCCGTCGACAGAAGAAAGCGGATCGGCCAGATACGCTCGCGCACGGCGATCCACCCGGCCAGCGCCCAGAGCGCGACGCCGATGCCGCAAATGTAGTTCATCAAGCCGACGAGGAAATCGTAATTGTACAGCAGCGGAAAGGCGAGCAGCGGGAACGCGGTCCAGCGGCCGACCAGCGTCCGGTTCAGCACCATGATCCCGGAGATGATCAGGGCGAACATGCCGACCATGTAGAACTGGCCGGCGACATAGATGTTCATCACGCGCGCCAGCACCGGCACGATGAAATCCATGATCAGGTTGGGAATGACCTGCCAATCGATTTCATAAAATTGAGCGAGCTGCGGGTTGTCCTTGATCGTCGCGATCACCTGCATGCGCGCCAGATGGTTGATGTAGTCGGACAGCGGCGGCAGCGGATGCGTCCAGATCGGGATCGATATGAGCAAGGTGAAGGCGGCAAACAGCACGCCGATCTGCGGCGGCGAAAAGCCGGGGGTGCGATGGCGCACGACGGGCGGCGGCCCGGCCATAGTCGGTTTGTTCGGTGAAAGCATAAGCAGGCCTGATTCTCTTTTGTTATCAATGGCCGCAAACACCTGAACAAGCGATGAATACGCCATGGGGGCCGGCCGCACGTCGGCCTGCCGAACCGCTGAGAGTTAAGGCTTTTTCCAACCGCCGCCGGCTGCGCGCCGGGCACGAGGCCTGCTTCGTTTCGCCCACCTTGAAATGGAGGCGGCTTTGTCGGACTTAAGGATAATGACATTCCCCCAACGCCTGATCGAGGGATACAGCGCTTTCGCCGCCGGGCGCTTGCGCACCGAGCAGGACCGCTATCGCGAACTGGCCGAGGCCGGCCAATCGCCGGAAGTGATGGTGGTCGGCTGCTGCGACTCTCGGGTCTCGCCGGAAGTCATTTTCGACGCCCGGCCGGGCGAGCTTTTCGTGGTGCGCAATGTCGGCAACCTCATTCCGCCTTATGCGCCGGACGGCAAGGCACATGGCGTCTCTGCCGCGCTTGAATTCGCCGTCGGCGCGCTGCGCGTCAAGCATATCGTCGTGCTCGGCCACGCCCGCTGCGGCGGCGTGCGCGCCTTTGCCGAGGAGCACGGGCCGCTGTCGCCGGGCGACTTCATCGGCAAGTGGATGGCGCTGATGGCGCCGGCGGCCGACAAGGTCGGCGCGCGCGGGACAGCGCCGATGGACGACTATCTCGCCCGGCTGGAGCAGGCCTCCGTCGTCAACAGCCTCGACAATCTGATGACCTTCCCGCGCCTCGCCACGCTGATCGAGAAAGGCAAGATCGCCACGCACGGCGCCTATTTCGGCGTCGCCAGCGGCGATCTGTCGGTGCTGGACAAGGCGAGCGGAAAGTTTGTGCGGGTTTAGACCGCGAAAGCGGCGATAGCGCCGAGGTTTTAACTGCGACGTCATTCCGGGGTGCGAGCGCCAGCGAGCGAACCCGGAATGACGATTTTGATTACGCCGCCTTCTTCTTCGCGCTGATGAGCTTGCGCTTGATCAGCGTCTCGGCGATCTGGACGGCGTTGAGCGCGGCGCCTTTGCGCAGATTGTCGGAGACGACCCACATCTGCAGGCCGTTGTCGATCGTCGGGTCGGTGCGGATGCGGCTGATATACGTCGCGTCCTCGCCGGCGCATTCATAGGGTGTGACGTAGCCGCCGGGCTCGTGCTTGTCGATCACCTGGCAGCCGGGCGCGCTGCGCAAAATCGCCCGCGCTTCCTCGACGCTCATCGGGTTTTCGAATTCAACGTTCACTGCTTCGGAGTGACCGACGAAGACCGGCACACGCACGCAGGTGGCGGTGAGCTTGATTTTGGGATCAAGAATCTTCTTGGTCTCCATCATCATCTTCCACTCTTCCTTGGTGTATCCGTCCTCCATGAACACGTCGATTTCCGGGATGACGTTGAAGGCGATGCGCTTGGGAAACTTCTTGGTCTCGATGTCGCCCAGTGTGAATACCGCCTTGGTCTGCGAAAACAGTTCGTCCATCGCATCCTTGCCGGCGCCCGACACCGATTGATAGGTGGCGACGACGACGCGCTTGATCGTCGCCTTGTCGTGCAGCGGCTTGAGCGCAACGACGAGCTGCGCCGTCGAGCAGTTCGGATTGGCGATGATGTTCTTCTTGGCAAAGCCGTCGATGGCGGCGGCGTTCACTTCCGGCACGATCAGCGGCACGTCTGGGTCCATGCGCCAGGCCGAGGAGTTGTCGATCACCACCGCGCCGGCGGCGGCGATCTTCGGCGACCATTCCTTCGACACGGCGCCACCCGCCGACATGAGGCAAATGTCGACGTCGGAAAAATCATAGTGGTCGAGCGCCTTCACCTTCAGCGTCTTGTTGCCGAAGGAGGCCTCGACGCCGACGCTCTTGCGCGAGGCGAGCGCGACCACCTCGTCGGCAGGGAAATTCCGCTCGGCCAGAATGGCGAGCATTTCGCGCCCGACATTGCCGGTGGCGCCGACCACAGCGACCTTGTAACCCATTGTTAACTCTCCAGAATGATTTCACCGGCGGCGCGGCCGCCGGCACAATCCAATGGCAGTGCTTCTAGGCGAGAACGAGGGTCAAGACAACGGCGGCCAGCTGGAGCTTGATGGTCTTGCACCCGGCCCTGCACTCATGGCGCGACGAACTGCCTTCCGCATTGGTGCGTCTATGCGCCTATGTAGGCGGGCTCGCGGTGATGTCCATTGCCGCGGCGCAGTTCTTTCAATCGAAAACGGTGATCGAGCCCATCAAGCCGGCCTATCGATCGGAATGGATCGCCGTCGAGCCGCCGATCCCGGCCTTCGCGCTGGATATTCCGGAAGCCGCCGGCGTTGGTGCGGGCTACGTCATTCGCCGCCATGCCGCGGGCGGCGGACGCAAGGATTTTCTGACCCTGGGCGAGCCGTTGGGCGCGGCGCCGTTTCTCCAGGTCGAGATCTACCGGCCCGGCCGCGAGTTAAGCGGCTTTGCCGCGCCGCAGGACGATCTCGGTCAAAGCGCGCGCGGCCTCGGACCGATCGCCGAGCTGCGCGCGGAAGAACCACTGGCGAGCAAGTTCGGCTCTCTGTCCATCGCCGCTTTCGATGTCACCGCGCCCGACCTGCGCCATTGCCTCGGCTTCCTGCGCGACTTCGACGATCCGAAGCTGCAACTGGCCGGTCGGTTCTGTCAGGGCGGCGCTTTCGTCGAACGCACGACGCTGGCCTGCGCGCTCGACCGGCTGACGCTGCTCGCGGCTGCGAGCGAGCCGAAGATCGGCGCTTTGTTCGCGCAGGCCGAGCGCAACCGGCATTTCTGCGGCGACAAGGATTCCATTATTGCGCCGACGCCCAAGTACAGACTGCTCTGGCAGGCGCTCGCCACCCGTCCCGAGCCGCGCCGCATCGGGCGCTAGGTTCGGCGCTTTCACCCGAACGTCATCCGCCGATATTACGCTGCGCCGCGGGATCAAATTCTCGAGTCCGCCGCACGATGGTGATTGACCGGCACGGGAATTCATCGGATCATATTCAAATAAGAATATCTAAAGCCGCCGGCGACGGCCGGGCCGGCTCACCAAGAACCTCTGGGGAGAGGAACGATGATCACACGACGCCATTTGCTTGGCAGCGCCGGTGCTGCGCTCGCCGTTTCCGGACTAGGCCTGCCGAAACCCGCATTCGCCCAATCGGCCGCCGCCGAATTGTCGCCCGGCGTGCCCGAGGGAATCTCAAGCTACATCACCATGGGCACGCTGCCCGGCAAGAAGCCGCTGATCATGCTGGCCGACAAGCCGCCGAACTACGAGGCGCCGCTTGAATATCTGCGCACGCCGATCACGCCGAACGATCAGTTCTTCGTGCGCTATCACCTCGCCGACGTTCCCGAGGTCGATCCCAAGACCTACAAGATTTCGGTCGGCGGCGACGGCGCCAACGGCCAGGCCGAGATTACGCTTGCCGATCTCAAAGCCATGCCGGCAGTCGAAGTCGTGGCCGTCAACCAGTGCTCGGGCAACCGGCGCGGCCTGTCGAATCCGCACGTTCCCGGCGTCGAGTGGGGCTACGGCGCCATGGGCTGCGCGAAGTGGAAAGGCGCCAAGCTCAAGGACATCCTCGCCAAGGTCGGCGTGAAGAATGAGGCGATCGAGATTGCCTTCAATGGCGCCGACGGCCCTGCCATCGACAAGACGCCGGATTTCATCAAGAGCCTGCCGGCGTGGAAGGCGATGGATGAGAACACCATCGTCGCCTACGAAATGAACGGCGCGCCGCTGCCGCATTTCAACGGCGCCCCGGCGCGTCTCATCGTGCCTGGCTGGACCGGCACCTACTGGATGAAACATCTCATCAGCGTGCAGGCGCTGACCAAGCCGCTGGGCGGCTTCTGGATGAAGCCGGCCTACCGCATACCGGTCGGCGAATTCCCGGTGGTTGCGCGTTTCATCACGCAGGAAGACGCAACCTCGACTCCAATCACCGAGATCGTGGTCAATTCACTGATCACCAGCCACCGCGACGGCGCCAAGATCAAGCGCGGCAAGGTCACGGTGAGCGGCCTCGCCTGGGACGGCGGCTACGGCATCAACAGGGTCGATGTCTCGATCGACGGCGGCAATAAGTGGTCGTCGGCGACGCTCGGCGGCGACCTCGGCAAGTTTGCGTTCCGGCCGTGGAGCTTCGAGCTCAAGGTCAAGCATGGCAAGAACACCGTGATGGTCAACGCCACCAACAAAATCGGCCAGACGCAAGCCAGCGCGTTGCTGTTCAACGGCGCCGGCTACCACAATAATGTGATGCAAAGCATCACGCTTACCGCGTAAGGGAGCAGACCATGCGGACATTTGCATTCGTTTTCGCCGCCGCACTGATCGCGCTTCCGGCGGCGGCCAGCGCGGACCAGGCCATCAAGCTGAAACCGGGGCCGGGCATGGACAAGGTCGAGGCCAATTGCCAAGCTTGCCACAGCCTCTCCTATATCCCGATGAATTCGCCCTATCTCAAGCCGGCGCAGTGGGCGGCCGAGGTCACCAAGATGATCAAGGTGATGGGCGCGCCGATCGACGACGCCGATGCCAAGGCCATCGAGGATTATCTGTCAAAGAACTACGGCGGCTGAACCGCTTCCGTAATTCGCGCATAAACGTGGCAGAGCGGCTCCGGGCGGCGTCCGGGGCCGCTTTCTTAAGCATTTGCCGTCACAATAGCGTGCGATTTGACCTGTCGCGGCGAACCGAAGCCCGCTACACTGCGTTGCATCACAGGGCGAAACACGAGGAATCCATGCGTCTGAACGTCGTTGCCACCACGTTTGCAGTCGTCGCGGCCATGGGCCTGTTGGCTTTGCCGGCCGGCGCGGCGCCGAAAAAGAAGGTGGCGGTCGTCGACACCCGTGGCCACACCGTGTTCACCAGCCGCGATGAAGACGGCAAGACGCGCACGCGCATCATCATCCAGAAACGGTCCTATCTCGATCCGGGCACGGAGACGTTCCCCGGCGAGAACACCGGAGACAACTACGCACGGCTGCCGACGCAACACCCGACCGGCGTGCTCGACAACACGGCGACCGGCTACAATCAGTCGTCACTGCCCGGCCCGTTCACACTGCCGTTCAAAGACAATCCCTGGCTCGGCGGCTACTAGACCGCCAGCGTCTCCAGCTCGGCGAGAATCGCGTCGCCCATTTCCGTCGTTGAGACGACCTTGGTCCCTTCCGACTTGATGTCGGCGGTGCGCAGGCCTTTTGCCAGCGTGGCGGCGATCGCAGAATCGATCATGTCGGCCTGCTTGCCGAGATTGAACGAGTAGCGCAGCGCCATGCCGAACGACGCGATCATGGCGATCGGGTTGGCGATGCCCTTGCCGGCGATATCGGGCGCCGAGCCGTGCACCGGCTCGTAGAGCGCCTTGCGCTTTTTCGTTTTCGGATCGATCTCGCCCAATGACGCCGACGGCAGCATGCCGAGCGAGCCGGTCAAGGTGGCGGCGATATCGGAGAGCATGTCGCCGAACAGATTGTCGGTGACGATGACATCGAACTGCTTGGGGTTGCGCACCAACTGCATGCCGCCGGCGTCGGCCAGCATGTGCTCGAGCTGCACGTCCTTGTAGGCGCGGTCGTGCGTCTGCGTCATCACCTCGTTCCACAGCACGCCCGACTTCATGACGTTGCGCTTTTCCATCGAGGTGACCTTGTTGCGCCGCTTGCGCGCGAGTTCGAAGGCGACGCGGCCGATGCGCTCGATCTCGTAGGTGTCGTAGACTTGGGTGTCGATAGCGCGCTTCTGCCCGTTGCCGAGATCGGTGATGGTCTTCGGCTCGCCGAAATAGACGCCGCCGGTCAATTCGCGCAGGATGATGATGTCGAGGCCTTCCACCAGCTCGCGCTTGAGCGAGGAGGAATCGGCGAGCGCAGGATACACAACGGCGGGGCGCACATTGGCGTAAAGGTCAAGGTCCTTGCGCAGCCGCAAGAGGCCCGCTTCGGGCCGCACCTCGTAGGCCACCTTGTCCCATTTTGGCCCGCCGACGGAACCGAAGATGACGGCGTCGGCGGCCTTGGCCTTCGCCATGGTCTCGTCGGTGATCGCGACCTTGTGCGCGTCGTAGCAGCAGCCGCCGACCAGAGCCTCTTCGGTATTGAACTTATCCGGGCCCTTTTTGTTGAAAAATTCGATGACGCGCTTGGCCTGCGCCATCACTTCCGGACCGATGCCGTCGCCGGGGAGAAGAAGGAGATTGTGGGTCGCCATGGATTACGCCTCGTCGTTACAGGGCCGCGCCGAGTGCTAAAGCCTCGTTTTGCGCTTGGCAACCTCCGCGCCCAGGCGGAAGCTTGTCTCGTTTTTGCGGCCCGTCAGGAAACGCCATGTCCCAGGGCCGGCCGCGCATCGTGATCATCGGAGGCGGTTTTGGCGGCCTCGACGCCGCCAAGGCGCTGCGGCGCGTACCGGCCGACATTGTCCTGATCGACCGGCAAAACCACCATTGCTTCCAGCCTCTGCTCTATCAGGTGGCGACGGCGGCGCTGTCGCCGGCCGATGTCGCCTGGCCGATCCGGCATATCCTGCGCGACCAGCGCAATGTCACCGTGCTGATGGAAGAGGCGCGCGGCGTCGATTGCGCGCGCAAGGTGGTGCAAACCGACTACGGCGAGCAGCCTTACCATTACCTCAGCGTCGCCACCGGCGCCACGCACGCCTATTTCGGCCATGACGAGTGGGCGGAATTTGCGCCCGGCCTCAAGCGCATCGAGGACGCAACGCGCATCCGCCGCAGCATCCTCATCGCCTTTGAGAAGGCCGAGCTCAGGCAGGACGCAGGCGAACGGCGGCGCATGCTCACCTTCGCGGTCGTTGGTGGCGGCGCCACGGGCGTCGAAATGGCCGGCGCCATCGCCGAGATTGCGCGGCAGACTTTGGCCATGGATTTCCGCAATATCGATCCGCGCACCGCGCGCATTGTGTTGATCGAAGCAGGGCCGCGTCTGCTCCCCGGTTTTCCCGAACGCCAGAGCGCCTACGTGCAGCGCGCGCTCGCCCATGCCGGAGGCGAGATCAAAACCAACACGCGGGTGACGAGTTGCGACGCAAACGGCGTCGATCTCGACGGCGGCCGGCTCGATGCGGCCACCGTCATCTGGGCCGCGGGCGTTGTCGCTTCGCCGGCGGCGCGCTGGCTCAACGCCGCCGCAGACCGCGCCGGCCGCGTCAAGGTCGCGCCGGATCTGACGGTGCCCGGTCATCCCAAAATATTCGTCATCGGCGATGCCGCCGCGGTCATCGACGCCGCAGGGCATCCGGTGCCGGGAATGGCGCCGGGTGTCAAGCAGATGGGGAAATACGCCGCCAAGGTAATCGCGGCGCGTATCGCCGGCAAACCCGCGCCGAAGCCTTTCCGCTACGTGCATCTCGGCGAGCTGGCGACGATCGGCGCCGCCGTGGTGAAGCTCGCCTGGCTCGAACTCAGAGGCTTCATCGGCTGGCTGTTCTGGAGCGTGGTGCACATCTATTTTCTCATCGGCCTGCGCAACCGCTTCGTCGTCGCCTTCACCTGGCTGTGGAGCTACCTGACGTTTCAGCGCGGCGCCCGCCTGATCACCGATCCCGAGCGCGGGCAAAGGTGCAGCGGCGGCTAAAGCCCGCCGAACCAGTTGTAGCCCTGGTTTTCCCAGTAGCCGCCGTGGTCGGTGTTGGTCACTTCCATGGCCACCACGTATTTCGGATTCTTGTAGCCGAGCTTGGTCGGCATGCGGATCTTCATCGGGAAGCCGTAGGCGCGCGGCAGAAACTTGTTGTCGTACTTGAACGTCATCTGTGTCTGCGGATGCAGCGCGGTCGCCATGTCGATCGTGTTGGTGTAGCCCTCGGCGCATTTGATCCAGATGTATTGGGCGCGCGTGTCGGCGCCGATGCGCTTCAAGAAATCCGAGAGCACCGCCCCCTGCCAGGAGCCGATGGCGCTCCAACCCTCGACGCAACAGTGCCGCGTGATCTGCGACACTTGCGGAAGCGCGTGCAACTCGTCGAGCGTCCACGGCTTCTTGCTGTCGACGAGGCCCGTGACCTCGAGCTTGTAGGTCGCCGGATCGACGACCGGCGCCTCGCTCTCGTCGTAATAGGCGTTGAACGGGAACGGCCGCGTGATGGCGCTTTCCGGGAATGTCGGCGCCAGCTTGGTCTTGCTGAACAGTAGCGCCTGCGCGCCGTCATTGAACTTCGACACCTGTCGCAGCACACCTTCGGCGGTATCGCCGTCGATGATGTTGCAGCCGGTAAGGAATGCGAGCGCGCCGAGGCTCGCCGCGCCTCGTAAGAAACTGCGGCGCATCGGATCGGGCATGACCTTGGCCGCATCCTTGATCAGCAATCCGGGATCGACGCCGGGAATGGTCTTGCGTTGGCGCATGACGGCCTACTTTCCCGCGGCCATGGCGCGCAGGCTTTTCGGTACCAGCAGCGCCAGTACGACATGCACGACGAGGAAGCCGACGATCGCGGCCATGGCGAAGAAATGCAGGTAGCGGGCGACGTCATAGCCGCCGAACAGCGCGGTCAGTTCCTGAAACTGCACCGGCTTCCAGATCGACAGCCCGGACAGGACGATGACGATGCCGCAGAGGATCACGCCGGCATAGAGAACTTTCTGCACCGCGTTGTAATGCGAGAGGTCGTCATGCGCGAGCTTGAAGGCGAGCGCGGCTTTGACGTCGGAGACGACCTCGCTCGGATAGATCGGCAGCAGCTTGCGGCGGAAGCGGCCGGTGACGAGGCCGAGCGTCACATAGACGATGCCGTTGATCACCAGCAACCACATGGCGGCGAAATGCCAGAGCAACGCGCCGGCGAGCCAGCCACCCAGCGCGATGGAGCGCGGGAAAGTGAAGGCGAACAGCGGCGAGGCGTCATAAATCTGCCAGCCGGAACCGATCATCACCAACATCGCCAGCGCGTTGATCCAATGGCACACGCGCACCCAGCCGGGGTGGATGATCTCGCCCGTCGTCACCGGACGGCCGATTACCGCGTCTGCGCTCATGGTCTGCGATCTTCGCTGCCGTTTGCGTCCGCTATACGACGCCGCCGGGTCCCAAAATGCAAGAACCCGGCGGCGCCGGGGACTTATTTCTTCATCGTGTCCTTGGACATGTCGTCCTTTTTCATCGAATCCTTCGACATGCTGTCTTTCGACATCGAGTCCTTGGATATCGAATCCTTCGACATGCTGTCCTTCGACATGGTGTCCTTCGACATGCTGTCTTTTTTCATGTCGTCTGCGGCGTAGGCCGCCGGCGCCAACGGGGCGGCGATCAAGCCGCCGGCGATCAGCGCCGAAAACAGGGTGCTCATTTTCATCGGAAGTCCTCCAGAGGATTGACGTTGCGCTCAACCGGCTATCATGGTCGCCGCACACGTCCTCATCAGTTTCCCGTTGATTGAAGCTGGCGTTCGGCTCACGCTTTTGTGAGAATGTCGGGCCGGGTCTTAAGTCGTTGAAGGAGTTTTCGTGAGCGCGCCGCCAGCCAAGACCAATCCCGGCAATTTTTTCGAGGACTTCACCCTCGGCCAGCAAATCCGCCACGCCACGCCACGCACCGTCACGGCGGGCGATGTCGCCGTTTACAATGGGCTGTTCGGCCCGCGTTTTGCCGTGCAGTCGGCCAACACCTTTGCCCAAAAGATCGGCTATCCGCGCTCGCCGGTCGACGATTTGCTGGTGTTTCACGTCGTGTTCGGCAAGACCGTGCCCGACGTCTCGCTCAACGCCGTGGCCAATCTTGGCTACGCCGACTGCCGGTTTCTCAAGGCCGTCTATCCCGGCGACACGCTCAATGCCGTATCTGAGGTGATCGGGCTGAAGGAAAACACCAACAAGAAGACCGGCATCGTCTATGTGCGCTCGCGCGGCTACGACCAGGACGGCGTCGTCGTGCTCGACTACGCGCGCTGGGTCATGGTGCGCAAGCGCGACGAGAAAGCGCCGGCGCCGCAAGAAAAGGTGCCCGAACTGCCGAAAGCCGTTGAACCCGCCGATCTCGGGCTTTGCTGCCCGATTATCAATGCGGAGGCCTACGACAATGTGCTCGCCGGCAGTCCTTATCGATACGGCGACTACAAGGTGGGCGAGAAGATCGATCATCTCGTCGGCATCACGGTGGAAGACGCCGAGCACATGATCGCGACGCGGCTTTACCAGAACACGGCGCGCATCCACTTCGACCACTTCACCGAGAGCAAAGGCCGCTTCGGCCATCGCCTGATCTATGGCGGGCATGCCATCTCGCTTGCCCGCGCGCTCTCTTTCAACGGGCTCGGCAATGCGTTTCATGTGGCGGCGATCAATGGCGGGCGGCACGTGGCGCCGCTGTTTGCGGGCTTGACCGTGTTTGCCTGGTCGGAGGTGCTGGCGGTCGCCGAATTGCCCGGCCGTACCGATGTCGGCGTGTTGCGGCTGCGCACCATCGCCACCAAGGATCGCCCCTGCGCGGATTTCCCGCTGAAGAGCGGCGACGACTACGATCCGGCCGTCATCCTCGATCTCGATTACTGGGTGCTGCTGCCGCGCTGAGCTACGCGCCTGCGCGCAGATGATCGACGAGCTGGCGCGCGTAAGGCGGCAGCGTCTCCTCGTTGCGCACGCAGATGGTCAGATCGCGGGCCGCCCATGCATCGGTCAGCCGCACCGAGGCAATCGACGACGCCTTGGCGATGCGTCGGGCCGTGGTCTCCGGCACGATGCCGACGCCGACATTGCATTCGACCAGCCGGCAGATGGCGTCGAACGAGCGCAGCTGCACGCGCAAGCGCAGCGGGCGGCCGATGCGGCTCGCCTTGTCGGCGAGAAAGCGCTGCAAGGCGCTGGCGCGGTCGAGGCCGACGATGTCGTAGTCGAGCACTTCGGCAAAGCCGATGCGCGAGCGCGCGGCGAGCGGATGGTCGCGCGCGACCACCAGCACGAAGCGGTCGCTGCGAAACGGATAAGTGTGCAGGCCGCCGTAGTCGACCGTGCCGGCGACGATGCCGATATCGGCGGCGCCTTCGGCGATCAGGCCGACGATCTCGTCGCTCAGCCGCTCCTCAAGATCGACGCTGATGTCGGGATAGCTGGTGAGGAACGAACTCAGCGATTCGGGGAGGAACTCGGTCAGTGCATTGGTGTTGGACAAGACCCGCACCTGGCCGGCAAGTCCGCGCGCATAGGGGCCGAGGTCTTCCTGCAGGCGCTCGGTCTGCGCCAGGATCGCCCGCGCATGCTGCAACAAGGTGCGGCCGGCTTGCGTTGGCGTCACGCCGGCGCGGCCGCGCACCAATAATTCGGCGCCGAGCGCCAATTCCATCTTGCGGATGCGCGTCGAGGCAGCGGCCAGCGCCAGGTTGGCGCGCTCGGCGCCGTGCGTGATGCTGCCCGCCTCGACGATGTGGCGGAACAAACTGAGGTCGGTGAAGTCGACACGCATTGGGGGGCTTGGGGTCTGCCTTCTTATTTCACGAAGGAAGGCTTCTTAAAACACATATTGCACGGGAACTATTGGAGGTTCAAGCTTCGTTTTTGTTGAAGCTGCGTCTATTGCTCCCCCAATTGGCTATTCGCCGAAGGGCCCGTGGGGCGGAGGCGCACGTTGCAGGAACCGGGAACGCCGGTTCTGGAGAATGACGATGGCCGAATTCAAGGCGGGAACGACGGCAGCATCGCGACGCCCGCGCCCGCTTTCGCCGCACCTGCAAATCTACAAGATGTCGCTGACATTTGTAATGTCGGGCTTTCATCGTGTGACCGGCTTCGTGCTCTATTTCGGCATCCTTTTGCTGGCTTGGTGGCTGGTCGCGGCGGCTTCGGGACCGAACGCCTATGCCACTTTCGAATGGTTCATCGGCAGCCTGATCGGGCGGCTGGTGCTGCTCGGTTACACATGGGGGTTGATCCATCACACGCTCGGCGGCATCCGTCATCTGATCTGGGACACCGAACACGGTTTCGAGCCGGCAGAGCGCGAAATGTTGGCGCTGGCGACGATCGTCGGGTCCGTCTCGCTCACCATCATCGTCTGGGTCATCGGCTATCTCGCCATGGGAGGGCCGCGATGAACGAACCGGCGCGGATGCGCACTCCGCTCGGCCGCGTGCGCGGGCTCGGCGCCGGGCATTCCGGCACCGGCACGTTCTGGCATCAGCGCGTCACCTCAGTAGCCGGTATCCCGCTGACGATCGCGGTCTTCGTCATCGTGATTGGACTGCTCGGCCGCAGCCACGCGACTGTCGTGCAGGTTCTCGGATCTCCACTTGTGGCAATCATCATGCTGCTGTTCATCATCAACATGACCTATCACATGTGGATCGGCCTGCAGGAAATCATCGTCGACTACGTGCACAGCGAAGCTCTGAAAATGGTCAGTTTGTTGGGTAACATTTTCTTCGCGTTCGCCGTCTGCTTTGCCTCCACGTATGCCATTCTCAAACTTTCGTTCGGGGTCTAAGCATGGCCGGCAACGGGAAAACGAACGGTGCGCCAGGGGTCAACGGCCGCGCCTACAGCATCGAAGATCACAGCTTTGACGTGGTCGTGGTCGGCGCCGGCGGCTCGGGCCTGCGCGCCGTGGTCGGCTGCAGCGAAGCGGGCTTGCGCACCGCCTGTATCAGCAAAGTGTTCCCCACCCGCTCCCACACCGTTTCCGCGCAAGGCGGCATTGCCGCCGCGCTCGGCAATATGGGCGATGACGACTGGCGTTGGCATATGTACGACACCGTCAAGGGCGCCGACTGGCTCGGCGACCAGGATGCCATTGAATATCTCTGCCGCAACGCGCCGGACGCTGTTTACGAGCTCGAGCATTGGGGCCTGCCGTTCTCTCGCCGCGAGGAAGACGGCAAGATTTACCAGCGTCCGTTCGGCGGTATGACTACGCATTACGGCAAGGGCACCGCGCAGCGGACCTGCGCCGCCGCCGACCGCACCGGCCACGCCATGCTGCACACCATGTACGGCCAGGCGCTCAAGCACGCCGCCGAGTTCTACATCGAATATTTCGCCATCGACCTGATCATGGGCGACGACGGCCGCTGCCGCGGCGTGGTCGCGCTCAATCTCGACGACGGCACAATCCACCGCTTCAGCGCCAACATGGTCATTGTCGCCACCGGCGGCTACGGGCGCGCCTATTTCTCCTGCACCTCGGCGCATATCTGCACCGGCGACGGCAACGCCATGGTGCTGCGCGCGGGGCTGCCGTTGCAGGACATGGAATTCGTGCAATTCCACCCGACCGGCATATACCCCGCGGGCTGCCTGATCACCGAAGGCTCGCGCGGCGAAGGCGGTTATCTGGTCAATTCCGAAGGCGAGCGTTTCATGGAGCGTTACGCGCCGTCGGCCAAGGACCTGGCGTCGCGCGACGTGGTCTCGCGCGCCATGACGCTGGAAATCCGCGAAGGTCGCGGCGTCGGCAAGCTGAAGGACCACCTGTTCCTGCACCTCGATCATCTCGATCCCAAAGTGTTGCACGAACGGCTGCCGGGCATCGCCGAGCTCGCCCGCATCTTTGCCGGCGTCGATATTACCCACGAGCCGATCCCGGTGCTGCCGACCGTGCACTACAATATGGGCGGCATTCCCACCAATTATCACGGCGAGGCGCTGACCAAGAAAGACGGCGATCCTGACAGCGTCATTCCGGGGCTGATGGCGCTGGGTGAAGCGGCTTGCGTCTCGGTGCACGGCGCCAACCGGCTGGGCTCGAATTCGCTGATCGATCTGGTCGTGTTCGGCCGCGCCGCCGCGCATCGCTGCGCCGAGCTGCTCACGCCCGGCGACAAGCAGCCCGATCTGCCCAAGGATTCCGCCGAGAAGGCGCTCGCCCGGCTCGACAAATTCCGCAACGCCGCCGGCGGCACGCCGACCGCGCAGTTGCGGCTCAATATGCAAAAGGTGATGCAGAACCATTGCGCGGTATTCCGCACCGGCGAGGTGCTGGATGAGGGCCACAAGCTGATCCACGACGTTTACGCCGGCATGAGCGACATTCGCGTCACCGACCGATCGTTGATCTGGAATTCCGACCTGATCGAAACGCTCGAGCTTGACAATCTGATCTCGCAAGCCGTCGTCACCATGGATTCGGCGCGCAACCGTACCGAAAGCCGCGGCGGGCATGCGCGCGAGGATTATCCCGAGCGCGACGACAAGAATTGGATGAAGCACACGCTGGCCTGGATCGACGGCAAGGGCACGGTGAAGATCGACTACCGGCCGGTGCACACCTACACGCTTACCAACGACATCGCTTATATCGAGCCCAAAGCGCGCGTCTACTAACGGATCAACGCAATGGTCGAATTCACACTGCCGAAAAATTCCAAGATCACGGAAGGCGAGACCTGGCCGCACGCGGAAAAAGCGACGCGCGAAACCGAATTCCGCATCTACCGCTGGAACCCCGATGACGGCGCCAACCCGCGCATCGATACTTATTACGTCGACCGCGACGACTGCGGGCCGATGGTTCTCGACGCGCTGATCTGGATCAAGAACCACATCGATCCGACGCTCACCTTCCGCCGCTCCTGCCGCGAGGGCGTCTGCGGCTCCTGCGCCATGAACATCGACGGCACCAATACGCTGGCCTGCACCAAGGCGATCGACGATGAAAAAGCACCGGTCAAAATCTATCCGCTGCCGCATCAGCCGGTGGTGAAGGATCTGGTGCCGGACCTGAAGAACTTCTACGCGCAATATGCCTCGATAGAGCCTTGGCTGAAGACAACGACGCCGGCGCCGGAAAAGGAATGGAAGCAGAGCCACGAGGACCGCGAAAAGCTCGACGGCATGTATGAATGCATTCTCTGTGCCTGCTGTTCGACCTCGTGCCCAAGTTATTGGTGGAATCCGGATCGCTATCTCGGCCCCGCAGCCTTGCTGCAAGCCAATCGCTGGGTGCAGGACTCACGCGACGAGGCGACCGGCGAGCGGCTCGACAATCTCGAGGACCCTTTCCGGCTTTACCGCTGCCACACCATCCTCAACTGCTCCAAGGCCTGCCCGAAGAGCCTCAATCCGGCAAAGCAAATCGCCGTGCTGAAAAAGGCGCTGGTCGACAGGCAGATCTAATCCGAAATCACGCGCGAGCCTTGATCGGCCTCATGCTGAGGAGCGCCTGAAGGGCGCGTCTCGAGGCATGGGGCCGCCTATCGTTCGCGACGACCGCCGGAGTTTATCGTCGGACCGGCCTCCGGCCGGTCCCGTTGGGCGGGCTCCACAGGATGAGGCGGAGCTAGATAAGCACCCCGCGGAAAGCTACCGTCCGCACATGGACGAGGCCGCCCTCAATTTCGACGGTGTTGCGCTGTCGCCGCAGAAAGAAGTCGTGCGCGCGTTCTACAAGGACTTGTGGGACCACGCCGACAAGAGCCTGATTGCAAAAATCTTCCACGACGGATTTTCCTTCCGCGGCTCGCTCGGGCCGACGCTTATCGGCCATGAGCAATTCGCCGGTTACGTGGACTGGGTCAACGGCGCGCTCGGCCAATACACCACCGACATTCTGGCGATGATCGAGGAAGGCAACCGCGTCAGCGGCAAGATGCGGTTCCACGGATACCACCGCGCGGAATTGTTCGGCGTCGCGCCCACCGGCCGCCACGTCTGGTGGATCGGAATGCCGATCTTCACCTTCGACGGGCCGAAGGTGCGCGATCTCTACGTGGTCGGCGATATCTACGGCTTGATCGAGCGGCTCAAAAGCTGATCGGCGTCACGGACACTTCTTGGCGAGGCACAGTTTTTCCAGTTCCGGGAACGGTTTGTAGGCGGCCTTGCCGCATTGCTCGGTCGTCGCCTCGACCAGTTGGTTGAGGTGCCCACCAAAGAAATAGGCGATGTGGTCGGTGCTGCCTTTGTATTGCCGGTTGGCGTCGCGGGGGTTGAACCGCAAGCAAGCAGTGTAGCGCTGGTCGTTGCCGACAGGCGTCAGCACCGGATCAGAAAGAAAGGCGCCGCGGACGTTCGTCGGGTCCTCGAGCGTCTTGATAAGCGTATCGATAATCTCCGTCTTGAAGGCGGACGGATAGACATTCGGATCGACCAGCGGAGGCTTTGACGAATCGGCGCAGGCCGCGAGAACGGCTAAAATCAGCGCAATCGTAAGAACGGTCGGGGCTTGCCGATGCATCGCGTCTTTCTCAATCGAGCTTGAGCTTCCGTCGCCGCTGCCCCAGCGTGCGCAGGCGAAGCGCGTTGAGCTTGATGAAGCCTTCGGCATCGCGATGATCGTAGGCCACCGCGCCTTCTTCGAAGGTCACCAGTTCCTGATCGTAGAGCGAATACTCGCTCTCGCGACCGATGACGATCGCGTTTCCCTTGTAGAGCTTGAGCCGCACGCGGCCGGTGACGAATTCCTGGCTCTTGTCGATCGCGGCCTGCAGCATCTCGCGCTCCGGCGCGAACCAGAAGCCGTTATAGATGAGCTCTGCATATTTCGGCATGAGTTCGTCTTTGAGATGGGCGGCGCCGCGATCGAGCGTGATGCTCTCGATGCCGCGATGCGCGGCGAGCAAGATGGTGCCGCCCGGCGTCTCATACATGCCGCGCGACTTCATGCCGACGAAACGATTTTCCACCAGATCGAGCCGGCCGATGCCGTTGGCCTTGCCAAGCTCGTTGAGCCGCGTGAGCAACGCCGCCGGAGACAGCGTCTTGCCGTCGATCGCCACCGCGTCGCCGCGCTCGAAATCGACCGAAATGACGGTCGCCTTGTCCGGCGCTTTTTCCGAATCGACGGTGCGCGAGTAGACGTAATCCGGAACCTCTTGCGCCGGATCCTCCAGCACTTTGCCTTCCGAGGAGGCGTGCAGCAGATTGGCGTCCACGGAAAACGGCGCATCCCCGCGTTTGTCCTTGGCAATCGGAATCTGATGCTGTTCGGCGAATTCAATCAGCTTGGTGCGCGATGTCAGATTCCATTCCCGCCATGGCGCGATCACGATCACGTCCGGCTTCAGCGCGTAATATGTGAGCTCGAAGCGCACCTGATCGTTGCCCTTGCCGGTGGCGCCATGCGCCACGGCGTCGGCGCCGACCTTTTCGGCGATCTCGATCTGCTTCTTGGCGATCAGCGGCCGCGCGATCGAGGTGCCGAGCAGATATTGCCCCTCATAGACCGTGTTGGCGCGAAACATCGGAAACACGTAATCGCGCACGAATTCCTCGCGCAAATCCTCGACGAAAATGTTCTCCGGCTTGATGCCGAGCAGCAGCGCTTTCTTGCGCGCCGGCTCCAGCTCCTCGCCCTGGCCGAGATCGGCGGTGAACGTCACTACCTCGCAGCCATAGGTGGTCTGCAGCCACTTCAAGATGATCGAAGTGTCCAGCCCGCCGCTGTAAGCGAGCACGACTTTTTTGGGCGATGCCTTAGCCATGCGATTTTTTAGTCCCCGAAAACGCGCGGACTATAAGGCGATTGAGGGTTCAGGCAAAGCGTAGCGTCTACCCGGTCACGTCCTCGTAGACGTCCATATCGGCGCTGCCCGCGAGAATGGCGCGCCAGCCTTGCAGGAACGTGCGCACCATGGGGTCGCTGGCGACTTTCTGGCGGTTGAGTTCGAGCGCGGCGTGCGCCTCGTATTCGATCTCGACCAGAAGCTGGGCCGGATCGTCGACATTCTGCAGCACGCGAAAACCGGTGCCGCCGAGCGTGCGGTAGAAGGGCGCGGCGCTGCGCACGAGCGCAAGCACCTGCGCCGCGTCGCCGAGCGCCCGCATCTTGATCTGCAACACGCGTTTCAGACTTTTCTCAGGCTCAGCCACGGATCCCTCCCGGCGCGAATCGGTGCGATTCTAGCACCGCGCAGTCGCGGATTGGGCCATGAATTAAGCTTACCGCGCGATCCCGGTGGCGGCCGTCGCACAGTCAGATAATGCTCCGCGCAAACCGGTTTCATCAATGGGGCTGATCGATGTCGAAATTTAACACCGCGATCGCCGCCGCGCTTGCCGGCGCCGTGCTTATCTCGGCCGCGCCGGCGCTTGCGGCGCAGTGCAATCACAAAGGCGGCTTCAACGGCTTTGTCGCCGAGTTCAAGAAGGAAGCGGCGGCGCAAGGCATCTCCAAGCGCGGGCTTGCCGCCCTCGACGGTATCAGCATCGACAACGGCGTGCTCGCCGCCGACCGCCGGCAGGGTGTGTTCAAGCAAAGCTTCGAGCAGTTCTCCAGCCGCATGATCTCGCGCGACCGGCTGACCAAGGGCGCCAAGCTGATGCAACAGCATGCCGGGATGCTCAAGCGCATCGAGCAGAAATACGGCGTGCCGGGTGCCGTCGTCGTGGCGATTTGGGGACTGGAAACCGATTACGGCGTCCACCAAGGCAAGTTGCCGGTGGTGCGCTCGGTGGCGACGCTCGCTTACGATTGCCGGCGCAGCGACAAGTTCCAGGCCGAGCTCATCGACGCGTTGCGCATCGTCGACCGCGGCGACATGGCTTCGGCCGACATGAAAGGCGACTGGGCGGGCGAAATCGGCCAGACCCAGTTCCTGCCGTCGTCGTATGTGAAATACGCGGTCAATTTCGATGGCCGCGGCCACGCCGATCTAGTGCGCAGCCCGGCCGACGTGCTTGCCTCCACCGCCAATTACCTAAAGAGCCACGGCTGGCAGCGGGGCCAGGGCTGGGACCAGCGCCAGCCTAATTTCCCGGTGATCCAGGAATGGAACAAGGCGGAGGTCTACGCCAAGACGATTGCGCTGTTCGCCGACAAGCTCGACGGCGGCCACTCGATCAAGACCGCGGAGACGACCGAGCCGAAAATCAAGACCACGCAAAAGCCGCTGCACACCAAGCGTCCGCGGCGATAAATTTTCATAGGTAGTGATATTACGCGTCGTCGCCGGGCCTTGTGCCCGGCGATTTTTTCATGCGGCCGAACAATCCGGCGATGCGCTCGATGGCGCGCTCGACGGCATCATCGGTGAGCCGCGTCGCCGGCCAGCGATAGATCAACGCGTACATGACCCAGATAATGAAGTAGGTGAACACGCCGGCGAAGACCGTGTCGGTGATGAAGTGGCCCCCCGCCATGATGCGCAGCACGCTCATCCCTGCGCCCAGCGCCAACGCCGCGCCATAGGCGAGCGCCCGCCATTGCGGCGGCGCCAGCGCCGCCGGCGCCATCGTCCAGATCGCGCCGGCGACGTCGCCGGATACAAAAGAACAGTTCCTCGGGCAATCGCCGCGCGGATCCCACCAGGACACGTATTGCTCCGTGCCGCCGAATTGCACGACATCGACCGGCCGCGGCCGGCCCCAATAATCCTTGAGCGCGACGTTAACCAGAAGTCCCGGCCCGAGCGCCATGGTCATCAGCAAAAAGACAATCGCGCGGCCCGATACCAGCAGCTTGCGTTGTGGATAGACCAATTTGAGAATCAGCGCCGCCACCGCCGGCGCGATCAGGACCGTCCCCACCCATATGCCGATATCGCGGGCGAGCATCAGCGGTGGATTGAAACGCCAGGCGAAAACATTGTGTGCGGCATCGATGTTTTCGTAGAAATGATGCGCGACGCCCAACTCGAGCTGCGGATAAAATCCGAACACCAGGCCGACAGAAGCGGCGATGACGATCGCGACAATCAGCCCGGTACGATTCATGCGTCCCTATCCCGGTGCGCCGGGGTCTAGCCGAGCAAAGCGCCGAAAGGAAGTCAGCGCTCGCGCCAGCGGCCAGCATTGCGGCCGGCAATCAGCCAATAAATGAACCCGAATGCCGCTCCCGCCGCGACGGCAATTTCGGCCGGGCGCGAAATCGGCGGTGGAGGATGGTCGATCGATTCTTCGTAAGAATTACCGAAGCCGGCGGCATAATAGGCGAGCAGCATCATCGCCACGCCGCCCAGCGCATAGATCAGCACGGATCGAACTGCAAAACCTTCGGCCAGGACAACGGCAATCAAGGTCGGCAGGAAAAGCACGGTTGCTGTAATTCCCGAGGCGAGGAACGTCGCGCCCCAAAATACGAGGCGTCCGGCGGGGTCGGCGGTGATCTCCTGCCACTCCGTGTGCAGCAGGCCGAAGCTCCATACGATGCCGGCCGCCATGACCGCGAGCCAAAGCGCAAACAAGATGACGATGATGCGGCCGATGAGTGCCACGCGCTAATCCGTCATCGCCATGGCGCGCAGCGCCATGCGCTCGCGCGCCGACAGCTTCTCGGTCGCGCTCTTGAGCTGGCCGCAGGCGGCGAGAATGTCGCGGCCGCGCGGGGTGCGCACTGGCGAGGCGTAGCCGGCGTCGAACACCACGGTTGAGAACTTTTCGATCTGCTCCCAGTCGGAACATTCGTAAGTGCTGCCGGGCCAGGGATTGAACGGAATGAGATTGATCTTGGCCGGGATGCCCTTGAGCAGGCGCACCAGCGCCTTGGCATCATCGATGGAATCGTTGACGCCCTTGAGCATGACGTATTCGAAGGTGATGCGCTTGGCGTTGGAAACGCCGGGATAATTGCGGCAGGCCTCGAGCAGTTGCGCGATTCCGTATTTGCGGTTGAGCGGCACCAGCGTCGTTGCGCAAGTCGTCGCGCACCGCGTGCAGCGACACCGCCAGCATGCAGCCGATTTCGGCGCCGGCGCGCTCGATTTCCGGCACCACGCCGGAGGTCGACAGCGTGATGCGCCGCTTGGAAATGCCGATGCCATCGCCGTCCGCCATGATCAGGAGCGCGTCGCGCACCGCCTCGAAATTGTAGAGCGGCTCGCCCATGCCCATCATCACGATGTTAGTAATGCAACGCTCGGCCTGCGGCACGACGCCATCGGTCGGGCGCACGCTGCCCGGCCAATCGCCGAGCCGGTCGCGCGCCAACATCACCTGGCCGACGATTTCTCCGGCGGTGAGATTGCGCACCAGGCGCTGCGTGCCGGTGTGGCAGAACGAGCAATTGAGCGTGCAGCCGACCTGGCTCGAGACGCACAGTGTGCCGCGATCGGTGTCGGGGATGTAGACGCACTCGACTTCGTGCGGCAGCCCGCTTTCGGCATCGCCCGGCAGGCGCAACAGCCATTTGCGCGTGCCGTCGACGGAGACCTGCTCGGCCACCCCTTCGGGACGGGCGAGGGTGAAACGGTCCGCGAGCGCCACGCGCAATTCCTTGCCCACGCTGCTCATGGCGTCGAACGAGGTGAGCCCGCGGAAATAGATCCAGTGCCAGAGCTGTTGCACGCGCATCTTGCGCTGTGCCTCCGGGACGCCGACCTCGCCCAACGCCTGGCCAAGCTGCGCGCGCGACATCCCGACCAGCGACGGCTTGTCCGGCGCGATGTAGCGCTAAGCGGCGTCTTCTCGATGGCTGGCGCCACCGTGACTGTGTCGGCCGTGGTTGTCATTGGAGCAATATAGGGCGCGCGGGCCCTACTTGCACTCCTCGGCCACCTTGTCGAGCGCTTCGCCGATGCCCTTGAGCGAATAGGTATCGGTGGTCTTGGTGCCGTGCGCGGACACGCTCTTGACCACCAGATCCGAGCCCTTGCGCATGGCCTCGACCATCTGCGCCTCCTCGGCGGCGTTTTTCACCCAGGCGCCGTCATTCTGCGTGTACATCACGTAGGTCGCCGATCCGACGGTGGCTGAGGCGTCGACGCCGGGCTTCTGCGGATAACCGACGATGACGGACACTTCGTTCTTTACTTTTTCCGCCGGCCGGGTCGAGACGAAGGCATAGGACGGGTCGCGCTTGCGGCCGGCCGGTTCGGTCACCGCCGACGTGGGCTTGGACAGCGCAAAGCAGACCTTCTTGCCGCCGGGCGAAGCCGTGTAGGCGTCCCAATCTCCGAACTGCCCGAGCAGCACCGCTTGATCGCTGGGATCGGACTTGGCCGGCTTGTTTTGCGCAAAAGCGGATGCGCCATACAGCACCGCGCCGGCCGTCAGCAATGCGATTGCGGCGCTTCGGCAAAATGTTTTCGTCATCGGGCCCTACCGGTTCTCTTGGACGACGACGTTCACGTCGTCTTGTGGTCTTTAGCAGAATCCCCCGCTAGGAGTCATAGAGGCGAAAATCGGCAATGTGAAGGCGAAGAAACGGCCCGCGCCGCATGCTAGAAGCAATGCAGCCCCTTTCATTGTAATCGATGGCCCCATGAAAGCCCTGCTCTGCACCCGATACGGCACGCCCGACGACCTCGAATTGGCCGACATTCCGGACCCCACGCCCGGTCCCGGCGAAGCCGTGGTGCGGATCGCGGCGGCGGCGCTGAATTTCTTCGACACGCTGATCATCGCCGGCAAATACCAGACCAAGCCGCCGATGCCGTTCTCGCCGGTGGCGGAATTTTCCGGCACCATCGAGAGCCTCGGAACCGGCGTCTCCTCGCTCGCGGTCGGCGACCGTGTGTTGGGATATTCAGGCTACGGCGCCGCGCGTGAGCGCATCGCGGTTGCCGCCGACAAACTGGTGAAACTCCCGCCCGGCGTCGACTTCGACCATGCCGCCGGCATCTGCATCACTTACGGCACCACGCTCTATGCGCTGAAAGATCGCGCTCACCTCAAGAGCGGCGAGACGCTCGCCGTGCTCGGCGCCTCCGGGGGCGTCGGCCTTGCCGCGGTCGAGCTCGGCAAGCTGATGGGCGCGCGCGTGATCGCCTGCGCGTCGTCACCGGAGAAACTTGCCTTCGCGCGCCAGCACGGCGCCGACGACGGCATCGACTATGCCAAGGACGATTTGAAAGAGGCGTTGCGCCGCGCGACCAATGGTAACGGCGCCGACGTGATCTACGATCCCGTTGGCGGCGCCTATTCGGAAGCGGCCTTGCGCTCGATCGCCTGGGGCGGACGCTTCCTGGTGATCGGCTTTGCCGCCGGCGATATCCCCAAGCTGCCGCTCAACCTCACCTTGCTCAAGGGCTGCGACGTGCTCGGCGTGTTCTGGGGTTCGTGGATCGCGCGCGACCCCGCCGGACACCGCGCCAATACCGGGCAGTTGCTCGCCTGGCTGGCGGCGGGAAAATTATCGTCGCACGTGCACGCGGTTTATCCGTTGAGCGAAGCAACGGCCGCGCTCAAGGCCATTGCCTCGCGCAAGGTGATGGGAAAAGTAATTCTGCGGTCTTAGAGATTCGCCAAGGCGTCGCGCGCCGCCTGGCGATGCACCGGCGCGAGGTGGTCCGACACCATCTTGATGGCGAGCGCGAGCACCGCGGCATCGTCCGTATAGCCGATGACGGGAATATAATCGGGAATGGCGTCGGTCGGCAGCACGAAATAGGCAATGGCCCCGATCAGCGTCGCCTTCACCGTCAACGGCGTATTTTTATCGAAAGCGCAGTAGTAAGCCGCGAGCAGATCTTCGGCGAACGGAATTTGCACGAAGACGCGCCGAAGCTTGCGCCAGAAGCTCTGGCGCAGCGCGCCGTCGTCGCTCGGGCCGCCTTGCCCAAATGAAGCGTGTGCGAATTCCATCCGGTTAATTTGGTTGGCGATTTGGGCGCACGCAAGCCCGGAAAAACGCTTTTATCCCGCAAGTTTATCCATCGCCTCGGCAAGCTTGACGTCGAGTTCGGTCACGCCCCCGGCGTCGTGGGTCGAAAGCGTCACCTCGACCGTCTTGTAGACGTTGAACCACTCCGGGTGGTGATCTATTTTCTCCGCCACCAGCGCCGCCCGCGTCATGAAGCCGAAGGCCTGGTTGAAATCCTTGAACACGAATTTTTTCGCTATGGCGTCGCGCCCCGCCACCTCGGACCAGCCGGCAAGTTTCGCCAAAGCCGCTTTGCGTGCTTCCGCGGTCAGTTTTTGCGCCATAGCCGTCCCTCTTTCGGCAAACCCGCGATCCGGTGAATTGATCCAGCCAGATAATACGTCAGAGAGCGGCCTGGCGAAGCTTAACCACCAGGGTTTGCGCGGGTTGCTTCCGGCCGTTTGCTGACTATATTGCGCTGCAACAGCGTGGTGCCGCGGGCCGATTCGGCCCGCTTTTGGTTTTTCCGGAACTTCTCATGAATTTGCGCAACGTCGCCATCATCGCCCACGTCGACCACGGCAAGACCACGCTGGTCGACCGGCTGTTGCAGCAATCCGGCGCCTATCGCGAAAACCAGCGCGTGGTCGAGCGCGCCATGGATTCCAACGATCTCGAGCGTGAGCGCGGCATCACCATCCTGGCCAAGGCCGCCTCGGTGGTGTGGAAGGACACGCGCATCAATATCGTCGATACGCCCGGCCACGCCGATTTCGGCGGCGAGGTCGAGCGCATCCTCAACATGGTGGACGGCGCGCTGGTGCTGGTGGACGCCGCCGAGGGCCCGCTGCCGCAGACCAAGTTCGTGGTGTCGAAGGCGCTGAAGATGGGGCTCAAGCCCATCGTCATCATCAACAAGGTCGACCGCGCCGATGCGCGGGCGACGCAAGTGGTCAACGAGGTGTTCGACCTGTTCGCCGCGCTCGATGCCACCGACGAGCAGCTCGACTTTCCCATTCTCTACGGCTCGGCCAAGCAAGGCTGGATGGCGGCCAACGTCGAAGGGCCGCAGAGCGACGGCATGAAACCGCTGTTCGATCTCATCCTCAAGCACGTCAAGCCGCCGGTCGTGGAACAAGGCCCGTTCCGCTTGCTCGGCACTATTCTCGAAGCCAACCCTTATCTCGGCCGCGTTGTTACCGGCCGCATCACCTCCGGCACGGCAAAGCCCAACCAGCCGGTGAAGGTGCTCGACCACGACGGCAAGCTGATCGAGACCGGGCGCATCACCAAGCTTCTCGCGTTCCGCGGCATCGAGCGCGTGCCGGTGGACGAGGCCGAAGCCGGCGACATCGTCGCCATCGCCGGGCTGCCGAACGCGACGGTCGCCATGACCATCTGCGATCCGTCGGTGGAGACGCCGATCCCGGCGCAGCCGATCGATCCGCCGACGTTGTCGATGATTTTCCGCGTCAACGATTCTCCGCTCGCCGGCACCGAGGGCGACAAGGTGACCGGCCGCATGATCCGCGACCGGCTCTTGCGCGAGGCCGAAGGCAATGTGGCACTGCGCGTGCGCGAGTCGGACGAGAAGGATTCCATGGAAGTCGCCGGCCGCGGCGAATTGCAGCTCGGCATCCTCATCGAAACGATGCGCCGCGAGGGCTTCGAGCTCTCCGTGTCGCGGCCGAAGGTGCTGCTGCGCGAGGACGACAAAGGCGAGGTGCTGGAGCCGATCGAGGAGGTCGTCATCGACCTGGACGAGGAACATGCCGGCGTCGTCGTGCAGAAGATGGCCGAGCGCAAGGCCGAGATGCTGGAGATGAAACCATCCGGCGGCCACCGGCTGCGGCTTTTGTTCCACGCGCCGACGCGCGGGCTGATCGGTTACCAGGGCGAACTGCTCACTGACACGCGCGGCACGGCCATCATGAACCGGCTGTTCCACAGCTACGAGCCCTACAAGGGGCCGATCCAGGGCCGCCGCAACGGCGTGCTGATCTCCAACGACCAGGGCGACGCCGTCGCCTACGCCCTGTGGAACCTGGAAGACCGCGGCCCGATGATGATCGAGCCGGGCTGGAAGGTTTACAAGGGCATGATCGTCGGCGAGCACACCCGCGGCAACGATCTGGTCATCAACGTGCTCAAGGGCAAGAAACTCACCAATATCCGCACCACCTCCAAGGACGAGGCGGTTCGCCTCACCCCGCCGATCCGCATGACGCTGGAAAAGGCGCTTGCCTATATCGAGGACAACGAGCTGGTCGAGGTGACGCCGAAGTCGATTCGCCTGCGCAAGAAATTGCTGGACGAGAACGACCGCAAGCGCGAAGATCGGACTCGTACCGCCGAAGCGGTCTGAAACGCGGCTCGCTGATTCGAATCATTTTCGAATCACTTGTGGTTGTGCGCACCAAAATGGGACGCCGCACTTTTCTCCATTGGCACCACCGGCTTGTTTGATGAGCGGTTTGCCGCGCCGACGAGCATAAATTGCCTCGGCATTGATGGATTTCCGCCCGGACTGTGGCCAGTAATCCACACGTTTGCCGATCGTTAATCATAGGGCTTGAAGGACGCGAAGTTCGTTGCTCTTATTCGCAAATGAGTACGACCCTTATAGAGATTCGCCGCGCCAAGGCCGCCGACGCGACAGCGGTCGCCGGCACCCATGACGACGCCTGGCGCGCCGCCTATCAGGGCATCATCCCCGGCAACGAACTCGATAAGCTCATCAACCGGCGCGGACCGGACTGGTGGGAATCGGCGATCCGCAAAGGCAGCCGCATCACCATCCTGCAGTTCGGCGAGACCATCGCCGGCTACGCAAACTACGGACGCAACCGCGCGCGCAGCCTGTTCTATGACGGCGAAGTCTACGAGCTTTATCTGCGCCCCGAATTTCAAGGCTTGGGTTTTGGCCGGCGGCTGTTCTCCGCCTCGCGCAAGGATCTGATCCAGAGCGGGCTGAAGAGCCTCGTCGTGTGGGCGCTCTCCGATAACGAGCCGGCGGTGGAATTTTACCGCGCGCTCGGCGGCCGTGCCGTCGCTCGCTCCTCCGAGCGTTTCGGAGCCAAGACGCTCGATAAGGTCGCCTACGCCTGGCAGTAAGGCGCTCGTCTTTTCATTCAGGACATCGGCGGTGGCAGGCCCTTTTGCAGGCATGCCGCGCGCAACGTGTTGAGCAGCAGGCAGGCAATCGTCATCGGTCCGACGCCACCGGGCACCGGCGTGATGGCGCCGGCAACCTCGCGGACCTCGCGCGCCACGTCGCCGGCAATGCGGAATTTGCCGCCCTCGCCTTTGACGCGGCTGATGCCGACGTCGATCACCGTGGCGCCCGGCTTGATCCAGTCGCCGCGCACCATCTCCGGCCGGCCCATCGCGGCAATGAGCAGATCGGCGCGGCGGCACACGACGGGCAGATCGCGCGTCTTCGAATGCGTCATGGTGACCGTCGCATTTTCCGTCAGCAGCAATTGCGCCACCGGCTTGCCAACAATGTTGGAGCGGCCGATCACCACCGCCTCCAGGCCGGCGAGCTGCTCGTGCACGGTCTTTGCCAGCAGCACGCAGCCGAGCGGCGTGCACGGCACCAGCCCCGGCAGGCCGCTGGCGAGGCGGCCGACATTGAGCGGATGGAAGCCGTCCACGTCCTTGTCCGGATCGATGGCCGCGATCACCTTTTGCGTGTCGATCTGCGGCGGCAGCGGCAGTTGCACCAGAATGCCGTTGACTTGCGGGTCGGCGTTGAGCGTAGCGACGAGATCGAGCAACTCGGCTTCGCTCGTTGTTTCCGCCAGTTTCTGGTCGAACGGCCGCATGCCGGATTCGGCGACCGCCTTGGATTTGTTGCGGACATAGACCTCGCTCGCCGGATTTTCGCCGACCAGGACAACGGCGAGGCCCGGCACCAGGCCGCGGTCGCGGCGTAGACGGTGCACGGCGTCCGTCACCTTGCCGCGCAGGTCCGCCGCGATCATCTTGCCGTCGATAAGGCGCGCGGTCATGGTTTTCCGGCTCCGCCCGATGCCATAAGCCTTAGCGCGGCGCAGCGATTTTCTCCAGCGCCGCAATCAGCGTCGGGCCGTGGCCTGAAATCGCGAGCCGCTTGATCCGCCCACGGGCGCCGGCGACAAGATCGACATCGCGAATTGGCACGCCGGCCGCCTTGGCGATCAGCCGAATGAGCACCGCATTGGCTTCGCCCTCGCTCGGCGCGGCGGCCACCCGCGCCTTCAGCACAACACTGCCGTCAGCCATCCGCTCGATACCGTCGATGCCGTCGCGCCCGCCCCTGGGAGTCAGCCGGACGACAAGCGTCACGCCGTTGGCGGCAACAACCCACGGCCATTGGCCGGACGCACGCACTTACATGAACAGCCGGATATAGAGCCAGAAGATCAGTTGCTTGAGGAACAACAGCCCGATGATTAAAATCACCGGCGAGATGTCGATGCCGCCCAGATTGGGCATGACGTTGCGGATCGGCCGCAGCGCCGGCTCGGTGATGCGGTAGAGAAATTCGCCGATATTGGCGACGATTGAATTGCGCGTATTGACGACGTTGAACGCGATCAGCCAGGACAAAACCGCCGCGGCGATCAAAATCCAGATGTAGAGCGAAATGAGTGTATCAACGAGCCACAGAAAAGGATTCATGTCGGCGCTCCGTCGGGTCGGCTGAGTGACGAATAGCCGCTTGCTTGGCCGAGGAAAAGGGGGCGTGGATTTTTGCAGCGTTTAATGCGGCTTTTGCTCCGCCCGGCGATCCTTGACAGCCCCCACCCCCCGCCGTAAATGGCGACACTCGCCGAGCGCGCTGCATCTTTGCCGCTTTCGGCTGGGGCCGTAGCTCAGTTGGGAGAGCGCCTCGTTCGCAATGAGGAGGTCAGGGGTTCAAATCCCCTCGGCTCCACCACTCGCCTTCGCCAAGGCTTCGGCGAACAAGGCCTTCGCGGGGCGAGTGCTCGCCGAGCGAAGGCGGGCTGCTCAATCGCGAGCTACGGCTTGCAAGCCACCCTCAGCCTATCATGGCGAAGCGAGCGACGGCTGCCCGCCGAAGCTTTAGCGAAGGCGGGCGAATTAAATTCCGCAACCGACACAACGCATTTGCCGCTTCAGTATTTTTGCCGATAAAACCAATATTGAAACATTACAATCAAATCTTCAATTTCTGAAACAAATGTTGCAATGCGCGCCGCGCCTGCGCTAGCCTTGAAACATGCGCGTTTCCTCGTTCAATTCCCGGCTGAAAGCGGGCTTCGATGATCTGTCGCCGCAATTGAAGGAGGCGGCCCGCTGGGTCATCGATCATCCGGCCGACGTCGCGCTACTGTCGATGCGCGAGCAGGCGCGCCGCGCCGGCATCGCGCCGGCCACGCTGACGCGGCTCGCCAAGCGTCTCGGCCTGCACGGCTACGACGGCGTGCGCAAAATTTATGCCGACGTCGTGCGCCAGCGGCCGGACAATTACCGCGGCCGCGCCGAGGAACTCCTGGACCGGCGCGACAGCGAGGGCGACACGGCGCTGGTTCAGGATATTTTTGCCTCGCTCACCCGGCACCTGCAAACTCTCTCTCTGGCGGAGGCAAGCGAGCGTTTCACCGCCGCCGCCGATCTGATCGCGTCCGCCGACCGCGTCTTTTGCCTCGGGCTGCGGTCGAGCTTCGCGGTCGCGTTTATTTTTCATTATGTGCGGTCGCTGTTCGGCTCGAATTCGGTTCTGGTAGATGGATCGGGCGGCCGGGACATCGATGCTTTGCGCGCGATCAAGCGCGGGGATGCGCTGCTGGCGGTCTCGGTCAACCGTTACGTCCGCCACACTATCGAAGCGACGAAATTCGCCAAGGATCGCGGCGCCCGCATCGTCGCCGTGACCGATAGCGAATTGTCGCCGCTGGTTGCGCTCGCCGACGAGGCGATCCTCGTGCGCACCGAGACGCCGTCGTTCTTTCACACCATGGCGCCGGCCTTCGCCGCCGTCGAATGTCTGGCCGCATTGGTCGCCGCTCGCCGCGGACCGGAAACGCTGGCGGCGCTCGACGAAAGCGAACGGCAACTGGCGGCCTTCGGCACCTATGTCCTGCCACGCGCCAAAGGACGCAGGCGGAAATGACTCACGTCCTGCACCGCGCCATCGCCCACGACTACCCGACGGCCGTGTCGGGCAAGGGCATCTTCATCCGCGACGCGGCCGGCAAGGACTACATCGACGCCTCCGGCGGCGCCGCGGTGTCCTGCCTCGGCCATTCGCATCCCGACATTCTCGCCGCCATGCGCGCGCAGCTCGACACGCTCGAATACGCGCATACCAGTTTCTTCACCTCGCAAGCCGCGGAAGAGCTGGCCGACGACCTCATCGCCCACGCGCCAAAAGGCATCGGCCACGTCTTTTATGTCAGCGGCGGATCGGAAGCGATCGAGGCGGCGCTGAAGCTCGCGCGGCAATATTTCGTCGAGCGCAGCGAGCCGCAGCGCAAATATCTCGTCGCCCGGCGGCAGAGCTATCACGGCATCACGCTCGGCGCGCTCGCCATCGGCGGCCGCGAGCGCCAGCGCCGGCCATTCGCGCCGCTGTTGATCGAAACGCATCACGTGTCGCCGGTTTACGAGTACCGCGAGAAACGCGCCGGCGAGACGCCGCAGGCCTTTGGCGAGCGCCTCGCCCAGGAACTCGAGGCCAAGATCGACGAGTTGGGCGGCGAGAACGTCATCGCCTTCATCGCCGAAACCGTGGTCGGCGCTACTCTGGGCGCGGTTCCGGCGGTGCCCGGCTATTTCAAGCGCGTCCGGGAGATCTGCGACCGCCACGGAATCCTCCTCATCCTCGACGAAGTCATGTGCGGCATGGGCCGCACCGGCACGCTGCATGCATGCGAGCAGGAAGGCATCGCCCCCGACATCATGGCGATCGCCAAGGGGCTGGGCGGCGGCTACATGCCGATCGGCGCCATGCTGCTGAATGACAAAATCTTCAAAACCATTGCCGACGGCTCCGGGGTCTTCCAGCACAGCCACACCTATACCGGCCATCCGCTCGCCTGTGCCGCCGCGCTTGCCGTCCAACGGGTCATCCGCCGCGGCAACCTGCTCGAAAACGTCCGCACGCAAGGCGCGTATTTCGCCCGGCGGCTGCAGGAGCGCTTCGGCAATCATCCCTTTGTCGGCGACGTGCGCGGGCGCGGCCTGTTCCAGGGCCTGGAACTCGTGGCCGACCGCGGCACCAAGGAACCCTTCGACCCGCAGCGCAAGCTGCACGCGCGCATCAAGCGCGAAGCCATGGCGCGCGGACTGATGGTCTATCCGATGGGAGGAACAATGGACGGCACGCGCGGCGACCACGTGTTGCTGGCGCCGCCGTTCATCATTGACAGCGGCGCAATCGACGCGATTGTCGAAAGGCTGGGAGATGCGATCGATGCCGCCGTCGAGGCGTGAGACGAACTGAACTTAAACAACGACAAAGGATGGAGGAGCATGACCATGAAAACACTGACAAGAAACACGGCCTTTGCGGCGGCGGCGCTGATGGCGCTGACGACGTTCGGGGCGCCGGCTGTGGCGCAGCAGAAATTCATCACCATCGGCACCGGCGGCGTCACCGGCGTTTATTACGCGGTCGGTGGCGCGATCTGCCGGCTGATGAACAAGAACCGCGCGCAAACCGGCCTGCGCTGCTCGGTCGAGTCGACCGGCGGCTCGGTGTTCAACGTCAATGCCATCAAGTCGGGCGAGCTCGATTTCGGCATGGCGCAGTCCGACGTGCAGTTCAACGCCGCCAAGGGCGAAGGCATGTTCAAGGGCAAGGCCGATCCCGACCTGCGCGCGGTCTTTTCCGTGCATCCGGAGCCGTTCACGGTGCTGGCGCGCAAGGATGCCGGCGTGACCAAGTTCGAGGACTTCAAAGGCAAGCGCTTCAACATCGGCAATCCCGGTTCGGGAACGCTCGCCTCGATGGAAGAGCTGCTTGAAGCAGATGGGCTGGACCAATGCGAGCTTCTTGCTCGCCGCCCAGCTCAAGGCCGACGAGCAGGGCACCGCGCTCTGCGACAACAAGATCGACGGCTTCTTCTACGGCGTCGGCCATCCCTCGGCCGCCATCCAGGACCCGACCACGGCCTGCGGCGCCAAGCTCATCTCGCTCACCGGACCCGCGGTCGATGCGCTGGTCAAGGAGCATCCGTATTACGCCAAGGCGACGATCCCCGGCGGCATGTATGCCAACAATCCGAACCCGACGGAAACCTACGGCGTGCTCGCAACGCTGGTGACCTCTTCGAAGGTGCCCGACGATACGGTCTACAATCTTGTGCAAAGCCGTGTTTGATAACTTCGACGAATTCAAGAAGCTGCATCCTGCTTTCGCCAATCTCGATCCAAAGGCGATGGTCAAGAACGGCCTCTCGGCGCCACTGCATCCCGGCGCGATCAAGTACTTCAAAGAAAAGGGCTGGATGTAAGCATCACCATTGAGGGGCGGCGATGAGCCGGCCCCTTTTTCCATATCTGCTGACGCGCTCACGTGGGGGGACGCGATGACAGACGTAAATCAGCCGGTGCCGACCAATGAGGCACTGGAAACCATGGTGGCGGAGGCCGAAACCGGCGGCCGCAAGCCAACCGGATTCGGCAAATCATACATATTTGTTATTTCACTCGGCTGGTCGTTATTCCAGCTTTGGTACGCGTCGCCACTTCCTTACAAACTCAATTTCGGTGTCGTCAACGATGGCCAGGCACGCATCGTTCATCTATCATTCGCGTTCCTTTTGGCCTTTGCCACGTTCCCCGCATTCAAATCGTCACCGCGCAAGTGGATTCCCCTCACCGATTGGGTTCTCGCTGCGCTCGGTGTCGGGGCCGCGACGTACTTGTTGTTCTACTACCAGGACATTTCGTTGCGGCCGGGATTGCCGACGATGGCTGACGTCGTGGTCTCGGTGATCGGTGTGGTTCTGCTGCTCGAAGCGGCCCGGCGCGCTGTCGGACCAGCGCTCGCCATCATTGCGAGCATCATGCTCGCTCTATATCTTCGCCGGACCTTGGCTGCCTGGCATGATGGGCCACCAGGCGGTCACGCTCTCGCGCGCCGCGTCGCAAATGTGGCTCACCTCGGAAGGCATTTTCGGCGTCGCGCTTGGCGTCTCGACCAATGTCGTCTTCTTCTTCGTGTTGTTCGGCAGTCTTCTGGAGAAGGCGGGCGCCGGAAACTATTTCATCCAGCTCGCCTTCGCCATGCTCGGCACCTATCGCGGCGGCCCGGCCAAGGCAGGCGTCGTCGCCTCCGGCATGACCGGTATGATTTCCGGCTCCTCGATCGCCAATACAGTGATGACCGGCACGTTCACCATTCCGCTGATGAAGCGCGTCGGTTACTCGGCGGTCAAAGCCGGCGCCATCGAAGCCGCCGCTGGCGTCAACGGGCAGTTGATGCCGCCGGTGATGGGCGCAGCGGCGTTCCTGATCGCCGAATACGTCGGCATCACCTATGCGGACGTGGTCAAGCACGCGTTCCTGCCGGCGTTCCTCACCTACGGCGCCTTGTTCTATATCGTCGACATCGAGGCGGCCAAGCTCGGGCCTGCAAGCGGCCTGCCAGCGGACGTCAACCTCGCCGATCCGCCTCATCGCTGTTGCGCGCCCTGATGACGATCTGCGGCATCATCATTTTGAGCGGCATCGTCTACTACGGGCATCGGTTGGATCAAAATCGTATTCGGCGATGCCGCCGCCTTGATCCTCGGCATATCATTGCTCGCCGCCTACATCGCGCTTGTGCGTTACAAGGCCGAGCATGAGGACCTCGCACTCGACGACATCTCGAAGGCGATCATAAAAGTACCGGACTTCTTCGCAACTGCACGTACCGGCCTGCACTTTCTGCTGCCGGTCATCGTCCTCATCTGGTGCCTGATGGTAGAGGAATTATCGCCTGGGCTGTCCGCGTTCTGGGGGACGTTATTCCTCATTTTCATCATGCTCACGCAACGGCCGCTGGTGGCGGCGTTTCGTGGCGAGCATGCGTTCATGGAGCGGTTGCACGAAGGATTTCGGCGATCTCATTTCCGCTTTGCAAGCAGCCGCGCGCAACATGACCTCAGTCGGCATCGCAACAGCATGCGCCGGCATCATCGTCGGCACGGTTTCGTTGACCGGCATCGGCCTAGTGATGACGGAAATCGTCGAGACCGCATCCGGAGGCAACCTCATGATTATGCTGCTCCTGACAGCCCTGGTTTGCCTGATCCTCGGCATCGGCATGCCGACGACGGCAAACTATATCGTGGTGGCGTCTCTTATGGCGCCGGTCTTGGTCGAGGTCGCCCAACAGAACGACCTTGCGGTGCCACTTGTTGCCGTGCATCTCTTCGTATTTTATTTTGGGCTGATGGCGGACGTACATCCGCCGGCCGGATTGGCGGCTTACGCCGCAGCGGCGATATCGGGCGCCGATCCGATCAAAACCGGCCTGCAGGGGTTCTGGTACGAAATTCGTACCGGATTGTTGCCCTTCATCTTCATTTTCAACTCGGAGCTGTTGTTGATCGACGTCGGCGGCGTCGGGCATTTCCTTATTGTGGTGGTCTGTTCGATCATTGCTATGGGCTGCTTCGTCGCGGCCACGCAGAACTGGCTGCTGACGCGCAACCGCTGGTACGAGACGGTGGCGCTGTTGCTGATCTGTTTCACGCTGTTCCGGCCCGGCTACTGGCTTGACAAGTTGCAGGCGCCATTCGAAGCGCGGCCGGCGACGGACCTAATCGGCGTGGCCGATACCGTCCCCCAAGGCTTGACCTTGCGCTTCCGCGTGAACAGCCAATCGCGGGCCGGCGAAGACGTCGAAAAGCTGGTGCGGCTGACAATGAAACCAGGCAAGACCGGAGCCGACCGCCTGCAAGCAGACGGATTGACGCTGTCAACCCTAGGCGACAAAGTCACGATCAAGTTGGTGACCTTTGGCAGTGAGGCGGCCAAATATGGTCTTTCCCCCGGAGATGAAATCACTGCGGTCCTGGTCCCAGCGCATCGGCCGAGCCGCTATTGGTTCGCGGTGCCGGGAATTCTGCTGCTGGTTCTGATTCTGCTGCTGCAGCGCCGGCGCCAGCAATTGCGCCCGGCGATTGCCACTTAGGGCGCGGCAGCGCCGGTTGCGGCGGCCGGCGACTTCGCCGGTGAGCGGCCGAGCCAATGATCAATGAAGGCGGCGAGCCAGTTGCGCGACGCATAATCGTGAACCGCGCGCCCGCTGATGTGCTCATCGCGCTGCTTGGCGCCGGGAAGCGACATGCGATGCGCGCCGCGCACCAGCCAGCGATACATCATCGCGTGCGTCACCTCCGGATGGAACTGCAGCGCATAGCCGGTTCCGTAGCGGAACGCTTGTACGGAAAAAGCATCGCCCTCGGCGAGCAGTTCGCCTTGCGCCGGCAGGTCGAAGCCCTCGCGATGCCATTGATAAACATGGTCCGGCCACTCGGCGCAGATGCCGCGCCCGGCTTGCGTCGGCCGGATCGGGTAATAACCGACCTCGGCGTGGCCTTGCGGATGCGGATAGACGCGGCTGCCGAGATGCCGCGCCATCATCTGCGCGCCGAGGCAGATGCCGAGGAAGGGTTTCTTGTCGCGCAGCGGCACCCCGATCCAGTCGGTTTCGCGGCGCAAGAAATCTTCGTCGTCGTTTGCGCTCTGCGGGCCGCCAAAGATCACCGCGCCGGAATGCTCATCCATCGTTTCCGGCAGCGGATTGCCGAAGCGCGGGCGGCGGATATCGAGCGGAAAGCCGAGCTTGGTCAGCACCTGGCCGACGCGGCCGGGCGAGGAGTGTTCCTGGTGCAGGATGATAAGAACCGGGTTTGGCATGGCGTCTCGACACTCGGTTCACGAGTAGTAGCGGCTTTGCCGGGCTTTGCAATATGAGCGGCCGATAGCGGCTATGTCCCGCGCGCGGACCTGCGCTTGGATTGCCGGGAATCGACCGCCGCCAGCAGCAGCGCCCGCGGCACGACCCCGATCAGGATGGCGACGAGCTTGTTGACCAGGCCGGGGACGACCACGCGGCGGCCTTGCATCAGCCCGCGATAGCCCTGCTCGGCGACACTCTCGGGCGTCTGGGTAAGGATGCCGGGCGCCAGACCCTCGCCGATCCCGGCGCGCGCCGCGAATTCGGTCGGCACCGGGCCAGGGCAAAGCACCGTCACGCGCACGCCGCGGCGCTTGAATTCGCTATGCAGGGCCTCGCTGAACGAAAGCACATAAGCCTTGGTGGCATAATAAACCGTCATTCCGGGTCCGGGCAGAAACCCGGCCATGGAGCCGACATTGAGCAGGCCGCCGTGGTGGCTGGCGAGGCTGTCGACGAAAGCGAGCGACAGCTCCGTAAGCGCGCGAATATTGAGATCGATCATCGCCAATTGCTCGGCGCGGTCGAGCTTTTCCGCGGTGCCGACCAATCCGAACCCGGCATTGTTGACGACATATTGCGGCTCGGCGCCAAGCGCTTCCAGCGCTGCGCCAATTTTTCCTACTGAATCGGCGCGATGCAGATCGGCGACGATCACCAGCGGCTTGGCAGCGCCGGTCGCGGCGATCTCGTCCGCGAGCGCGCGCAGCCGGTCCTCGCGCCGCGCCACCAGCGCTAACTCATGACCGTTGCGCGCGAACACGCGCGCCAAAGCCGCGCCGATGCCGGCGGAGGCACCGGTGATGACGGTCACTGGGCGCAAAGCCGTCATTTTGTTTTATCCGCCCCCTCGCCTGCGACGCGCTTGCGCAAGGCAATCCGCTCACCTTGCGAGATGCCAAGAAGATCCGCCGCGCGCCAGACCAGATTATCCTCGAATTCGGTGACAACGCCGTCGGCATAGACGATTTGCCACAGCATTTCGACGACGCGAGCCCTGCCCTTTTCGTCGAGCGAGCGGTTAAGCCGCGCGGTGAACTTGTAAAGATCGATCGATTGTTGCTCGGCGACAGTGGCCTCCGCGAGCAATTCGTCCGTCCTTTCGTCATCAAGCTCGAAGCGTTGCTTGATTAACGCGTGCAGCTTGTCGCGCGCGACTTGCGGCATGTCGCCATCGATGACCGCGGCATGGACCAGCAGCGCTGCAGCGGCCAGGCGATGATCGTTATCGTCGAAGTGGCCCGGCTCCTTGCCGCCTTCGGTCAATTCGGTAACGAGATTTCGCAGCGATTCGAACATTGGCGCATTGTTCCCCGACCGCCGCACGGCGGCAAGCGCGCCCCCGGATGCAATCTATAAACGGCACTCGCCGCACGAAAGCCCGGAGGGCCGATGGTTACCGAGGTTTAATCCGTCAAAGCCGGACAAAACCGGCGTTGCCCGCCCTGCGGCGTTACGGCATCATGCCGGCGGCGTTGAGGCAAAAGACGCCCAGCAACGCCCTGCGAGCGGCGAAGACAACAAGAACAAGCGAGAATAAGGGAGAATTCGCCACGTGACCGCTCCGTCGATAGCGGCATCCGTTATCAGCCCCGCGCCGCCGGTGCGGGCGGGCGAGGCCGCTCCGCGCATCCGCGTCAAAGGTCTCGGCAAGCGCTACGGAACGCTCGAGGTATTCCGCAACATCGATTTCGATGTGGGCGAGCGCGAGATCCTCGCCATCGTCGGCCCGTCAGGCTGCGGCAAGACGACGCTGCTGCGCTGCATCGATGGCCTCTTGCCGTTCGATGCCGGCGAGGTGCTGGTCGGCAATCGGAAAGTCACCGAGCCGATCGCAGGCGTCGCCATGGTGTTCCAGCATTTCGGCCTGTTTCCGTGGAAGACGGTCTATGAGAACGTCGCCTACGGATTGCGCATGGCCGGCGCGGCCAAGGCCGACATCGACCGCAAGGTGCCGGAATTCATCCGGCTCGTGGGCCTCGCCGGCTTCGAGACCGCGTTCCCCTATCAGATTTCCGGCGGCATGCAGCAGCGCTGCGGGCTTGCCCGCGCGCTGGCCATCGAGCCAAGCGTGCTGCTGATGGACGAGCCGTTCGCGGCGGTGGACGCGCAGACGCGCGAAATCCTGCAATTCGAGTTGCTACGCATCTGGGAAGAGCGGCCGACGGCGATGATCTTCGTCACCCATTCGATCGAGGAAGCGGTGCTGCTCGGCCACCGCGTCATCGTGCTCAAGGGACGGCCTTCGAGCATCCACGAAACCATCACCATCGATTTGCCCCATCCGCGCACGCGGGCGACATTGCGCGATCAGCGCTTTGCCGAATTGCGCGAGCGGGTCTGGGGGACTTTAATGCGGGAGGCGCGTGAAGCGGAATTTCAAATCGAACGCTAAAAAAACAGACGAGAAAAGGGAGGATTCCATGATTCGCAGAACTGTCATCTTGATGGCCACCAGCGCGCTGCTCGCCGCGACGCTGATGGGCGTCGCTCCGGCGTCCGCGCAAGACAAAAAAGTCGTGCTGGCGATCCCCGGCATTCCGCCGATTTTCGCCTCAACCATTGCCTACGTCGCGGAGAAGCAGGGCTTCTTCAAGAAGCACGGCGCCGACGTGGAAATCCGTCCCTTCGACAACGGCACCGCGGCCGCGCGCGCGGTGATCTCCGGTGATATCGACCTCGCATTTTCGCCGACACCCCCGGTGATCAACCAGATTTCCAATGCCGACGTTCCGCTGGTGGCGGTCTACGGCATGGCCAACCCGGACTGGGTGCTCGCCACCATCGACAGCGGCAAAACCTGCAAGGACGTCGTCGGCCAGGAGGTCGGCGTCGACTCGGTCGGCGGCGCGCGTTCTGCGGCGCTACGCGCCATGCTCATCGGCTGCCCCGGCGTGAAGATCGAGGATATCAAGCAGGTCGCGCTCGGCTCCAATACCGCGCCGGCGATGATCGCGGGCCGGCTGCATTACGGCGTCCTGCACCTCGACGACCTGGCGGTGATCCAGCAGCAGGGCAAGAAACTGGAAACGCTACTCGCTATGAAAAAAACTAATCCGAACAATCACTATCTGATGCTGGTGGCGCGCAAGGACAATCTGGCGAAAAATCGCGACGCAATGGTGCGCACGGTCGCCGGCCTGGTCGAAGCCGCGCGTTTCATGCAGGACCCGAAAAACGCCGGCGTCGTCGCCGATGCGGCCTCGGTCACCGGCCACAGCAAGGACATTTCCGAGTTGGCACTCAAGGAATTCCTCGCCATCGATTTCTGGGCGGCCAAGGATGACGGCCTGCCGCGCGACAAGCTCGAGGCGACCGCCAAGCTGATGAAGAAAGTCGGCGCCATCAAGCCAGACAAGGAGCCGGTGACGTTCGAGAATCTCGTCGATGAGAGCGTCTGGAAAGACGCCAACGCGATGGTGAAATGAGCAACGGAAACGCTATCCGGCGCTATGCGCCGTTCTGGCTGAGCATCGCGGCCGGCATCGTCCTCTGGGAGATCGCCGGCCGTCTCACCAGCGCGGCCTTCATGGTGCCGTTCTCGGAAACGCTGGTGCGGCTGTGGCAGCTGGTGGCAAGCGGCGAATTCGTGCGCCAGTTCCTCGATTCGGCGCAGCTGTTCCTCACCGGCTTCGTGTTGGCGGTGATCGTCGGCCTGCCCTTCGGCATGCTGCTCGCGCGTCTGCGCGTACTGCGCGTCGGCATCGAGCCCTATCTGATGATCATCTACGCGACGCCGCTGGTGGCGCTGATCCCCTTCATCCTGTCGATGATGGGCTTTGGCTTTGCACCGAAGGTGCTGGTGGTGTTCCTGTTCGCGGTTTTCCCGGTGATCTACAACACCGTGGAGGGCGCGCGCAGCATCAAGCCGGAAATGCTCGAGGTCGCGCGATCGTACCGCTCCAACGAATACGCGCTGTGGCGCGAGGTGATGCTGCCTTACACCTTGCCCTACGCCATGACCGGCGTGCGCCAGGCAATCGGCCGGGCGCTGGTCGGCATGATCGCCGCCGAGTTTTTCCTGAGCTCCACCGGCCTCGGCCAGCTCATCATGGGCGCCTCGCAGAACTTCGACACCGCCGGCGTGTTCGCCTCGATCTTGGTGATCGCGCTGATCGGCATCGGCTTGATGCGGCTGGGCTTGATGATTGAGCAGCATTTTGCCCGCTGGAGGCAATAGCGCATGATCCGGAAAAGTGGGCACCGGTTTTCGGACAAGATCATGCGCCAGGAAAAAGCCGCATGACTGAGCAGACGATCTCCGCTCCGGCCGCCGCGTTTTCCCGATCCGGCAACCGCACGACCGGCGCCTTCTTGCCGCGCCTGGTCACAGGGATGACCTTGCTGGTGCTCTGGGAACTGGTGGTGCGGGCGTTCGCGCCCGCTTACGTCGCCAAGCCGACGACGGTCGTGATGGCGATCCCGCGCGTCATTACTGATCCGGCGTTCCTGACTGCAACCGGCGTCACCTTGCTGGCCGTCGCCGAAGGACTTGCCATCGCGCTCGTCGCCGGCACGATTATCGGCCTGGCAATGGGACGCAGTCCGGCGGTCGAACGCGGCATCCGCCACTACGTCAACGGCTTCTACGCCATGCCGATGATCGTGGTGCTGCCGCTGTTTTCGCTGTGGTTCGGCTATTCCGGCGCCACACGCATCGCGACAATCGTCTTCGCCGCGATTTTTTCCATCATCATCAATGTCGCCGACGGCGCACGCTCGGTGCCGCGCGATTATCTGGAAGTGGCGCGCTCGTTCCGCGCCGGCCGATGGCCCGTGCTGATCGATATCGTCTTGCCCTCATCGATGCCCTATCTGCTGGCCGGCTTCCGCCTCGCCGCCGGGCGCGCGCTGATCGGCGCGGTAGTAGCGGAATTCTTCCTCTCGATCGGCGGGCTCGGCTACTACATCCTCTACAATTCCCGCGTCTATCATCACGACCAGGCTTTCGTCGGCGTGCTGCTACTCGCGGCCTTCGGCGTCAGCTTCGAACTGCTGATCGGCTGGTGCACGCGGCGTTTCATGCCGTGGTACCGGCGCGACGAGCAGACGGGATAGCGAATGACGCGCCGACGCCGCACAATTCTCCGCTCATTCCTGCGCAAGCGGGAATCCAGAGCATCGAATTTTGAATCAGCACTATCCCGCTCTGGGTCCTCGCTTGCGCGGGGACGAACGGATTGAATCATGTCATCCGACCCCCGGATCAAGGCGGCGATATCGCATTGGGGCCCGCGCTTCGTCGCCAATGGCGTAACGCTCACCGACTTCGAGGAGGTGACCGGCTCGCTTGCAAGCTATGACGACTGGTGCTGCGCATGGTCGGCGCGCGCCGCCGTGCACGAACAGATGGGCCGGGAAGCGCTCGCCGCAAAGCGCTTCCTCACTGCCGGCGAATGTCTGCAGCGCGCCGGCGTCTACTACCATTTCGCCTCGTTCCTGTTCGTGCACGATCAGCCGCAGATGCAGGCCGCGCACAAGAAACAGATCGAATGCCGGCAACTGGCGTTGCCGCATCTTTCGCCGCCGGGCGAGCGCGTCGAGATTCCCTATCAGGGAAAAACGCTCGCCGGCATTCTGCGCAAGCCGCAAGGCGTGGAGCGTGCAGCCGTCGTGGTGATGGCCGTCGGCCTCGATTCGACGAAGGAGGAAACCGGCGCCTTCGAGGAACCGTTTCTGGCGCGCGGGCTGGCGACGCTGGTCTTCGAGGGGCCGGGCCAGGGCGAGGCGCAGTACGATTTTCCCATCCGCGGCGACTACGAGGTGCCGGTCCAGGCAGTGCTGGATTTAGTCGAGACGCGGCGCGATCTTGACGCCGCGCGCATCGGCCTGTGGGGCATCAGCCTCGGCGGCTATTACGCGCCACGCGCCGCAGCCTTCGACAGGCGTATTAAGGCTTGTTGCGCGCTGGGCGGGCCGTTCGACTGGGGCGCGGCCTGGCACGGGTTGCCGGGCCTGACGCGCGAAGCGTTTCGCGTGCGCAGCCATTGCAAGACGGATGAAGACGCACGCAAGAACGCGGCGACGCTCACGCTCGAAGGCGTGGCGCAGAAGATCACCTGCCCCATGTTCATCGTGAACGGCCGGCTCGACCGCATCGTACCGGCCGCGGACGCCGAGCGCCTGGCGCGCGCGGTGAAGGGCCCGGTCGAACTGATGATGGTCGAGGACGGCAGCCATGTCGCCACCAACCGCGCCTGGCGCTGGCGTTCGCCCAGCGCGGATTGGATGAAGGAGCGGCTCAAATAGTGAGGAAGCCACGCGGGATCGTGTGTAGCCTTTCTATGCCGCTTTCCCTGATCACCAGCATTTCGCCGGTTTGCACGCCGGCCTTGCGGTCGAGCGTCACCACATTTGGCTGCACTACAACGACTTGGCCGGCGCGGAATGGCTCCTGCGGAACGGGCCCCGATGGCCGGCTCTGGCAACCGAGAATCGGCGGCAAATAGCCGCCACCGTAGCCGTGCAAAAGGTCGTCGATGATGGTGAAGCCGCCCTCCTCGATCACGCCGGAGGCCTCGATCACCTGGGCCGGCGTCGTGCCGGCTTTGAGGACGGCGGTGATGGCGTCGAAGGCGGCGTCGGCCGCGGCGTGCAGGTCGCGGTAAAGCGGCGTCGGCGCTTCACCAATCGAAAATGACCGCAGCACCTGCCCCGGGTAGTCCCAGAACGTCGCGGTAATTTCGGCGACGACGGCATCGCCCTTCTGCACCCGGCGCGTCGAGGGAAACTGGCGCGGCACGCCGAGGCTGGGTGCATGCATTGAGGTAACGCCGATGTAGTGGATGAAATTGACCGCCCCGTGCCTGACGTAGGCGCGCTCGACCAGATCGTCGAGATCGCGCTCTGTCAATCCGGTTTTCAGCCCATCGCGCAGGCCCTTCATGCCGAGGTCCGTGAAATGCGCGCCAATGCGTAGCCAGTCGATTTCCTCTTCCGACTTGACCTGCCGGTGATGCGTGTAGAGGCGATTGAGATTATTTGGCGGGCCGAGCTGCGCTGCGATCGCGGCGTGCTGGTCCGCAGACAGCGGGCCGATGGTCGCCACGCGATCCCGCCGCGCGCCGCGTTTCTGCAGCACCGCGACAGCCTTGGCGATAGAAGACTCGCCGCCCCAGGTGACGTCGGCCTGGTCGGCCAGCAATGACGCCTGCGGCTCGTGATTGATCCATTGTACAAACAGCGCGTCACGCTGACCCGGCGTGAACACGCCGACAGCCTCGGCGGTCACCGGCCATTGCGTGAGATATTGCACCACGGAGCCGAAACGGTTGGCGCCGCAGAATACCAAATGATCGCATTGCGCCTCGACCATTAGCGCTTCTACCGCCGCGCGGTGGCGCGCCATTTCCCGGCAGAAAAGCGCGGGTATTCCGCGTCGACGATGCGGGTGAGATGCGGGGGTAGTGTCACGAGGCTTGCTTCGGCAGCGCCACGATCATGTCGAGCTCGACGCGCGCGCCGGGCGACGATAGCTGGTTGATGCACACCGTCGTGCTCGCCGGTTTCCAGTCGCCGAAATATTTATTCATGGTGGCGTGCATGCCGTCGGCATCGCGGATGTCGGTCAGATACTTTGTCACCTTCACCACGTCGCGCCAGATCTGCGCCGACTTGATCCAGAATCGACTTGATCGCCTCCATCGCCCGCGTGGTCTGCTCGGCGATCGCGTGCGGCTGCACGTGCTCGGCATCGACATGCGGATGCTTGTGGTAGAGCGGCGAGGACGTGGCTCCCGAGAGAAACATCAGGTCGCAGGCGCCGACGATGTGCACCGCCGGCGCATAGGGCATGGTGTGCGCCTCTTCCGGTTTCGGATGCACCGGCTCCAGTCGGAAGCTGCGCTGCTTGGTCGTCGTAGTCATGTGAGGCCTCCCCAGTTTCGGTTATTTGGGACTGAAACGCCACGACGCGCAACCGAGTTGATCGCGGCGCGGGAATGGCTAACGTGCGCGCCAGCAGGAGACGGCCATGCCATCCACCATCCTCGATTCCGCGGTGTTTCGCGACATTTTCACCACCGAGGCCATGCGCCAGGTGTGGTCGGACGAAAACCGCGTGCAGAAATATCTCGACATCGAGGCGGCGCTGGCGCGCGCGCAAGCAAGGCTCGGCATCATTCCCGAAAGAGGCCGCGGCCGAGATCGTCAAGCACTGCGACGGCAAGCTCATCGACATGGCCAAGCTGAAGGCGGCGACCGAAAAGATCGGCTATCCGGTGCTGCCGGTGGTGCAGCAACTGGTGAAGCTGTGCAAGGACGGCCTTGGCGAATGGTGCCACTGGGGCGCCACCACGCAGGACATCACCGACACCGCGACGGTGATGCAGATCGGCGAGGCGCTCGACATTCTGGAAAAAGACATCGGCGGCGATTGCCGATGCGCTCGCGGCGCTGGCGAAGAAATATCGCGACACGCCGATGGCCGGCCGCAGCAACCTGCAGCAGGCGGTGCCGATTACCTTCGGCTACAAGATGGCCACCATGCTCGCCGCCTTCGAACGGCACAAGGAGCGCCTGAAACAGCTCCGCCCACGCGTGCTGGTCGGCGAATTCGGCGGCGCCGCCGGCACGCTGTCCTCGCTCGGCAAGGACGGCCTGAAGGTGCAGGCCGAGTTGATGAAGGAACTCAAACTCGGGCAGCCGGCGATGTCCTGGCACACCGTGCGCGACACCATCGCGGAAGCCGGCTGCTTCCTCGGCCTGGTCACCGGCTCCTGCGGCAAGATTGCCTTCGACGTGAAATTGATGATGCAGACCGAGGTCGAGGAAGTCTACGAGCCGTTCCATGAAGGGCGCGGCTCGTCCTCGACCATGCCGCAGAAGCGCAACCCGATCTCGTCGGTCTACATCACCGCGCAGACGGCGATGGTGCGGCAATTGGTGGCGGCGCTGCTCGAAGCGCAGATCGAGGACCACGAGCGCTCGACCGGGCCGTGGGAGATCGAATGGATCGCGCTGCCGGAGATTTTCATGCTCGCTGCGGGAGCGCTGACGCAGACGCGCTTTTTGGTCGGCGGCTTGCAGGTGAACGAAAAGAAGATGCGCGAGAATCTCGACATCACCAAGGGCCTCATCATGTCGGAGGCGGTGATGATGGGGCTCGGCCCGATGATGGGGCGCAACAAGGCGCACGACCACGTCTATGACATCTGCCGGCAGGTGGTGAAGACCGGCCGCCCGCTCATCGACTTGCTCGCTGAGGACGCCGAAATCAAGAAGCACATCGACCGCAAAGGCCTGGAAAAGCTCGTTAATCCCGCGAATTATCTGGGCGTCGCCGGCGCCATGGTCGACCGCATGCTGGCGATGCGGGGGAAGTAATCCTCCGTTGTCATGCCGGCGAAAGCGGTGACGAAGGCTTTACACTTTCGGCATCGTTTTCCAGATCGCCGCCGCAACCAGCAGCGTCGCGAAACCCATCGTCAGAAAAAGCTCCGGCACCGTCACGCCAAATTTCTGCAGCATCGCCACCGTGACCGTCGCTGCCGTCATGAAGGCGGCGTTGAGGATATTCACCGCCGCGACGTTGCGCGCGCGATAGTCGGCGCCGGACCAGGCCTGCACCGCGGCGAACGCGGGCACGATGAACAGCCCGCCCGCAATCGCCAGCCCGGCGAGATCGATCGCCGCGCGGATGCCGGCAAAGCCGGACAATATTTCGGCCGGGCCGCGCAGGACGCCTGCCGGCAGCACGCCCCATACGCCGATGCCGAGATCGAGCAGGAAAATGCCGAGCAGCACACAGCCGGCAAGCGTCGTGCCGAGCACGATGCGCCCGCGCGCGATCGTCGCGGCAAGCGCCGAGCCAAAGCCGACCGCGACTGAAAACAGCGCGAGATAGGCCGTGGCGGTGGCTTCATTGCCGCCAATCGAGTCCTTGATCAGCGGCGGCAACAGCGACAACACGACGATGCCGACGAGCCAGAACCAGCTCGTCACCATGGCGCCCCACCACAGCCGCGCATCCGCCAGAAGGTGGCGGATCAGCGCCGCGGTCGACGCGGCGATGTTGAGAGACACTTGCAAATGCGGCGCGCCCTCTCCGGTCGGCGGGATGAACAGGCTGGCGACCCAGCAGGCGAGCGCGAAACTCATCACCAGCGCGGAGAAGACAAGCGTTTCGCCGCCGCGCGCCGCCAGCCCGCCGACGATGGTGCCGGTCAGAATCGCAATGAAGGTCGCACCCTCCACCAGCGCATTGCCGGCGGGCAACTGCTCGCGCTGCAAATGATCGGGAAGGATGCCGTATTTGATGGGGCCGAACAGCGCCGCAATGACGCCGAAGCCCGCGAGCGCGACGAACAGCACCGGCACCGATTGCCGCGCGTAGCCGAGCGCGGCGAGAGCGGCGACGAAGATCTCGAGAAACTTCAGCCATTGCGCGACGCGCGCCTTGTCGTAGCGGTCGGCGAATTCGCCCCCGAGCGCCGAAAGGAAAAAATAGGGCGCGATGAAGATGGCGCCGGCGACCGTGATCAGCGGCGCGGCATTCTCGCCGCCGCGACGGAACAGAATGAGAAAAACCAAAACGGTCTTGAGAAAATTATCGTTGAACGCCGCGAAGAACTGGCAGCAGAACAACGGCGCAAAGCGCCTCGACAATAGCAGCGGTGGCATGCCCAGCTAGACTAGCGCAGAACAGCGCCGACCGTGCGTTGGCCGCATATTTAGCGCAAAAAGAAGGGCGGCCTGCCACTTGACCGCCCCCACGTCCGAGCTCGTACGAGTCTCGTTAAGTCAGGCGCTCAGAGCCGAAATTTGCCTCCATGCACTGAGTTGACCGCAATCGCGGCAAAGCTCAAGGCCACGGCGATCACAGCGGTAAAGCCGAATAGCGTCGCCCACATGGCATCCTCCTCCGTTGGCGCTTACGCACGCGCGGGGTGGTCTAAGGACGCCAACGCGCCGAAACGCCGGGGGTTCCTCGGTTCCCGGCCATTTCGCAAAATTTTTTGCGCAAAAAGTTCCCACGATCCGGAAAACCACAAGAGATTCAAGACCCTGTACGCATTGACGCCTCCAGGTCCGCGAGCAGCATGCGCAGCGTCAATTCACGGAACTCGATATTCACACGGCGCTGCCAGTGCTGCAGCTCGACTTGAACGTCCATCGGAATGTCGTTGTTGGCGGCGAGCCCGGCGTCGGCAAAAGAAAATGGCGGATGCGCGATGTGCCGTCGCAAAGTCGGCGCCAGCAGCGGCAGCCGCACCGTCAGCGCGCCCGGCCCGATCGGGTATCTGCCGCGATGCTGTGCGGCCCCGAGAATCTCGTTCTGCGCCGGTACGAACATTGCGCGCTGGAAGCGCTTGCGCAGGCCGCCATAGGCCTCGACCGAGCTGGCATCCGGGGTGAGCAGGAACAGGATAGCGGTGACGATGCCGTGATTGCTCGCCTCCTCGACCAGGCCGATCTGGCTGGCGAGATCAAAAAAAGTTGCAAACGATTCGTGGCCGAGATCGACGACCTTGGTCACGCCGTCGTCGGCGATCAGCCGGTCGAACAGCGCCATCTGGCCGCTCACGTCGCCGATGGCGGCGGCGGCGGCATGTTCGGGCAGGAACTGCGCCAGCGTGTCTTCGCCGCCATTGAGATCGAACCCGGCGGCGGCGCGGCCCTCATGCAGATGATATTCGACGAGCATCCGCGCCAACAAAGTCTTGCCGACGCGAGGACGCGGCGAGGCGACGATAGTCACGGAACTATGCTGCGGCATCAGATCACCGACCGTCGCCGATGGGCCGGCATCGTGTCTCCGAATATCAGCCGGCCTGGCGAACGTTGCTGTCGAGCTTGGGCATGATCATATCGATCAGCTTGGCGTGATCGTATTCGCCCCAGACATTGCCGAGCCAATGGCGGACATAGCCGCGCAGCACGAATGAGTTATTGGCCGGCTCGTCGTTGATCGTCTTGTTGGCGACGAAGGTGACGAACGGAGTGCCCGCCACCTCTACCTGTTCGCAGGCCATCTCGTTGAGCTTGGGGATGGTAATTTCGATCGCGCCCTTGATGCGCTTGAAATAGGAATTGTAGGTGTCCGGGATCCCATTCGAAGAACGTCGTGTTGTTGATGAAATTCTTCACCAGGAAATAATTGGCATCACCGACAAAGCGCGACGTCTCCGCGATTTCGTCGAGCGAGGCAATCGAGGGGCCGAGAATATGAAACACGGCGAAGCTGATCTGTCCCTTCTTCGCCGACTCGATGAAGCCGATGTCGCTCAGCGCCTGCAGCGTCGATGACAAGAGGCCGGCGCGCACGTCGATCACCGTCACCCAGGCATCCGAGCTCGACAGCGTGTCGAAGATCTTCATCTGGTCCGGTCACCGAGGTGACATCCACCACTTCTGTAACGTCGGGATGGAAGCGCTTGAGCGTCCCGCGCGGCCATTCGGTGTCGAAAGCGCGCGTCGGCATCTGATGCGCGGCGAAATAATCGAGCAAGGTGCGCGCGACAGTCGTCTTGCCGACGCCCCCCTTGTCGGCGCCCACAAGGATGACTGCTGGTCTGGCCATGCGAAGATCCTATGAAAGCAGCGCGAAGGCTGAATGACGACTCGCTTGGGGATGTTACTACGCCATCGCCGAGCGAATGACAGAACTTTGTGCCGCTGTGAAAAAGTAGCGCCACGCCACGGCCGGCGGCCGCTTTGCTGTGAATATCCAGAAAATTCAATCGGTTTTTCCAATCCCCCGCCCGGCCGATCGCCGGCTTGGCGGTTGTCAACATCGGTGCATTGGAGGACACTCGGGCCAATAAAATACGGCCAAAAAAGCCACCAAACACAGGGAGCGAGACCATGGACGGCACCAAAAAAGGAAAAATCACGCGACGCGGGCTGTTGCAGGCCGGGACGGCAATGGCCGCCCTGCCGTTCGTTGGAATTGCGGCGCCAAGCGTGCTGGCGCAGGGCATGTCGAACTCGCCGACCAAGGTGCTCGACTTCATGACCAATGCCGACGTGGCCAAAGCCGAGCAGGAAGGCCAGCTGGTGTTTTACTGCCACGAAAACGAGGCCGGCACCGCCGGCATCATGGAAGGCTTCCGCAAGGACTTCCCCAAGATCAAGACCAGCTATGTGCGGGCGCAGACTGGCGCGCTTTACAGCAAGATCCTCGCCGAACGCTCGGCCGGCCGTTTCGACGTCGACGTGATCCAGCTCTCCGATCTGGCGCCCGCCTTCGACTTCCAGAAAAAGGGCGGCTATGAGCACTACGTCTCGCCGGAAACGCCGGCCTACAAGGATGACAACCTCAGCGCGCCGCATGGCTATTTCTTCTGGACCGGAGTGGACCCGGCAGGGATGGCCTACAATACGGACAAGATCGCCGCCGCCGATGCGCCGAAGAACTGGAAGGACCTGCTTAACCCGGCCTGGAAAGGCAAGATCAGCTGCAAGATCTCCGCTTCCGGATTGCAATTCGTCCAGTGGTACGCGTTGCGCAAACTATACGGCG
>CAVWEF010000014.1:0-305908 GCA_963753925.1 uncultured Alphaproteobacteria bacterium
CGGCCAAAATCGTTGCCAAAATCGATGCAGCCCTCACCGACGTATCGCCGCACGTCGCGAGCAATATGCTTCATACCGTCGACCGTCGAAGGAATTTTTGCAGGGGTGTCGCAGATGTGCAGGAAATGGAGCCAATCCGTGCGCAATGCCCGCAGTTCGGTCGGCGTCGCGCCAGAGAAGTGATAGTACAGCGTATCAATTAGAATACCACCGTTCGGTCGCCCAGCGGCGCGGACGATGTCAGCGCACTCGCGAAGATTCGTGAGGCGTGAGAAGGTCGGAAACTCAAGCTCAACGGTGAGGCCAAATGGGCGGGCCAGGTCGCAGATTTCTGCATAACGCTCAATAAGAAAATTTGGATCGTCGCGCTCTCGGGTCCACGCGCTAGAAATAACATGGCGTGCCCCCATCTCGGCGGCTGCTTCCATCGCGGGAACATACGTCTTCGGTTCAACATTGCGCACAATACGCGCCAATTTCAAATCAAGCAGCCGAACGCCGGTTTCACGCAATGCGGTTTTGGTTGCGCGGATCAGGTCGGTGTCACTCGGTAAATATGGCGTCTCGCCCGGAACGCCCATCGGAATAAGCCGAAAACTGACGAAGTCATAGCCAGCCCGGGCCGCTATATAGGTCGTCTCCGGCGGAGAGCACCCGATGACAGTCAAGTGCGCTAGTGAAAATCGGTATGTCATGTCAGCCATCCTAAAGCACAATCGGAAAATACACCGATTAATGAACGTAATATAGCACCGGCCTCTGATTCAGCAAGTAACTCACCGGGGAGTTCAAATTCATTAAGACCAGCGATTTCTGGATGGAGCCAAGCTGTCGCAATGCCAACGCCGCGACTAAAGATAAATATCGCCTCTAGCTCTTGTGGCGGCACCTTTGGTATTAATATTGGTGGTGATCGCATTGTGCGATTGCAAACATTTCACCATGCCTAACGAGGATGTGCCTTTGAAACTGGTTACCGAAGTTCTAATCGAAGACGAGGCGCTGCGCGACGGATTGCAGAATAGAAGCGCGAGTTCTCGGTTGCCGAAAAGTTGCGCGTCGTCGATAGCCTTGTGGCCGCCGGTTTGCGGCGCATCCAAGTTGGCTCCTTTGTTCACCCGAAATGGGTGCCGCAAATGGCGAATACTGATGAAGTGTTCGCTGCGCTCAAGCACGTGGGCGGCGTGACCTACACGGCGCTGATCCTCAACATGGCCGGGCTTGAGCGCGCGCTTGTAGCGGGCGCGAAGCATTTGTCGATTTCTGTCTCGGCCAGCGAGACGCACAGCCGGAAAAATACCAATAAATCGGTGAGCGAGGCGCTTGCTGCGATTACGCCGACCATCGAGCGTGCGCTCTCTGAAGGCATTGCGGTTCGTGCGGGTATTCAGTCGGCACTCGGCTGCGGCTTTGAAGGCGCCATCCCGCGAGCGCGTGTGGTCGACATCGCCGGGCTTTACAGCCGCATCGGCGTCCATGAAATCAATATTGCCGACAGCGCCGGCCTTGGTAATCCAAAGCAAATTTACGAGACAGTTGAGGCGGTTCGCGGGGTTATACGACCGAAAATAAAAATTGCACTGCATTTGCACGACACCCGCGGTCTCGGCCTTGCCAATATGTTCGCTGGCCTGCAGGCGGGCGTCACAATCTACGATGCCGCAGTTGGTGGGCTCGGCGGCTGTCCTTTCATTCCGTCCGCATCGGGTAACATTGCGACGGAAGATGCCGTCTATGCGCTTGACGAAATGGGCATCAAGACGGGCGTCGACTGGCGAATGTTGCGTGCGGTTACACTTGAGCTTGAGACCACGCTCAGTCGAAAACTTCCGAGCCGTATGGCACACATCGGACCCGTTCCCGCCGAACAGAAATAAATTGAACGCGCGCTGCCACATGAAAATATCTTGCGATTGCACGCCTCGTGCTCACTCGGCCGCTTGCAATGCCGCGCGAAGGCTCTCCCATTCCTTGTCGCGGAGCGCCGTGAAATCTTTTCCGGCGTCGCCGGCAGATTGGTGATGCGCACGCCGACTAAATCGTAGATCGCGTTGATGATCGCCGGGATAGTTGGTACCAGGGACAGTTCGCCGACGCCTTTGACGCCAAGTGGCGGCCTCGATTGATTGAATGCCGAGTCTGCTTAGAATTTATAATTCACGCCCAAGCGCGCGATATTGTCCGTCATCTTGCCGCTGACCACAGTAAGTGCTGCACTGGCAGGCACCGTAGGTCCATTCCCAAAATCGACGTAGAGATATTCGACTTTTGCGCTCCAGTTATTTTGGAATGCCCATTCCACGCCTCCGCCTACCGTCCAGCCACTGTAATCTTGCGATCCGCTGAACGAAGTGACCACGGCGCCACTGGTTGTCGTTCCGCTAATCTCACCATGGCCGAAGGCCCAGCCGGCCGTCACATAGGGCAGCCAATTGCCGGTAGCCCCCATTGCGTAGCCAATGCGGCCACGAACGGTCCCAAACCAATTGAGCTTATCCGTGTAGGCAACCGACGCAGCGGGCCGTATCACAGCAACGGCGCAGCATCCGGGGTCAAAGTAATTCCCATCGCCCTTTTGGCCTGAGCCTTGGAAATCGGCTTCAAGGCCGAGTACCCACTGATTGACTTGCCAATTATAGCCAAGCTGGCCACCGCCAATGACGCCATCGGGGTGGACCGTATCGCTGAACAATGTCCCGCTGCCGCTGACGAGCGAAGTGTCCTGGCTTCCCCAACTGTACCCGACGTTGCCGCCGACATAAAATCCGGTCCAGTTGTATACCGGCGCCATAACTGGTGCCTTTGTGTACATCGGCGCCTTGGTCGACAAGTCCGCGGCCGAGGCTATTGAAGCAAAGCCGAAAACAGCAGTGGCAACGGCTAACGCTGCACGACGAAAGCCAAGCATAATCAATCTCCATAAATCGCAAGGCGTTTACAAAACTATAGCAGACAACCTGGAATAAGCGGAACCTTGTTTGGCGAACCTCCACTGTTGAATTCCGACCGTGATATTTATGCGACTGTTTGCCAAGCAATTGCTTCGTTGAGCTAATTTTTATTTATACCGCAAATAACGGACGCACACGGGCATTGCTAGGAGGCGTGCACCGCCGCGCTCCGAGATCAAGACGAGGCTCGGTCGACGGTGGGCGTTGGGGATTCATGCAATGTCGCTATGGGTCACGTGTGGACGGCGCCATGGCAAGAGCTTTTTTGACGTTTCTGCAGCATTGGTCGGGTGCGGTCACGTGTCCGGCCTGTTGATGCGGCTGGTGTGGCCGCTGGCCCTAATGCTCTGCGCGGATCGGGTCCCAATCGATAGCACGCACTTTTAGAGCGGTGCGATGACCCAAACGGGTTCTCCCGATCCCCGGAACGACCGTATCTGCATTACGTCGTCATGCCCTCGCCAATTGGTGTTGCCGATCTATCTGCTGGCGTCTCTCATGCCGCCAGCAGCAGCTTCGGCTCCTTGTATCTCTCACCGCGGACCATGATGGCCCAGGCCATCCGCGCAATCTTGTTGGCCAGCGCGACCGCCGCCACCTTTGTCGGTCGGCGCTCCATCAACCGTCCGAGCCACGGCCGTTTCTCGGTGCCGTGCTTTTGCGCGTAGCGGATGACGGCCATTGCGCCGACGACCAGCAACCATCGCAAGTATCGATTGCCCTGCTTGGTGATGCTGCCGAGCCTGTCCTTGCCGCCGGTCGTATGCTGCTTCGGCACCAACCCGATCCAGGCGGCAAGGTTGCGTCCCGATGAGAATGTCTTCCAGTCGCCGATCTCGGCAACCAGCGCGGTGGCGACAATCGGGCCGATGCCTGGAATCTCCGCCAACCGCCGGCTTGCCTCGCACGAGCGATGCAAGGCCAGGATGTTCTTGTCGATGGACAAGATCTCGGTTCCGATGGCGCTGTACTGCCGTGCCAGCACATCGAGAATGCCGCGGACAGCCGGGGCACCCGGGTATCCGCACCATCCGCAATGATCCTGAGCAACTCCCCCGTCCCATTGCGGCCCTTGGCCGACACGATGCCGAGTTCGGCCAGGTGCCCGCGTAGCGCGTTGCTCAACATCGTGCGCTGACGCACTAGCAACTGCCGGGTCCGGTGCAGCATCAAGGCGGTCTGCTGCTGTTTCGTCTTGATCGGAACAAACCGCATCGACGGCCGCGTGACCGCCTCACAGATTGCTGCCGCATCGTTCGCATCATTCTTGCTGCGTTTAAGATACGCCTTCACATAGCTCGGCGGCATCAGCCTCACCGTGTGGCCAAGCGCTTGCAGCTCGCGGCCCCAGTGATGCGCTGACGGACAGGCTTCGATCCCAACCAGGCACGGCGGCAGCTCGGTGAAGAACTCCAGCACCTTAGCGCGACTGATGCGCTTGCGGATCACCACCGCGCCCGCACCATCAACCCCGTGCACTTGAAAAACCGACTTCGCAATATCGAGACCGATTGTGCTAACCTCGCCCATGGACGGCTCCCCTCAATGTGGTTTGCTTCAGCGCAACCACCCTTTGGCACTCTGATGCCGCAGAGCGGGCGCCGTCCACAGCATCATTAGCAGACATTTTGCGGTGCAATCATCATGTCTGCGTTACCCCTGGAAGCGGACGTGACCAGACCAGTCGGTCCAATCATCAAGCGATGTCTGCTGTTACACCGATTGTGTTGCAAAACTCGATTGCTTTCGACGACGGGGCTCGGCCGTGAGTTTTGGCCCCTCGCTTTTCCCGCTCCGTGATTGGGGGAGCTGCGGCATCACCGGTTCGGCACCAATGCCTAACTCGCGCTAGGCTGGGCACCCGGCTGCGAATGGCGGTGGGGCACGGCCGCGTAACTTGACGAGCCGCCTCAGATTCTGCGCGGTTGCGGTGAGCAAGACCTCGTCCCTGACACCGTTGAGGCCGCGCAATCTAAACCGGTCGAGCTTGAGGATGCGCTTCATGTGCGCAAACCGCATCTCGACCTTCTTGCGCTCGCGGTGTGATTGTTCGAAGGCTTGTGTATTGGCCAGCGCGCGGACCTGATCGCGAACATCCTCATTGAGATCGCGGGTGACTTTGCGCACGACCGCCGTCGTACACTTGGGCTTCAGAGAGCAGATTGAGCAGTCGTTCTTGCTGGCCCTGTAGTGCACGATGTGGCCCTGATCGATGTTGCCGGTGCTGGTCAGCTCCGCGCCGCCAGGACATGTATAGATGTTGTGCTCCGGGTCAAAGACGAAGTCGGCTCGGCTGAAGGTGCCATCGAGGCGCGCCGACTTGTCCCATACCGGAATGTGCGGTGTGATGTTGCGATCCACCAGCCACTTGAGCAGCCTTACCGCGCCATAAGCAGTGTCGCCTGCCAACCTCTGTGGCCGGAGACCGAAGCGGCGTCCGACCCGGTCCAACATGGTCTGGGTGACGGTGACTTCCACTGTGCGGTTAGCACGGGTGCCCTCGGCATCGATAATGATCCCCGCCTTGTTGTCGATCAGATAGTTCGCATCGTAGGCAAAGAAGGGATTCATGCCCGGCCTGGTCACCCAGGATGCCTGCGGATCGGTCAGCGAGACTTCCTTGGGGGGCTTGCTTCGACTACTGCCGCCGCTGCTTGAGCCGCCGCCGTCTCCACCGCCATCCTTCTCCTCGTTGCGGGCAGCATCAAGGGCCGCAAGGTACTCTCGAACCGCATGGGATATCGTCGGCCATGCAATCGGCTGGTCGCCGGGGAGGCGCTTCTTCTTGTCCACATCCGCCCTAATCAGGCTGGCATCGACCGAAAATGCTTCGCCGCCAACGAGCCCGGCCGCGATGCACATCGCCACTACGCCTTCGAACACCCGCCGCAGGGCATCGCTCTCACGAAAGCGCTCGTGCCGGGCGCGGCTGAACACCGAATGATCGGGGATCTGATCTTCAACACTGAGCTTGCAGAACCAACGATAGGCCAGATTAACCTGCACCTCGGAGCACAGCCGCCGCTCCGACCGAAGCGCAAACACGTAGCCCACGAGCAGCATCCGGATCATCAGCACAGGGTCGATCGAGGGCCGGCCGGTGTGCGAGTAGTAAGGCGCGAGCTCCCTGTGCACCCAACTCAGATCGAGAACGCCATCGATCTGGCGGACAAGATGGTCAGGTGGCACCACCTTGTCGAGATCAAACGCATACAGGAACTGGACCTGACTATCATCCCCCCGACCCATCATGCGAAGCTCCCGACGATGTCCGTCTCAAACCAACGGAATCACGCTTCGCGAGTCGTCTCAACGGGAGTTTTGCAACACGATCACACCGAAAGCGGACATTACTGAGCGGCTTGATAATGTCCGCTTTGTGCCAGGAGGAGACTCACGCACTGCGATATGATCGGCGAGACACTCGTTGCCGCCACATACAGAAAGACTGCTCACGCGGCGGCCTCTCCGAAATCCAATCGGGTCTCTGAAGTCAGGTAGCCGTTGACCGACTATCGCACAGGCTCAGCAAGCTACGCTGCCCCCTACATCTGCAGCGCAGCCCACTTCGCCGGCGTAAAAATACAAACCAGAACGAGCCTAGGTGATTTTGTCTGGAACTAATTGCAGACCATTATGCAGCCGTTCACTCCGCAGACGCGATGCTGCCCTCGGCCACCGCATGGCCCGACGGGGGCTTGGTAGTAAGCTGGACCCCCATAGTAAACTGGCGGCGCAACTACAACTGGAGCGCCATAGTAGCCGTTGCGGACACATCCGCCATATGGGCCACGATGGTAATAAGCGCCGCAACCGCCAGCGACGGGAACGACCAAACTATCCTGAGTTTGAATGCTGTCAAACGGCACGGCTTGTGCAGCAACTGAAAAGCCGACAGCAGCGGCAATCGTAGCAGATAACAAAAACCTATTCATTTTTTCTCTCCCTGAACTATCACCGTTCTCCACGGCGCAACATTATTGATAAGCATCATTTCTGGCAATCGACCATCGCGCGGCGCGGCTTTTACAGGCATTGCATTGGACCCACTGGCAGCATTGACGGAAACGAGCGCAGTACACAGACCATGGATCTCGATTACGGGTCACATGCGACCGTTTCTAATTTTATGTTTTGATTATTTTGTCCGCTGCGGGTCAATCGCGACCGAACCATCCAGCGCCCGTCCCGCTCCTCAATGTCTGCTGTTAGTCCGATAGCGACCGGGCTAGGCCTCGAGTTTCCCAGTGAGAAGCTTCGCTTCGGCGAGGTCCGCCATGAGCCGGCCGACGCCGTAGGTCCATGGCGCGCAATCGTGACTGTAACGGACCCGGTTGACGAGCGAGCCGAGCGTGTCGGTCGAGACGGAGACCATGTCGCCGATGTGATGCGTGAAGCCTTTCCCTGCCTCGCCGCGGTCCTTTGATGGGACGAACATCGTGCCGAGGTAAAGCGCCATGCCGTCGGGATATTGATGGTGCGCGCCCATGGCCGCGGCGACGAGTTCTTCCGGCGGGCGGCTGATTTCGGCCATGGAGCTTTCGCCTTTGAGGGAGAAGCCGTCCTCGCCCGCAACCGACAGACGCACTTTTGCCGCTCTGACGTCGGCCGATGAAAATGTCGCATCGAACAGGCGAATGAACGGGCCGAGCGCGGCCGACGCATTGTTGTCCTTGGCCTTGCCGAGCAGCAATGCCGAGCGGCCCTCCATATCGCGAAGATTCACGTCGTTACCGAGCGTCGCGCCGACGATGCGGCCTGAGCTCGCCACGATCAGCGCGATCTCCGGTTCGGGATTGTTCCAGGTCGAGCCAGAGAGGATGCCGATATCGGCGCCAAACCCAACCGACGACATCGGCTGGCACTTCGTGAATATTTCGGCATCCGGGCCGATGCCCACTTCGAGATATTGCGACCATGCGCCGTGCGCGATGAGCCGTGCCTTGATCTCCATTGCCGCCGGCGAGCCGGGCTTGAGCTCGGAAAGATCACTGCCGATCAGGGCCGTAATATCCTTGCGAATCGCATCGGCCTTATCGGCGGCGCCGCGCGCCTGTTCCTCGATGACGCGTTCGAGGAGGCTTGCGACAAAGGTGACGCCGGCGGCTTTGATCGACTGCAGGTCAACCGGCGACAGTAGTGCCGGGATCGACGGTTTGCGCGCGGTCTCAAAGCTGTTCTGTGCAATCTCATCGGCTGCGCCGATCGCGCGTCCTTTCGCGACGGCGACATAGGCGGCGGGGTCGGGTTTTTCGCAGAATTCGACTGGTGGTCGGCCCGCTCGGCGCGGTGATGTCAAATAGGGTGCCGCCGCGCACAGTCACGACGACAGGATAAGGCCGGTCGGCGACGCGCGCGCGGCCGAGGAATGTTCCTTTGTTCGGAAGAGTCATGGGCGCTATTCCCAGATGAGGACGTTAGGCAGCGAGGCATCGACCTGGCGTAACGCGGTGTAGCCGACGCCGGCAAGGCCACGAAACAGGCCGAGATTGAATTGCCGCTTGCCGCTGTTCCAGCGGTAATCGCCGCTCGCCGCGGCGGTTTGCAGCACCGCCGCCAGCCGTTGCGCGGCGAGCGCGCGCAGGTCGGGCCGGGCGAGCGTGTCGCCGGCCTCGCACAAGAATTCGATATTGCCGAGCGTGCCGCAGCAGAGCGTATCGAGGCCGCCGGGCCAGCTTTGTCGCGAGGCTTCGACCGCATTGCCGATATCGGCCGCCAGCCGCGCATCCATCGCGCCGCGTTTGGCGGTTGCCGCGCGGGCAAGGCCGACACCCGCCGCGCCGTGACACCATTGACAGGGCCATGACGGTTCGCCGGCGCGCAGATCCGGCCAATTATGGCGTTGCGAGTTGTAGTTGGAATCTTCAAACGCAACACATTCTTCGGCGGCGAGCGCGAAGTCCTCGCGGCCTGCCGCCTTCGCCAGCGAGGCCAGCGCATAGGCAAAGCCGGCGGCGCCGTGCGACATGCCGTTGAGCGGCCGCGTGCCAAAACCTTGCCCGAGCCAGCTGCGACGGCCTTCCGCTCCGATCCGGCTTTGCGCCAGCAGGTGTTTGCCGCATTTGACCGCGCGCCGCAGCGCGTCGTCGGCTTGCGTGTCGCGATAAAGTCGCAGCAGGCCGAGGATGCCGCCGGCGCTGCCGCCGATGACGTCGAGTTGCTTGTCCGCCGCGATAACGTCGTCAGTGATCAGCCCAACGACGGCATGGGCGTCCGCCAGCACGCTGTCGTCATCCAGTAGTTTCGCCAGCACGGTGAGGGCGTAGACGATTGAGCCGAGGCCGGTGCCGCCGCCGAGTCCGAGCGCGCGAGCCATGCGCGGTGCGTTGCGGCTTTTCAAGGATTTGCGCAGGTTGGCAATGCCGGCGAGCGCGAGATCGCGGGACGACGCCGAGGCGGTCATCGCCGCATGCGCCGCCAGAAACAGCGCGATGCCGGTTTCGCCGTTGTAGAGGTCCGGCCCGAGGCAGATGAGCTGGAACGCCTCGGCATCGCCCAGCCAGTCGAGCCCGATCCAGGCGGCGCCCGGCCCGCGCCGAATGGCCAGGCTGGACAATTCTGCGGCGATGCGCCCGGCCTCCGCGGCGAAAGTATCCTTTGCCGGGGCGGCGTCGCCAGCTTTCGCCGCCGCCGCGGCAGGCTTTGCCGTCGAATTCGTGTTCTCGCGGATCACCTCGACCTGCCACGCGATTTCTTTTGCATCAAGATTACGCACCCTCTCGCGCGCGCGCTGCAGGCCCGAGGGCGCCTGCGTGCGGACCGATATGCCGGTGATATCGCTGATCTCGCTGGCGTCGCTCAACGACACGAAGTGAGGAACGTTCAATGTGACAAGGGCCGACCGCTCGGCCCGCTGCAGCGGCCACAACGGATCGACGTCCTTCTCCCAATCCGCGAGCCTCGCCATGAAGTCCGCTTGCGCCGACCAGATCGCGCCATCGTTCATGCTCTGATGCGCTTTCAGGCGCTGGATCAGCATGTGGTAGAATTTCGTCGGACGGATAACCTTGCGCACGGAAACCCCGGCGAAACCGTCGAACAGGCCGCCCAATGTCGCGTCCCTGGTTCGGCGCGACAGAAACCCGGCGTAATCGGCAAAGCCGGCGATGAAGTCCTCGATATGGTCGCCGAATTTGGCGTAAGCGCCGTAGACATGCGGCAAATTCGGATTGGTAGCGCCGCCTTGCGTCGTCTTCGTCGGGCGCATCGCGTCGGTGTTGATATCGGTCCAGGTGAGGACCGTTTTGGCGGTCCAGCCCGACGTCAACCCGCCCATGGCAAATACGTCGTTGAAGGCGGAGCGTCCGTAAGCCGGAAGCAAGCCAACCGACATGATCGAATTGGCGAGAATCTCTCGCGCCGCCTCGGCAGCCTGTTCCTCAGGGTCTGGCGCGTTGTGCGCGGCGGTGGTGTGGAATACCGTTTCCAGATCGATCGGCACCGGATGGTCACCGGCGGCGATCACGTTCTCCTGATGCATGTCGGCGGCGGAGAAACAATGCAGCAATGCAAGCCAGGCGCCGGCGCGACGGAAGAACAGTCCGCAGCCGGCCGCGTCCGTGCCGGCGTGTTCGATGAATTCCGTCCAACCGTACCCGTCACGCGCGATTGCGCGCACGGCTTTCAGCGCAGCCGGCGGATCGGCCCCGTTCAGCCGCTCGATCAAGGCGTGCCAGGCCACGTCGAGCTGCAAATCCTTCGGCTTGTAGACGACGCGCGAGCCGTCCATGAAGCTGACGATGCGCACCGATCGGCCGCCATTGTGCGGGTCGGAAAAATCGCCTTCGATCCTGACAACCCGTCCGCCGGCCGCCGAACGGAGAATGTCGCGGCGGATCGCCGGCAGATCGGCATGAAGACGCAGGGCGAATTCGCGCGCGGTATCGATCCATTGCTGCGCGACGGTGGCGATCAGCCGCAGCAGGACCGGTTTGTCCTCGAACAGACCCCGGAACCCGCCGGCTTTCATGCCGGTGACGAATTGATCGTAAAGCGAGGTGCCGGCGTCCCCTTGCGCGCTCGTCGTTGCGGCGCTCTTGCGCAGCTTGGTGAAGCGTTCATAGAGCGCGGGAGCGCAAAGTCCGCTGAGTTCCCTGAGCAGCAAGTGGCGCAAGGACGCGCGGGCGGATTCGTCGAGATTGTCGGCTGCGGGAGCCTCGATGCCCGACCAGAGCCGCGCTTCCGCCTGTTCGGCCAGATGCGAAAAAAGGTGCTCGAACGCGCAAGGCTCGGCCTGATCGGGCGCGACGCGAGGTTTGCGCTCCGGGCTCAGCAACGCCCGGTCGATCCAGATTGCGCCCTCGATCCAGGCAGGCGGGACCGCGGAGGCTCCGCGGCGGACCGCGGAAAACCTCGTCAGGACCTCACTGACCGTCAAATGATCGCGTTGCAGCCGCCGCTCAAACAGCGCGCGGTCGCCGCTGGCCGCTGACCGGCACCATGCGGCCAAACGCTGCGATGTCGCATCGGTGTCGTCTTTCTGGCCCGGCAATGGCTCAAAATCTTGGGACAGGAGTTCGTCGATGGTCGCGGCGCGAACGATCAGGAGTTCGTAAAAGGCATCCATTCGGCGTCACTCCAGCCGGGGCAGTCGAATTGCCCGGGCCGCGGTCATTTTAGGTCTGAGCCGCCTAATGTCATCTTCGGCAGGGAACGGGGCGGCCAGCGTCCCATAGTGGGAAAAGCGTGTGGCAAGAATCGCACGTCGAACGGAAAAACGAAGCGCCCCCGCTGGATTTGCCGAAGACGCGCAGGGCCAGCGGCGATTGCAAGGCTTATCTACACAAATCTCCACGAAAAATAGATTTCGGTCCGCCGTTATTGGCTCAACGAAGCACAGGCATAGCCTTATTTGGATTGACATTTTCCCGGGTGCATCGGATTATTCGGTATGGCGCTGGGAGGGGGCGTTATCCAACCATTCTTCTCGCTTCTCGTGCCTGCTATCTGCCGGCGCCGCTGGCGAACGAAAGGATCATAACTATGAGTGACGCTACCTTGGTTCTCGATCAGGCTGAAGAAGCCATCCTGAGCTTCCAAGTTTCCGACGAGGCGCTGGAGACGGCGGCTGGTTCGGTGAAAGAAAATGCCTTCACGCTCGGTTCGTGCACCGGTTACTCGGTGTGCCCGATGACCGCCCCGGTCTGATCAAGACTGGTTCTGAAGCTTTAAGTACTCCCTTCCAGCGAGGCGCCGGAGAACACGGCGCCTCGTTTCTTCTCGTTTTGTTTTTGCCTCTGCTTGCGGCGTCTGGCGCCGCCGACGGTCATTCCTTCACAGCAACAGAATTTTGCCGGCGCGATGTCACGAGTTCAGTGTGCTATCGTCGCAATGGAATGGCGTATTATAAGCAGTGCTGAACATCACTTCGCTGCGTGGCGTATTTTGTGGAGTATCAGATGAATCGCCGATCCTTGCTCAAATCCGGTGTGCTTGCCCTCGTCACGCCACATATTGCGCTGCCGCCCTGGATCGGCCGCGCCGAAGCGCAAGACGCAAAGCCAGCCTGGCGCCACGGCGTAGCGAAATTCGGCGACCTGAAATATCCGGCCGACTTCAAGCAATTCGACTACGTCAACGCCAAGGCGCCGAAGGGCGGCGGGGCGTCGTCGATCGCTCTCGGCACCTTCGATAATTTCAACCCGGCGGTCGCAGGCGTCAAAGGCACGCTCGTGTTCGGCATCGATCTTATCTTCAACACGCTGATGGTGTCCTCGCTCGATGAAGTCGCCAGCGTCTACGGCCTGCTTGCCGAGGCGGTGAGCTATCCGGACGACATTTCTTCCGCCACGTTTCGGCTGCGCGCGGAGGCAAAATGGAACGACGGCAAGCCGGTCACGCCGGAAGATGTTGTCTTCTCCTTCGACTCTTTCAAGAAATTGAGTCCGATGTCGGCCGCCAGTTTCCGCGCCGTCACCAAGGCGGAAAAAACCGGCGACCGCGAGGTTACCTTCTCCTTCAAAGGCACCGGTAATCGCGAACTGCCGCAGATCGTCGGCCAGCTTACCATCGTTCCGAAGCACTGGTGGGAAGGAACCGACAAGGACGGCAAAAAGCGCAGCATCGCCGAGACGACGCTCGAGCCGCCGCTCGGCAGCGGTCCCTACCGGATCAAGGAGTTCGCGCCCGGGCACAACGTTGTCTACGAGCGCGTCAAGGACTATTGGGGCAAGAACCTCAACGTCAATCTCGGCCGCGACAATTTCGATCTGTTGCGCTTTGAATATTTCCGCGACACGACAGTCGCCATCGAGGCGTTCAAGGCCAACAACGTCGACTGGCGCACCGAGAACAGCGCCAAGAACTGGGCCACCGCCTACGACTTCCCGGCGGTCGCCGAAAAGCGCGTCATCCTCGAGGAATTCCCGATCAAGAATATCGGGCTGATGCAGGCGTTCACCTTCAATATCCGCCGCGACAAGTTCAAGGACCCGCGCGTGCGGCAAGCGTTCAATTACGCGTTCGATTTCGGCGAGATGAACAAGAAGATCTTCTTCGGCCAGTACAACCGCATCTCGAGCTATTTCCAGGGTACGGATCTCGCGAGTAGCGGCCTGCCGACCGGCCGCGAGCTCGAACTGCTGCAGAGCGTGAAAAACGAGGTTCCCGCCGAACTCTTCACCAAGCCCTATACCAATCCGGTCAGCGACAATCAGGACGAGGTGCGCCACAATCTGCGCGTGGCCATTAAGCTGCTCCATGAAGCAGGCTACGAAGTGCGCGAGCAGCAGCTCGTCAACGCCAAGACCGGCGATCAATTCTCGGTCGAGTTCCTCTCCAATTCTCCGATGTATGAGCGCGTTTTCCTGTTCTACAAGCCGGCGCTGGAGCGGCTCGGCATCGTGGTTTCGGTGCGCACGGTCGACGAGGCGCAATACGAAAGCCGGCTGCGCGCATGGGATTTCGACATCATCATCTACGCCTGGGGTGAATTGCTTTTGCCGGGCAACGAACAGCGCGATTACTGGGGCTCGCAGGCGGCCGACCAACCGGGTTCGGAAAACGTCATCGGCATCAAAAATCCAGCGGTCGACGCGATGATCGAGAAGATCGTCGCCGCCAAGACGCCCGACGAATTGACCGCCGCGACGCGGGCGCTCGATCGCATCTTATTGTGGAACTACTACGTCGTGCCGCAATGGGGCTACAACAAGCTGCGCACCGCGCGCTGGGACCGCTTCAGCCGCCAGGATCCATTGCCGAAATTCGGCATGGCGGCATTCCCGACGGTGTGGTGGTGGGACGCGGACAAGGCCGCCAAAGCCGGAAACCGGCAATAGCTCGTGGTTGCAAGGTTCGGCTAGGGCAGGCCGGCTTCGGCGGCCGCGGGCTTAAGGCCGGGCGCTGTGCAGTTGCGCCTGCGCCTTGATGAAATCGTGATAATCCGGCGGCTCGAAATCGAGCAGCGTCCCGCCGGAAATGAAATGCTGGATGAACGCCATACCGATGGCATAGGTGGCGCCGGCCGACAGCGCCGGCATGGCAACCGCGCTCACCGCGATGCCGGCGATGGGAATGCCCTTCATCAGGCTCGCCGCTCCGATCCCGCTGCTCGCCGGGATCATGGTTCCGGCAACTCCGGCAATGAGCGCCTTGCCGCGGTTTTCCGAAAAGGGAACGCCGTAAAGCTCCGACAGCTTGCGCAGCATCTGAATCTGGACGCCGCCGATCGCCGCCAGATCGACGAAGGGCATCGGGATGAGACCGGCGGCTCCGGCCCACAGGGACATGCGCTTGACCACCTTCGTCGCCAGGGCGCGGCGGGCCTCGGGCGACAAGTCGACGGGTTCGGGCGAAGCGCGGCTGCGCGTGGCCGCCGGCTCGGCGCGAATGTATTCGACCGGCTTGCGCGGCTCAGTTTCCATCGCGGCGATGTAATCCGGCGCGCGCGCGGCGGAGGGCCGGATGGCCCGAGGAAGCTTCTTAGCCATGATCAGGCAGCTTGCCTGATCCCGACGATGTCGTCCACCTCGTCCGCAATGGCCGCAATTTCACGTGCGGCAGTTCCGGATTTCTCGATCATGCTCGGCGTCGCCCCCCACAGCGCCGCCTCTGCATAGCCGACGCGGTTGGTCATCTCGCTCTTGAGCACCGGGAAGCCCGCTTCGATCAATTCAGCGCGGATCTGCTTGGCAATGACCGACCCTTGCGTTGTCTGCGTCAGGACGCAGCGGAACAGGCGCCGTTCGCCCTCGTCGCCCTCGAGGAGCGAGTGGAGGGTGTCGAGCATGCGGTCGATGTCGAGCGGCGAGGCCTTGACCGGGACCAGCAGGAAGTCGGCCGCGGCGATGCAGGCGAGCGTCGCCAGCGAGCGGAAGCCGGGGGTGTCGATGATGATCGGGCCGGTCGAAGCGAGGTTGCGTGCGGTCTTCCAGGCGTTTTCCGTGGCGTCTTCCACCACTTTCACCCCGCCGAGGGCCTTTTCGCGCGCGGCGAGGCGAGAGATCGAGCGCTGCGGATCGGCATCGACGATGGTCGAGGGCCGGCCGCACAAATGCCAATGCACAGCGAGACAACTTGCCAGCGTGCTCTTGCCGCTGCCGCCTTTCATGGTCGCAACCGTGATGATTTGCCGCATCGGCCACCTGCCTGTTTTTGCCTGATTTGCGTGGACGAATCACTTGGCAGGGATGCTACCGGATTTCGCGCCGTGATTCGCGGATGACGCTCAACCACGCGGGATTATTCGTGTTTTCCGGCCGTTTCGGGGAAACCTCGCGCCAGAGACAGGTCGCGGAGCCCCGAGGCCGGCGGCTAGGATTTTGCCTGGCAGGTCGCGGTGACCCTGGCCCCGAACATATCGAAGAACTGGACCACCACCCGGCAAGCCGTCGATGCGTCAGGCGCCACGCTGATGATGTCGCCCGGCACCGCCGAATGGCGGGTGCCGTTGACATTGATGTTGATGCTGGCGTTCTCCGGGGAGCCGATCAATGCCAGGACCAAGTGGCCGTCGGCGGCGACGACCGATTGATTGGGCTTGAGAATATACGTGTTCTGCGCCGGCGCCATCGAATGCATCGCTGTCTCGGTTTCCGCCAGCTTGGATTGCAACGCGGTATTGCTGGTGCCCAAGTCAACGACCTGCTTTTCGAGTTTCTGGCTTTCCGTCTGTAGTTGCAGAACCAGCTGCTTGCCGGCCGCGATCTCGCGGCGCGCCACGTTGTAGCCGATCGCAAAGCCGCTAATGGTGAAGAGCGCTATAATGACGAGGAGCAGGAAGCGGCTGCCGGCGACCGAAAGATGCTTTCGGCGGTGTCTCCTGTGAACCGGCCGGCCTGATACTTCGCTCACGTCGGGTTCCTCACTGCTGTTTCGGCGTGCCGGCGCCGGTGCTCGCCGCGGGCTTGCTCGCGCTCAATTCCTTGCCGAGCCAGGGAAGCAGAGCCTTGAGGCGCGACAGATCGATCGGACTTAGTTCGGTCGCAGCGGGTTTCGCCTCCGGCGGCTGCTGCACGGCACCCGCCTCGACTTTCTGATCCGTCGCCGGCGGCGACGTCTCGACCGGCGGCCCGGCTGCGGGCGGCGCCGCTGACGATGTCTTGTCGCCTGGCGCCGTGGGAACCGCGCCGGGTACGGGCCCCAGCCCGGGTGCGGGTACCGGACCATCGACATTGCCGAGAATGATCGGCAGGCCGTCCTTGCCGCTGCCAATGATCACGATTTTCGCATTCGGCGACTGCGCCAGCGCCAGCGTCGCCTCGATACCGCGCCAGCGCAGGTACGAATCCGAAATCCCCTGGCTCACCGTCTTCTGGAATGCCGCGATGCCGTTCGCCTCGATCTGCTTGCGCCGCAATTCCTGCGCTTCGCGTTCGACGCGATATTTGAATTCCTGGATTTGGTAGTACTGCTCCGTCTGCCGGTTGATCGCGGCGACGATCGCTGGCGGCAATTCGATGCTGAGCACCAGCGTATCGAGGATCTGGATCGAATTTTGCAGGAAGTCGTTGTAGTGCTTGGGGTCCGGCTGCTCCATGGCCTCGGGCTGCACCAGGCTATTGAGATGCGCGCTCAGGCTCTTTTGCGCGCTATTGCGGATTTTCGTCTGGATTTGCTCGCGCGAGGTGTAAACCTGCTGCGCCGTGTATTCCGAGATGACCTCGCGCGCGCGACTGCCGATTTCCGGATCGACGACCGATTGCAGATAGGCCGGGCCGATGAACTTGTGCAGCACGCCGACATCATTGTGCAGCAGTTGAAACCGGATATTGATTTGCGCGGCGACGTTAACGCCGTCGCTCGTTATGGCATTGTACGTCTTGTTCGTCGATTGCAGCCGCAGGTTATAAAGATACAGCTTGTCCCACGGCCAAATGATATGCAGGCCTTCGTCGCGCAGCTCCTGTGGGTCGAGCAGGGTGCCGCGGCCGACAAAGCACCAGCAATAGAGATCATAACCGTTGAACCGCTTCCACAGCACGCCGACCTGGCCGCTCGGAACCGTAATGATGATGTAGGGATAGAGAATGATGGCGGCGAGCAACGCCACCATCAACATGACGGAAAAGCCCGGCAAATGCCGCCTGAGAAAACGCCAGGGCGTGCGCCGCGGCGGCGTTTCGTCAAGGGCCTCAGAAGCCATCACCATCAACCGTTCTCCACCGGACGCAACTTATGACCCTTTTTGCATCGAACGCTGGTCTACAATACGGCCTTCGTCCATGCAAATCCTGCGTGCGGGCATATCCAGTTCATCGAGGTAGCGATCGTCGTGCGTGATCACGACAACGGTCGCTCCAGCTTGCATCAATTCCGGCAAAAGCTCATCGTAGAATTTGCGCCGGAATTCGGGATCCTGTTCCGCCGTCCACTCGTCCAGGATCAGGATCGGTCGCTTTTCCAGCATGCTGACGATGAGCGCGAGGCGCCGGCGCTGCCCGCCGGACAGATCGAGGGTGCGAAACTCGCCGTCGGCGTTTAATCCGGTCTTGTCGCCCAGGCGGAACTTCGCCAACAGCCGGTCGAGCTCGCCCGGCTCCATTGCAGGTATCCCGTAAAGCCGGCGGAACAAATGATAATCGAAGAAAATCGCCGACATCAACGCGCGATAGGTGTCGCGCGTGCTGCCGTCGACGCGCATGCCGTCGAGCATGATGTCGCCGGAATCGGGCGGGTAAAGACCTGAGAGCACCCGCAGGAATGTCGATTTGCCAGAACCGTTGCCACCGGTGATGAAGACGAGCTCGCCGGAATTCAACGTAAAATCGATGGGGCCGATCTGAAAGGCGGTTTCCGAAAACTTGTCGACGTAACGGAACATGAGGTCGCGCACCTCGATCTTGTCGAAACGCTTCGGCGCCACGAGTTGCCGGGCCGCGGTGGACGTCACTGTCGCCTTCAAGACTTTTTCCAGTTGGTTGATCCGGTCCGCCGATGCGTTCGCGTTGAGCAGGACAGGGATCGACTGCACCAAGCCGAAGGCTGCGCCGACGATGAACATCAACGCTGTCGTCGTCTTGGTCAGCTCCATGCCGCCGAGCGCGCTGCTAAACTGTGGAGCGATGAAGACGACGGCGCCGAGCAGCACGTACATCGACAACTGCGAGTTCACGATCATCTTGAACGTTTCGGCCTGGGTATGAATTTTGATATTGGCCGCCGTTCTCGACACATCGACCGCGTCGGCGAACAGGTCGTCGCTGCGCTGGCTGTTGAGCCGCACCTCCTTGAACCCGTCGAGGAAGTCGGTGAGGCGGTCGAACAGCCGGCGCTCCCACATGGCGGATCGCTGCTTCTCTTCGATCAGCCGCTTGTTCTTCACATGGAAGATGACCGCGGCGACCGAAATGACGACGACCGTGGTAAAGATGGCCGCGAGGGAGAGGAAGGCAACGTAGATCGCCACGAAGAAAACGAGCACCGCGCCCTGCACCGTGAAGGCGAGCATATTGCTCGCCTGCGTGAGCACGGCAGTGTCGCTGGTGATGGCGGCGACGATGCGCGCGCGGCCGATATCCTCGATCGAAAGCAGTTCCGAGTGCCTGATCTGGTCCATAAGGCGCAGGCGGATTTTATGGATGATCGCCTCGATTTCGGCGGTCGTCGTGATGGTGACGTAGGCTTGCGTCTTGATGAAAAGGAAAAGCGCAACCAGAAAGAGCATAGCGGCCCAGAGCGAGGTGCCCTGCAAACCCGCGTTGATGGCACCGAGGATCGCCGCTGTGCTGATGCCTCCAAGACCGGACATGAACAGCAGCTTCGGCAGCGAGCCGTGCATTTCACGGCGAACGAGGTCGAGGAACGACATAAGATGACGTCTTCCGTCTACACTTTTACTAGTCGCTGCCGCGGTTTTAGTGAGAGATGCGCTGGCGGACCCCCAAAAACAGTAACTTTGCGGACCCCGGCGTCAATGGGCGTGGCGTGATGGGCTGGTGAGCAGCAACACCGGCAGCACGACTAACGGGGTTGCGATGATCGCAAAGAAAAACGTGCCGAAAAAGCCCATTTTGCGGTCGATGCCGCAAAGTCCCGTCAGCAAGCAGAAGACGATGTAGATACCTGCTTCGAGCATGAGTCTTTAAGTCTCGCCGGTTCAGAATGTTGCGCGTCGGCGGCGGCATCACTCCAGGAGTGGCCGATAAGCGGCCCTTGTGGATCAGGAGCTGGTCGCCGAACTCGTTTCCGAAGACTTGGCGCTGCCGCTCTTGGATCGCGAGACCCACATCTCCTTTTGCGCCCGAATGAACTCACGATAGTCAGGCGCATGGAAATCGAGAAGCGTTCCGCCCGTCGCAAAATGCTCGACGAAGGCCTTGCCAATCGCGTAGGTGGCGCCCGACGCCAGCACCGGCATCATGAAGCCGGAGGCAAGCGTTCCGAGGATCGGCACGCCCTTGAGCATGCTGGCGGCGCCGAGGCCGCTCGTTGCCGGGATCAACGATCCCATGAGGCTCGCGACCACGGCCTTGGTCCTGTTCTCGGTGAACGGCACGTCGTAAATCTGCGACAGCCGGCGCACCATCTGAATTTGCAATCCGCTCACGGTGGCGAGGTCGACGAAGGGGATCGGGATCAATCCGGCAACGCCCGACCAGATGGCGAAGCGGTCGACCAACTTCGAAGCCGTTGCCTCGCGATCCTCGGGGGCCGCGCCGGCCTGGTCTTTGTCATGACCTGTGGACGAAGTCGGTTTGTGTGCCATAGCGGATCCTTTCCCGTCATCCCCGGACCGAACCCACCATTCGGCCGATTTGTGCTTATTTATCAATTAAATCCACGTGGGCGCGCAAAGCCTATCATGCGTCCCAGCCGCTGCCAAGCACTCGGCCTTTGCGGGCATCGCGCGATGTCGAGCAAACACGCGGGCGCCGCGCACGTGGCGCGATTGGTTCGTGTAACCATTGTCGAGCACCACCACTCGGCGCTGCCTTGCCATTTTTTGCCCGATCTCATAGAAGCTTGAGAGACCCAAACAATCGGAGACGGACGATGCGACCGATGAGGTCTGAGCGGACCGGCGTTGGAAAGGGCCGCGCCTGGGAACCGCCCACCGTCACCAAGCTGGCGATCGGCACGGAAACAAAATCACCGTTCATCAACGGGCAAGGCGAAGAGCCAGCACCGCCGGCAGCTCCCGCGTCGAAGCTCGGATTTTCGCTCGAGATGGGATTTCCGCTGTCCGCCCGCACCGACGGCTAGAGCGGCCGCGACGCCGGCGTCGTGGCGTACGCCGACAGCATCGGCTACGTTTCGGCGACGCATCGCATTCAAGTGCAGCGATGGAGCCCGGCCGCATTGAGCGTCACAATCGACAGCGTGCTTGTCCAGGACAAGGAGCCGACTGCGGCTGACCTCGATGGCGGCGCGGTTCTCCTGAGCGTGCGCGCCGGTGCGTATTTCGGCTTCAATCCGGTGGCCAGCGAAATCTGGGACATGCTCGCCGAGCCCTGCCGCGTCGGCGAAATTTTTGCGTCGCTTTCTGCATCGCATGACGTCGATGCGGATACCCTGGCCCGCGACGTGACGCCGTTTCTGCAAACGCTGATCGAAAACCATCTGGTCCGGCTGGTCGAACCGGGTGATGCGCGATGAAAGCAGGGACAATGCGGCGCGTCTATCTTCGCGAGGCCGCGGTCATGCTCATCGTGGCGCGGCTCGCGGTGCGTTTTCTTGCGCCCGCGCGCGTCTTCGCCTGGGCGAGCCGTCCGCCGCGGCGCCTCCGGCGTTTTGCGGCCGACGAAGCCAACTGGGTTTCGTGGGCGGTCGAGAGCATCGGCGCGCGGCCCTGGATGAACGCGCTGTGTCTGCCGCGCGCACTTGCCGCGCACGCCATGTTGCGCCGGCGCGGCATCGCTAGCCGGCTGTGCCTCGGTGTCGCCCGTCAGGGTGGCGACGTCGCCGCGCACGCCTGGGTCGAGGTCGGCAAGGACAGGATTGCCGACGACACCGGGAGCGAAGGTTTCACTCGCCTCGCCGCGTTCGGTGGAGGGAGCAGCGAGAGAGTGGGTTTGTCCCCATGAGCGGGATCGCCGGATTGCTGCGCTTCGACGGGGAGGCCGTGAATGGGCGAGAGCTCGAGCGCGTCGCCAATGCGTTGCGCCAATACGGCCCCGACCGGTCCGATGTCTTTGCCGGTGGCAGCGTCGGTCTTGTCCATGTGCTGATGCGCATGGTCCCCGAGGACCGCTTCGACCGTCAGCCGTGGCGGGGCGCAAGCGGTTCGTCGATCACGGCCGATCTTCGGCTGGACAATCGCGACGACATTCTTTCCCGCATCGGAGTAGCGCCACATAATGCCGAGGCCTGGCCGGATTCGCGTGTCCTGCTCGCCGCCTGGGAAAAATTCGGTGACGATGTCTGGCCGCTGCTGCGCGGTCCCTTCGCCGCGGCGATCTGGGATCCGCGTGCCCGCGCCTTGACGCTGGCGCGCGACCATCTCGGTCTCAATGTGGTGATGTGGCACAAGAGCGGGCGATTCTTCGCCTTCGCCACCATGCCCAACGGTCTGTTCGCGCTCGATGGCGTGCCGCGCGAATTGAGCGAGGAAAAGCTCGCCGACTTCCTGGTGCTCAATCACGCCGACCACGCAACGACGATCTACCGGAATATCTTTCGCGTCCTGCCCGCGCACGTCATGCAGGTCACAGCAGACGGCGCGACCACGCAGTGGCGCTACTGGTCGCCGGCCGAGATCAAGCCGGTGCGGCTATATTCCGATCAGGCTTACGCGGAGGCTTTGCGCGACACGCTCGATGTTGCCGTACGCCGGCAGATGCGCAGCGCGCATCCGCCCGGCTGCCTACTTAGCGGTGGATTGGACTCCGCGTCGGTTTCGGCGCTAGCCGCCCGCGCGCTCGGCGAAAAAAATCAGCGGCTCGCCGCCTTCACCGGAGTGCCGCGGCAAGGCTTCGACGGCGCGGTGCCGGCAGGCCACTATGGCGACGAGACCCCTTACGTCGATGCGATTGCGGCGGACGTCGGCAATATCGATGTCAGCTATATCCGCACCAGCGAGGGCGACGATTTCGGCGAGCTCGAGCGTTTCTTTCTCGCCCTCGAAGGACCGGTGCGCAATCCAACCAATCTCGGCTGGGTGTTGACGATGCTGCGAGCTGCGCGCGCGCAAGGCCACCGCGTGTTGCTTGGCGGCCTCCATGGCAATTCCACCATCAGCTGGAACGGCTGGTCGCAGGCGCTCGCCCACCTCAAGCGCGGACGGCTGTTCACGGCGTGGCGTCAATGGCAGCTTTATTACCGCAGCACGCCCTATTCGCGCCTCGGGGCGTTGCGAAAACTTTTTCTTGAACCGCTTGTGGCGGATCGGCTGACGCCTTGGGCGGACCGTCGTCGGGCCTCGCCCGCGTGGCAGAGTCATTCCCCCATACGCTCCGACTTCGCCGCGGCCATGGCGGTCGATCTGCGCGCGCGAAAAGTGAAACACGACTTTCATTATCGCCCGCGGCAGGACGAACGCATGACCGGGCTGGCGCAAGTCGATTATATCGGTGATTGGCACGCGGCGGAGAAAGCGGTCACCGGCGTCGAAGTGCGCGATCCGACCGCGGACATCGACGTGGTTTCCTATTGCTTCGGCGTTCCGCCCGAGCAGTATCTCGCCGAAGGCATCGACCGCTCGCTCATCCGGCGCGCCATGTGGGGCTTGCTGCCGGACGCGGTGCTGACCAATCGCCTAAGCGGCCTGCAGGCGGCGGACTGGTTCGAAAAACTCGACGGCCAGCGCGGCGAGTTCGCCCGCCAGATCGCCGAGCTTGCGCAATCGCCACTGGCGCGCCGGGCGATCGACCTCGAGCGGCTCGAACGCGCGGTCGAAAACTGGCCCAGGCGCGGCTGGCACACCGCCGAAATCTTCCAGGAGTACAATCTCGCGCTCACGCGGGGCGTCGCCGGCGGGCGGTTTCTGCGCTGGTTTGAGCAGGCGAACAGGCCGCAAGCATTGACTGAAAATTTTACTTAGCCCAGCATCCGCCGGTTTTTCAGTCGCTTGATTGCGCGCCTTTTGATGCTTGCGGCTGCCCCGGGACAGGTCGATGGAAGCCTACTATTCGGCGCTGATCGATTTTACGTCCGCGCATACGAATTACGCCTACGGCATCATTTTTTTGCTGGCGTTCTCGGAAGCGATCCCGGTCATCGGCACCTTCGTTCCCGGTTCGACGCTTGTCTTCGCCATCAGCGCGCTGGCGACCAAGGCGGGCGCCGACCCGTGGCTGCTGCTGGTCGGCGCGACCTCGGGCGCGATCGCCGGCGACGGCATATCGTTCTGGCTCGGGCAGGTGTTCAGCCGGGAAATCCTGACCTCGTGGCCGCTGGCAAAGTACCCGCACTTCATCGAGCAGAGCGAGAAATTCATCGCTAAATACGGCGCCTTCGCCGTCTTTCTCGCACGCTTCACCGCCGTCGTGCGCGCCTTTGTGCCGCTGGTGGCGGGAATTCTGCTGATGCCGCCGCGGCGCTTTTATGCAGCCAATATCCTGTCGGCGATTGCCTGGGCGCCCGCGCATGTGTTCCCCGGCGTAGTCCTGGCCATGGCCGCGCAGATAATGGGCGCGATGACGACGGAGCGCATCATTTTTGCGGTCGTAGGGATGCTTTGTCTGGCCGCGGCGGGATTTTTCGCGCACCGGTGGCTGAAGGCCAGGACAAGCGATCTGCACGATTGAACGATGCCCTGCCAGCTATTAAAAAAGCGATGGCCGCGGGTAGATGGGATTTGCAAGGAGTGGGGTTATGGGTGGCGATCTAGAGCGGTCTGACTTGTTACACCGCATATTGGAACGCGCGGCGCAAAATCTCACGATCGAGAAGCTTCTTTTTGAGCTTCACGTGGATCTCAACAACTTATCCTTCGATGAGGTCTATCACCGGCTGATCGAAATTATTCTGGCTAACATCAATATTGCCAACACTTGTGCGCTGATCGGCGCGGCTTTCTATGCCGTCACGTTTCTGACGCCGACCATGGTGCGGCTGCGCGTATTCGGCATTCTCAGCGCGGTGTTTTTCATGGCCTATGGCTTGCTCGGCGGCGCGATCTCCACCTTTCTCATGTATTTTCTGTTGCTGCCGATCAACAGCGTGCGGCTTTATCAAATCATCAAGCTGGTGAAGAAGGCGCGCGTCGCGGCGCAGGGCGATCTGTCGGTCGATTGGCTCAAGCCTTTCATGGACACGCGCAGCTACAAAAAAGGCGATGTCCTGTTCCACAAGGGAGATGTCGCCGACGAATTGCTGCTCACCGTCACCGGAAAATTTCTGGTGAGCGAAATCGGCGTCGAACTCCCGCCGGGGCGCCTCGTCGGCGAAATCGGTTTTGTCACGTATAACAACAAGCGGACGCAGTCGGTCGAATGCATCGAGAGCGGAACCGTGATGACCATCGGCTATGATCGGCTGCTGGAAATCTATTTCGAGCAGCCGGACTTCGGTTATTATTTTCTCCGCCTCACCACCGATCGGCTGTTGCAAAACATCGCGCGGCTTGAAGGCGTCATCGACCAGTACAAGAGCAAGCTGCAAGCGGCCGGCGCCGCAAGCACGTAACGGTAATTGCGGTCAGAGGAGGTGGTCGGGGATGGCCGTCGTTCACTGACCGAAGCCGAACAGGCGGCGCGGCGTCTCCCAAAACAGCTTTCGCCGGTCGGCGGCGTCGGGAAAGAGCAAGCCGGCGAGTTCGATGAGCGGCCCGTAATCCTGCCGCTCCGCGGCCCGCAGAAAAGGCCAGTCCGACGCCCACATGCAATGATCGAGGGTGAACGCCTCGACGATCGCCCGCACATAGGGCCGGCAATCCTCGAACGGATAGGACTGCCGCGAAAATTTCGGGTAGCCAGAAATCTTCACGCTGACGCGGCCGGTGCGGGCGAGGCGTAACAGCGCCTGGAAGCCGGATTGCTTGAGGCCCGCGTCCGCCGCCGGCCGCCCGCAATGGTCGATAAGGACCTTGATCGGCAGAGCTTCGATCCAGGGCACGAACAACAGGAGTTGATCGTTCTCGCTCTGGATCTGCATGAACATGTCGAGCTCGACGAGCTTTTTGATCAGCGGCTCGGCGGGCTTGTAGGGATCGGAGCTGCCGTAAAAGGTCGGGTTGAAGGCAATGCCGACAATTCCCTGGCGCTTGAGCGCACGTAGTTCGTCGAGGCTGGAGTCGAAGCCGGCGATAGCGACGCCCTTGAGCGCCCCTTTGCCGCGGGCGATGGCATCCAGCATGCAGCTGTTGTCGCCGGCGTAGCCGGAGTTCGGCTGCACCAGCAGCGAATATTTCACGCCGTAGGTCTTCATCACCGCGAAATATTGTTTGGCGGTGCCGATCTCCTGACCGGCGGGGCGATAGGGCGTCTCTTTCTGATAGGGAAAATTCGCCGGATCGTAGACGTGCGCGTGGCAGTCGATCTTGTTTTCGTCGAAGAGGCGCATGGCGAAACCTAGCCACCGCCGAGCAGGAAATCGAGCATCAGTTGTTGCGCTGCCGCGTACATGTCGGCGCCGACCGAGGTCTTGCAACCGATCTTGCGCGCGGCTTCCACGATCGGCGAAGCCGGCGGCGAGGTGATGGCGCAGCCGACGAACATCGATGGCTTCAATCTTTTTGGCTCGACAGGGTAGGGGTCGCCGGGCTTCATGCCGGCCGGCGAGGCATTGGCGATCAGGTCGAAACCGCTCGGATCGTCCGATCCGGCGATCACCGGCGTCTTCAATTTCGCGAGGCGAGCAGTCAAGGCATCACGGCGCTTGGCGTCGGTATCGTGGATCGCCAGCTCGCGCACCCCGGCATCGACCAGCGCGTAGGCGATCGCTGAGCCCGCGCCGCCAGCGCCGACCAGAAGCGCGCGTAATCCCTTCGGTTCGCAGCCTTTGGCGCGAATGGCGTCGACATAGGAAGGACCGTCAAGCATTTCGCCGAACCAGCCGCCGTCCTTGTCGCGACGCATGTTGTTGACGGCGCCGAGAAAATGCGCGCGCTCGGTCGCCGAGGAGCAGAATTCGTAACAGGCGAATTTGTGCGGAATGGTCGCGATGATGCCGTCGAGGTTCTGCACGCGGCTCGCCGCCTCGAGAAAATCCGTCAGGTTCGCCGGCGCGATGTGCACCGGCACCAGCACGGCGTTGCGACCCATCGCGGCAAAGGCCTGCGTCATGCCGGTGGGCGCCTTCGCCTGCGCGATCGGGTCGCCGACAATAATATAGAGTCTGGTCGCCCCGTTCACGATCATCGTGCACCCCGGCGTGCAAGACCTGTTAGAGAGTCTTGTCCAATGACCTGCTAAGCTGGCCTTCGCGCAATTGCAACTGGTGCCGCCGCCGCATGCTGACATTACGGCAAATCGAAGTGATCCGCGCGATCATGGTGACTGGCACCGTCGGCGGCGCGGCGCGGCTGCTCAACGTATCCTCGCCCGGCATCAGCCGGGTGATGAAGCACGCTGAAGCCTCGGTCGGCGTCAAGCTGTTCGGCCGCCGCGGCGGCCGCTACACGCCGACGCGCGAGGCCAATGCCATCTTCAATCAGATCAACGGCGTCTACGACAAGGTCGAGGATCTGCAATTCATCATTTCGCGCATCAAGCGCGGCGCCGACATCGAGCTCAAGGTCGGCTCGGTGCCGAGCATCGCCAATGTCATGGTGCCGCGCGCCATCGCCGACGTGCGCCAGGCGTTTCCCAATCTGCTGATCGAGATCGACATCCTGAAGATCGAGGACGTCGTCGACTTTCTCATGCTCGGCAAGGGCGAACTCGTGGTGGCGAGTTCGGCGATCGATCACCGCTGACCTGCACGCCGCTCGCGCGCGGGCGGCTCAAATGCATCGTGCCGGAAACGCATCCGCTGGCGCGCCGGTCGCAGGTCAACGCCAGCGAGATCGTCAAGTATCCGCTGATCGGTGTCGATCCCAACGACCCTTACGGGCGGATCATGGCCGCAGTCTTTGCCAGCCACGCTTTGCACTACGAAGTCACGATCCGCGCCCGCTTTGGCTCCACCGTCTGCGCTTTGGTCACCCATGGTCTCGGCATCGCCATCATCGACGAGTTCACGCTCGCCGCCGGCCACTGGGCGAAAATCCGCGCGCTCGATATCGCCGAGCCGACGGTGTTCCAGACCTTCGTGGTGCACCGCAAGGATGCCACTCTCCCAAGCTACGGCACGATCTTCGTCAACGCCCTGCGCGGCCACATGGAGGCGATCGCCGGACCGGCACGAACGCCGCGGCGGCCCACCATGGGCAAGCCGCGGGCCTCGCGACGGAAATAACATCATGTTAAGTTTCAGCCACGTCTTGGTTATTGACGCCAGGAAAGGCCGCTTGCATGGTCGGCCTTACGGGGTGGCCCCGGATGGGCCACCCTTACGCACAAGAGCCCGTTGATAACGGGCCGACGTCATAACAACAGGGAGGAAGGCTCCAATGTTTCGTTCAGGACTTTTTTTGCTGGCGGCCGTCGCGGTCCTTGGGCTCTCCAGCCCGAGCCATGCGCAGTCGACCGTCTATATTCCGGCCTTGATCGAGGAGTCCGGCCCCGGCGCGGTGTCCGGCACCAACTACCGTGACGGCCTGAAGCTCGCCGTCGAGGAAATCAATGCCAAAGGCGGCATTCTCGGCAAGAAGATCGACATGCCGGTGCTCGATACGCAAAGCGAAGCCGGCGTCTCGGTCGGCCTTGTCCACAAGGTGCTCGACAACAAGCCTTACGTGATTTTCGGCCCGGTCTATTCCGGCTCGGTGCTGCGTGACATGGAAATCACGAAAAAGGCGGAAATTCCGGAGATCGTCGGCGGCGAGGCCGCGACGATCACAATGAAGGGCAACCCTTACGTGTTCCGCACCTCGTTCGGTCAGCAATTCAGCATGCCGAAGATCGCCAACTACATCGCGGAAGGCCTTAAGGCAAAGACCGTCGCCCTTGTCTGGGTGAACAGCGATTTCGGCAAGCCCGGCCGGGATAATTTCTTGAAGGAAATGGCCAAGCACAACATCAAGGTCGTTGCCGACGTTTCCACTGAACTCGGCCAGACCGACTTCGCCGCCGACGTCATCAAGGCCAAGGAGGCGAAAGCCGACGCGATCTTCCTCTACGTCAACGAAGAAGAATGCGCGCGCTTCCTGAAAGAAGCCAAAAAGCAGGGCATCAAGACGCAGATCGTCGGAGAAACGACGGTGCTCAGCCAGAAGGTGATCGATCTCGCCGGCGGTGCGGCCGAAGGTGTGCAAGGCCACGTCGCGCTCAGCGTCGATGTGCCGGTGCCCGCAGTGACCGCGTTCGCCGAACGGTTCAAGAAGAAGTACAACTACGTCTGCGATCACAACGGCATCAAGGGCTACACCGCCGTCTACTTCGTCAAATATATGACCGAGAAGATAGGCAAGTTTGACAGCAAGGAGTTCATCAAGGTCGCCCACGGCATCACCATCACGCCGACAGAGGAGCCCGGTATTCTCATGACGGCGTCGTGGGACAAGAATGGCGACATCAACCGCGAGAGCTTCCTGGCTGAGGTCGTCGGCGGCAAACAGAAGATCGTCAAGATTTTGCCGATGCTCAAGGAATAGCGTTCATCGTCCTTGAAACCTTCCGCCCGGCGCCAACGCCGGGCGGAAGCCAATACGGCGGACGCCGATGGCGACCTTCATCCAACTAGTGGTCTCTGGCCTCGCGACCGGGGCGATCTACGCCCTGATCGCGGTCGGCTTTACGCTGCTGTGGCAGACGTCGCAGACGATCAATTTCGCCCAGGGCGAGTTCGTCATGGTGCCGGCGTTCTTCATCCTCGAGGCGATGTATCTGGGCATGCCGTTCTGGCTCGCCATCCTGATCGGCATCGCGCTGTCGCTTCTGCTCCTCGGCTTGGTGTTCAAGCTCGTCATCGTCGATCCCATGCTCAAGCACGGCGTGCTGCCGCTGGTGATTTCCACCATTGCCGTGTCGCTGTTCATGAAGGAGATGGTGAAGAATTTCTACAGTTCGCAGGCGCAAGCCTTTCCGTCGCTGGCGCCGTCGATCGACTATCATATCTTCGGCGCCGCGATCTCGACGCAAAGCCTCGTCGTGCTCGGTGTCGCCATCGCCACCGTGGTGGCGCTGCATCTCTTTCTGCACAAGACGAGGGTCGGCCGTTCCATGCAGGCCACCGCGCAAAATCCGGCGCTGGCGCAGATCCTGGGCATATCGATCCGGCGGATGGTGCTCTACACCTTTCTGATCAACGCCGTGCTCTGCGCCATCGCCTCGATCCTGATCAGCCCGATCTACCTCGCCAAGTTCGTCAACGGCGAGCCGCTCGGCATCGCGGCATTCCTCGCAGCAATCATCGGTGGCTTCAACCAGGTACGCGGCGCCATCCTCGGCGGATTTCTCCTCGGCGTTCTGGAAAATCTTTCCGCCGCGTATATCTCGTCGACCTACCGCGGCGCCTTTCCTCTGCTTATCCTGATCGCGGTCATCATGTGGCGGCCGCAAGGCCTGCTCGGCCGAGTCGAAGAGCGCACGGTATGAACCGCCCTGGCGCGATCGCCGTCGCCGCCGCCGCGATCTTCGCCATCGTCGTGCCGCTATTCCTCAAATCCTACGGCATCTATCTCAGCTCAACCTGGGCGGTGCTGTCGATCGCCGCCATGGGGCTCAACCTGACGCTCGGTTATGCCGGGCAGGTCTCGCTGGCGCAGGGCGCCTTCGTCGGTATCGGCGCCTATACAACCGCGCTGTTGATGCACATCGGCGTGCCTTTCCCGCTCTGTTTCGTCGCCTCAGGTTTGGTGTGCTTTGCCATCGGCTGGATGCTCGGTTATCCGGCGCTGCGCGTGCAGCACCATTATCTGGCTTTCGTCACGCTGGCCTTCACCGCGCTGGTCTACCTCGTCATGCGCAACGAGGAATGGCTCACCGGCGGCACCTACGGCCTGAGCAACATAGATCGGCCGGTCCTGCTCGGCTGGTCGACCGACGGTCCGTTGCGGTTCTACTATTTCAGCTTCGGCATTCTGGTCCTGCTGACGGCGGCGACCTGGTGGATGCTGCGCTCCCCCTGGGGGCGGGCTTTCGTCGCGCTGCGCGAAAACCCGATCCGCGCGCTGTCGCTTGGGCTCGATACGCGTCACTACACGCTGATGGCCTTCGCCATCGGCTCCAGCCTCGGCGGCCTGTCCGGCGCGATCTACGCGCCGCTGGTGCAATACATCGAGCCGCTGTCGTTTGCGCTCACGCTGTCGCTCAATTTGCTGCTGATGGTAATCGTCGGCGGCAGCGGCTACTTCTTCGGGCCCTTTGTCGGCGCGCTGGTCGCCGTGCTGCTGCCGGAATGGCTGCGCTTCCTGCAGACCTATTACCTTACGTTTTATGCCATTTTGGTCGTGGTGATGATGGCCTTCTGCCCGAGCGGCATTCTCGGATTGCTCGAGCGCATCATCAAGGCGGTGAGCTTCCGGCAAAAGCCGCCCGAGCCGGCCTTGCAGCCGGAGAGGACGAGCCCATGAGCGCGGTGCTCGAAGTCGCCAAGCTGAGCAAGCATTTCGGCGGCATCACCGCGGTCGATGGCGTCTCCTTCGACGTGCAGGAAGGCGAAATCCTCGGCATCATCGGGCCGAACGGCTCGGGCAAATCGACGCTGTTCAACTGCGTGCTCGGCCAGTTGACGCCGAACGAGGGCGAGGTGCGCGTCGACGGCCGGGAGACGACCGGCATGCGCCCCTGCGATATCAACCGCCTGGGCGTGAGCCGTACGTTTCAACTGCTGCAGGTGTTTCCGCAGCTTTCGGTGCGCGACAATCTCATTCTCGCCGGGCAGGAGCATCAGGGCTCGATGTTCTCGCGCCTGATCGGCGCCGCCGATGCGGGGCTCAGCGAAGCGGCCGAGCAGATGATCGCCTTCTTCCGCTTGTCGCATCTGGCCAACGAACAGGCCGGGATGCTCAGCTACGGCCAGCAAAAGCTGCTCGACGCCGCCATGGCCTTCATGGCCGGCCCGCGGCTGGTGCTGCTCGACGAGCCGGCCGGCGGCGTCAACCTGACCATGCTCGGGCACCTGCGCGAGCGGCTGCAGGCCTACCATTCCGAGCGCAACGCCACCTTTGTCGTGATCGAGCACCAGATGGAATTCGTCATGGCGCTGTGCACGCGGGTGCTGGTGCTGGCCGAGGGCCGGCTCATCGCCGAGGGCACGCCTGAAGAGATCCGCCGCAACCCGGTGGTGATCGAAGCGTATCTTGGGCATTGAGCGGGCAAGCCATGAGCGCGGGTGAACCCATTCTCGTTGTCGACGGCGTCTTTGCCGGCTACGGCAAGATGACCATTCTCAACGGCACCACGGCGCGCATTCACCGCGGCGCCATCACCACGGTGATCGGGCCGAACGGCGCCGGCAAATCCACTTTGTTCAAGACGATTTTCGGGCTGCTGCCGGTGCGCAGCGGCTCCATCACGCTGGACGGCCGCGCCATCACGAATTTTTCGCCTCGCGACATTCTCGACGCCGGCGTCGTCTATGTCCCGCAAGGGCGCAACATCTTCCCGGAACTGAGCGTCAAGCATAATCTCGAACTCGGCGGCATCGCTTTGTCCGACCAGGCCGGTTTGCCTGGCCGTATCGACAAGATCATGCAGCAGTTTCCGATGCTGCAGCAGAAAGCCAACGCGCAAGCCTCGACGCTCTCCGGCGGCCAGCAGAAATTGCTCGAAGTCGCGCGCGGCATGCTCCTCGACCCGAAGCTGGTGCTGATCGACGAGCCCTCCATCGGCCTTTCGCCGATCCTGGTGCAGGAGGCTTTTGCCATCCTCAAGGGCCTGCGCGACAAGGGCGTCACCGTCCTGCTCATCGAGCAGAACGCCAAGCAGGCGTTGGAGATCTCCGATTATGGGCTGGTGCTCGAGCAGGGGCAGACCCGGATCGAGAACACCGCCGCCAGCATTCTCGCCGATAAGCGCATCGCGCAATTGTTTCTCGGCGGCGGCCTCGCGCAACCGGCGGAGTTGTCATGAGCGAGCGCAAGGTTCTCGTCGCACTGATCGGCGCCAACATCATGAGTTCGCTGTCGCCGGCGCTGCACATTGACGCTTTGGCCGCCGCCGGAATGGATGGCTACTACCATCTGATGGATATCGACGTGCTCAAGCGTCGCGACCTGCGGCGACTGCTTGACGCGGTGAAGACCGCGGGCTTTGCGGGCACCAATGTGACGTTTCCCTACAAGCAGGAGGTGCTGGCGCTGCTTGACGAGATCGATCGCGAAGCCCGCCAGATCGGCGCCGTCAATACGGTCACCATTGCGCCGGACGGCCGCACCAAAGGCTACAATACCGACTGCCGCGGCTTTCGCCGCAATTTCGAGGAGGGGCTTGGCCGCGCGCGCGCCGAAGGCGCAAATATCGTCCTGGTCGGCGCCGGCGGCGCCGGGCGGGCGATTGCCGTCGCGCTGATCGATCTCGGCGTCGCCGCGCTTTCGATCTACGATCGCGAGACTGCGCGGGCCGCATCGCTGGTCAAGGACCTCAACAAATACAGCGGTGCCGCGCGCGCCCGTGTGTCCGAATACCTTCAAGACGACATCGAGAAGGCAGGCGGCGTGGTCAATGCAACGCCCATCGGCATGCACGGCTTTCCCGGCAACCCGGTGCCGGTTGCGCCCTTGCATGCCGGGCAGTGGGCCGCCGACGTGATTTATACGCCGATCGAAACCGCCTTCATCAAAGCCGCCCGGGGGAAGGGCGCCGAGGTCTTGACCGGCGGCGGCATGTGCGTGCATCAGGCGGCCGAAGCGTTCCGGCTGTTTGTCGGCATCGAGCCCGACATCAAGCGCATGCACGCGACGTTTGCCCGCGCGCTCGCGGCGCGCGATGCTGCGATGGCCGAGCCGGTGTGAGAAAGGACGCACAGTCCATGAAGACGTCGATTGCCACGGTTTGCCTGAGCGGAGACCTGAGCGAGAAGCTGCGGGCGATCGCCGCGGCAGGCTTCCGCGGCGTGGAAATTTTCGAAAGCGATCTGCTCTCGTATCACGGCACGCCGCCCGATATCGCCAGGGAAATGGCCGATCTCGGCCTCAAGGCCATCACCTTCCAGCCGTTCCGCGATTTCGAAGGCATGCCAGAGCCGCAGCGCACGCGCACGTTCGACCGGGCCGAACGCAAGTTCGACCTGATGCAGGAGCTTGGCTGCGACCTGTTGATGGTGTGCAGCAACGTGTCGCCGGAATCGCTCGGCGGCATCGACCGCGCCGCGGCCGATTTCCGCGCGCTCGGCGAACGCGCCGCCAAGCGCGGCTTGCGCGTCGGCTTCGAGGCGCTGGCCTGGGACGGCGCTAACGCGCTCGTTATTCCGGCGATGCCGCCGCGCGCCAAATGCCTCGGCGTCGAGTTCATCGAATTCGCGGTCGACGACCGCATCGCCGACGAGCTGGGACAATTCATCGGCGCGCTCGGCTTTCGCAAGGCGGCGCAGCACAAATCGAAAGCGGTAGCGCGCTGGACGCAAGGCGCCATCAACCTGGTCATCAACAAGGAAAAGGAAGGCTTTGCGCATTCGCACTACATCACGCACGGGCCGTCCGTCTGCGCCATCGGCCTGAAGGTGAAAGACGCCGCGGCGGCGCTCGACCGCGCCGAGAAATTGCGCGACACGCCGTTCCGCCAGAAGGTCGGGTCGGGCGAACTGGAAATCCCGGCGGTGCGCGGGATGGGCGGCAGTCTCATTTATTTCCTCGATCCGACCGGCAAGCTCGGCAAGGTCTGGGACATCGAGTTCGAGCCGATCGAAGGCGGCGGCAGCGACGCCGGCCTCACCGTGGTCGATCACATTTCGCAGTCAACGTATTACGAGGACATGCTGTCCTGGCTGTTGTTCTACGTCTCCCTGCTCGACGTCACCAAGACGCCGCAGGTCGACATCAACGATCCCGGCGGGCTGGTGCGCAGCCAGGTGATCGAAAGCGCCGACGGCGCGCTGCGCATCGCCATGAACGGCCCGCAAAGCCAGCGCACCCAGTCGCCGCGCTTCCTGCACGAGTATTTCGGTTCCGGCGTGCAGCACATCGCTTTCGGCACCGCCGACATCGTCGCGACGGCGATGAAGCTGAAGGCGAATGGCGTCGAGGTCCTGCAGATTCCGGAGAATTACTACGACGATCTCGAAGGCCGCGTCGATCTGTCGCCTGCGCGGCTGAAATTGCTCAAGGCCAACAACATTCTCTACGACAAGGACGCCGGCGGCGAATATCTCCCGCTCTACACCAGGAGCTTCAAGGACCCGTTCTTCCTGGAGATCGTCGAGCGCAAAGGCTACACGGGCTTCGGCGCCATCAACGCGCCGATCCGCCTCAACGCCCAGTCGCGCCTTGCGCGCGACCCCGCTGCGACCGATTTCTGATGGCAAAGAAGCGCCTGCGCGTCGCGGTGGCCGGCGCCGGCATGATCGGGCGCAGCCATATCGACCTCGTGCGCCAGTCCGGTGACTGCGACCTCGCCGCGATTGTCGATCCGGCCCCGGCGGCTGGGGAGGTTGCCCGCAAGGCGGGCGTTCCGCTGTTTGCGTCGCTCGCCGACCTGTTCGCGCGCGAAACGCCCGACGGCGTCATCGTTGCCACGCCCAACAATTTGCATGTCGAGCATGGCCTCGCCTGCGTCGCCGCCGGCGTTCCGGCGCTGATTGAAAAGCCAATCGCCGATAGTGTCGAGGCCGCCGAGCGGCTTTGCCTGGCGGGCGAACGCGCCAAGGTCGCGCTGCTCACCGGGCACCACCGCCAGCACAGCCCGATCATGGCGAAAGCCGTCGAGATCGTGCGCGCAGGTCTTCTCGGCCGCATCGTCGCCGTGATCGGCAGCGCGCTCTACTACAAGCCCGACAGCTATTTCGACGACGGGCCGTGGCGCCGGCAGCCGGGCGGCGGACCGATCCTCATCAACCTCATTCACGAGATCGGCAACCTGCGCGCGCTGTGCGGCGAAATCGCCGCGGTCCAGGCGATCGCGTCCAGCGCGGTGCGCGGTTACCCGGTCGAGGATACGGCAGCCATCGGGCTCCGCTTTGCCAGTGGTGCGCTGGCGACATTCATGTTGTCCGATACCGCCGCATCCGGGCGCAGCTGGGAACAGACCTCGCAGGAGAACAAGGACTTTCCGAGCTACCCGGACGACGATTGCTACATCATCGCCGGCACCGAGGGTTCGCTGGCGGTCCCGAGCTTTCGGCTCAAGCGCTTTGCCGGCGAGGCCGTACGGTCGTGGTGGACGCCATTGCAGTGCGAGACGATCTCGGTCGACCGGGCCGACCCGCTGCAGCGCCAGCTTGAGAATTTTTGCGCCGTCATTCGCGGCGAATCCGGCCCGGTGGTCACCGCCCGCGACGGGCTGCAGAACCTGCGTGTGATCGAGGCGATTGCGCAGGCCACGCGCAGCGGCACGATTGTATCGCTAATGTGACCGCCGGCCGGCGTCTTTTGGGCACTATGGCTGCCCCAGCGTTTCATGGTAGTAACGGAGACAGGCTGGGAGTGTTGCGGTAGCGCGACGAGTGTCCCGATAGGGCGCCGCGGCAACATTGAAAACGATGAAGACGCGGTCGGGATCGATATTTGGCGCGGCGAGACTTGCCGGTCTCGCGCTTTTCCTTTGGCTCGCGGCCGATGGCAGCGGCTATGCGCAGGGCGTGGCGCCGTTCAAGCGCTTGGCCGGGCAATGGTCCGGAAAAGGGACAATCGAGCTTTCCGACGGCTCGCACGAGGCGGTTCGCTGTCGCGCCGCCTATGACGTGCCGGACCTCAAGAATAATCTGCAGCTCAGTATTCGTTGTGCCAGCGAGAGCTACAGCTTCGAGCTTCTCGGCAGCGCCAATTACTCGGCCGGCGCGATTACCGGCACCTGGAGCGAAGCCACGCGCAATATCGCCGGCACAATTTCCGGCAAGGCCAGCGGCGACCATTTTCAGGTCAAGGCGGCCAGTCCTTCCTATACCTTCAGTCTGACGCTGACGACGCACAGTAACCGTCAGTCCGTCGTCATCCAGCCTGAATATGCGAACTCGACGGTCAAGCGCGCGGCATTCACGCTCGAGCGCGGCAGTTAGGCGCAATCAGTTCGCATTTCATTCGGCCTGCGAGCGCACCGGCGAGCGCCATGACATGCGCCGCGCAATGTTGCTCAGGAACGTGGCGATCGGCCGCAGCATGAACAAATCGGCGATCAACGCCGCGATCATGGCAAAGGCGCTGAGCCAGCCGAACAGGCGCAGCGACGGCAGGCTGGAAAGAACCGTCATCGCGAGTCCGCAGGCGAGCACCGCTGAGGTCAGGATCAGCGGCGGACCGACCAAAATGGTGGCGCGCTCGACGCCCACCGCGGGGTCGGGTTCGATGTCCTCGATCTGCAGCCGATTGAGGAAATGGATGGTGGCGCTCAAGCCCAACCCGAACGAGACCGTCAACGCGATGACGCTGGCAAATTGCAGCCCCTGGCCCGTCAGCCATAAAAGAGTCCCGGCAAGCACGATGGGAAACAGGCCCGGCAGCACGCTGATCAGCATGACGAGGGGCGAGCGGAAGGCGATGCCGATGAATGCCGCGACAAAGGCGATCTCGATCGTCAGCCCGCGGCTCAGCTTGTTGATCATCGACGCGCTGTTGCGCGCGGAAATCACCGCCAGCCCGGTAATCGCAATCGTGTAACCGGGATTTTTCGCGCGCACGGCGTCGAGTTTCTTGTCGAGGCTGTCGACGATGGGAAGCAGTTTGCTGGCGTCCTTGTCGGGCACGCGGCCGCTGACGATGACGGCGTTCTGTTCTGCGGAAATGAAGCGGTGCGTGAGGTAAGGCGGCAGCAAGTCGACGTATTGCTTAAGCGTGTCGACATCCTGTTTGTTCATTTTCTCCGCCAGCCATTGCCGCAGTGTCTGCAGCGACCAGACATTGCCAACTCCCGGCTGCCGCTCGAGCATCGCGTGCACGTCGGCGATCACGGCCAGCAATTCCGGCGCATACAGCGATTTTCCCTTGGGAAACTCGATCAAGACGTCAAACGGATTGGCCCCGGTCAGTTTCACGTCCAGCCGCTGGCTGGCTTTGACCGCCTGCTCGCGGTCAGGCACCTGGTCGGCAAGCCGGTAGCGCGGCTCGAGTTGGGCATAGCCAACGGACAGGCCGATCGTCACGATAAGACCGATGAGACTATAGAGTCCAGGCCGCGCCACCATCTGCACCGCGATCCAGCCGCACAACCGGCGCAGCACGTCGAGCGCCTTGTCCATGCCTTTGACGCGGGCAACGAACCCCGCCTCGTTGTGCACCAGCAGAACGCCAAGCAAAGGCACGCCGATGAGCACCGCGACCAGCGCGACGGCGACGGCGATCAGGCCGGCCTGGCCAAAGGTGCGGATCAGGTCGGATTGCGAAAACTGCAAGGCAATGAACGAAATGCCGGCCGTGGCGTGGGTGAGCACGCAAGCCGGCCCGACGATGAGCAGGGCGTTGCGAAAGGCGGTGAATTTATCCTCGCCGGCAAGCAGGCGGTCGCGCGCGGCGAATGTCAGCTGCATGCTGTCGGAAAAGCTGATGACCATGATGAGCGGCGTCATCACGTTCAGGAACAGGTTGAGCCGGAAATCGAGCCAGCCGAGCGCGCCGAGCGCGAGCAGAATGGCGGACAGCGGCGGCGCCGCGGCGATGATCATGAACGAAATGCGCCGGAAGAACAGCACCGCGATCAGGCAGCCGGCAAGAAACCCGAGCGAATTATAGACCAGCCTGTCGCGCTGGATGGCGTCGCGAATCTCATGCTGCATCACCGGCACGCCGGACAATTCGCCGCGCAGGCCGGTGCCGGCGAGATGCGAGTTCACCGTCTTGCGTACCTCGTTGACCACGCCGGAAAGCTTGTCCTGCGCGGTCGCCGACGGATCGAGCGCCAGCACCATCAAGGTGAGCTTGCCGTCGTTCGACAACAGCTTGTCGTGAATGATCTGGTTCCGATCGACCCGGGCGATCAGCTTTTGGTAGTCGGCGCCTTGCGGCAGCGGCGTCGGAAACAAAGGCGGCGGGATGCCGCCGTTCTCGGGTGGTTCGCGCGCGGAAAAGATCGAGATCAGCCCGCGCGTGCCGTCGAGCAGTTGCAGGTCGATGGCGAGATTGCGGAGCGCCTCGAGGGACGATCGTTCGAGCAGCTTGGCGCCCTCGATGACGATGAGCACATCGAACTCATTCGACGGGAAGCGATGCGTCACATCCTGGTAGGTTTTGTACTCGGCGGTGTCGGAGCGAAACAACTGGCTGAGCGAATCGTCAACCTTCAATCGGCCGAAACCGACCGCGGCGAAGGCGCAGAGCACGACGAAAACGATCGCGACCAGCACCCGATGTGAAATCGCGACAAAGCCGATGCGCTCGATGCCGAGCGCAAGATTTCGCGGCTTGACGGCGCGCGACTGTGGTTCGCTGAAGTCGGGGGGCGGGGTAGGGTCCACGAATTGAAATTATCCTCGGGGTCAGTCACTGTACATGGAGAAGGGGCGATTCAAGTCCGTTGGCCTGAAGCAGCGCAGTTGCGGCAGGTGTCACAAAAACGCCAATGAACGCGCTTGCCGCATCGCGGCGGCGCGACGCGGCGGCGGCACCGGCCGAAAATACCGTGTAATGCTGCAATTCTGGCGGAAACGGACCGGCGAATTCGGCGCCGGCCACCGGCAGCAGTTCGCTGATTTGCTGCACTGCCATGTCGGCTTCGCCCTTGGCGACAAGCTCGGCGACACGGCCGCTGGGCCCGAGGATGACCTTGCCGCGGATTGCCTCGGCGATGCCAAGGCGTTCGAGCAGCGCCTCGAAATAGGCGCCGCTGGCGCCGTCCTTGGAGCGCACCACTGATTTTGCCGCGAGCAGCGCGCGCCTGAAGGCTTCTACCGTGCCGATGTCGGGCTTACGCGCGCCCTTGGCGACCGAGACGCCGAGGCCGCTGCGGGCAAGGTCAGTGCAGGTCGCGCGCAAGACGATGCCGCGACCGGCGAAATCATCGAGCGCCTGCCGCGTCACGATCGCCGCATCGAAATCTTCGCCGCCCTCGATGCGCCGCCTGAGGACATTGGTCGGGTCGTAGCCGACCGATAATGTCTGGCCGGTTGCGCGCTCCAACGCCGGGGCAAGCGCGGCGATCGCCTCCATGACCGCGTGCGTGCTCAGCACCTTGAGCGTCATCGAGTTAGCGCCCGATAAAGTTCGGCAGCCGCCGCTCGGCGGTCGCCTTGACGCCTTCCTTGAAGTCCTCGGTCTTGCGCAACGTCGTCTGCTCTTTGAGCTCGTGCTCGGTCTGCTTGAGCACGCGGTCGGCGATATCGCCGCGCATGGTCGCGCGCGTGGCGATGAGGCCGAGCGGAGAGTTTTCCGCGATCTCGGCGGCGAGCTTCATCGCCGCCGCGCGCACGTCTCCCTGCGGCACCAGCACATCGGCGAGGCCCCAGGCGAAGGCTTCCTCGCCGGTGACGCGCCGGCTGGTATAGACCATCAGCGCCGCCTTGGTCGGCCCGATCACCATGGGCAGCGTCACCGTGAGGCCGAAGCCGGGGTGAAAGCCGAGCCGGGTGAAATTGGCGGCAAAGCGCGCCTCCGGGCAGGCGACGCGGAAGTCGGCGACCATCGCCAGCCCGAGGCCGCCGCCGACCGCTGCGCCATGCACGGCAGCGATGATCGGCTTCCTGGTGCGGAACAACCGATTGCCCTCGATGTAAAGATGCTGCACCTCCGCCTGGCGCTTGAGATCGTCGGGCCGGCGGCCGTCCGCGTCGAGCGTCGAGCCGTCGCCGAAATTCGCCCCGGCGCAGAACGATTTGCCCTGCGCCGCCCAGACCACGGCGCGGCAATCGGCGTCGGTGTCGAGCGCTTCGAGTGCGCCGGCGATTTCCTGGATTAGGGGGATGTCGAAAAAATTGTGTGGCGGCCGCCGGATTTCGATGAGCGCCACGTGGCCGGTCTTCTCGACAGCGATATCCTTGAACGGGCCCATATGCTTCTCCTTATTCGGCCGCGCGTTGCGCGCCGTGCTGCGCCTTGATGATGAGTGCGTCGACAATGGAAACGCCCTGTCCTTTGGCGTGCACGATCACTGGATTGAGATCGATTTCGGCGATGTCGTCGGCGTGGTCGGCGGCAAAATGCGACAGCCGCACCATCATCTCGGCCAATGCGTCGACGTCGGCCGGCGGCATGCCGCGATAGCCGTCCAGCAGCTTGGCGGCTTTGAGGCGGCCGAGAAGGCTGCGGGCTGCCGCGTGATCGAGCGGCACCGGCGCGAGCGCAACATCGCCCAGCGCCTCGACCAGTACGCCGCCGGGGCCGACCATCAGCAGCGGCCCCCAGGTTGGATCGCGGGAAACGCCGAGAATGACCTCGCGCCCGGCCGGCGCCATCGGCTGCACCAGCACGCCGTCGATGCGCGCTCTCGGCGCGTATGCTGTGGCGCTGGCGAGGAGTTGGTCATGGGCGGGGCGCGCGGCATCGGCGCTCACATTAAGCGCGACACATTGGGCTTCGGTCTTGTGCGGGATGTCGGCGGATTGCACCTTCATTGCAACCGGTCCTGCGATCTTTCGTGCCGCCGCTTCCGCTTCCGCGGCCGAATGCGCGAGCGCGCCCGCCTCACCGCCGGCAATGCCGTAGGTGGCGAGGAGCGGCCGCGCCTGCCACTCGCACAGCACGGAGGCGGATGCCGCAAACATCGCCCGCGCCGCGGCGCGATCCGGCTTCCAATCAGACTTGGCTTTAGGTGGCGCCAGCAATCGCTCACGCAGCGAGCGATAGTCGGCCATCGCGGACATCACGCGGGCGCAAGCGTCGGCGTTCTTGAACAGCGGATAGCCGGCCTTGTTGGCGATCTCGACGCTTTTGTCCGACGGCAACGTATAGGTCCACAGGAACACCGGCTTCCTGGTTTCCTTCGCCAGCGCCGTCAGTTTCGCCTGATCGTCGGCGAGGAAAGCCGAGCGCCGCGCGGTGACCACGACCATGACGCCGTCGATGACCGGCGATTGCGCTGCGAGCCGCGCGAAGGCGGCATAGCCGAGTTGGTGCACGCCTTGGGCCGTCGAATTGATCGGGTTCTGCGAGGTACCGTAGGAGGGGATGAGCGCGTCGATCTCTCCGCGCGTTGCCGCGTCAAGCTCCGGCACCTCAAGTCCCGCGCGCACGCAGGCGTCCGCCATCCACACCCCGGCGCCGCCCGACGACGTACATATTCCCATGCGCTTGCCGAGTGGCAGCTTGTTGCCGTAGGCGAGAAAGCCTGCCGCAAGATCGATCATCTCGTCGAAGTCGTCGCCCTCGATCACGCCGTGAGCCTGAAAGATCGCGCGATAGGCGGCGAGCGAACCGGCAAGCGCCGCCGTGTGCGACAAGACTGCGCGGCGGCCGGCTTCGGTCTGGCCGATCTTGGCGACGATCAGCGGCTTGCCGGCTTTCAACGCCTTGTCGGCGACGCGGCGGAATTTCTCCGGCGTCTTGATGTCTTCCAGCAACAAGAGAAAGACATCGGTCTTGCCCTCGTCGAGCATGGTATCGATGAGGTCGGAGACCTCGAGCACGGCCTCGTTGCCGGTGGTGACGATGTGGCGGAAGGCGAGATTGCGGCCGCGCGCGCGGTCGAAGAAGGCAAAGCCGAGCCCGCCGCTTTGCGAGATGACCGACACCGCGCCGGTGCCGAGCGGCAATGTCGGGGCGAGCGGTCCGGCGCTTGCATCCATCGCCGGCGAGAAGGTGGGGCAAAGCGCTGCGGCGATATTGGCGAAGCCCTCGGTGTTCGGCCCAGTCACCGCCATGTCGTAACGTTGCGCCGTGGCGCGGATCGCCGCCTGCATGCGGGCTCCGGCTTCGCCCGGCTCCTCGGCAAAACCGGAACTGAGAATGACTGCGGCCTTGACGCCCGCGCGGCCGCAGCGCTCCAGTTCGTCGGGGATGAATTCGGCGGGAATGATGAGAATGGCGAGATCGATCTTTTCCGGAAGGTCCGCTACCGATTTGTAGGCCTTGCGCCCTTGCACTTCGGAGGCGCTGCGGCTCACCGGATAGATCGTGCCCTGGAACGGATGGTCGAGCATGGTGCGCAGGATGCGGCCACGCAAGCCGTGCAGATCGGAGGAAGCGCCGATCACCGCCACCGTTTTTGGCCACAACAGTTTGCCGATGTCAGGCAATGCTAAGCCCCTTTCACCGCAGGCCGAGCCCGCGGGCGATGATGCCGCGCAGGATTTCTGTGGTGCCGCCCTGGATGGTCAGCTTGGGCGCCACCTTGAAGGCGAAGGCGAGCTGCTCGTCGAGGGTCACCCGGTTCGATATTTCATCCTCCAGAAAGGCGCTCAACTCGCGCACGCGCTCGGGCAGCTTCTGCTCCCAGACGGTGCCGAGGTCTTTCACGATCGAGGCTTCCACCACCGGCTCCTTGCCCGCCTGCAACATGCCGGCGACCGAAATGGACATCCGCCGCATGGTGTGCAGCTGCGCCACCAGCCGGCCGAGCCCTTCCGCGCCGCGCATGTCGGGCTTTTCGCCCAGAGCGCGCACCAGTTCGTTGAGCACGTAGAACGTTTCCAGGAACCGCTCCGGCCCGCTGCGCTCATAGGCGAGTTCGCTGGTCGCCTGCTTCCAGGCGCCGTCGATCTCGCCGAGCACGTGATCCTCGGGGACAAACACGTCCTCGAACACCACCTCGTTGAAATCGTGCTGCCCGGTCATCTGATAGATCGGGTTGACCGCGATGCCCGGCGATTTCATGTCGATCAAGAATTGCGTCAGCCCATGCCGGCGATTCTCTTTCGTCGGCTGCGATGTGCGAAACAGGCCGATCATGTAGTCGGCGACATGGGCGTTGCTGGTCCAGATTTTCGACCCGGTGATTGTCCAGCCGCCGTCGGCCTTCACCGCCTTGGCCTTGGCCGCGAACAGGTCGGAGCCCGAGCCCGGTTCGCTCATGCCGATGACGAAGCACAACTCACCACGGCAGATGCGTGGCAGGATGTCCTGCTTGACGTGTTCCGGCGCGTATTTGAGCAAAATAGGTCCGCTCTGCCGGTCGGCGACGAAATGCAGCCGCACCGGCGCGTTGGCAATACGGAATTCTTCCGTCACCACGTAGCGCTCGAGGAAATTGCGTTCGTGGCCGCCGTATTTCTTCGGCCAGGTCATGCCGATCCAGCCCTTGGCGCCGACGCGGCGGCTGAAGGCGCGGTCGTGGCTGTCGCCGTGGCCCGGCCGGCCGGGCACGAAGATTCCCTTGGCCACTTCCTCGGCGATGAAGGCGCGTACGTCATCGCGCAGCCGGTCGCATTCCGCCGGCAATCTGATTTGATCGAAACGGAGATCGGTACTCATGACAAACCTACCGCGCCGCCAGCATCGGCCAGAACTGATCGGGCCCACGCGCCGCAACTAGGTTGCCGAGCTTTGCCGCCCAATGGCTTTCCATGCCGAAGTCGTCACGCCACGACAGCATGCGCAGCGTGAAGCGATGCAGCACGTGCTCCCTGGTAAAACCGATGGCGCCGTGCACCTGGTGCGCGATGCCGGCGCCCTCGGCCGCCGCCTCGCCGGTGCGGATTTTCGCCGACGCGGCTTCGAGCAGCAGCCCATCGTCGAATTGTCCCGAATGCGCGATGGTGTCGGCGGCGGAGCCTGCGGCAGCGAGCGCCGCCGCAGTCTCACCGGCCAGCCGCGCGAGGTTCTGCTGGATAGCCTGGAATTTGCCGATTGGCCGCGCGAAGGCGACGCGCTCGTTGGCGTAAGCGACACTCATCGCCAGGATCGCTTCCAGGGCGCCTGCGATTTCGACGCTGCGCACAATGGCGCCCATCAGCATAAGCGCCTGTGCATCGAAACCGGCCGGCGCACGCGCGCTGCGAACGACTTTCGTGCGATTGAAGGTGACATTGTTCGAGGGCTCGCCGGCGAGATTTTCGCCGCCGCCGATGCGGCAATCGCCGGCCTTGACCAATGCGATCGTGGTGCTCCTGGCGTCGTTCGCGAGAAAGGCGATGTGCTCTGCGTCTTCTGCAAACGGAATGACGCTCGCGCGCCCGCTTAACGTTCCGTCCGCGTTCCATGAAATCTTGTCGCGCGGCCGGGCAGGGGCGACCGTCATGGCGCCGGCCGGACACTCGATGCCCGCTTGCGCCAGCAGCCAGCCGGCCAGCAGTGTTTCGGCGAGCGGCACCGGCAGCGCGTAGCGGCCGGCGATGCCGATGACGGCAAAGCCGTCGGCGAGGCTGCCTCCCGCGCCGCCCAGTTTCTCCGGCACCCAGGCGAGCGCCAGGCCGGCGTCAGCGAGCGCGCGCCACAACGGCTCTTTCCATTGGCCGTCGCGGGCGGCGTTGACGGTCTGCGGATCGGCGAGGTCGGCAAATATCCGCGCCGCCGTTTCGGCGACGATATGATCGCTCTCGGTCACCATTGCCGCTCCGGCCTTCCAACCCAGGACGCTATCGTGGAGTTCGTTCGCAGCATTGGCAAGCGGGCAACGTTTTGCCGTCATTCCCTTGGGGTTAGGTCCGCCAATCCGGTTGATCGGAGATACCATAGCGGGTAGCGTATTCGTCAAAATCACCAAGAATGGCACTGACGCATCGCAACAACAACCGCGACAGCCGCATCGGGGAGGATTCTATGGCTACGAACCGTGTCGCCCTTGCGGCGGCTATTCTCGCAACGCTGACGCTCACCGCCGCGCAATCGGCCGAGCCCAAGCACGGCGGCATCCTCAAGTTCTATCACCGCGAGACGCCGCCGAGCATGTCAATCCATGAAGAGGCGACTTTCTCGGTCAACGCGCCGGCGATGGCGATCTTCAACAACCTCGTCATCTACGACCAGCATAAGCCGCAGAACAGCATGGACACCATCGTGCCCGAGCTGGCGACGAGCTGGGCCTGGAGCAAGGACGATCTGCAGCTCACGTTCAAGCTGCGGTCTGGTGTCAAATGGCACGACGGCGTGCCGTTCACGGCCAAGGACGTGAAATGCACCTTCGATCTGCTGCAAGGCAAGGGGCAGGACAAGTTCCGAAAAAATCCGCGCAAGGACTGGTACGCGCAAGTGGCGGATGTCACCGTCAATGGCGACAGCGAAGTGACATTCCACATGAAGCGGCCGCAGCCGTCGCTTCTCGCGATGCTCGCCTCCGGTTACACGCCGATCTATCCCTGTCACGTGCCCGCGGCGCAGATGCGCACGCATCCGATCGGCACCGGTCCGTTCAAGTTCGTCGAGATGAAGCAGAACGAATTGATCAAGCTGGAAAAGAATCCCGACTACTGGAAGAAGGGTCTGCCGTATCTCGATGGCATTGAATACACCATCATCAAGAACCGCGCGACCGCAGTGCTCGCCTTCGTCGCCGGCAAGGTGGACGTAACGTTCCCCACCGAAATGACGGCGGCGCTGGAAGCCGACATCAAAAAGCAGGATCCGACCGCGATCTGCGAGCTCAAGCCGATCAACGTCAGCACCAACCTCATCGTCAATCGCGAGAACCCGCCGTTCAACAATCCGGACCTGCGCAAGGCGATGGCGCTGTCGCTCGACCGCAAGGCCTTTATCGACATCATCCTGCAGGGCCACGGCGACATCGGCGGTTCGCTGCTGCCGCCGCCGGAAGGCGTCTGGGGCCTGACGCAGGCCCAGAGCAAGACACTCATCGGCTATGGCGACGTCAACAAGGACCGCGAAGAAGCCCGCGGGATCATGACCAAGCTCGGCTATAGCGCGAGCAATCCCCTCAAGATCAAGGTTTCGACGCGCAACCTTGCCACTTATCGCGATCCCGCCGCGGTGCTCATCGACCAGCTCAAGACCATCTACATCGACGCCGAGCTGGAGCCGGTCGAATCGGGCGCCTGGTTCGCCAAGGTCGCGCGCAACGACTATTCGGTCGGCCTCAACCTGACCGGCAACGGCATCGACGATCCGGATCAGACGTTCTACGAAAACTACGCCTGCGGCTCGGAGCGCAACTACACGCACTACTGCAACAAGGACCTGGAAAAGCTGTTCGATGAACAGTCGCAGGAAACCGATGTCGCCAAGCGCAAGAAGCTCGTCAACGAAATCGACGAGAAGATCCAGAACGACATCGCGCGTCCGATTTTGTTCCACGCGCGCACCGGCACATGCTGGAAGTCCTACGTAAAAAACATCACGGTGATGAACAACAGCGTCTACAACGGCTACCGCTACGAAGATTTGTGGCTGGATAAATAACAGCCGTCTGCGCGCCTCGCCCGTGGGAGCGAGGCGCGCTTTCCCCGCGCACACTGGGAGGCCAAGGTGGGGACCTACCTGATCAGGCGCTTTTTTTTGATGCTCCTGACGCTGTTCGGAATTTCCGTGCTGGTGTTCACGATGTTGCGGGTGGTGCCCGGCAATATCGCGGACATTCTGTTCGATTCGGCGGGGATGATCGACGTCGCCGAGAAGGGCAAGCTGGAAAAGGAGCTCGGCCTCGATAAACCGATCATCGTGCAATACGCGGCCTGGATTGGCGGCCTCGCGCACGGCGATCTCGGCTATTCCTACGTCTCGGAAAAGCCGGCGATCCACGAGATTTTACCGCGCATTCCGATTACCGCCAAGCTCGCAGGGCTGGCGCTTCTGTTTTCCATTCTGTTCGGCGTGCCCCTCGGAGTCATCAGCGCTGTCAGGCAGAATTCCAAACTTGATTATGCGCTGCGCGTCGTCAGCTTGAGCGGCTTGTCGATGCCGGCCTTCTGGCTCGGCCTGCTGATCCTGATGGGTTTTGTGAAATATTTCGGCACCATCCCGATCTACACCGATCCGCCGCACGGGTTCTGGAACCAGCTCTGGCTGTTCAGCATTCCGGCCGCGGCGGTCGGCTTTCGCTCGTCGGCGCTGGTCATGCGGCTGACGCGCTCGTCGATGCTGGAGGTGCTGCGGCAGGATTACATCCGCACCGCGCGCGCCAAGGGCGCCTCCGACCGGAACGTCAATTATTACCACGCTTTGCGCAACGCGATCCTCCCCGTGGTCACGGTGATCGGCATTGAAGCCGCCTTCCTCATGGGCGGCCTGATCGTCACCGAAACCGTGTTCAACATTCCCGGCATCGCGCGCTTTCTGGTCGAGGCGATCCGCTGGCGCGATTATCCGATTGTGCAGAACCTGGTGATGTTCATCGCCTTCGTCGCGGTGTTCATCAATTTCCTGGTGGACATGCTCTACGCCGCGCTCGATCCGCGCATCAAATACTCTTAGGGCAGGGCGCGGATGGCCAGCATCGACATTGCTCCGGTTCCGATCGCCGACGTCGCGCGGGCTGAAAGCCTGTGGTCGAAGCTGCGCTATTACGCCGGCGCGCATCCGCTCGGCGTCGTCGGCGCCGCGATCATGCTGGTCTTCGTGTTCGCGGCGATTTTCGCCGACGCGCTCACCGCCTACGACCCGATCAGGACCAATTCGCTGATCACGCTGGCGCCGCCGAGCGCGGCGCATTGGCTTGGCGCCGACCAGATGGGCCGCGACATCTATAGCCGCATCGTCTATGGCGCCCGCATTTCGCTCGCCGTGGGGCTCGGCTCGACGGCGCTCGGCTGCTTCTTCGGCATCATTCTCGGCCTCACATCAGGCTATCTCGGCGGCTGGGTCGATCTGGTGATTCAGCGCATCGTCGACGTGTTGCAGGCGGTGCCGCTGTTGGTGCTGGCGCTGGTGATGGCGGCAGCGCTCGGTCCGGCACTCAACAACACCATCGTCGCCATCGCCATTCCGCTGATCCCCTATACCGCGCGGGTCGTGCGCTCGAACACGCTGACGCTGCGCGAGCAGCCCTTCGTCGAGGCCGCGCGCGCCGTCGGCATGAGCGAATTCCGCATCGCCGTGCGCCATATTTTGCCCAACACGCTGGCGCCGCTGATCGTCATCGCCACGGCGCAGCTCGGCGCCGCGATCCTCACCGAAGCCTCGCTCTCGTTTCTCGGTCTCGGCGTGCCGGAGCCGCACCCGTCCTGGGGCCGCATGCTGTCGGAATCGGCCGCCGAATACGTGCGCACCGCGCCCTGGCTGGTCATCTTCCCCGGCGCCGCCATCAGCCTCGCCGTGTTCGGCACCAATCTGTTCGGCGATGCGCTGCGCGATATCCTCGATCCGCGGCTGCGCAATTGACTATTGCCGTGGAAACCCCGTCCGCAAGCGGAAAATGTGAGGCGAGGGCGTCTGACGCGCCGCTGCTTGTGGTCGATGGCTTGCGCACTTTTTTCGACCTGCGCCACGGCGTCGTGAAAGCCGTGGATGGCGTCAGCTTTTCGCTAAAGCTGCATGAGACGTTGGCGATCGTCGGCGAATCCGGCTGCGGCAAGAGCATCACCGCGCTGTCTCTCATGCGCCTTGTGCCCGATCCGCCAGGCCGCATCGCCGGGGGAACGATCACGCTCGATGGCGTCGACCTCCTCGGCTTGAGCGAGGAGGCGATGCGCTCCGTGCGCGGCAAAGACATTGCCATGATCTTCCAGGAACCGATGACCTCGCTCAATCCGGTGCTGACCATCGGCAGTCAGATCGCGGAAGTTCTGCTGCTGCACGAAAACATCAGCCACAAAGAGGCGTGGAGCAAGGCGATCGACATGTTGCGGCTCGCCCGCATTCCCGAGCCGGAGCAGCGCGCGAAGGAATATCCGCACCAGCTTTCAGGCGGCATGCGCCAGCGCGCCATGATCGCAATGGCCTTGGCGTGCAATCCGAAGGTGCTGATCGCCGACGAGCCGACCACCGCGCTCGACGTCACCATCCAGGCGCAGATCCTCGACATCATGCTCGACCTGCAGGCGAAGCTCGGCACCGCGATTGTCCTCATTACCCACGACCTCGGGGTTGTGGCGGAAACGGCGCAGCGCGTGATCGTCATGTATGCCGGGCGAAAAGTGGAGGAGGCGCCGGTCGAGGAGCTGTTCGCCCGCCCGCAGCACCCCTACACGCACGGGCTGATGGCCTCGATCCCGCGGCTGACGCTGTTGACTGGTAAAAACGAGGAGCCGGGCGGACGCTTGCAGGAAATCCCCGGCATGGTGCCGGCGCTCACCGATCTGCCCGACGGCTGCGTCTTCGCGCCGCGCTGCGCGCATGCCGAGGACCGCTGCCGCGAGGCTTACCCGCCTTACGAGGAAAAGCGCCCCGGCCATTGGGCCGCGTGCTGGCGCTCGGCCGAATTGTTCGGTGAAAGTGATGGCTGAGGCGCGAACAAACGGCGCCGCGCGGCTGCCCGTGCTCGATGTGCGCGATCTCAAGAAGCATTTTCCGATCCGCACAGGCCTACTACAGCGTGCCGGCGGCACCGTGTTTGCCGTCGACGGTGTCAGCTTCTCGATAGCACAAGGAGAGACGCTTGGCCTCGTCGGCAAATCCGGCTGCGGCAAATCGACCGTCGGCCGCACCGTGCTCCGCCTGATCGAGCCGACCGCGGGCAGCATCCATGTCGAGGGCCGCGACATCACGCATCTAAGCAAGACCGAGCTGCGGCCTTACCGCCGGCAGATGCAGATCATCTTTCAGGACCCGTTTTCCTCGCTCGATCCGCGCATGTCCGCCGGCGATATCGTCGCCGAGCCGATGCGCGTGCACGCAACCGTCGCCGGCAGGGACGTGCGCAAGGCCGTCGCCGGCCTGTTCGAGCGGGTGGGCCTGCGCAACGCGCAGATGGACAGCTACCCGCACCAGTTCTCCGGCGGCCAGCGCCAGCGCATCGGGATCGCGCGGGCGTTGGCGCTGTCGCCCAAGCTGATCGTCGGCGACGAGCCCGTGTCCGCGCTCGACGTCTCCATCCAGGCGCAGGTGCTCAATCTGATGATGGACCTGCAGCGAGAGATGGGGCTTGCTTACCTGTTCATCTCGCACAATCTGGCGGTGGTCGAGCACATCAGCCACCGCATCGCCGTCATGTATCTCGGCCGCATCGTCGAATACACCGACAAGCGCACCTTATTCACCAGTCCGCAGCATCCTTATACGGAATCGCTGCTGCTCGCGGTGCCGGTGCCCGATCCGAAGGTGAAGCGGCAGAAGCGCGTGCTGCAGGGAGACGTGCCGAGTCCGGTGAGACCGCCTTCGGGCTGCCACTTCCATACCCGCTGCCCTTATGTGTTCGAACGTTGTAAGGTGGAGGCGCCGGCGCTGCGCGAGGTCAAGCCGGGGCAATTGGTGGCCTGTCATCTTCGTTAGGCGCCTACCCACGCCTCAGGAAATTCCGCAATGGTTTCTAAAATAAATCCCAATCCGTTCACCACCCGTCCCGAGATCGAGGGCACCTTCGGCGTCGTCACCTCGACGCACTGGATCGCCACCGCCATCGGCATGAGCGTGTTGGAAAAGGGCGGCAACGCCTTCGATGCCGCGGTCGCCACCGCCTTCACGCTGCAGGTGGTCGAGCCGCATCTGAACGGGCCGGGCGGCGACGTGCCGGTCATTCTCTATGATGTGCGCAAGGGCAAGCCGGAAGTCGTCTGCGGGCAGGGGCCGGCCCCGATGGCTGCAACCATCGCGCATTTCCGTTCGCTCGGCCTCGACATGGTGCCGGGCACCGGACTGCTGGCGCCTTGCGTGCCCGGCACGTTCGAAACCTGGATGCTGCTGCTGCGTGACTACGGCACGATGCGACTTGCCGATGTTTTGACGCCGGCAATTTCCTACGCGCGCAACGGCTATCCCTTTGTCGAGCGCGCCAGCGCCACCGTCGCCATGGTGGAGGATGTGTTCCGCAAGCACTGGCCGACGTCTGCCGCTGTCTACCTGCCCAACGGCAAAGTGCCCGTGCCGGGCAGCATGTTCACCAATACCACGCTCGCCGACACCTATACGCGCATATTGCGCGAGGCCGAAAGCGCCGGTGGTGACCGCGACAAGCAGATCGAGCGCGCCCGCAAGACCTGGTCGCAAGGCTTCGTCGCCGAGGCGATCGACACATTCTGCCGCACGCAGGAGGTGATGGACACCAGCGGCGAGCGCCACCGCGGCGTACTGACGGGTGAGGACATCGCGCGCTGGCAGCCGCGCGTCGAGGCCCCAGCAACGCTTGCATACGGCGACTACACCGTGTGCAAATGCGGTGTCTGGAGCCAGGGGCCGGCGATGCTGCAGCAGCTGGCGTTGATGCGGCAGTTCAATCTCGGCAAGATCGACCCGACGAGCGCCGACTTCATTCATACTTTGGTGGAATGTTCCAAGCTCGCTTACGCCGACCGCGACAAGTTCTACGGCGATCCGGATTTCGTCGAAGTGCCGCTGACGACGCTTTTGTCCGACGGCTACAACGCCGAGCGTAAAAAGCTGGTCGGCGCGCGCGCCTCGCTCGAGCAGCGGCCGGGCACTATCGGCAAGCTCGGCAAGCAGCTTCCGGTTCGAAACGCCGGCGGCACGCAGAAAGTCGCCGGGGCCGGCGAGCCGACCGTCGGCAAATTATGGACGCATGACGACGAGAAAGACCCGAGCGTCATTCCGGTCGACGGCGCGCAACTCGATCGCGCCGGCACCATGCGCGGCGACACCGTGCATTTCGACATCATCGATTCCGCCGGCAATATGGTGTCCTCGACGCCGTCCGGCGGTTGGCTGCAATCCTCGCCGGTGATCCCCGAGCTCGGCTTTTGTCTGGGCACGCGCGCGCAGCAGTTTTGGCTCGATCCGGAGCATCCTTCCGCGCTGGCGCCGGGAAAACGCCCGCGCACCACGCTGACGCCGTCGCTGGCGCTGCGTCAGGGCGAGCCCTATCTCGCCTGGGGTTCGCCCGGCGGCGACCAGCAGGATCAATGGATCGCGCAGTTCTTCCTGCGCCACGTGCACGCTGGCATGAATTTGCAGGAAGCGATCGACGCGCCGGCCTGGCACTCGGAACATTTCGCCTCGTCATTCTGGCCGCGCGAGGCGCGCCCCGGGGTGCTCGTCATCGAGGGCCGCGTCGGCGAGGCGACGATTGCGGACTTGCGCCGCCGCGGCCACGAGGTCGAAGTCGGCCCAGACTGGTCGGAAGGAAGGCTCACCGCCGCTTCGCGCGTGAGCAAGCGCCGCCGCGCCGCCGCCAATCCGCGCGGCATGCAGGGCTACGCGGCTGGGCGATAATCGAAAGCGCCGGCGTCCATGAAAATCACCCGCGTCTCCGGCGTCGTCTACCGCCAGCAGCTCAAGCTGACGGGTCCGGGGCCGAATTTCGGCGGCGAAGCGCGCGATGCGTTCGAAACGCTATTGGTGAAAATCGAAACCGATGCCGGCGTCACCGGCTGGGGCGAAGCCTTTCCGCACCGCGTCTGGCCGGCGCTGCGGTTGCTGATTGACACCACGATCGGCCCGGCCTGCGTCGGCGCCGATGCCGCCGACATCGCCGGGCTGATGAAGAAGCTCACTTATCTCTATCATAATGTCGGCCGCGCCGGCGTCGTGATGTTCGGCTTCTCCGGCATCGACATGGCGCTATGGGACATCGCCGGAAAGGTCGCCGGCAAGCCGCTCTATCAATTGCTCGGCGGCAAGCCGCGCGAAAAAATTCCGGCCTATGCCAGCCTCCTGCGCTACGGCAACACCGACGTAGTCGTGCGCTATTGCGAGGAGGCGCTCGGCCGCGGCTACAAGGATCTCAAGATTTACGAAATCATCGAAAAGGACATCGCCGCCGCCAACGACGTTGCGAAGCGCCACGGCGCGGGCCCGCTGATGGTCGACGTCAACGCGCCTTGGACAGTGCAGGAAGCGCTGGCGATGGCCGCGCGGCTCAAGCCTCTCGGCCTCAAATGGATCGAGGAGCCGGTGTGGCCGCCGGAGGATTTCGCCAGCGCCAACCAGGTGAGCAAGGCCGGTGTGCCCGTCGCCATTGGCGAGAACACGTTGAGCCTCACCGACTTCCTGCGGCTGATCGAGACCCGCGCCGTCGATTACATTCAGCCGAGCGTCGCCAAGATCGGCGGCATTTCCGTCATGCGCGACATATTCCTTGCCGCCAACAAGGCGGGTGTCGCGGTCGCCCCGCATTCGGCCTATTTCGGGCCTGGGCTGATCGCCACCGCGCACGTGCTGGCGGCGCTGTCGCCAGAGCCGATGGTCGAGCGGCTTTATTGCGATCTGTCCGAAAGCCCGCTCGGCACCTGGGATGAGCCCGTGGACGGCCAGATGCGGCTGCCGCAAGGGCCCGGCCTCGGCTGCGATCCGGAGCCGAAGCTGCTCGAGAAGCTGCGCGTCAACTGACGGACGTCGAACATGAAAATCCAGCACGTCAAAACCAATCTTGTCCGCCTGCCGCTCGACGAGCCGCTGGTCGGCGCGCCACCGATGCCCGGCATGTTGCGCGACTTCGTCACCGTGCAGGTAATGACCGACGACGGCATCGAGGGCATCGGCTTCACCGGCTTCGGCGGGCGCATCGTCAAGGTGCTCAAAGGTGCCGTCGAGGAATTCGGCGAGTTGGTCAAGGGCGAGGACCCGCTGCGCGCCGAAGCCGTCACCGCCAAGATGCGCGCGGCGTCCGCCGGCAATGGCCCGGGCGGGCTTTCGACCTTGGCCATGGCGGCGATCGACATCGCGTTGTGGGACATCCGCGGCAAGGTGTTCGGCGTCTCCGTCGCGCGGCTCCTCGGCGCCGCGCGCGACAAGGTGCCGGCTTACGCCAGCGGCGCGCTGGTGCGCACCTCGCCGCTTGCCGCGCTGGAAAAGGCCGCCGCCGCGCTGGTGGCGAAGGGCTACACGCAGATGAAGACGCAGATGGCGGTCGAGGGGCTCAATCCGGCGCAGGAGATCGAACGCATCCGCGCCGTGCGCAACGCCGCCGGCCCCGACATCAATCTGATGGTCGACATCAACCAGCGCTGGGGCGTGCACGAGGCCATCGCAATCGGCTGCCAGATCGAGGACCTGCGGCTTTACTGGCTGGAGGACCCGGCCGCCGCCGACGACTATCAGGGCCTCGCCGAAATCGCCCGCGCGCTCGATATGCCGGTTTGCGCCGGCGAATATCTCTACGGCATCGCGCCGCACCGGCAGACGCTGGCGCATCATTCGGTGGACATTGTGATGATCGACGTGCTGCGCGCCGGCGGCATCACACCGTGGATGAAGATCGCCGGCATGGCGGAAGCCTTCAACCGGCCTGTGGTCAGCCACCTGCTGCCGGAGCTGCACGTACATCTTATCGCGGCCGCGCCCAACGGCCTCGTCGTCGAATACATGCCGTGGACCTTCCACCTGTTCGACGACCCGCCGGTGCCGGTCAAAGGCGAAATGACGGTGCCCACCGCGCCCGGCTTGGGGCTAAAATTCGCGCCCAAACTGTTCGAGAAATACGGCGTTGCCTGAGCGTCCTTGCCGGCTTTCGGCAATTGGAGGACAATCGCGCCAAGAAAAAAGTCAGGGGGGTACGCCATGGACATCATCCCGCTCGGCCCAGGCTTTGCCGCCGAATTGCGCGGCGTGACGCTTGATGAGGTTGCCGCTGACGATGCCGCTTACGCGGCGGTGCGCGCGGCATTCGAGGACCATTCGGTCCTGGTCTTTCGCGGCCAGGAGGTGACCAACGAAAGCCAGCTCGCTTTTTCGCGCCGCTTCGGTCCCCCGGAATTCACCAAGGTCGGCTCGATCGGCACCGGCACGCATTTCGTCACGCTGACCACCATCGGCCCGGACGGCAAGGTGGTGCCGCCCGATCACCGCTACGCGCTGCGCAACAAGGCGAACCAGCTCTGGCACACCGACAGCTCGTTCAAGAGCGTGCCGGCGCTCGCCTCGATCCTCTCCGCGCGCATCGTGCCGGCGCACGGCGGCGAGACCGAATTCGTCTCGACCCGGCTCGCCTTCGAGCGGCTCGATGGAGCGTTGCGCCGCAAACTGGAAAGCTCCTTCGCCTGGCACGATTACAACCATTCGCGCAGCAAGATCGCGCCGGGGCTCGCGAGCCCGGAGGAACGCGCGGCCTTGCCGCCGGTTTGCTGGCGCATGGTGTGGAAGAACCCGGCGAACGGGCGCGGCGCGCTTTATCTCGCCTCGCATGCCTATGCCGTCGAAGGCATGGATGCGGCCGAGGGAAAAAAGCTGATCGACGATCTGACGCAAGCCGCGACGGCGCCTGGGACAAGTTACGTCCACGCCTGGGAGAACGGCGACGTGGTCATGTGGGATAACCGCGCCACCATGCACCGCGGGCGTCCCTGGCCCGCCAACGAGCCGCGCCTCATGGTGCGCACGACGATCTCCGCTACCGCAACGGATGGGGTAGAGGCCATGCGCCCGCCGTCGTCGCAGGCGGCGGAATAGAAACAGCGCCGGAAATCGAGGAATCGCGGCCCCGGTAATGCGCCGGGGCCGTCCGGCGTTATGGTCCGTTTAACCGTGTAAGGCGCGGCCGTGGGCAGCGGCAGGAACCGGTAAAGGATTTCTAATAATCCTTGCGTCATCGTCGCGGGCTGACCGACAAGGACGCCAACGGCGAGCGCGAGACCGACGCAGGGGCGGGGCTTCGCTATCGCCCCATCCCCGACCTCAATTTGTATTTCGGCGGCATGCTCGACCATTACTTCAAGCCGCAGTCGGAAACCGAATTCACTGCCGTCTGGGGCCTGGGTCTCGGCGCCGATGCCTATCCTTACGCCGGCGGCTGGAAGCCCTATTGGGATTTCGGCACCTTCGGCACCTGGCGCACCCGCGACCAGCGCGTGCTGGAAGACGTGCACGCCAACGCCGGCTTCCTCTACGAGATGCGCCCGCCGTTTCGCGCCGCCATCGGCCCGACGCTGCTCGCCGTCGCCGGCTACGACAGCAAGGCGACGACGCAATGGGCGGCCGGCGTCGGCCCCAGCCTGCTCTCTTATTTCTGGCTGGGCGGCGACAAATACCGCTCCTACGACGCCGTGGTGACGGTGCAGCTCGGCTATATCTTCAGCGTCGGTCCCGACCAACGCCAGCGCGGCTGGCGCGGCACCATCAGCGTGACGTTCTGAGGCTTCAGCACACCGTGCGGTAACGCTCGATGCACGTGCGGATCACCTCGTCACCGGGTTTCTTCCACCAGTTCTCGGCGGAAAAAATCTCCACCTCGATGCAGCCCTTGTAGCCGGCCTTCTCCACCAGGCCGCGGATGTAGGGCAGGTCGATGACTCCGTCGCCCATCATGCCGCGGTCGAGCAGCATGTCGCGGGTCGGAGCCAGCCAGTCGCAGACGTGATAGCCGAGGATGCGCGAGCCGGCGCGGGCGATCTGCGCCTCGAGCTCCGGGTCCCACCAGACATGATAGACGTCCACCGCCACGCCGAGGCCCGACCCAAGCGCGTCGCAAAGATCGAGCGCGTGCGCCAGCGTGTTGATGCAGGCGCGGTCGCCGGCATACATCGGATGCAGCGGCTCCATCGCCAGCGGCACCTTGGCCGCGCGCGCATGCGGCAATATGGCGGCAAGGCCGTCGGCAACCATTTTGTGCGCGGCGCGCAAATCGCGCGAGCCTTTCGGCAGGGCGCCGCCGATGAGCACGATGCATTCGCAGCCGAGCACCGCGGCCTCGTCGATCATGCGCTTGTTGTCGTCAATGATCGCCTGGCGCTCGGCGGCGGTAGCCGCCGGAAACAGCCCGCCGCGGCAATAGCCGGAAACGCGCAGGCCGTTGTCCTTGATGAGGCGGGCGGCCTCCTGCAGGCCGCAGGCGGCGACCTTATCGCGCCAGGGACTGACCGCGGTAATGCCGTCGCGGACGCAAGCGTCCACGAAGCCGCGAAAGTCATACTGCTCGCGCAGCGTGCCCTCATTCATCGACAGCGGCTGGGTCGGCGGCGCCATTCAGGCAAGCCCATGCACGGCGAGCAGCGACCGCATGCGCGCCGCCGCACGGTCGGGATCGTGCAGCACGCGCGCCTTGTCGGCGAGGCGGAAGAGTTCGGCGAGATGCAGCAGCGAGCGCGCGCTTTCCTGTCCGCCGACCATGATGAAATGCTCCTGCAGGCCGTTGAGCCAGGCCAGAAACACGACGCCGGTCTTGTAGAAACGCGTCGGCGCCTTGAAGATGTGGCGCGACAGCGGCACCGTCGGCTCGAGAATGCCGTGAAAGCCCTGCAAGTCGCCGGTTGCCAGCCGCGCCAGACCGGCGGAAGCGGCCGGCGCGATGGCGTCGAAAATGCCGAGCAGGGCGTCGGAATAGCCTTGCTCGTCGCCGGCAATGAGTTCGGCGTAGTTGAAGTCGTCGCCGGTATACATGCGCACGCCGGCCGGCAATTGCCGGCGCATCTCGATTTCCTTTTCCTTCGACAGCAGCGAAATCTTGACGCCGTCGATTTTCGCGGCGTTGTCGCTGATGACGCCGAGGCAAGTCTCCATCGCCGCGCCGTGGTCGGCGCTGCCCCAGTAGCCGGCGAGCGCCGGATCGAACATCTCGCCGAGCCAGTGGATGATCGCCGGCTGCTGCAACTGGCGCAGGATGCGGCCGTAGACGCGCCCATATTCGGCGGGGCTTTTGGCGGCGCGGGCGAGCGCGCGGCTCGCCATGATGACAAGCTGTCCGCCCATCGCTTCGATCGCCTCGATCTGCTCTTCATAGGCGCACACGATGTCGTCGATGCTGACATTGGCGGCGGCATCGAGATGATCGGTGCCGACGCCGCAGCAGATCTTGACGCCGGGCCGCGACTTCGCCGCTTCCAGTGCGCGGCGGATCAGTTCCTTGGCGCCCAGCCAGTCAAGCCCGCCGCCACGCTGCGCGGTGTCCATGGCTTCGGCGACGCCGAGCCCCAAATCCCAGAGATAATGCCGGAAGGCAATAGTGCGCTCCCAGTCGATTGTCGTGTCGAGCCAGGGATCGATGTCGGCCAGCGGATCGGCCACCACATGCGCGGCGGCGTAGGCGACGCGGTTAAAGCCTTTGGTTGCGGCCGGTGAGGGGAATTCGATCGGCTCGCCGGTGGTGTAGGGGGCGAAGCCTCGGTCCTTGGTCGGCAAATTGAGCGTCGGCATTATTAAAGGCTCCCTACACGGTCAGGTCCGGCACATCATACCAGCGTTTGTCGGCCCAGCTTTTCAAGGCGCACTCGACAAGCTGCACGCCTTTGGCGCCCTCGATCAAGCCGAAATGCCAGGGCGTGTCGGCGGCGACATGGCGCAGGAAGTCTTCCCACTGGATCTTGAAGCCGTTGTCGTAAGTTTCGGCGTCCGGCACTTCCTTCCACTGCGAAAAAAAGTTCATCGTCTGCGACACGTCCGGGTTCCACACCGGCCGCGGCGTCTCCGCGCGCGCCTGCGTGAAGCATTTGGTCAGCCCGACGACGGCGGAGCCTTGCGTGCCGTCGACCTGAAACGTCACCAGATCGTCGCGGCGCACGCGCACATCCCAGGATGAATTGATATGGGCGATGACGCCGCCCTCAAGGCGGAAGGTGGCGTAAGCCGCGTCATCGGCGTCCGCGTCATAGGTCTTGCCGTTCTCGTCCACGCGCTTGGGAATATGCGTCGCGCCGAGGCAGCTCACCGCCTGCACCTTGCCGAACAGGTTGTCGAGCACGTAGCGCCAGTGACAAAGCATGTCGAGGATGATGCCGCCGCCTTCGGCTTTCTTGTAGTTCCAGCTCGGCCGCTGCGCCGGCTGGCCGTCCATGCCCTCCCAAACCCAGTAGCCGAACTCTCCGCGCACCGCGAACATGCGGCCGAAAAATCCGGCATCGCGCAGCGCTCTTAATTTGCGTAAGCCGGGCAAAAACAGCTTGTCCTGCACCACACCGTTCTTGATCTTTTTTTCTTTCGCCAGGCGCACAGCCTTCATCGCCTTGGCGAGCTCATCGGCGATCGGCTTCTCGCAATAGATGTGCTTGCCTTTATTGATTGCGCGCTCGACGAGGTCCGGCCGCATCTGCGTGGTGCCGGCGTCGAAGAAGATTTCATCATGTGAATTGTCGAGCGCCTGGCCGAGATCGGTGGTCCAGCGCGTAACGCCATGTTCGCGCGCCAGCGCCTCGACCTTTTCGGCGTTGCGCCCGACCAGAATGGGGTCGGGCATCAGCCGCGTGCCGTCGGCGAGCGCCACGCCGCCGGCCTTTCGGATCGCCAAAATCGAGCGCACCAAATGCTGGTTGGTGCCCATGCGGCCGGTCACGCCGTGCATGATGACGCCGAGCCGCCGCTCCGCCATTGCGATCCTCCCTGACGCTTCTTTACCGGCCGCACGTGGTTGGCGGCCGTCACCGATATTGTTAAAGTCGCTGCGGGATTGTGGCAACGAGAAAACACAGCGGTACAAGGGATCAATAGCATGGCTCGCATGAAGGGCGCCGACCTCATCACCGAATACCTGATCGGCAGCAAAATCCCCTACGTGTTCGGCATCTGCGGCCACGGCAACGTCGGCATCCTCGACACGCTTTACGCCTCGCGCGACCGCATCAAGCTGGTGTCGCCGCGCCACGAGCAGGTGGCCGCGCACATGGCCGACGCCTACTTCCGTGTGCGGCACGAGGCGGTGGCGACGCTCACCTCGTGCGGCCCCGGCTCCTGCAACATCATCATGCCGCTGCAGGTGGCGCTGTCGGATTCCTCGGCGCTGCTGGCGATCACCGCCAACGTGCCGACGCAGCAATTCAACCGCTCGCCGTTCCAGGAAATCAACAAGCACTTCCAGGCCGACTTCCCCAGCATCGTGCGCCCCGTGGTCAAGCGCTCATTCCAGCCGACGCGCGTCGACATGCTGCCTTTGGCGCTGCGCCAGGCGACGACGACAATGCTGTCGGGACGGCCCGGCCCGGTGAACGTCGACGTGCCCTACAACGTCTTTCAGGAAGAAGACGATGTGGAGGTGCCGCGCGTAGCGCCGCCGCTCAACGCCAGGCGCAGCGGCGCTTCGCCCGATGAAATCTCCGCCTGCGTCGATCTGATCCTGAAAGCCACGCGCCCGGTGATCTTCATCGGCCATGGCGTCACTTTGTCGGAGGCGAGCAAGGAGCTCACCGAATTCGCCCACCGCCTGCAGATCCCGGTGATCTCCTCGCCCAACGGCATGGGCTGCCTTGACATGAACGATTCGCTCTCGCTCGGCTTCATTGGCCGCAACGGCGCCTATCCGGCGAACGAAGCCGGGCGCCACGCCGACGTGGTGATTGCCATTGGCGCGCGCTTCGACGACCGCTCTGCGTCGTCGTGGATGCCCGGTTATTCGTGGAATTTCCCGCAGACCAAATTGATCCACGCCGACGTCGATACCGACGAGCTCGGCCGCAATTACCCACCCGACATCGGCATCCTCGCCGATGCGCGTACCTTCCTGCGCCAGCTGCTCGCCGAGGTGGAGCGCCGCGGCGCCAAGCGCGACGCCACCAAAGCCTGGATCGCCGACGTGAAGAAGTGGCAGGCCGAATGGGAAAAATTCATCCGGCCGAATTTCGAGATTCATGCGTCGCCGATCCGCCCCGAGCGCATCGTCGCCGATTGCGCCGCGGTCATGCCGGAAGACGGCATCCTCTGCTGCGACGTGGGCGTCAGCCACAACTGGTACATGCAGTTCTGGAAGCCGCGCCATCCGCAGAACATGCTCAACTCCTGGGGCTTTTCCGGCATGGGCTTCGGCGCCGCCGGCGCGCTCGGCGCCAAGCTCGCTGCGCCACACCGGCCGGTGGTCGCCGTCACCGGCGATGGCTGCTTCACCATGGTGCCGCACGTGCTGTGCACTGCGGTCGAATACAACATTCCGGTGGTTTGGGTGATCTGGAACAATTTCGGCTGGGTCTCGATCCGCGACATTCAACTGGGAATGTTCGGCGGCCGCGAGCATGGCACCATGTTCCACGAGGGGCCGAACCGGAAGCCGTACAATCCGGATTTCGCCGCCATGGCGCGCTCGTGCGGCGTCGAGGCGGCGACCATCACCAAGTCGCAGGACTTCAAGGGCGCGCTCGAGCACGCCATCAAGGCCAACAAGCCTTATCTGCTCAACGTGCACGTGGACGCCGAGGTGCGGCCGCCGGCAACCGGCGCCTGGCAATTGCCGCCGACGCCCTACAAGGAGCCGGTGTTCGGCAAGCGCTATCTGCCCGACCCGGCGCCGGCGAAGTAGGGGACCTGTGATGGCTGCAAAACGCGAAGCCTTCATCCGCAACATCGCCGAGGTGCCGTGGCTGGAATTTCCCAACCATTTCGGCAGCGCGCTGTCGAAGCCGCTGGTGATGCCGGAAACGGCTGGTTCAAAACACATCGACTACCGCATTTCGATGTATCAGCCGAAAGCGTATGTCGAAACGCATAGCCACAAGGTACAGGAGCAGGTCTATCACATCATCGAGGGCGAGGGGCTGATGCACATCGCCGGCAAGGAGCACGTCGTGCGCAAGCACGATTTCATCTTCCTGCCGCCCGGCGTCGAACACGCCATCTCCAACACCGGCCTCGTCGATCTGGTGTTCCTGGTGGTCACCTCGCCGGTGAGCGACGACGAGAAACCCATATGAAGGCGCGCGCGAAACAGAAAGTTGCCGCCGGCAGGCCGCGCGCGCCAGCCGACGCCGCGCCGCGCGGCGGGGTGCAATCGCTGGCGCGCGCCTTTTCGCTACTGGAAGAGATCGCGCGCAACCGCGACGGCATCGGCCTCGCCGATCTCTCCAAGCGCGTGGCCTTGCATAATTCCACCGCGTTCCATCTGGTGCGCACGCTGGTCGTCCTCGGCTACGTGCGGCAGATGAAGGACACCAAGCGCTATCGCATCGGCCGCCCGCTGTTTGCGCTCGCGGCGAGCGCGCTCGATGAAGTGGAGATGGTGAGCCTCGCCACGCCCATTCTCGAGGACCTGTCGCGCGACAGCGGCGAGAGCGCGCATTTTTCCGTGCGCATGGGCGACGCCGTCGTGGTGCTGGCGCGCACCAGCGGCCCCGGCGCCTTCCAACTCATCGATCGCGCTGGCGCGGTGCGCCCGGCGCATTGCACGGCGCTCGGCAAGGTCATGCTCGCGGCGCTGACGCCCGATCAGCTCGAAGCCTTCATGGCGCGCAGCGAACTCAAAGCCTTCACCCCGAAGTCGATTATCGCGGCCGAGCCGCTGCGCCGCGAAATCTCCGAGGTGCGCCGCTCCGGCATGGCCATCGACGACGGCGAATTCGACGCCGAATTGCGCTGCGTGGCGCTACCGGTGCGCGATTTTTCACGGCAAATCATCGGCGCCATCGGCATTTCCGGGCCGGTCTGGCGGCTGTCGATCGAAACCTTGCACAAACGCACGCGGGGGGTGCGCACGGCGGCGGATCGCCTTTCCGCCGAATTCGGCTATGCTGGCGACATGAGAGCCGCGGAATAGGGAGGCTTCAATGGCAAGGCACAAAAACTACATCCCGCACGGGGTCATTCCTGCCGTGCTGCTGCCGTTCGAGAACGACCTGTCGATCGACGAGACCGGTTTCCGCAAGCATCTGCGCGACGTGGGAAGCGTCGATGGCCTCTCCGCCATCACCATCAACGCCCATTCGACGGAAGTGGCCTCCTGCACCTTCGACGAACAGCGCCGCGTGCTCGATATCGCCCAGGACGAGATCGGCGCCAAACTGCCGCTGATCAACGGTATCTGGGCCGACGGCTCGCTCGAAGCCGCACGGCTGGCGAAGATGGCGGATGCGGGCGGCGCGTCCGCGCTGCTGGTGTTCCCGCCCGGCCCGTTCACGCTCGGGCAGAACGCGGCGATGGCGCTCGCGCATTTCAAGCGCATCGCCGACGCCACCGACCTGCCGCTGATCGCGTTTCAATATCCGCTGGCGACCGGGCAGGGCTATCCGAAGGACACGTTGCTCAAGCTCGTTGATGAGGTGCCGTCGATCCGCGCCATAAAGGACTGGATCGGCAACGTGCCGCATCACCAGTGGCACGTCGATACGCTGCAAAACCTGCCGCGCTCGGTGAACGTGCTCACCACGCACTCGTCATGGCTCTTCCCGTCGCTGGTCACCGGCTGCAACGGCTTGCTCTCCGGCTCGGGCAGCGTCGTCGCCGACTTGCAGGCAAAACTCTACCGCGCCGTCAAGGCAAACGATCTGGAAAAAGCCAGGCGCCTCGATGAACGCATCGCGCCCACCGCGCGCGTCTTCTACGCCGACCCCTTCGTCGATATGCACAACCGCATGAAGGAGGCGCTCGTCCTGCTCGGCAAATTGCCGCGCGCCGTGGTGCGCCCGCCGCTCGTGAAAATCGAGCGCGCGGAAATCGCCCGCATTCGCGAAGCGCTGATCGAGGCGGGTTTGCTCGACAAGAAGGCCCGCGACGCGGCGTAACGGCCCCTACCGCACCTTTTCGATCTCGCACCAGGTGCTGCGCAACGGTATCGAGCCGCTGACCGGATCGGCGTGCGCGGTGCTCACCACGCGATTGATGTTGGCCGCCAGGGGATCGGCCGCGCTCGCGCCGCCGCCGTCGCCAAACCACCAACCGTGCTGGCCGAAGACACTGCCGCTCGCGAGGCCCGACGCAATCGCCGCGCGCGCCACCGCCGTGCCCTGTTGTGTGCGGATGCGCACCCAATCGCCGTCGCCGATGTCGCGGGCAGCAGCGTCTTCCGACGCCATTTCGATCAAGGGGTCCGGCATCAGGCGGCGCAGCGAGGCGATGTTGCGGTGCTGGCTGTGACAATAGGCAACCGTCTTGGCGCAACCGAGCCGCAGCGGATAGCGCAGATCCCGCGCCGCGGTTTTGTCGCCGGTCAAAGCCGGCACCGGAGCGTAGCCGTGCTGCGCCAGACGCTCGGAATAAATTTCCACCCGTTTCGTCGGCGTCGGAAATCCACCCGCCGCATAAGGCTCCAGCGCAACCGTGGCGTCGAGGTCGACGCCCTCCGGATGCTGCCTGAGCATGTCGACGGTGAAGCCGGTGGGCGCCAATGCCACGTTATGGCCGCGGTCGGCATCGCATCCGAAGAACGCATCGGCGAGCCCGAGCCGTTTCGCGAGCGCAAGGACAATGTCGGTGTCCGACCGCGCAGCTCCGACCGGCGCCATGACGCGAGGGCGGAGTTGCACCCTGCGCAAGCCCTCAAGGCTCGCGTCGAAGCCGGTGCGCAAACCCTCGCGCTCCCATGACGTCGCGACCGGAAGCACGATATCGGCATAGGTCGCGGTCGGATTGATGAAGAAGTCGGCGTGAACGTGGAAATCGACCTGCGCCAAAGCGCGTCGCGCCATGTCGGTGTCCGGCTGCGAGACCAGAAGATTGGTCCCGAACGAAAACAGCATACGCACCGGATAAGGTTTCCCTGTCGTCACGGCGCGGTAGACGTCCCGCGCAGTGACCCAACCCTGCTGTGGCGGCCCAAGCGGGCGTTCGGCAGCGCCAAGCGCATTGGCGCGCTGCTCCGGCGTCAGCAGTTCCTGGCCTGATATGTCGATGAAATTGCCGGCGCTGCCCGGGACATTGCCGCCGCGCCGACCGTAGCTGCCGGTCAGCGCGTACAAAAGCGCGATGGCGCGGTCGGTCTGCGTCGCCGTCACGCTCTGGCCGACGCCGTTCCAGGCATAATAGGCGACTGAGGATGCTTGCGCGATCAACGCGGCAGCGCGCGCGAGCGCATCCGGCTCGACGCCGGTCAGGCTCGCGACGCGGTCCGGCGGAAAAGCCGCAGCCGCCTTGGCGTAAAGATCGAAGGCAGCCCGGCAAGCGACCGCGCCGTCGGCGCCGCGGACCGAGGTCCGCGTCTGCAATTTCGGATCGGGCCGGCTGTCGGCCCAGGCACCGTTCGCCGCATCGTAGGCAAGCAGCCTGTCGTCGCCCTGCGACATTGCAAAGAAAACATCGTCGCGGCCGCCGCGCCGCAAATCGCGCTCGCGCAGGAAGCGGCCGCTGTCGTCGCGCACCAGCAGCGGTCCGTTGCTCCATTGCGTGAGAAAGGCACGGTCATATGCGCCGGCGCCGATGATGAGGTTGGCGAGCCCGAGCGCCAGCGCCTGATCGGTGCCCGGGCGCACCCGTAGCCATTGATCGGCGCGTCGGGCAAATGTCGTCGGTCGCGGATCGACGACGATCATGCGCGCGCCGCGCTTGAGCGCCTTTTGAATCTCGGCGGTGCGGGCGAGCCACGTCGCCGTCGGATTGTTGCCCCACAGCAGCACACAATCGGTGTTGGCGAAGTCGGGGGTGCCGATGTCGTAGCCAAAGGTGAAGCGCGTGGCAAAATCCTTGTGCCAGTTGCAGATCTCGGTGCCGTAGATGGTGTTGGGACTGCCGAAGGCGCGGATCAGCCGCTCGATCCAGGAGATCGAGTCCGAGATGTGGGTGCCGCTTGGCGTGGTGACCGAGAACGCCACCTGTTCCGGTCCGTGCGTGCCCGCAATGTCGCGCATGCGCGTCGCGATCGTGTCGAGCGCCTCGTCCCAGCCGATCGGCTGCCAGCCGGGATCGGCGTCGGATTTCGGTCTGGTGCGCTTCAGCGGCTGCGTCAGCCGGTCCTTGTGGTGAACGAGTTCGGGCGCGGCACGGCCCTTCGGGCAGAGCTTCTGCCCTGTCGGATGGCCGGGCATCGGTTCCACGGCCAGCAAGCGGCCGCCATCCGTGATCGCCACGCAGCCGCACCGCGACCGGCATTGCGTACAGAACGCGGGCACCCTTTTCGGTTCGCTCACTTGTGGCTTCCTTGCAGCGTCGTGCTCGTCCCCGGAAGGATGCGACGCCAACGCTTACCCGATCGAAAATTCGCTGTTGCGCCGGTCCGTCACCAGCATGCTGCCGGGATAATGCGTGATGCAGAACTCCGGCTTCACCGTGGCGACGACCGATTGCGGCGTCACCCCGCAGGCCCAGAACACCGGGATCTCGCCGGCCTTCAGCGGCACGGCGTCGCCGTAATCGGGTTTGCCCACATCGGCGATGCCGATCTGTTCGGGATGCCCGACTTGCAACGGCGCGCCGTGCACGCGGGGGAAACGCCCGGTGATCTCGACCGCGCGTTTTGCATCCGCCAGCGTCATCGGCCGCATCGACACCACCAGCGGCCCGTGGAACGGACCTGCCTCGGCGGTCGCGACATTGGTGCGGTACATTGGCACGTTGCTGTTGCAGGTGATGTGGCGCAGCTCGATGCCCGCCTGCGTCAGCGCCTCCTCGAAGGAAAACGAGCAGCCGATGACGAAGCTGACGAGGTCGTCGCGCCACACGTCGCTGATGTCGTCCGGCTCCGCCACCAGCTCGCCGTTCTTCCACACCCGGTAGCGCGGCAGATCGGTGCGGATGTCGATGTCTTCGCCCAGCTCCGGCACGCGCGGGTCGCCTGGCGCCGACATGCCGATGAGCGGGCAGGGCTTCGGGTTGCGCTCGCAGAAGATGCGGAAATCCTCTGCTAATGCTTTAGGCAGAATGGCGAGGTTGCCCTGCACGTAACCTGGCGCCAGCACTGCGGTCGGCCCGCGGTGCTCGCCGCTGCGCACGGCAAGCCGCGCGGCATGGCCGGCATTGGCAGTATCGGCGCGGCGGAGCGGGGTGACGGACATTGGCGGCATTCGTTTTCAAGCGGTGCAATCACGCGAGCTTAGCACCCTGCGAGGTTCTTGCGAGATGGCTTTAGGCATTGGTTGCGGCGCGTGCATGCGACGATGTGAGTGACGCTGCAACGATATGGAAAATAGCGGTTGAAAATCGGCCCTAAATCGCGTTTGCTTGATAGATTAAGATTGCGAAGAGCCCGCAAAAGGGCCGTTACGGGAGGATTTGGGGAATGCCGTCTCGTGCTGTCACGATCGGGCGTTCGCCGGCCAGGTTTGCGGCCGGGCGCGGCGCAGGCGCGGCCACGACGTTTCCTTCGTTCAACAGACTTTTGCTCCGGCGTCCGCGCGCGGACGTTGCCGGTTACCTTGGGGGCTTATCGAACCTGACATCCAGAGGGAGTGAACACGATGACTGAAAAATGGAAAGACGAAGCGTGGGCTTCGGACATCTGGTATAGCGGCAAGGTGACGCGCCGCACGCTGGTCGGCTGGGGCGGCGGCGCAATCGGCGCCATGATGCTGGTGCCGGCGCCGTGGCGCGCGGCTTTCGGCGCCGCCGAGGCGATCAAGATCGGTTCCGAGCAGCCGCTGTCCGGCCCCGGTGCCGCCGGCGGCAAGACCGCGGTGGTCGGCTTGCAGATGGCGATCGACCGCATCAACAAGAACGGCGGCATCAATGGCCGTCCGGTTGAAGTCGTCTTCGCCGATGACGAATCCAAGCCCGACGTGGCCCGCCGCAAGACCGAGAAGATGGTGCAGGAAGACAATATCGACGCCCATGTCGGCGGCTTCCTCTCCAACATCTGTCTCGCCTGCATGCCGGTCTGGGAAGAGAACAAGATCATCAACATGATCAGCGTCTGCCTCGACACCACGCTGACCACCAGCAAGTGCAACCGCTACAGCTTCCGCGTCCACGACTTCGCGCCGGCGCAAGCGGTCGCTTTCGCGCCCACGCTCGCCAAGATGGGCAAGAAGTGGCATCTCGCCTACGCCGACTATTCCTGGGGCCAGTCGACGCGCGACGCCTACGCCGAGGAGATCAAGAAGAATGGCGGCGAAGTCGTCGGCACCACCGGCATCCCGCTCGGCACCGCCGACATGACGCCGTTCCTCTCGAAGATCACCGGCAATTTCGACGGGCTGTTCGGCATCTTCTTCGGCAAGGACGGCGTGACCATCGGCAACCAGGCCTACGACCTCGGCCTCACCAAGAAGTACAAATGGGCCGGCGACGGCTCCATCACCGAAGCCAGCAACCTGCCCGGCCTCGGCCACAAGATCGACGGCTTCGTCGCCATCAACCGCTACATCCCGATCTTCGTCGGGACGCTGGACACGCCCTACCACCACGCCTGGTTCAACGAGGCGAAGGAGCGGCTGGCCAAGGTCGATCCGTCCGGTCCGCTGCCCGATAAATACGTGCAGTCGAACTTCGAAGCGATGAACGCCCTGAAGATCGCCATGGAGGCGGCGAAGTTCGAGAGCCGCAAGGACACCATGAAGGTGATCGAGGCGCTCGAAGGCCTCGAGATGAAGGCCGGTCCGGACTTCCCGCAAGGGCCGAAGACCCTGCGCAAGGCCGACCATCAGGCGTTCCTCAACGAGTTCATCTTCGAAGTCAGCAACGGCACCTACCACCTGAAGGAGACGGTGCTGAAGGACAAGACGCTCGTGCCGCCGGCCTGCAAGTTCCCTGCGGCGTAAGCACGCGTGGAAAATTCGACCGACATCCGCTCCCCGGCGACAAGCCGGGGGGCGGCTTCGTCTGATATCCTCAGGACTGAATTGCTGTCCGTGCAGTTCGGCGGACTGGCGGCGGTGTCGCGCGTCAATTTCGCGATCGAGCAGGGCACAACTCACGCCATCATCGGGCCGAATGGCGCCGGCAAGAGCACCTTCTTTAATTGCCTGACCGGCGTGCTGACGCCGACCGCCGGCCGCATCGTTTTCAACGGCGAGGACATCACGGGGCTGCCCTCGAACAAGATCTCGCAGAAGGGCATCGCACGCTCCTACCAGATCACCAACATCCTACCCAACGCCACGGTGTTGGAGAACGTGCGCATTGCCGCGCAATCGCGCCGCCACGGCTGGAACATGATCGTTCACCACTCAGCCTTCGCCGACATCAACGCAAGGGCGGAAGCAGCGCTCACGTCGGTCGGTCTGCTCGACAAGGCCGACGAGCTCGCCTCCAATCTGTCGCATGGCGCGCAGCGCAATCTCGAGATCGGCATCGCGCTCGCGACCGAGCCGCGCTTGCTGTGCCTCGACGAGCCGACCGCCGGCATGAGCGCGGCGGAGACGCGCCAGACCATGGAACTGGTGCGGCAAATCGGCAAGAATCTCACCGTCCTCATCGTCGAGCACGACATGGAGGTGGTGATGGGGCTCGCCGACCGCATCACCGTGCTGCACTACGGCGAGATTCTCGCCGAAGGCACGCCTGCGGAGATCCAGCAGAATCCCAAGGTGCTGGAGGTTTATCTCAAGACATGAGCGAAGTGGGCACCAACGCGCAGCCGCTGGTCTCGGTGACGGACCTGCACACCTATTACGGCAAGAGCCACATTCTCGACGGCGTGTCGCTGCACGTCGGCCGCGGCGAAGTGGTGGGCCTGCTCGGCCGCAACGGCGTCGGCAAGTCGACGACGCTGAAAACCATCATGGGCCTGGTGGACGCGCGCCAAGGCAAGGTGTTGTTCGAAGGCCAAAACATCGTCGGGGTCGCTCCGCATAAGCTCGCCCGCCTTGGCATCGGCTACGTGCCGGAGGACCGTCGCATTTTTCGACTGCTCACGGTCATGGAAAACCTGCGCACCGGCCTCGACCGTCACGGCGTAAGCGAGGAACGCAAACGCGAACTGCTCGACAAGGCGTTCGCCTTTTTCCCGCGGCTTGCCGAACGGCGCGGCCAGGCCGGCGGCACGCTGTCGGGCGGCGAGCAGCAGATGCTCGCCATCGCCCGCGCCATGATGCTTGAGCCGAAAATCATCCTGCTCGACGAGCCGACGGAAGGGCTGATGCCGCGCATGGTGTCGCAGATCCGCGAGATCATCGACGTGCTGCATAAGGAAGGCGTCGCCATCCTGCTGGTCGAGCAGAACGTGCCTTTGACGCTGGAAGCGAGCCAGCGCGTCTACATCATGGAGAAGGGCGTCGTGCGCTACCACTCCGCCGCGGCCGATCTCCACCTCGACCACGCCGTCATCAAGCAGTATCTGGGGCTCTAACGATGCACGCGCTCGTCGCCTTCTTCCACGACATCCCCGTCGATCTCATCCTGATCCAGACGGTGAACGGCATCGTCACCGGCATGATCCTGGCGCTGGTCGCCTCCGGGCTGACGCTGATTTTCGGCATCATGGACGTTGTCAATTTCGCGCACGGCGAATTGTTCATGCTCGGCGCCTTTGTCGGCGTCATCGTCATGGTGGCGACGGGGAATTTCTGGGTGTCGCTGCTCGCGGCTTTCCTTGTGGTCGCGCTGCTCGGTGCCGCCCTGCAGATCGTTGTGTTGCGGCCGCTGATCGGGCGCGACCCGCTCAATACCATCCTGGTCACCTTCGGTTTGTCGCTCATCTTGCAGAACTACGCGCTGTGGCAATTCGGCCCCGACTCGCGCCGCCTGCCGGCGCCGATTACCGGCCATTTCAATCTGTTTTACCTCGACTATCCCTGGTACCGGCTGGTGATCGCGGCGATGTCGGCGGCGATCATCGGTGGCTTCTGGCTGTTCCTCAAATACAACCGGTTCGGCGTCTGGATCCGCGCCACGACGCAAGACCGCGTCATGGCGCAGGCCATGGGCATCCCGGTGCCTTGGGTCTTGACCGGCGTCTTCGCCCTCGGCGCCGGCATGGCGGCGGCGAGCGGCGTGCTGTTCGCGCCGCTTGGCGGCGTCGACTACAACATGGGCCTCGACTGGGTGCTGCGTGCCTTCATCGTCGTCGTGGTCGGCGGCATGGGCAGCCTCGGCGGTTCCGTGGTCGCCGCGATCTTCATCAGCCTGCTCGAATCCTACGCCTCGATCTGGGTCGACCCGTCGCAGGCGGTGATCGTCTCGTTCGTCGTGCTGATCCTCACGCTGCTGTTCAAGCCGACCGGCCTGTTTGCCACGCCCAAATGAAGAAACTCGACCGCCATACCGTCATCTACTGGACCGGCTTTGCCGTCATCATGGCTATCCTGATCGTGGCGCCGCTGGTGCTACCGCCGTTCTGGCGCCGCTTCCTCACCGAGGTGCTGATCTGGGGCCTGCTCGCCATGTCGTCCGATCTCTTGATCGGCTACACCGGCATGGTCTCCTTCGGCCATTCGGCGTTTTTCGGCCTCGGCATGTATGGCGCGGCCGGCGCGCTGATCGCGTTCGCGCCCAATCTGTGGCTGGCGATCTTGTTTGGCCTGGCCGGCGCGGCGGGCGCTGCGCTGTTCGTCGCCTATTTCTCCACGCGGCTGCGCGACATCTATTTCGCCATCACAACGCTTATCTTTTCCCAGATCTTTTATGTCATCATCTTCACCTGGACCAAGGTCACCGGCGGCGAGAACGGGCTGATCTTCACCCGGCCGCATCTGACCTTCGCCTGGCTCTATGACGTACGCTTTAACCCGACGATCATGCACTGGTTCGTGCTGGCGGTGGTGACCGCGTCCTATCTGTTCCTGCGCCGGGTCACGCAATCGCCCTTCGGCATGGTGCTGCAGTCGATCCGCGAGAACGAGGCGCGCACCCGCGCCATCGGCTTTCCGGTCGAGCGCTACAAGATCGTCTCGGTGATGCTGTCCGGCATCTTTGCAGGCCTCGCCGGCGTGCTCTACGCCGTGCAGAACGAGTTCGCCGCCCCCAATTTCGTCTATTTCATCACCTCGGGCGACACCGTCATCTTCAACGTCATGGGCGGCATCGGCACGCTGGTCGGCCCGATCGTCGGCGCCGGCTTCTTCCAGCTCCTGCGCGAATTGATGTCGCGCATCTTCGGCGACCAGTTCCCTTATCTCATCCCGCTCGGCTTCATCTTCATTGCCATGATTATCTTTTTGCCGCAGGGTCTGCTTGGTTTCGCCCGGCGGTGGCTGAACAAATAAATGGACTTTAGCGATCCGTTTGACGTGGTGGTGCTGGGCGGCGGCAATGCCGCGCTGTGCGCTGCGATCACCGCGGCGCGAGCCGGTTGCCGCGTGATCGTCATCGAGGCGGCGCCCGAATTCTACCGCGGCGGCAACACCCGCCACACCCGCAATTTGCGCCTCGCCCATGACGGTACGGCGCCGACCATGACCGGGCCTTACGACAAGGCCGAGTTCCTCGACGATCTCTACCGCGTCACCGGCGGCGAAACCGACAAGATGTTGGCCGAGCTGGCGATCGCCCGCTCGACCGAACTGCTGCCATGGATGGACGAGCAGGGCGTGCGCTTCCAGCCGCCGCTCGGCGGCACGCTCAACCTGGGCAAGACCAACGCCTTCTTCCTCGGCGGCGGTCGTGGCGCGCTCAACGCGCTTTACCGGCAGGCCGAGGCGCTCGGCGTCACCGTCATCTACGATTCCCCGGCGATCGAGCTGGTCATCGAGTCCGGCTACTTCATGTCGGCGACGTTCAAGCGCAACGGCAAGGCGCAGTCGGTGCGCGGCCGTACGCTCATCGCCGCCGCCGGCGGCTTCGAGGCCAATATCGAGTGGCTGAAGCAATACTGGGGCGCCGCCGCCGACAATTTCCTCATCCGCGGTACGCCCTACAATCGCGGCGAGGTGCTGCGTATGCTGCTCGACGCCGGCGTTGCGTCGGTCGGCGACCCGACGCAATGCCACGCCGTGGCCATCGACGCGCGCGCGCCCAAATTCGACGGCGGCATCGCCACGCGCCTCGACTCGATCGTTTTCGGCATCGTCGTCAACCGCGAGGCCAGGCGTTTCTACGACGAGGGCGAGGACACATGGCCCAAGCGCTATGCGATCTGGGGACGGCTGGTGGCGCAGCAGCAGGAGCAGACGGCGCATTCGATCATCGACGCCAAATCGCTGCGGCTGTTCATGCCGTCGATCTTTCCCGCGGTAGAAGCGGGGAGCATCGCGGAGCTCGCGGTGAAGCTCTGGCTCGACCCTATTTCGCTCGAAAAAACCGTCGCCGATTTCAACGCCGCCGTGCGCCCCGGCACATTCGACCACACCGTGCTCGACGATTGCAAAACTGAAGGACTGCCAATCCCGAAATCGCACTGGGCCCGCAGAATCGACACAGCCCCTTACTACGGTTATCCGCTGCGCCCCGGCATCACCTTCACCTATCTCGGCGTCAAGGTGAACGAAGATTCGCGCATCGTGATGAAGGACGGCAAGCCTTCCGCCAACATGTTTGCCGCCGGCGAGATCATGGCCGGCAACGTGCTGGGCAAGGGCTATCTCGCCGGCATCGGCATGACCATCGGCGCGGTGTTCGGCCGCATCGCCGGGCAGGGGGCCGCGCATGCGCGAAACTAATGGGCCATCGAACGCTGGAACACACTCCGTTCGTCCCCGCGAAAGCGGGGACCCAGGGGCCACAATCTCTGCGCTCGAATTCTTCGCTCTGGATCCCCGCTTGCGCGGGGATGAATGGTGAATGTGATGCTTGCCACCGACAACCTGCGCGAAGCCTCCCGGCTGATGACCATCTGCAACGCTTGCCGCTATTGCGAGGGCCTCTGCGCCATGTTTCCGGCGATGGAAATGCGCCGCACCTTCGCCGACGCCGACCTCAACTACCTCGCCAATCTCTGCCACGGCTGCGGCGCCTGCTATTCCGACTGCCAGTATTCGCCGCCGCACGAGTTCAACGTCAACGTGCCGGCGGCCTTCGCCAAATTGCGCAACGACAGCTACGCCGCCTACACTTGGCCTTCGCTGTTTTCCGGCGCCTTCGCCAATAACGGCCTCCTCGTCACCTCGCTTGCGGCGCTGAGCATGGCCGCTTTCATCATCGGCTTTGTGGCCTGGTCGGATCCGGCGGCGCTGTGGGCGCGCAACGCCGGCGACTTCTACAAAGTGATGCCGCACACCGCGATGGTGGCGATCTTCGGCGCCGCCGCGCTTTACGCCATTCTCGCCTTCACGCTCAGTTTGCGCGCCTTCTGGCGCGACATCAAAGGCGATGACCCGGCGGGCGCCGCCTCGCTCTGGCAGGCGACGCGCGACGCCGCGTCCATGCGCTACCTCGGCGGCGGCGGAGGCGGCTGCACCAGCGAGGACGAGCAACCCTCGGCGCAGCGCCGCCTCTATCACCATTTTACATTCTACGGCTTCCTCTCCTGCTTTGCCGCGACCTGCGTCGCCACGCTCTATCACTACGCCTTCGGCTGGCATGCGCCTTACGCGCCGTGGAGCCTGCCGGTCGCGCTCGGCATCATTGGCGGCCTCGGGCTGATCGCCGGCCCCATCGGCCTGTTCGTGCTGCAGCGCCGCCGCGACATCGACCTGCGCGATCTGCCGCGTCGCGGTCTCGACACGGCGTTGATCATCATGCTGGTGCTCACCAGCGTCACCGGCTTTGCGCTGCTCATCTTCCGCGATTTCAGGCGCCATGGGCCTGTTGCTCGCCGTGCATCTCGGCGTCGTGCTCGGACTTTTCTTGAGCCTGCCCTACGGCAAGTTCGTGCACGGGCTTTACCGCTTCGCGGCGCTCATGAAATACGCCGGCGAGCGCCGGTGCGGCGCCTTCGTGGAGCAGGGCGTCTAGGCCGCCAGGCTCTGTTGTTTCAGGCCGGGCCTGGAGTACAGTCTGCCGGTAGGTGTCGCATGCACGACTCCGCCTTTAATCGAAATAAAGCATGGGACTGAACAGGCGCTCGTCCTGGTGTTCGGCGTTGATTTCAATTCAACACTGTCAGGGAGGATAAGATGGCGAAGGATGAAGGTGGCGTTTACCGGATCGTCGATGTCGTCGGCGTCAGCGAAAAATCGTGGGAAGACGCCGGCCGGCGCGCGGTGGAGACGGCGGCGGGCTCGCTGCGCGATCTGCGCGTCGCCGAGGTCGTCAAGATGGACATGAAGGTCGAGAAGGGAAAGGTCACGGCCTTCCGCACGCGCGTCGCGCTTTCGTTCAAATACGAGACTTGATCGGATCGGCAGCGGCCGCTTGACATTCGCTGTCGTAGGAATATAATCCACGATACCCTGCTCGATCCGATGGCGTCATCATGAGGCGTCATGTTGATGGAGCAGGGCGCGGCGCCCGCGGGCGCGGGGCCGCGTACCCCGCGAACTCGGGCGGCGCCGGGGCTCCGCCCGGGGGCATTACGACCCCCCGCCAGGAGCTGGCTGACGGCGAGCCGCAAGGCCGCCCGCGGCGCAAAGGGCAGGCTGCCCAAAAGCGGCCGGGTCCGCGGGCCGAACGCGGGCGAAACGGTTCCCCGAAAGCGCGGCCCGGCGCCGGAAAAACGCCGCGATGGCGCGCCGAGAGGCCCCGCGCAGCCGGAAACGGTTGCGTGATCGAACCGAAATGACGAGCCGCTCGGCGCGCCATCCCCTCGGCTGCCACCGGGGGTGCGGAAAGGGACTACGGCGTACCCGGCGCCGCAAAGAATACGGGTGCTGGCGCATGCCTAATTCCGTTCGTCCCCGCGAAAGCGGGGACCCAGGGGTGTCTGGCGAAGACTGGATGCCCGTTCCGCGGGCACGAACGGTATTGCTACAGCGCGGCGATCGCCGAGACCTCGATCAGCAGTGGCTCCTGCACCAGCCGGTCGATCATCAGCAGGGTATTAGGCGGATAGGCGCCGCTAGGAAACATCTTGGGAAATTCCCGCAGGCGGTGGGTCATGAACTTCGCGATGTCCTGCGAATGCACGAGGTAGGTGGTGAATTCGACGATGTTGCCCCAGCCGGCTCCTTGAGATTTCAGCGCCGCCTCGAGATTGGCGAAGGTCTGCATGCATTGGCCGTCGAAATCCGCCGCCAGCTTGCCGGCCTTGTCCATGCCGACCTGTCCGGCGATGAAAAGGAATTCCGACGCTTTAACGCGGGTCATCTGCGAATATTGCCCCAGCGGCTTGCCGAGCGCGTCGGGGTTGAGGAATTTGATGTCGGCCATGGCGTTGCTCCACTTGTCGGATGGTCGGGCGAGGTTACGGTGCACGCACGTGGGGGCACAATGGCCCGCGGCGCGGTCCTGCGCTATGATTGGCTCAGGCGACAAAGTCCGGGAGAAAAGCCGATGGATTCCATTCCGATCGATTGGGCAGCCGTGAACTGGATTTATGTCGCGATGCTGGCGGTGTTCGTCTTTATCGCCACGCTGCTCGGCCATCTGCTGTCACTTGGCCACCGCGGCTATGGCGCCATCCTGTCGGCGCTGCTGTTTGCCGCCATCTTCGTATTCTGGAGCTATTATCCGCACGGGCTACCGCTGCCGACCCGGCTGGAGGCGCCGCAGCCCGCCGTTGCAACCACACCGAAGCCCGCGATGCCTGCCGCTCCGGTCAAGCCGGCCAACCCGGTTACCGACATCACGCCGCCGAAAAACCCGGTCACCGACGTCACGCCGCCCAAGCAATAGAAACTGGACGTATTGCCGGTTTGCCGTCCGCTACGCTATGACAAGCCTATCGTTCGGTAGGGAAGTGGTGGAGTAGCATGAAGAAAGTCTATCCCAACGCGAAAGCGGCGCTGGACGGCATCGTCCGCGACGGCATGTTGATCGCCGCCGCCGGCTTCGGCCTCTGCGGCATGCCGGAGACGCTGATCCGCGCGCTGCGTGATTCCGGCGTGAAAAACCTCACCTGCGTCTCCAACAATGCCGGCATCGACGGCGCCGGCCTCGGCCTGCTGCTGGAAACGCGGCAAATCAAGAAGATGATCGCGTCTTACGTGGGCGAGAACAAGTTGTTCGCCCAGCAGTTCCTCGCCGGCGAACTGGAAATCGAGTTCAACCCGCAAGGGACCATGGCCGAGCGGCTGCGGGCCGGCGGCGCCGGCATCCCTGCATTCTTCACCAAGACCGGCGTCGGCACCGACATCGCCAAGGGCAAGGAAGAGCGAACTTTCGACGGCGAGCGCTACATCATGGAGCGCGCCATCGTGCCCGATCTCGCGCTGGTGCATGCCTGGATGGGCGATACCGAAGGCAATCTCGTCTACCGCAAGACCGCGCGCAATTTTAACCCGCCGATGGCGACCGCCGGCAAGATCACCGTCGCCGAGGTCGAGCATCTGGTGAAGCCGGGCGAGCTGAACCCCGATGCCATCATCACCCCGGGCGTCTTCGTGCACCGCATCGTGCACGTGCCCGACGCCGAAAAACGCATCGAGGTGCGCACCGTGCGCAAGCGCCCCGCGCCCGCCGGCACAGGAGGAGACATGTAATGCCCTGGACCCGCGATGAAATGGCCGCCCGCGCCGCCAAGGAGCTGCGCGACGGTTTCTACGTCAATCTCGGCATCGGCATCCCGACGCTGGTGTCGAACTACATCCCCGACGGCATGAGCGTGCAGCTGCAAAGCGAAAACGGCATGCTCGGCTTCGGCCCGTTCCCCTACGAGGGCGACGAGGACCCGGACCTGATCAATGCCGGCAAGCAGACGATCACCGAGATTCCCACAACCAGTTATTTCTCCTCCGCCAATTCATTCGCCATGATCCGCGGCGGTCACATCGACATTGCGCTGCTCGGCGCCATGCAGGTCGCCGAGAACGGCGATCTCGCCAACTGGATGATCCCCGGCAAGATGGTCAAGGGCATGGGCGGCGCCATGGACCTCGTTGCCGGCGTCAAGAAAGTCGTGGTGATTATGGAGCACGTCGCCAAGGCCAAGGACGGCAGCGAAGAGGCGAAGTTGCTGCACAAGTGCAATTTGCCGCTCACCGGAACCGGCGTCGTCGACATGGTGATCACCGATCTCGGCGTGTTCGACATCGACAAGAAGCACGGCGGCATGACGCTGATCGAATTGGCGCCCGGCATTACGCTCGACGAGATCACCAAGAAGACGCAGGCAAGCTTCAAGGTCGTCAATACGCTCAAACATTGACCGTCCGGCTTGCAACCAAATGGCGGCTTCGCCATTTAGTACGGCATGAGCAAGCCGGACCTCGAGCGTGAGCTTGACCGCCTGAGCAAACAGCTTCCGGGCTGGGCGCAGTGGGCGACTGGCATTCCGCGCGAGCAGAACCGCTGGGTGCGGGTGCCCGCGGGCGTGGGGCTCACCGTCGGCGGCTGCCTGTGGTTTCTCCCCGTGGTTGGCATTTGGATGTTGCCGATTGGCCTAGCCGCGATCGCCGTCGACGTTCCACCGATGCGGCCGCCGATGATCCGCATGCTCGGTTTCATCAACCGTAGGCTGGATGTCTGGCGTGGCGAAGGCGACGATGGGCAAGACTGATTGAAGGCAGCCGCTAGGTGGTCAGCCGGATCAGCTTTTTGCCGAGATTCTCGCCGCGGTAGAGTTCGGCGATGGCGCCGGGGCAGTGCTCGATGCCGTCGCTGATTTCTTCCCGGTAGCGAAGCTTGCCAGCGCGCACCCAATCGGCGAGACGGGCGACAGCTTCCTCGTAACGGTGTGCATAATCGAAAATCAAAAGCCCACTCATGCGCGCGCGCTTGACAAGAATGTGTCGCTCGACGCGCGGGCCGACCGGCCAGGGATCCCAATTTGAGATAGAGGCCGTGCCGCAAATGACGACGCGAGCGTGAAGCGCAAGCTGCGCAAAGACGGTGTCGCTGATCGCGCCTGACGTGTTGTCGAAATAGACGTCGACGCCTTTCGGGCAGGCTTGCTTCAGCGCCTGGCCGACGTTGCCGGCCTTGTAATCAATCGCCACGTCGTAACCGAACTCATCGCGGCACAGTTTGCTTTTGACCGGGCCGCCGGTGATGCCGACGGTACGGCAGCCCGAGAGCTTTGCGATCTGCCCGACCGCCGAGCCGACCGCGCCGGCCGCCGTCGAAACCACTGCCGTGTCGCCAGGCTTCGGCTCGCCGAGATCGAGCAGCCCGAAATAGGCGGTGATACCGTTGAGGCCCAGCACGCCGAGCGAGAGTGACAAAGGCAGGTCGTTCTCCTTCACCTTGCGCGTGATGTTGGCGCCGTCGGACACGGCATATTGCTGCCAGCCGAGCAGGCCCATGACCTTGTCGCCCTCGGCGTAACCGGGGTGCCTCGAGGCGATTACGGTGCCGGCGGCAAAGGCGCGCATGACTTCGCCGATGCCGACGGGCTTGGAGTAATTGGCGACCGCGCTCACCCAGCCGCGCATCGCCGGTTCGACTGAGAGAAATTCGTTGCGCACGAGAAACTGCCGGTCGGCAAGTTGCGGCGCCGGTGCTTCGACGATCTCAAAATTCTCGGCCTGCGGGATTCCGGATGGGCGCGACTTCAACATCACCTGGCGATTGGCATTGGGGAGCATTTCGATTGGCTCCGGGTCCGGGAGGGTCAACATAACATTATTTCCGCGCGAAGGCCCCGAAGGCATTTCTGACGGTCGGTCTGCCATTTCTGCGCGGGTCAGTGGCGAAATCCGTTTCTTTCGTCAATCGAAAACTATCGCCCCAACGCCGGTTAGGGCGATGCTTTGAATTTGCCGCGGGACGCGTTACAGCATCGGGCTAGAAAAGCCGGGGGGAAACGATGCTTTCAGCCGCCGAACGAGCCAAGGCCGCCGACATCCTGATGGAGGCGCACAGGACGAAAAAGCAGGCGGTGCAGCTCACCACCACGTTCCCCAACATCGCCATCGAGGATTCCTACGCAATTTCCACTGAAGTTGCGCAGCGCAAGATGAAGGCCGGCGCCAAGCTGATCGGCCATAAAGTGGGCTTGACCTCCAAGGCGATGCAGCGCTCCTCGATGATCGACGAGCCCGATTTCGGCTTCATCCTCGACGACCAGATGATTGCCGACGGCGCCAAGGTGAAGCACGCCGACTATTGCAAGCCGCGCGTCGAGGTCGAGCTTTGCTTCGTCATGGGCAAGCGCCTGCTCGGGCCCGGCGTCGGCCTCGCGGAAGTCTTGCGCGCCACCGAATACGTCATTCCGGCGATCGAAATCGTCGACGCGCGCATCCAGGACCAGCGCAAGATTTTCGACACCGTCGCCGACAATGGTGCTGCCGCCGGCATCGCGCTCGGCGGCCGTCCTGTCGGGCCGCTGGATGTGGACCTGCGCTGGGTCGGCGGCATCATGTACCGCAATTCGGAAATCGAGGAGACCGGGCTTGCCGCCGGCGTGCTCGGCCATCCGGCGCTCGGCGTCGCCTGGCTCGCCAACAAGCTCGGCAGCATCGGCACCGCGCTCGAGCCGGGCCATCTGGTGCTCGCCGGCTCCTTCACCCGCGTGGTGTTCGCGCAAAAGGGCGACACGTTGCATGCCGACTTCGGCCCGTTTGGCGGGCTCGCAATCCAATTCATCTGAGGAAATACAAATGGCCGAATTCCAACGCAACGCCTTCAAGCAAGCGCTCCGCGACGGCAAATTGCAGATCGGCCTGTGGTCGAGCCTGTGCAGCAATATCGCGTCCGAGATCGTTTCCGAGTCGGGCTTCGACTGGCTCCTCCTCGACACCGAGCATTCGCCCAACGAAATCCCCGATCTGCTGTCGCAACTGCAGGCGGTGCAGCGCGGCACGGCGACGCCGATCGTGCGCCCGGCCTGGAACGACGCAGTGATAGTCAAGCGCATCCTCGATATCGGCGCGCAGGCGCTGCTCTTTCCCTATGTGCAGACGCCGGAGGAGGCCAAGCGCGCCGTCGCCGCCACGCGCTATCCGCCGCAGGGCATTCGCGGCGTCACCGTCGTCGGCCGCGCCAGCCGCTACGGGCGCGTGGCGGGCTATCTCACCAAGGCAAACGAAGAGATCTGCGTGCTGGTGCAGGTGGAAACCCGCGCGGCGCTCGACCAGCTTGAAGCCATCGCCAAAGTCGAAGGCGTCGACGGCGTCTTCATCGGCCCGTCGGATCTGGCCGCGTCCCTCGGCCACCTCGGCAATCCGCAGGCGCCCGAAGTGCAGAAGGCGATCGAGGATGCCGGCCGCAGGCTCAAAGCGCTCGGCAAGCCGGCGGGCATTCTCACCGGCATTGACGAGGAAATCCGCCGCTATATTGGCTGGGGCTATCAGTTCGTCGCCGTCGGCGCCGATCTAGGCCTTTTGCGCAACGCCGCCGACGCGCTGGCGAAGAAATATACTTCCTGAAACCGCTGCAGTTCCCACGCGTGCTGTGTTAAGTGTCGCGGACGCCTAAATTTGCGGGGCTGTCATGCTTCGCGTCGCCGTTGTCGCCGCTTAAAAAGATGCGGACAATGCGGCGCCAGGGGAATGGAAATGCCGAGCGAGGTGATCCTCGAAACCGAGGGTCTGACCAAAGAATTTGGGGGCTTCACGGCCGTCAATGATGTGAGTCTGCGCGTTCAACGTGGCACAATTCACGCGTTGATTGGACCGAATGGCGCCGGCAAAACCACCTGCTTCAATTTGCTGACCAAATTTCTCAGCCCGACGAGCGGCCGCATCGTTTTCAACGGCAAGGATATCACCGCAATGCAGCCCGCCGATGTGGCGCGGCTCGGAATTGTGCGCTCGTTCCAGATCTCGGCTGTCTTTCCTCACCTTACGGTGCTTGAGAACGTGCGTATCGCCCTCCAGCGCAAGCGTGGCGGATCATTCGACTTTTGGCGCCCTTCGTCGGTGCTCGACGTCTTCAACGACCGCGCGATGGAACTCATTGCCGACGTCGGCCTCGGCGAATTCGCCAACTGGCCGGCGGTCGAATTGCCTTACGGCCGCAAGCGTGCGCTGGAGATCGCGACCACGCTGGCGCTCGATCCGGAGATGATGTTGCTCGACGAGCCGATGGCCGGTATGGGGCACGAGGACATTGCCCGCATCGCCGAACTCGTCAAGCGCGTTTCCAGCAATCGTACAGTGCTCATGGTCGAGCATAATCTGTCGGTCGTCGCCGACCTGTCCGACCGCATTACCGTGCTGACGCGCGGCCGCGTGCTCGCCGAGGGCGACTATGCGACCGTATCGAATAATCCCGACGTGCGAGAGGCCTACATGGGAGTGGGTCATGCTTGAGCGCGCGCCGCCTTTGCTCGCCGTCGATAACCTGGAAGCCTGGTACGGCGAGTCGCATATCCTGCACGGCGCCACCTTCGACGTACGCGAAGGCGAGGTGGTGACGCTGCTCGGCCGCAACGGTGCCGGCAAAACGACCACGCTAAAGTCGATCATGGGCATCGTCGGCCACCGCACCGGGTCGGTGCACTTCGAGGGGCGCGATATGATCGCGCTGTCGTCCGACCGCATCGCTCGCGCCGGCATTGCCTTTTGCCCCGAGGAGCGCGGCATTTTCGCAAGCCTCAATGTCGAGGAGAACCTGCTGTTGCCGCCGCAGGTCAAGCCGGGCGGGCTGTCGCTCGAAAAGATCTTCACGCTGTTCCCAAATCTCAAGGAAAGGCTCGGCTCGAGCCAGGGTACCAAGCTGTCCGGGGGCGAACAGCAGATGCTGGCGATCGCCCGCATCCTGCGCACCGGCGCGCGTCTCCTGCTGCTCGACGAGCCGACCGAGGGGCTCGCACCCGTCATCATCCAGCAGATCGGCAAGACCATCCGTGCGCTGAAGGAGCAGGGCTTCACCATCCTGCTCGTCGAACAGAATTTCCGCTTCGCTTCGACCGTTGCGGATCGCTATTACGTCATGGAACACGGACGTATCATCGACCAGTTTGCCAATTCCGAACTGGATTCGAATGTCGAAAAGCTACGCGAGTATCTCGGTGTTTAACGATCAAAATAAAGTCACAGGAGGAATGCAATGGTAAAAAGGACTATCGGCCTCGCGGCGCTCGCCGCGACGCTCATCTGCGGCGCGTCCCAAGCGCAGCAGATCAATGTGAAGGTCGGCGTGCTCACCGACATGGCCAGCCTTTATGCCGACGATACCGGCATCGGTTCGGTCATTGCCGCCAAATTGGCAGCGGAAGACTTCATGAAGACGCACCCGAACGTGAAGGTCACGGTGGTCAGCGCCGATCACCAGAACAAGGCCGATATCGGCACCAACATCGCCAACCAGTGGTATGACGTCGATCATGTCGACATGATCGCCGACGTGCCGAACTCCGGCGTTGCGCTGGCGATCGCGCAGGTGACGTCCACCAAGAACAAGGTGTTCGTCGCCTCGGGTCCCGCGAGCTCGGACCTGACCGGCCCGAAGTGCCAACTGACAACCGTGCACTGGACTTATGACACATGGATGCTGGCGAACGGCACCGGCAAGGCCATCGTCAAGAACGGCGGCGACACCTGGTTCTTCCTCGTCTCCGACTACGCCTTCGGTCACGCCCTCGAGCGCGACACCGCGGCCGTGGTGGAAAAGAGCGGCGGCAAGGTGCTCGGCCAGGTCGCGCATCCGCTCAACACCAGCGACTTCTCGTCCTTCCTGCTGCAGGCGCAGGCCTCCAAGGCCAAGATCATCGGTCTCGCCAACGCCGGTGGTGACACCATCAATGCCATCAAGCAGGGCGCCGAGTTCGGCATCGTGAAGGGCGGCCAGAAGTTCGCCGGCCTCCTGATCTTTGCGCCCGACGTCGCCGCGCTTGGCCTCCAGAGCGGTCAGGGCTTGACCTTCACCTCGACCTGGTACTGGGACCTCAATGACGGCACGCGCGCCTGGACCAAGCGCTGGGACAAGGAGCGTAATGCCGCGGGCAAACTGCCGAGCATGAACATGGCGGGCGTCTATTCCGGTACGCTGGCCTATCTTCAGGGCGTCGTCGCGGTGGGTAGCGCCCAGGACGGCAAAGCCGTGGTCGCCAAGATGAAGTCCATGACCTTCAATGACCCGGTCTACGGTAAGAGCACGATGCGCGAGGACGGCCGCGTTCTGCACCCGGCCTATCTGTTCGAGGTCAAGTCGCCGGCGGAATCGAAGTATGCGGGCGACCTGTTCAAGCTGAAGGCCACGATCCCCCCGGACGAGGCCTTCCGCCCGCTCAAGGACGGCAACTGCCCGTTCGTGAAGGGCTGACGGACGCTGTCATCGCCGGGCCGCCGCGCGCGAGCGCGGCGTGACCCGGTGATCCCGCTCAGGGAGGCATTGTGCCTTCCTTATCGGGGTCGCCGGGACAAACCCGGCGACGACAAATAGAGAGCGCATCGGCATATAATGACGATCTTCGGCATCCCCTCGATGGCCTTGTTCGGCCAGCTCCTCATCGGGCTGATCAACGGCTCGTTCTACGCGCTGTTGAGCCTCGGCCTCGCCGTGATCTTCGGCATGCTCAACATCATCAATTTCTCGCACGGCGCGCAGTACATGCTCGGCGCCGTCACCGCCTATCTGCTGCTCAATTACGCGGGTCTTGGCTATTTTCCGGCGCTGATCATCGCGCCCATTATAGTGGGCGCCCTCGGCATCGTCATCGAGCGCCTGTTCCTGCACTGGCTCTACCAGCTCGATCATCTTTACGGGCTCTTGCTGACGTTCGGCATCGCTTTGATCATCGAGGGCGTCGGCCGCAACTATCTCGGCACCGCCGGCCTGCCTTATACGCTGCCGGACGCGCTGCAGGGCGGACGCAATCTCGGCTTCATGTATCTTCCCAATTACCGCGCCTGGGTGATCGCGGTGTCGCTGGTCGTCTGCTTCGGGACGTGGTTCGCCATCGAGCGGACGCGGCTCGGCGCTTACTTGCGCGCCGCGACCGAGAACCCGAGCTTGGTGCGCGCCTTCGGCATCAACGTGCCGCGCATGGTCACCCTGACCTACGGCTTCGGCGTCGCGCTCGCCGCCTTGGCCGGCGTGATGGCGGCGCCAATCTATAACGTCTCACCGAACATGGGTTCCGAGCTCATCATCGTCGTGTTCGCGGTGGTGGTCATCGGCGGCATGGGCTCTATCCTCGGCGCCATCGTCTCGGGATTCGGCCTTGGCGTCGTCGAAGGCCTCACCAAGGTCTTCTATCCGGAGGCGTCGAACACCGTGATCTTCGTGGTCATGGCGATCGTGCTGCTGGTGCGGCCGGCCGGCCTGTTCGGACGGAGAGCCTGATGGAACGGGTGGCCGACCCACTCGTCAAACGGACGTCCGTCTGGGGCTCGAACAGCCAGACCGTCGCCTTCGCGGTGCTCGTCGTCGCGCTGGTGGTGTCGCCGTTCTTCACCTATCCACTGTTCCTGATGGAGTTCATGTGCTTTGCGCTGTTCGCGCTCGCCTTCAATTTGCTCATCGGTTACGTCGGTCTGCTGTCGTTCGGCCACGCGCTTTATTTCGGCTGGGCGGCCTACATGAGCGCGCACGCGGCGAAGGACTGGGGACTGTCGCCGGAACTCGTCATTCTCATCGGCACGGGGACGGCCGCGGTCTTCGGCGCCATCGCCGGCTCACTGGCGATCCGCCGCCAGGGCATCTATTTTGCGATGATCACGCTGGCGCTGGCGCAAATGATGTATTTCGTCGCTCTGCGCGTTAAATTCACCGGCGGTGAGGACGGCATCCAGGCGGTCCCGCGCGGGCATTTGTTCGGCGTCATCGATCTTTCCAATACGACGGCGATGTATATTCTGGTCCTCGTCGTCTTCTTCGGCGGCTTCCTCCTGATCCACCGCATCATCCACTCGCCCTTCGGCGAGGTGCTTAAGGCGATCCGCGAGAACGAGCCGCGCGCACTTTCGCTAGGCTACAAGATCGACCGCTACAAGCTGATGGCGTTTATCTTGTCGGCGACGCTCGCGGGCCTTGCCGGCTCGACCAAGGCGCTGGTGGTGCAGATCGCTTCGCTCACCGACGTCTACTGGCCAATGTCGGGCGAGGTGGTGCTGATGACGCTGGTCGGCGGGCTCGGCACCATATTCGGGCCGATCGTCGGTTCCTTCATCATCCTCTCCATGCAGTACAAGCTCGCCTGGATGGGCCAGTGGGTGCTAGTGATCCAGGGCGTCATCTTTGTCGCCTGCGTGCTGCTTTTCCGCCGCGGCATTGTCGGCGAACTGGCGAACCGGCTGCACATTCGCCTGTAGCCGTTGTTTCCCGGCCTTTTGCGCTAGATCAAGGCGCCGCAGCAGCCTATCGCCGAAGTTTTACTTACCAAGGAATCCGCGCCGGTAAAGGCGCGGAACGCCGGGGAGGGCTGTCGTCATGGCGGCGCAGGTCGAACCGATCCACGACATCGCGCATTTGGGCAGCGTCGAACTGTTCACGCCGGTGCCGGACAAAAGCTTGTGGTATTTCCGGGACCTGCTGGGCATGGAGCCCGTGCACGAAACCGAAGAATCGGTCTACCTGCGCGGCTATGGCGACTACGCCACGTCGACGCTGAAGCTGACCGCGGCGGGCGATCCGGGTGTCGGCTGCATTTCCTGGCGCACAACTAGTCCGCAGGCGCTGGAGCGCCGCGCCAAGGCGATCGAGGCCGTCGGCCTCGGCGTCGGCTGGACCAACGGTGATTTCGGCCGCGGACGCTCTTATCGCTTCCATGACCCCGACGGCCATCGGATGGAAATCTATTACGAGGAACAGAAGTTCGTGGCGCCGAAGAATCTGCATTCGACGCTGAAAAATCTACCGCAAAAATATACCGGCCGCGGCGTCTGCGTGCGCCGCGTCGATCATCTCGCCTTGCTCGCCACGGACGTGGAAGCAAACCGCAAGTTCGCGCAGGACATTCTCGGCTTCCAGTTGCGCGAGCAGGTCCGCTATGACCACGGCAAGACCGAGATCGGCTCCTGGATGAGCCCGACCGCCATTCACCATCAGCTCGCTTATGTGGTGGACGTGAAAGGCGCGCACGGGCGCCTGCACCATTTCTCGCTGTGGGTGGACAACCGCGACGACGTGTTGCGCGCCGCCGATATCCTCGCGGAAAACGGCATCTTCCTCGAAGCCGGCCCGTCGAAGCACAACAACTCGCAAGGCTTCTATCTCTACACTTACGAGCCGGGCGGCAACCGCGTGGAGATTTACACCGGCAGCTTCCTGGTGACGGCGCCGGATTGGGAGCCGGTCACCTGGGATGAGGACGAACGCGGCACCGGCACCTATTGGGGCGCTTCGCTCCCCGAAAGCTTCATCCAATACGCCACGCCCAACGTGTCGGCGGAGAATGTCGGCGAGGCGCCGGAATTTCCGGTGTTCTTCTAACTTCAGGGAATTTCTGCGATGGCATTACCGCCACGGATCGACGCCAAAGCGGTGCGCGAAAAAATCGGCTCATATGCCGATGAGCTGGTATCGATGGACGATCGCGGCAAAATCTACCGCGAACTGATCGGCTTCGTGCCGCCGCGCATCGAGGCGCGGCTGGCGGTGACCGGCGCGCTCGATCCCACGCTGCTCGATATGCAGGAAAAGATTCGCGAGCACGCGATGTATCCCGCCTGTTTCGATACCAAGACGGCGCAACTGATGTTGTTCGGCATGCTGCTGATGGACGGCAGCGACGCCGCGCAACTGCACGCCATCGCCGCCCGCAGGGCGGGGGCAAGCTATGCGGAGCTGCAGGCGGTGGTGAGCCTGTGTTTCCTGTTCCGCGGCCTGCCGGCGGCCAATCGCGGCGCCGAAGTGCTGGCCAATCTCGCCAAACGCGAGGCGGACGCGGCCGCCTGAGCCGCCTTTCCGGCGCCGCGCATAAAATCAGCCTCCCGGTTAGGCTATTCAAATCAATAGCGAATCAGTTACAGGGGGAATGGTTATCCACAACGGTACGGTGGCGTCTGTGTGCAATCGCCGGTCGTCGCCGTTTTGTTTCGCATCCAGTCCACGGCGGACCGGCCCATCGCCGTGGGCCCTTCATGCCGCCATTTGCCAGCCGTCCCCCCTTCGACGCCATCTCGCGCAAATGGTGCGATCTGGCGCAGCGCCGGCTCGACTATTTCATCGAGCTTTATCGCAGCGGCCGCTGGCGGCATTATTACACCGAGGAAACCTTTGCCCTCCGCATGCTCGATGTGATCAAAGCGGTGAAGCTGTGGGCGGAGCTTTCGCCCTCTCGCCCCGACGACGGCGAGCAAGACCAGAAGCAAGATCACCTTCGCCCCGCCGCATGAGAATTGGCAGGGCAGTTCTCGGCATCGTTCTGGCGGCTGTGCTGGAATTGATGGCGCCGCCGCGCCAGGCCGCGGCGGCCGACGATCTCAAGCTCGGCGAGGCCTTGCTGGCGAAAAATTGCGGCAGCTGCCACGCGGTCGGCCGCACCGGCGACAGCCCGGACAAAGCGGCGCCGGCGTTTCGCACGCTGGGCAAGCGCTATCCGATCGAGTCGCTGGAAGAGGCGTTGGGCGAGGGCCTCGTGTCCGGCCATCCTGATATGCCGGAATTCATGTTTGACGCCGATCAAGTCGGTGCCATCATCGCCTATCTCAAATCCATCCAGCAGCGCTGACCGCTTCAGTTCGGCATATCCCATCGCCAGAGTTTTGCCCATGACCAGTGCCTTGTTTTCGCCCATGAAGCTGGCAGGCCTCGAACTTGCAAACCGCATCGTCGTCGCGCCGATGTGCCAGTATTCCGCCGACGACGGCTGCGCCAATGACTGGCACATGATGCATCTCGGCATGCTGGCCAATTCCGGCGCCTCGCTGGTCATCGTCGAGGCGACGCATGTCGAGCGGCAGGGCCGCATCACCCACGGCTGCGTGGGGCTTTATTCCGACGACAACGAGCTCGCGCTTCAGCGCGTCATCGCGCAATGCCGGCGGGCGGGCACCGCCAAGTTCGGCATCCAGCTTGCGCACGCCGGGCGCAAGGCATCCTCGCAGCGCCCTTGGGAAGGCGCCAAGGCGCTGGAGCCCGGACAGGATCCGTGGCCGACTTTCGGCCCGTCGCCGCTGCCCTGGGGCGAAGGCTGGCACGTGCCGCGCGAGGCGACCGAGGCGGACCTTAACCGCGTGCGCGAGGCCTTCGTTGCCTCGGCGCAACGCGCGCTGCGCATCGGCTTCGATGAGATCGAACTGCACATGGCGCACGGCTATCTGATGCACAGCTTCATCTCGCCGCTGTCCAACAAGCGCACCGATCAATATGGCAGCAGCTTCGCGAACCGCATGCGCTTTCCCTTGTTTGTTGCGCGCGCGGTGCGCGCCGTGGTGCCGAAGACCGTGCCGCTCGGGGCGCGCATTTCCGCTGTAGACTGGCGCGAAGGCGGTTTGACGGCGGACGACGCCGTGGCCGTCGCCAAGGCGCTCAAAGGCGAAGGCATCGATTTCGTTTGCATCTCGTCGGGCGGCGCGCAGGCCGATATTCGCACGCCGAGCGACCCTGGCTACAACGTGCCGATCGCCGAACGCGTCAAGAAGGAGTCCGGCATCTCCACGCGCGTCGTCGGCATGATCGTCGAGCCCGAGCAGGCCGAGCAGATTATCGCCCAAGGCAAGGCCGATTCAGTCGCGCTCGCGCGCGCCTTCCTCGACGATCCGCATTGGGGCTGGCACGCCGCCAAGGCGCTCGGCGCCGAGATCAAACGGCCACTGCAATATCTGCGCGTCGGCCCCAAGCTGTGGGCGCCGGCCGCGGCGCCGGCGTGACGCTGCCGGCGGCATGGACAATTTCGTCTTCCTCGCCGTCCTCTTTGCCGCCGTCTGTCACGCCGGCTGGAACGCGCTGATCAAGGTCGGGCTCGACCCGCTCTCGACCACGACGCTGATCTCGATCGGCTCCGCTTTAGTGGCGCTTGTGTTGCTGCCATTTGCGGGCGTTCCCGCCGCGGCGTCATGGCCGTGGCTCGGCGCATCGGTCATCATCCACCTATTTTATTTCGCTGCGCTGATCGAAAGCTACCGCACCGGCGATCTCGGCCAGGTCTATCCGGTCGCGCGCGGCGCGGCGCCGCTGATGACCGCGACGGCAACGACGATCTTCGTCGGCGAGAAACTGAGCCTCGTCGGCTGGAGCGGCATTGTCGCGCTGGTCGCCGGCGTATTTCTGCTGTCGGCGCATGGTGGCCGCGATATCACGAAGATCGACAGGCGTGCCGTCGGTTTTGCATTGGCGACCGCGCTCACCATCTGCGCCTATTCGGTTGTGGATGGGATCGGCGCGCGGCTGGCGGGCCATCCGGCGGCCTATTCGCTGACGCTCTTTGTCGGCATCGCCGTGGTCATCGTGCTTTACGCGCTTTATCGCGACGGCCACGGCGTGATCGCGGCGATGCGCGCCTACTGGCGGGGCGGGCTTGTCGGCGGCGGCCTGCAGGTGATGTCCTACGGCACGGTGCTGTGGGCGATGACGCTGGCGCCGATCGCCATCGTCGCCACGCTGCGCGAAACGAGCGTGCTGTTCGGCACTGCGATTGCCGTCATCATGCTGAAAGAGCCGCTACGCATGGCGCGCATCGTTGCAGCACTGTTGATCGTCTGCGGGCTGGTGCTGATCCGCGTCCAGTGATTTTACTTGGCGAGCGCGGTGGCGACCGGTGAGGCGACGCCGATGCGGCCGAAGCCCGGCAGCTTCAGCGCCGGATGGCGCAAATCGAGGCCCGCGACCAGCCCGAGCAGGTTGATCTCGACGCCTTCGACCCAGCCGGCCTTGATGCCGGCGTAGCCGTTGAGATTGAGCTCAACGCCAGTGCCGCTGTCGGTCAGTCCGGCATAGACGCCGTTGCGGAAGTCGCGGCCGACCGCGTTGGGCGGTAGCGCGATGCCCAGCTCCGGTACGGCGCGCAGCACCGCGGCGGTGAACGAATTGCTGTTGGGACCGGGGAAGATGCGGTAGTCGCCCGGCCGCGCATAGGCGTAGTCCTTCGCCACCGCCTCGATCTTGGGAATAAGCTCTTCGGCTTCGGCGCCGGAAACGTCGGCGATGATGACCGGCGTGTTGCCATACCAGCGCCCGTCTGCCGGCCAGTTGTTAACGCGCAGCGGCAGGCCCCAGCCGACCACGTCGTAGCGGGTCCAGGCGGCGTCGTTTTCGCGTTTGAACACCACCCAACTGTGTACCGAGAAGATGCCCTTCCAGGCCCCGGTGGTGCCGCTGAAGATGAGGACGCGCGCCCGCTTATCGTCGCGGGTGTCTGGCAATATGCCGGTGCTCGACCAGTCGGCGTCGCGGTAGCTGCGCGGCGCGTCGCTCATGGCGTAGAGCGCGGCGCGGGCGAGGATCGGACAGAAGAAGATGATGAAGATGAGCAGCATGATCAGGTTTCGCGGGCGGAGGGACATCGTACTACATCTAGGATCAATTCCGGCTTAAACGTGGCGGCCAATCGTCGCCAGAAATGCCCGCCCGGCGCGGGCGAGATCGGCGGCTTTCATGCCTTCCGGCACGTGGATGAAGGCGGCAAATCGCGGCCCGCCCGGCTTGCGCGCGGCGAGCGCCGCCCGCCAGCATAGGTAATTGCAGAGATAGTCGCCGGCGTCCTTTGAGATCGCAGCCGGCACTCGCGCCCGGCGCGCGGCGGCGACGAGTGCACGGGCGGGCGTGATCATGACCAGCGCACCCGTGCGGCCCGGCGCGATCACCTGCGCACTGGCGATGGCGCCGGCGTCGTCCGGTAGCCGCGAGAGCGCGTTGCGCCCCCAGGTCTCGATGCGCAGATGCGGCGTCGCCGCCGCAAGCCCGAACATCAGCAATGCATCGGGTTTGTAGCGGCACAGCAGTGCTGGCAGTTCGCGGTCGACGCTCACGTAACTGGTGCGAAAGACGTGCGTGACGATCTTGGCGCGCGGCAGATGCACGCGAGAAAGCGCCTGCACCAATCCTTCGGTCGGATTGACCGGCGCGCCGGGAAACGGCCCGAAACCGGTGACCAGAATGGTGCGCATCACACGCCGAGCAGTTGTGCGATCTCTTCCACCGCGAGCGTCGGCGCGAGCTTACCGGCGGCGACGGCGGTTTCCGCCTGACGGAGCTTGGCGCGCACCGACGCATCGCTGCGCAGCCGCGCGGTGAGCCGCTCTTCCAGCATGCTCCACATCCATTTCACTTGCTGCTCGCGCCGCCGCGCCGCGAGTTCCCCGGACACCGTCATCTTCTCCTTGTGCTCGATGACTTTCGCCCACAGTTCGGTAATGCCGTTGCCGGTGAGCGCCGAAAAAATGACGACCGGCGGCGACCAGGTCGGCGAATGCGGCGCCAGAATATTGAGCGCGGCGCGGTAATCGGCGGCGGCGAGCTTGGCGCGCGCGACATTGTCGCCGTCGGCCTTGTTGATCGCGACCATGTCGGCCAATTCGACGATGCCTTTTTTCAGGCCCTGCAATTCGTCGCCGGCGCCGGGGATCATGAGCACCAGAAAAAAATCGGTCATGTCGGCGACCGCGGTTTCCGACTGGCCGATGCCGACCGTCTCCACCAGCACCACGTCGTAGCCGGCCGCCTCGCAGAGCAGCATGGTCTCACGCGTCTTGGCGGCGACGCCGCCGAGCGTGCCGGAGGTGGGCGAGGGGCGCACAAAGGCGTGCGGGTCCACGGCCAGCCGCGCCATGCGCGTCTTGTCGCCGAGGATCGAGCCGCCGCTGCGGGTAGAGGAGGGATCGACCGCCAGCACGGCGACCTTGTGGCCCTTGCCGGTCAAAAACGTGCCGAGCGTATCGATGGTGGTGGATTTACCGGCGCCCGGCGCGCCGGTGATACCGAGCCGCACCGCCTTGCCGGTCAGCGGCAAAAGCTCCTGCACCAGCAGGTGCGTGGCCTTGCGGTGATCGGCGCGCGTGCTCTCGATCAGCGTGATGGCGCGCGCCAAGGTCGCGCGTTCGCCCTCGCGGATGCCGCGGGCGAGGTCGGGCCGGGCCTCATCGGTGCGAGACGCCATCCTGTCTAACTAGCGCATCGTCGGAAAAAGGGGAAACAGGCTGCTAATGCCGCCGGGCGGAGTGCTTCTCTTTCTTTTCCGAGCCGTCCGGCAGGCGAATCGCGAGGCCGCCGTCGTCCTTGCGCTGCGCTTGGGTAGCGCGGGCAAAGGCGATCAACTGCTCGCGCGTCTCGATGCGGCAGCCGGATTTGTCGGTCTGCTTGCAATAGGCCGCGCGCGTCGGCTCATCGGCATCGCCTTCGTCGATGGGCACCACCTGGAAAACGCCCTCGGCAAGCTTGTGCAGCAGCGCGTATTCGGTGGTCAGCCCATGCTTGGCCGGCACCGTCTCGATGATGGAGTTGCCGGCCTCGAACGGATGCACCGAGAAGGCGCTGACGTCCTTGAGGCCGCCGCCGCTGTGCGTGTAAAGCCCGCCGTTCCAGGTGAAGGTGACTTGTTCTGGATCGTGGGCGTAGCCCTTGCGCAGGCTGAACAGCTGCAGCTTCAGGCGCGGCCCGAACAGCGGCTGCGAATCGGCGAGGATCGGATCGGCGGAATCGATGCAACCTGAAAGCAGCGTCGCGCACAGCGCTGCGAGGATCGCGCGGACGAAAAGCCGCCTCACTCCGCCGCCGCCTTGTCGTGACCGAGGCGCTTGTTCAGCGTCTTCAGCAGCTTTTCCGCGGCATCGGCGATCACCGTGCCGGGCGGGAAGATCGCCTCGGCGCCGGCCTTCATCAGCGCGTCGTAATCCTGCGGCGGCACCACGCCGCCGACCACGATCATGATGTCGGAGCGGCCCTGCGCGGCCAGCGCCTTTTTCAGTTCCGGCACCAGCGTCAGATGCGCGGCGGCGAGCGACGACACGCCGAGAATATGCACGTCGTTTTCCACCGCCTGGCGCGCGGCTTCTTCGGGCGTTGCAAACAGCGGTCCGATATCGACGTCGAAGCCGAGATCGGCAAAGGCCGAGGCGATCACCTTCTGCCCGCGGTCGTGGCCGTCCTGGCCGATCTTGGCGACGAGGAGACGCGGGCGGCGGCCCTCCGCCGCCTCGAAGGCTTCGACCGCGTTGCGCACCCGTTCGACCGCGCCGGTCATGTTACCTCCTTTGCCAACCTCCTGCTTGTAGACCCCGGTGATCGCGCGGATTTCGGCGCGATGCCGGCCGTAGACTTTTTCCAGCGCCGCGGAGATTTCGCCGACGGTGGCCTTGGCTCGCGCCGCATCGATTGTAAGTTCCAGAAGATTGCCATTGCCGCGGTCGGCGGCGCGGGTCAAGGCATCGAGCGCGTCCTTGAGCGCCGCCGGATCGCGCTCCGCTTTCAGGCGCTTCAACTTGTCGAGCTGCATGTGCATCACGGCGGAATTGTTCACCTTGTGCACGTCGATCGGCGCTTCGTCGGTCGGCGCATATTTGTTGACGCCGATCACCGACTGCACGCCGGCATCGATGCGCGCCTGCGTCTTGGCGGCGGCCTCCTCGATGCGCAGCTTGGGAATGCCGGCTTCAATGGCCTTGGTCATGCCGCCGAGACCCTCGACCTCCTCGATATGGCGCCAGGCCTTGCGCGCGAGATCGTAGGTGAGCTTCTCGACGAAGTAAGAGCCGCCCCAGGGATCGACGATGCGGGTGGCGCCCGCTTCCTGCAGCAAGACAATCTGGGTGTTGCGGGCGATGCGCGCGGAGAAATCCGTGGGCAGCGCCAGCGCCTCGTCGAGCGCATTGGTGTGCAGCGACTGCGTCTGCCCCTGCGTCGCCGCCATGGCCTCGATCATGGTGCGCGACACATTGTTGAACACGTCCTGCGCCGCGAGCGACCAGCCCGAGGTCTGGCAATGCGTGCGCAACGACAGCGAGCGCGCATCCTGAGGCGCAAACGGCTTCATCAGCTTGGCCCAGATCATGCGCGCGGCGCGCAGCTTGGCGATCTCCATGAAGTAGTTCATGCCGATCGCCCAGAAAAAGGAGACGCGCGGCGCGAACTGGTCGATGGTGAGGCCCGCCTTGAGCCCGGCGCGCACATATTCGACGCCGTCGGCGAGCGTATAGGCAAGTTCGAGATCCTGCGTCGCGCCGGCTTCCTGCATGTGATAGCCGGACACCGAAATCGAATTGAATTTCGGCATCTCGGCGGACGTATAGGCGAAGATGTCGGAGATGATGCGCAAGCTCGGCGACGGCGGATAGATGTAAGTGTTGCGCACCATGAATTCTTTGAGAATGTCGTTCTGGATCGTGCCGGAGAGTTTGGCATGCGGCACGCCCTGTTCTTCCGCCGCGACGATGTAGAGCGCCAGTACCGGCAGCACCGCGCCGTTCATGGTCATCGACACGCTCATCTGGTCGAGCGGGATGCCGGAGAACAGCGTGTGCATGTCGTAGATGGAATCGATTGCCACGCCCGCCATGCCGACATCGCCGGCAACACGTGGGTGGTCGCTGTCGTAGCCGCGGTGGGTGGCGAGGTCGAAGGCTATGGAAAGGCCCTTTTGCCCGGCGGCAAGATTGCGCCGGTAGAAGGCGTTTGAGTCTTCCGCCGTGGAGAAACCGGCATATTGGCGGATGGTCCAGGGCTGCGCCGCGTACATCGCCGGATATGGCCCGCGCAGGAACGGCGGCTTGCCGGGATACGTGTCGAGGAAATCGAGCCCCTTGAGGTCGGCTTCGCCATAGGAAGGCTTCACTGCGATGCCTTCCGGAGTCAACCACGGCGCGCCCGCGCCGTTGCCGGCTGGCGGCGGCGCGTCGGCGAATTCGACTGTGGCGAAGTCCGGAATCTCGCTCATGTCAGCCCCAGACTATCATGGGAGCCTTGCAAAATCGAAAGCACATCGCAGCCGACAAAGATGAAATTTTTGACACCGGCCGCCCGCCAATTGGCGTCGTTGTCGCCCGGCCTGCGGGCAAGATGGACGACTGCGCCGGCGGCGGTGAGCGCCTTGGCGGCGTCCGCGGCTTCGGCCGCGTAAACCTGATCGGACGAGCACAGGCAGGCGAGTTTCGCGCCTGATGCCTTAAACGCCGCGAGCATTGCGGCCCGATCCTTGAAGCCGTCATTGCCCGGCGCCTCGATGCCGCCGGCCTCATAGAAGTTCTTGGCGAAGGTCGCGCGCGCGGTGAACTCCGACAGCTTACCGAGATTGGCAAGAAACACCTTGGGTCGCGCGCCGGTTTTCTTCAGGTAAGCATCGGAGGCATCGCGCAGCGCTTCGAAGGGTTCGGCGAGGCGGATCGAGGGCAGCGGCTCGATGCTGCTCGGGCCCACTTTGGGCAGCGAAACGGGAACGACGTCGAGCACCTTCGCTGGCGCTTCCTGCAAATTGGGATAATCGGTGGCGCCGGTCAATGCGTCCTTGCGGCGGGCAATAGCCTTTTCGTGCGCTGCGCGAATGCCTGCGACCTCGCACTGAATGAGGCCCTGTTCCAGTGAGGCCCAGGCGCCTCCGGCCGCGTCCCAGGTCTGGAACAGCGCCCAGGCGGCGCGGCACAACTTCCCGGTCAGGTCCTCGATGGCGCCGGAGCCGGCGGCGGGATCGGAGACGCGCGCGAGGTTAGACTCTTCGAGCAATATGAGCTGCGTGTTGCGCGCGATGCGCCGCGCAAAGGCATTGGGCAGTCCGACGGCCAAAGTGTGCGGCAGCGCCACGATATTGTCGGCGCCGCCGAGGCCGGCCGCTGCAACCGCGATGGTAGAGCGCAACATGTTCACGTCGGGGTCGCGCTTGGTGAGCATGCGCCATGCTGTCTCGGCAGTGACCGTCGTCCGCTTCGGCGCAAGGCCGCAGGCTTCTTCCACGCGCGTCCACAATTTACGGATGGCGCGGAACTTGGCGATGGTAAGAAACTCGTCGGCATCGGCGGCGAGCCTGAAATAGATCATGGAGCGCGCTTGATCGAGCGGCACCCCGCCGGCATCGAGCGCGCGCAGGCAATCCACCGCCGCCGATATGGCGAAGGCCAGCTCCTGCGCCTCCGAGCCGCCGGCATTGTGGATGATGCGTCCGTCGGCGACGACAAACGGTCCGCGAAAGCCTTGGGCCGCGAAACTACGCACGGCGGTTGCGAGCATTTTTGATAGTTCCGACCACGGCTTTGCGCTTGAGCCCGCCGCGGCGAAGCCGCCGATCGGATTGAGGCTGCCGCGCAGGTCGACCGCGGCCGCATCGAGCTTGCGCGCCTTCACCAGCGCCGCGACGTGATCGACCGCCACCCGCGTCGGCGGGCTGAGGTTAAAGTCGATGGTGATACCGGCATCGAGATCGACACCCTCAAGCACGCGCGCAATCGTCTCCGGCGCGGCGTCGAGCCCGTAACCGTTGGCGTTGAGCGAGCCGGCAAAGACCAGCGTCAAGCCATTGGCGCCATTCTCCAGATCCTGCAACGCCTGCGCGTTGGCCGCCGCGGGATCAGGATGATCGACGCGCTGCATGATCGCCCAGGCGGCGCCCGGCGCTCGTCCGGCAACCGGCCTGGCGTTTACGGCGCGAGGATAAAGCGGCTCGACGCGCAAGCCGTCATAGGTCTGGCTGACCAGCTTCTTGTCGAACGAAGCGCCCTTGAGCGCCGCTTCCACCAGCTTGCGCCAATCGGTCTCGCTGGTGGCGGGAAATTCGGCTGCGAGTGGGAGTTGCTCATCCATCGGCGGAAACTGCCATAAACGCGGCATTGTCGCCATTGAGCTAAAGCAATTTACATGCCCGTCATGCGCGCGGCGGCAAGCGTTCAATACCTGATGTGTCGAGCCCGGCCAGCGTCTCCTTGACCGTGCGGCCGGCAATCACACGGCCGCCGGCGATTTCGGCGAGCGGCACCAAAACAAAGGCACGCTCCAGAAGACGCGGGTGCGGCAGGGTCAAACCAAGCTCGTCGAGCCTGACATTGCCGTAGGCAAGAATGTCGATGTCGGCGGTGCGCGGACCCCAGCGCTTTTCATGCGCGCGGTCACGGCCGAGCTGAAGCTCCACCCCCTGCGCTCGCGCCAGGAGGTCGCGCGGGCTGAGCGTGGTCTCCACCGCGATGCACAGATTGATGAAAGGCGGTTGGTATTTGAACCCCCAGGGCGGCGTGCGGTAGTCGGACGAGCGCTCCGTCAGTTTGACCGTGATGCCGTCGCAAAAAATGGACACGGCGCGATCGAGAATAGCCCGGCTGTCTCCGACATTGCCGCCGAGCGCGATCAACGCCTCGGTCATGGCCTGGCCGCGCTCCGCGTCCGCGTCAGCATGACGCCGACGTCGCTGAAGCTCGCCGCGATCGGCGCGTGTGGTTTGTGGATCGTCACCTCGATCTCGCGCACCCGCGGGAACGCGGCCAATACCGCGTCGGCAACGCGGCCCGCCGCCGCTTCAATCAATTTGAATTTCTGCGCACAAAACGCCGCGCTTACGCATTGCACCACCTTGTCGTAGGAGACCGTGTCAATCACCTTGTCGGAACGCGCCGCGGCGGACAAATCGATCGACAGCGCGAGATCGATAGTGAAGGTCTGCCCGACCTTGCCTTCATAGGGCATGACGCCGTGATAGGCATGCAGCGACAATCCGCTGATGAAGATTTTGTCGCTCATCGCGCTGCCTCGATCGCCGCCGTCACGCGCAGCGCCTGCACGGTTTCCGCCACGTCATGCACGCGCACGATGGACGCGCCGTTCTTCACCGCTTGCAGATGGGTGGCGATCGAGCCGCCGATGCGTTCGTCCGGTTGCGCAGGCGTCACCGAATTGATGAAGCGCTTGCGCGAGGCGCCAACCAGCAGCGGCAATCCGAAGCGGGCAAATTCGCCGAGCCGCGCGATGCAAGTCAAGCTCTGCTCTGGCGTCTTGCCAAAGCCGATGCCGGGATCGAGCACGATCTTGTCGCGGCCGATGCCGGCCTGCTCGGCGATTTCCAGCGAGCGGGCAAAGAATGCGGCGACGTCGGCGACAATGTCGATGGCGGGATCGGCGGCGTCGCGGTTATGCATCACGATGACCGGCACGTTGTGCGCTGCGACAAGTTTTGCCATCCCCGCATCGCGCTGCAGTCCCCAGACGTCGTTGACCATCGCCGCGCCGCGGTCGAGCGCCCAGGCGGCAACCTTCGGCTTATTGCTGTCGATTGACACCGGCGGGCCGAATTTGAGCGCCGCCGGCAAAACCGGAGTGAGGCGCCTTAACTCTTCTTCGGTCGACACAGGCGTGGCGCCGCCGTAGGGCCGCGTCGATTCCGCGCCGATATCGAGGATGTCGGCGCCGTTACTGGCCATTGCGGCGGCGCGGCCGATGGCTGCATCGGCATCGAGGAAACGGCCGCCGTCGGAGAAGGAGTTGGGCGTGACGTTTAGGATGCCCATGACCAGCGGCCGGCCCAGGGCGAGCAGGGCGGAAAGCGCCTCCGGCGCGCCGCTACGCACGGATTCTGCCGTAACTGCAAAAGGGTGGGGAAGGGCCATGCCGCTCGATTTGCGGGGTCAGGCTAGGGCTGTCAAGCGGACCAAAGCCGTCAATAGGTGATTTTCAGCGGCAGGCTCTTGGCGTGCTCGATCCAGCGCCCAACCACCTTTTTCGAAGGCAACAGGCGCACCATTTTGCGCTTGCGGTTGGCATCGGCCATGGCGTGGGCGAGGTTCTCCGGGTTGCGGTATTTGAGCTCCTTGACCGTGTCGACGCCGGCGGCCTGCAACAGCCCGGCGTATTCCTTGCTGATGCCCCTGACGCGCATGCGGTCGGCGACGTTGGCCCAGCACAGCAGTTGCTTTTCGTCGAATCCGGTCTTGATCGCCAGCGCCTTGCGGCCTTTCACCGTGCTGGCGGCCTCCAGCAGCGCCCCGGTCGAGCGGATGCCCACCGACTTGAGAACCGACACCGCTACTTCGTCGATTCCTTCAATGTCGGTGATGGGGTAAGACATCCGTGCCTCCTGACTTGACGCTGCTTACTTTTCGTCTTTAGAAAAAACCGATCAAACGAACTGACTCAACCCCGGGATCGCGCCGACAATTTCACCAATCGCGTCCTCGCCGACCTTTTCGCGCGCAAAGGCGATGGTTTCCTTGGTAACGCCCTGCACTTGCGCCATGCTCAGCCCCGCCGCCATCATCTTGGTGCCGGCGCCCATGATGCCGCCCATGCCAAAGCCGCCGCCGTCATTTTGTTGAGCTTTGATAAGCGCTTCCGCGCCGGGAAGCGTGTCGATGAGGGCCTGGGTCTTGTCGGCTGGGCCCTCCTTTTGCAGGAAGTCGAGGATGATGCCGACGGCCTTTTCGGCGGCTGTCTTGTCGACGCCGACATTGGCGACGAGACGCGCGACCAACTCATCCATGTTCCCCTCACGCCCCCACACTATGGTGAGTTGCCGTCATATTGAACGCGCGCGCCGATGATGACAAGCGTGTTACAAAGAATTCTCCGCGAGACCGCGATGCGCGAGCGCATTGTCGCGCCCGCGTGTCAAGTGAAAATATGTTCGTGATTTGCGCCGCCGTCGTCATGCGGAATCTTATCTCCTGCGCGATCTCACCCGCTCGGCGTGCGCGGGCAAGTCGAGCCGGCGCCTCAGCCATGATCTCGTCGAAGATATTCCGGCAGAGACGCGCAATTTCGCCGGTAGTTCGCCAATACCGTTAGCAGTATCCGTAGAACTGCGATCAGTATTCTTTCTCACCTGCGGGTGTTTACGCCCGGATATGCTTTTGAATTCTTGAACGAAAAGGATCATTTGCATCTACGGTTCGAGCGGTCTTGTGGCGCCTATAGCGTGGCTTGAGGAGAGGGTTGCGTCATGAAGTCGGTTGAACGCGCGCGTGTTGTGGTCGTGGCCGGCGCCGATCAGAGCCTGCAACTGGCGGCCCAACTGTGCCGCATCCGGGTGGCGCAGGCGACATTCGTGACCAGTATCGAGGAGGCGCGGAGCCTCTGCCTTTTCGGTTACGCCAATCTGTGCCTGGTGGCGGTAAACGATATGGCGGCCGATGCGGCGCCCGCGCCTGAAATCGCGGCACCGGGACGCGAGAGCGGCGTACCGTCGCTGGTGCTTGTCCGGGTCGTAACCCCTTATTTGCAACGGATGGCCCGCCGCGTCGGTTACAAAGCCGCTATCTCGGCGGAGATTTCACCGGAGATGCTTGTCCGCCGCATGGGAGCGGCCTTGCAACGCCGCCATACCCCGCGAATGGCCAAGATGCGCCGGCCGCTGGCCCTTCATCCAGGCGTCTCCGGTCATTTGGCGGCCGAATTCGCCGATTTCCGCAAGGCAAAGCTGCATTGACAGCGCTTTCCAGGCCGCATGAGCGTTGCTAGCGTGGGCGCTCCATTAACGGAGCCCCCCATGAGCACACTCGACGCGGTTCTCGCCCGCATAGACCAGGATATCGACCAAAGCGTCGAGCGGCTGTTCGCGCTGTTGCGCATCGCCTCGATTTCCACCGACCCGGCCTACAAGGAGCAATGCCTTGTCGCCGCCGAGCACGTCGCCGGCGACCTCAAGTCCATAGGCTTTGACACATCGGTGCGCCCGACCAAGGGCCACCCGGTGGTGGTCGGCAAGTCGAATGGGGCATCCGGCCCGCGCGTGCTGTTTTACGGCCACTACGACGTGCAGCCGGTCGATCCGCTCAACCTGTGGAAAACGCCGCCTTTCGAGCCGCGCATCGAAACCTTGCCGGGTGGGCGCAAGATCATCGTCGCGCGCGGAGCTTGCGACGACAAGGGCCAGGCCATGACCTTCATCGAGGCCTGCCGCGCCTTCAAGGCTGTCACCGGCAAGCTGCCGCTCAACATCACCACGATGATCGAGGGCGAGGAGGAGTGCGGTTCAGCGAACCTGTTCAAATTCGTTCGTGACAACGCCGCCGAATTCAAGCTTGACCTGGCCCTGGTCTGTGACACCGCCATGTGGGACGCGGAAACGCCCGCCGTCACCACCTCGCTGCGCGGCCTTGTCTATGAGCAGGTCAACGTCACTTGCGCCGACCGCGACCTGCATTCCGGCGTCTTCGGCGGCGCGGCGCAAAACCCGATCCGGCTGCTGGCGAAAATCCTGGGCGCCATGTGGGACGACAACGGCCGCGTCACCATTCCCGGCTTCTACGACGGCGTGAAGGAACTGCCGGCCGACATCAAGGCCGATCTCAAAGGCCTCGATCTCACGCCGGATAAATTTCTCGGCCCGATCGGCCTGAAGACCCCGGCCGGCGAGAAGGACCACATGCTGATCGAACAGATCACCACGCGGCCGACCGCCGAAATCAACGGTATCATCGGCGGCTATACCGGCGAGGGGGCAAAGACCGTCATCCCCGGTCAGGCCTCGGCGAAAGTCTCGTTCCGGCTGGTCGGCCAGCAGGACCCGGAAAAAATCCGCGACAACTTCCGTAAATTCGTCGAGGCGCGCATGCCGGCGGACTGCAAGGTCGAGTTCGGCAACTTCAGCCTCGCCGCGCCGCTGCAGCTTTCGTTCGACAATCCGACGCTGAACAAGGCGCGCACCGTGCTCGCCGAGGAATGGGGGCACAAGGCGGTCACCGTCGGCGCCGGCGGCTCGATCCCAATCGTCGCCGACTTCAAGAACGTGCTCGGGATGGATTCGCTGCTCGTCGGCTTCGCGCTCGACGACGACCGGGTGCATTCGCCGAACGAGAAGTTCGACTTGACCAGCTACCACAAGGGCATTCGCTCCTGGGCGCGCATCCTCGACGCGCTCGCGACCAGGTGAGGATTGAAAAGGCTGCGCGCGTATTACGGGCGGTCCGTTCCCGTTTGGCGGTCATGAAACCGTAGTGCAGGAAAGGCATTGTCGGGCGATTTGGGGAAAACTATGAACCAGATCACCAAGCCCGAGGCAAAAGCCGCCAGCCACGACTGGCTCGAGGCCGAGCTTGCCGACACGCTCGACGAGGACTACGAGCTCGAATTGTCGGAGCCCGCGCTCTCGGAAGAGCTGCGCAAGATCTACAAGCGGACCCACCCGCCGACCATCGAGCGGCGGCAGTATTTCCATCATCTGCTCAAGCTGCAAGCCGAGCTGATCAAGCTGCAGGACTGGGTCGTCCACAGCAGATCAAAGGTGCTCGTGCTGTTCGAGGGCCGCGACTCCGCCGGCAAGGGCGGCGCCATCAAGCGGATTACCCAGCGGCTCAATCCGCGCGTCTGCCGGGTGGTCGCGCTTCCGGCCCCGACCGACCGCGAAAAAACGCAATGGTATTTCCAGCGCTACGTGCCGCACTTGCCGGCCGCCGGCGAAATCGTGCTGTTCGACCGGTCGTGGTATAATCGCGCCGGCGTGGAACGGGTCATGGGCTTTGCCAGCGCCGGTGAGGTCGAGCAGTTCTTCAAGGACGTGCCGGAGTTCGAACGCATGGTTGTGCGCTCCGGCATCACACTTATCAAATATTGGTTTTCGATCACCGACGAGGAGCAGCAGATGCGGTTCCTCATGCGCATTCACGATCCGCTGAAGCAATGGAAGCTCAGCCCCATGGACCTGCAGTCGCGAGTGCGCTGGGAGGAATACACCAAGGCGAAAGAGGAAATGTTCGCCCGCACCAATATTGCCGAAGCGCACTGGTATATTGTCGAAGGCAACGACAAGAAGCGGGCGCGGCTAAATTGCATCGATCACCTACTCAAGCAAGTCCCTTATGAGCCGGTGCCGCATAAGGAAATTACGCTGCCTGAGCGCAAGTTCGATCCGAATTATGAAAGAAAAACCATTCCGGCCGAGCTCTATGTGCCGCAGAAATATTGACGCGAGCTGAAGGTGCCTCAGATTACGCCCGCGTCCCGGCAGACATTCAAGACACTCAGTGCGGCCTGCCGGCTGAGCTGCTGGAAGTCGACCAGGGCTTTGTCGATGTCGGCTTCGGTGCAGCGATGATGGCGGGTGCCGAGCATGAGCAGGATGACCCGGACCGTCAGCCAGGACAGTCCTGTCCCCTTGGCCGCAATAAGCAGAAACGGCACAAAGTCTTCGTTCAGCCTGCGCTCGAAGACATCGATCGGCAGGCGCGCCATGAGGGCGAGCGCGGCCACGGTGTCTTCGAAGCGGTCAGCCGTGGCGAAGGCCTCGATCTTTGCGGGGTTCAATTTTCCCGCCTGGTTCAGAGAGTCCACGAGCGCATGGGCCGCTGCGTATTTCGGCGACAGCACGGCGGACTGAGTTTCGATTTTCGCGGCAACGCCTGCGACCACCCGGTCGACCTCGCCCTTGAGGTGCGGGCTTTCCACCGTCAGTCTTGCGCGGACCACGTCGGAAGCTGAATCGAGGAGCTGCCGGAACAGCCGCACTGGAATATCCGGCCGGGAACCAACGCATACGGCAAGCCGCTCATCCGCACTCGCGTGATTGACGAGGACGGCGAAGCCTCTGTCGGAAAATTTGGCGCCGGTATTTTGCGCCGTGCTCAGCACGACACGCTGGTCGCCACGCCCGACTAGCACGTCGGTGACGGATGCGGCGAGGGTCTTGCGGCGCGAAATCGCCAGCAGATGATCCTGGCTCTTTGCTGCCGCGCATTCGATCAAGGCGCAATCGTCGAGCGCTTCGGATTGGGTGAGAACGGGAAACGCGACCTCGATCGCATCGTCGCACGCCAAGGCGCGAAGGATCCTCGGCGGCGCCTTGGACAGGGGCGCCAGCCGCTGCGCAAGCAAGACGCGGGCGGATTCCTCGATTGCGGTGACCAGCCGGACAAAGACGTCGTCGAGCAACGTCATTTCATCGATCGAATATCGGTCCGAGTTCGCGAGCAACAGCTCGGTGAGCTGGCTAGCCATGGCGGCACGCCGTTGGCCGGAACTTTGCGTGACGGCGTGCTCGACCTCTTGGAAAAATGAAAATTCGGCATTCATGGCGTCTGGGACCACATTCTGTGGCCGCGACCCGCATCGGCTCACACGCGGATCGGCAAGCGTCTCAACGCTAGTGAGCTTGCTTTAACAATCCCTGAAGTGCCGGCAAGCCGCGATAATGCTGGCTTGCAACGGTAAATGAAGCAACAACGTGCGCCCGATCAGTTCTTCAGGCGGTAGCCGGTCTTGAAAATCCACCAGATGATGCCGAGGCAGACGGCAAGGAAGAACAGCGTCATGCCGAGGCTCACCGCGACATTGACGTCGGCGATCTCGAAGAAGCTCCAGCGGAAGCCGCTGATCAAATAAACCACAGGATTAAACAGCGTAATCATCCGCCACAGCGGCGGCAGCACGCTGGTCGAATAAAAGGTGCCGCCGAGAAACGTCAGCGGCGTGATGATCAGCAGCGGGATGATCTGCAATTGCTCGAAGCCGTCGGCCCAGATGCCGATGATGAAGCCGAGCAGGCTGAAGGTTACTGCGGTCAGAACCATGAAGGTGAGCATCCAGAACGGGTGCGCAATATGGATCGGCACGAAGGCGAAGGATGTCGCCAGAATGATGAGTCCCAGCATGATCGACTTGGTCGCCGCGGCGCCGACGAAGCCCAGCACAATTTCGAAGTAGGACAAAGGCGCCGAGAGCAGCTCATAGATCGAGCCGATGAAGCGTGGGAAATAGATGCCGAAACTGGCATTCATCGTGCTCTGCGTCAGCAGCGTCAGCATGATCAGCCCCGGTACGATAAAGGCGCCGTAGGCGACACCGTCGATCTGGCTGATGCGCGAACCGATCGCCGCGCCGAACACCACGAAATAGAGTGCAGTGGAAATGACCGGCGAGACGATGCTTTGCGCCAGCGTGCGGCCCGTCCGCATCATCTCGGTCTTGTAGATGGCTGCAACGGCTCGGAAGTTCATGGCGCTGGCCGCGGTTCCTGCACGAGGCCGACGAAGATTTCCTCGAGCGAAGATTGCGTCGTATGCAGATCGCGAATTCGTATGTCGGCCTTGCTCAATTCGCCGAGCAGCGTGCCAACGCCGGTGCGTTCGGCCTTGGTATCGTAGTCGTAAACAAGTTCATGACCGCCGTCGCCGAGCGTCAGGTTGAAGCCGGAAAGCGCGGCCGGAACGGCGTCGAGCTTGTTCGCGACCTGCAAGGTGAGGCGTTTCTTGCCGAGCTTGCGCATCAGCTCCGCCTTGTCCTCGACGAGGACGATCTCGCCCTTGTTGATGACGCCGACGCGGTCGGCCATGTCTTCGGCTTCCTCGATGTAATGCGTCGTCAGGATGATGGTGACGCCGGAGGCGCGCAGATCGCGCACCACCTGCCACATGTCCTTGCGTAATTCGACATCGACGCCGGCGGTCGGCTCGTCGAGGAACAAAATGTTGGGCTCGTGCGCCAGCGCCTTGGCGATGAGAACGCGCCGCTTCATTCCGCCGGACAACGCGACGAGTTTCGAATGGCGCTTGTCCCAGAGCGACAGATCCTTGAGTACCTTTTCCAGGTAAGCCGGGTTATCCCGCTTATTGAATAGTCCGCGCGAAAAAGTGACCGCCGCCCAAACCGTATCGAATGGGGCCGTCATGATCTCCTGCGGCACCAGCCCGATCAGCGAACGCGCGGCGCGGTAGTCGGCGAGGATGTCGTGGCCGCCGACGGTGATCTTGCCGGCGCTCGGCACCAGGATGCCGCAGACGATGCCGATCAGCGTCGTCTTGCCGGCTCCGTTGGGGCCGAGCAAAGCGAAGATCTCGCCTTGCCGGATATCGAGATTGATATTGGTCAGCGCGCGGAAGCCGGTCGCGTAGGTCTTGGACAGGTTGCTGATGGAAATGATGGGTGGCATTGATGAGCGCCCGGCGGCAAATCGGTCCGGCGCATATAAGCGGGCCGGGGCGGTGACGCCAGCCCCGCGGCGGCATTCAGGCGAGCGCGATCAAACCGTTCAAATCCACCAGTTCCTGGTGCGGGGGAAAATCGAAATATTCGTCCGGCATCTTGCCGCGATTGACCCATAGCCCGCGAAAGCTGACCGAGACGCTCGCCATCACGTCCCAGCGGTTCGACGAGACAAAAGTTACGTCGGAGGACTTGCATTTGAAGTAGTCGGTGACGAGGCCATAAACCTCCGGCCGCGGCTTGAACATCTTCAGCGCGTCCACCGAAAGGACGGCGTCTAGATCGGCGCCGACGCCGGCATTGTCCACAGCGCCCTTGAGCATATTGGGCGAGCCGTTGGAGAGAATACCTGTCTTGTGACCCTTGGCCTTGAGCGCGCGCAGCGCCGCCTTGGCGTCCGGAAAGGCATCGAGCTGGAAATAGGCTTCGAGCAATTTCGGCCGCAGCGCCTTGTCGACGGAGGGAAAGCGCGTCAGGGAATAGTCGAGCGCCCGCTCGGTCAGCGTCCAGAAATCGGTGTAATGGCCGGCAAGCGTCAGCGTCCAAGAATATTCGAGCTGCTTTGCCCGCCACGCCTCCGACATGCGGTCGGCCTCGGGGCCGGCCTCGGCGCGAAAGCGGGCGATCGCCGCGTGCACGTTGAACAGCGTGCCGTAGGCGTCAAAAACGAAAATGGCCATGAATGCCTCCCATCAGCAAATCGCATTGGGCTATTGCGCCGGCGCTGGCGTAAGATGATGCCGCCCCGCTAGGGAAAGCCCATCAGGCTGGTGCGGGTCAACCCCTGCGCCGGCGCGCCGCGGCGATGGAGATTACAATGACGCTGCCGAATGCCTTGTCGGCGACCTGGACGTTTCTGGATGGCCAGTGGCATGAGGGCAATGTGCCGCTGTTTGGCGCGCGCACGCACGCGGTCTGGCTCGGGTCTTCGGTGTTCGACGGCGCCCGCGCCTTTGAGGGCGTGACCCCCGACCTCGATTTGCACTGCGCGCGCGTCAACGCCTCCGCCAAGACCATGTATCTCAAGCCGACCGTCTCGGCCGAGGAAATGATCGGGCTCACGCGCGAGGGCATGAAGAAGTTCCCCGCCGACACCACGCTTTACGTGCGGCCGATGTATTGGGCCGAGCGCGCTGGTCCGCAGGCCCTGCCGCCGGATCCGGATTCGACGCGCTTTGCGCTCACGCTCTACGATTCCCCGATGCGCAAGCCGGACGGCTTCTCGGTGACGCTGTCGCCGTTCCGCCGGCCGACGCACGATACCGCGCCGGTCGATGCCAAGGCCGGCTGTCTTTATCCGAACAACGCGCGCGCGCTGTTCGAGGCGAAATCGCGCGGCTTCGACAATTGCCTGGTGCGCGACGTCATCGGCAATGTCGCTGAGTTCGCCAATTCCAATGCCTTCATGGGCAAGGACGGCGTGGTGTTCACGCCCATTCCCAACGGCACGTTTCTCGCTGGCATCACCCGCAAACGCGTGATCGGCCTGTTGCGCGACGCCGGAATTTCGGTGGTCGAGACGGTATTAGGCTACGCGGACTTCGAAAACGCTGACGAGATATTCTCCACCGGCAACGCCTCCAAGGTGCTGCCCATCACCCGCATCGGCGAGCGCGCGCTGCAGCCCGGTCCGCTCTACCGTAAGGCGCGCGAGCTTTATTGGGCCTACGCGCATTCGTGAGGCGGCCTTTCGTTACCGTGGTAAACGGGGAAGAGCCGCGCTAGTCTATGCCGAATACAACGAATGCCGGAGATACTCGATGAACAGCGGACTGTCGCTTGACGAACTCGAAGATCGTATCGCCATCCTGCGTGACAATATCCGTCAGCTCGTCGAGCAGGCGGCCGGCGCGCAAGGAAGCGGCGACGAGGAAAGAACGTCCGGCAGGATCGCCGAGCAGACCGCCGAACTCAACAAGCTCGTTGCCGAGCGCGACGCGCATTTGAAAAAGAAAAAGTAGGGACCCTCACGGTGGCGGCACGGTCAAGAGCTTAGGCATCGGCCCGCCGCGCAGGTCATAGACAGTCGCATAGACCACGCCGTCGCGGATGACTTGCGCCATTATGGCTGATTGCAGGTAGTTGCAATAAAACGTGCCGAGTGCCATGGCGAAATCGGCCTGCTTTTCGTTGAACGTCGTGTCGTAGTCCGTGCCGAGATCGACCTGCGCCGCCGCCTGCGGCCCGCAGATCGCGACCACCCATTTTCGCCCTTTGGGCGGCTGGTCGTGCCCGGCCTTCAGCGCCTCGCGCAACTGATTGGCCGCCTGTTTGAAGGCGAGCCCCCAATAGTCGAGCATGTAGTCTTTCTGCGCGCCGCGCACGCCGCCGGCGAACAGATTAAAGTAGGTGTATTCATAAGGGTGCAGCCGCACCATGCCGATCACCGGCAAGGAGACGCCGGCGATGATGACGGCCGCGAGCGCGGCCAGCGCCGCTCTGCCGTGCGGTTTTGCGCGTTCGGCGAGCCAGCCCACGGCAAGCCCGCCAAGCGCGGCGAAGGGCGGTACCACGAAAACAAAATGCCGTAAGCCGTTATAGAGCGCCGGCCGGGCGAGCATGGCGAGCGCTACCGGAAAAGCGGCGGCGAGGGCGACCGCGAGCAGGCTGGCGCGGCGGTTGAGTGGCGTGCGGGGCAAAGCCGCGGCGATGAAGGCGCCGATGAGGCCGATCAGGCCGAGCGCCAGCAGGATTTCCGGGAGCTTGAGCACGAACAGATGCGGCAGGTAGCTCGGCGGCATGTCGGGGACGGAGATCAGCCGGCCCTCGTACATTTCCCGCCAGGGCTTCTCGAAAAATTTGTCGAAATACTCCGCGGCGTAAAGCGGATTGAGCGGCGAGAGTACCGACCATGGCCATAACGAGCCCATGATCAGATAGCCGAGCGGCAGCGCCGGCCACATGCGCGCGGCGAATTGGCCGAGCCGCTGCATCGCACGGCGCAAGCCCACGGCTCGCGCATCGGCGGCGAGAATCAATAACAGCGCGGCGATACTCTCGGGCGCGGCGACGCCGGCGAGGATGCGCGAGCCGAAGGCGAGGCCCAGGCCGACGCCGGCCAGCACCATGGTCCGTGCGCTTGGGTTCGGATATTCGTAGAAGGCGCGCACCATGCCGTGAAGCAGCACCGCCATGGCGGTGGCGAAGGGCGCGTCCTTTGCGTTCATGAACATGTGGCCGTAGTAGAGCGGGCAGGCGGCGAGCAGCACGAGCGCGGCAAGGCCCGCTATAGGTCCGCCGAGCCGGCGGCCGAGCCGCCAGGTCGCGACGAGGCCGATGAGGCCGACCGCGGCGCCGATCAGCCGCCGCGTCTCGAACAGATCGAACGGCAGCACCTTGGCGGCGAGCGCGGCGGCGATGTCGAAGCCGCCGCCGTATTTGCAAAGATTGACGAAGGACAGCGCGCGGCTGTCGGCAAAGCCCGAGCCGTAGAGTTTGAGTAGCAGGTCGCCGTATTGCGAATGGGTGTAGTCGTCCCACCCCAGCCCATAGTCGCGGAAGGTCCCGGCGGCGATTGCCGCGACGGCGGCCAAAACGATCACGGCAAGCCAGTCGGCGGGAGTGAAGACCGACGGCTTGCCGGGATTGTGATCAGTTCTGGGCCGCAGCGGTGCGATGTCGTATGGCCGTTGTTGTTCAGCGCGGTCGAGCACTGTTGTGGCCTTGGTCGGGCTTCTCGCGGCGCGTTCTTTACTTGGTCGCGCCGCTAAACAGCTCGTCCACGTATTCCCAATTCACCAAGTGATCGAGGAACGCCTTGAGATAATCGGGGCGCCGGTTGCGGTAGTCGATGTAGTAGGAATGCTCCCACACATCGCAGCCGAGGATCGGAATTCCTCCGTGTACCAAGGGGTTCTCGCCGTTTGCCGTCTTGGTGATGGCGAGCTTGCCGCCTTGCATGGCGATCCAGCACCAGCCCGATCCGAATTGGGTGGCGCCGGCTTGCGCGAAATCGGTTTTCATTTTCTCCACACCGCCAAGGTCGGAATCGATTTTGGCCTTGAGTTTGCTGGGAATTTTGTCGCCGCCACCGCCTGCCTTCATCCAATTCCAGAAATGCATGTGGTTGAAATGCTGCGCCGCGTTGTTGAACAACCCGGCATTCTTGCCGAAGGAGCCTTTGACGACGTCTTCGATCGACTTGCCTTCCAGGCCTGAGCCTTCGAGCAGCTTGTTGCCGTTGTCGACATAGGCCTTGTGGTGCTTGTCGTGGTGAAATTCCAGCGTTTCCTTCGACATGTAGGGCGCGAGCGCGTCATAGGCGTAGGGCAGATCGGGCAGCTTGAACGACATCAGATCCTCCTCGGTCCACAAATGATGATGCAAAATAGGCGGGTCTTTGGGTGAAACCGGCACATCCCCGGCGAGTTCCCTTGTTAAGCTAATTAGGCGCTGCGGGCGTTTCGAGCAACGACTTCTGCGGCGAAAGACGGCGGCAACCGCCGCAAAACGGCAAAATTCGGCGGCATAAAGTCCGAAGAAGGCCGCCAAATAGCGTTAATGAAGTTTGAGGGTATTTTTTGCTATTTTAACGGTATAAGTTCGAATTGACCGCCGCCGCGCGAAAATCTCTCATTGGTATAATGAGTTACTCGGTAAACGCGCGCGGACCTTTGAGCTTGGCGAAGTAGCAGAGGATAATCACGCGTATGTCGGTTCTGTTGTTTGTCGTTGGCGCCGTGGCCGCAGTGGCCGGCGCGGTCATGGTCGGATTTGGCATCCCGATCAACGAATTCAGCTTTGGCAATACACTGATCGCCGCCGGCGCCACGACCTTTATGGGCGGCCTGGTGATCCTCGGACTTGGCGCGGTGGTGGCCCAATTGCAGCGCGTCGTCGAAGCCCTCGGCACGCGGCCGCCGTTGCGCGCCGGCCGGCCAACGGAGCCTTTCGAGCAGCCCGCCGCGCGCCGCGCGGCCGCGTCGAGCCGAATTCCGTTTCCGCCCAAGCCGAAAACCGAACAACGGTCGGCCACGCCGCAACTGGATCTGCAGCACGAAACCGCGCCGGACGACCATGGCGGCGAGAGCGTGGCTCCGACCTTGCACAACCCGGATGAAGCGCCGGTCGCGGTCGAGGAGACCGACGAGTTGCCATTGTCGCCGCGGCAGCCGTTCGCGGTGAATGGATCGGGCAGCGCCGAGAAGCGTCACGAACCGTTCGGCGCCGGCTGGCGGGCGCCGCCTATGCCGGCGGCAAGGCAGCCGCAGAATGCCTTCTTCGATGCGATGTGGCCGGCGGCCGAGCCGCCCCGGGCCAAGGCTCCTGGGTCCAGTGAGCCAAGGAGCGAGCCCAAGGGTGAATTCAGGAGCGAGGCGAAATACGAGCCCAAGCAGGACGTCAATGCCGAGACCAAATACACGCCCAAATACGAACCAAAATCAGAGCCGAAATACGAATTCGAGCCGGAGCTCAAGCCCGAATTCAAGCCGGAGCCGCAGGTCGCCGAGCCTGAGCCTGCGCCAATGCGCGTCGAGCCCGAACCGGGGCAGCCGCGCCCGGCGGGCGACGTGCGCGCGGTGGCGATCCTCAAGTCGGGCGTCGTCGACGGCATGGGCTATACGCTCTACGTCGACGGTTCGATCGAAGCCGAGCTGCCGCAGGGCACGCTGCGTTTTGCCTCGATCAATGAGCTGCGCAGCCACCTGGAAAAGACCTCGTAGGCGGATGGCACCGCTGCCAGGAGTCGCCTGCGCGCATCGCTTGGGCGGCTCTTTTTTGTCGGCCGCAGATGATTTGCTTGGCGGCTTCAAGACCATCATAGAAATCATCTTAGTCTAGTCGAAACTGGCGCAATCTTTGTCTTGCGGGCATTGGAATTCGCAAGTAACGTCATGCGCTACCGCGCTTTATTATTCGCGCGATCGAGAGCAGGACAGCGTCGATGGCTGACAGCCCCGCCAACGGTAGTTTCATTGAACTGACTGCCGAAATCGTCTCCGCCTATGTGAGCAACAACACCGTCGCCGCCGCCGACATCCCGGTGCTGATCAGCCAGGTGCATTCGGCGCTGGCGCGGGTGTCGGGAAATTCCAGCGATGCGCCGAGCGAGCCGCTGAAACCCGCGGTGTCGGTGAAGAAATCGATCACGCCGGAATTCATCGTCTGTCTCGAGGACGGCAAAAAGTTCAAGTCGCTCAAGCGCCATCTGCGCACGCAATACAACATGACGCCGGAGCAATACCGCGACAAATGGAGCCTCGGCGCCGACTATCCGATGGTGGCGCCGAACTACGCCGCCGCCCGCTCGCAGCTTGCCAAGCAGATGGGCCTCGGCCAGCAGCGGCGCCGCCGGGCCAAATAGCGCGCCTTAAAGTTTTCCACCGCGTCGGTTCGCTTCTGGAATATATTCCTTGCATTGGCGCTTGCGATCCGCTAGGGACTAAGTCCTAGAGGAGCCGCAATGAGCATAAGTGAAAGTTACGTCCCACGGCCCGGCTGCCGGATCGGCCCGAACCGAGCGTCGATGCCTGCGTGCCCGGCCACCTGGCGTTAAGCGACACGAAGATCGAGACCGAGCACGGCCGCGCCTGCGTCGCCATCGACGAATCCGAAAGCCTGGCTCGCCTGGCTCGCGCGCCGGCGCGGCCGCGACGGGCGCGCGCTGATCGAGCCGCACCAGTTGCAGGCCGGCGAACGGCTGCGCGCCGAATTCACCCGGGCGCAGCTTATGCCGCGCACCACGTCGAACTGGGAGAGCCCGATTTCCTCCGGCCGCCGCGGCCAGCGCGCCGCCAGTTTCACCGACGTCGTGATCGGCGCGCGCCAGCGCGTGCGCGCTCGGCCAAGATCGTGCTGCAACTGGCGCTGGAGCGGCTCGCTCGCCATTACGGCTATGCGGGCGAAGTTTGCGGCAGCGATCACGCCGCGGTGCGCACGTGGCTCGCGGACGACGCAAGTTTCAGCGTGCAGGTGTAGCGGAGTAATGCCCACTTTTGGTGCGAAGCCGACGCAGGTAAGTCTCTGAACCGCGATGGTTTGTCGGCTTTTGACGGGAGATTTAGCGCCTGTGTTGCAGCAACCGGTTGAAGCGGCAAACCATATTGGACAAAATATACTCGGCATAAAAATGTAATCCGCAGCGAACGACCCAAGGCGGACTTTGAAGAACCGAACAACGGCTATGCCAGTTCATAGATTTCTAACCAACAATCAGATCATCGGGCAAATTACGTACAATCCCGGAATGCTGTAGCGCTCGTTGCGTGGCAAGACCCACGTTCAATTTCGGCAGGTGCGACGGTGGCGCAGCGATGTCTTTCAGCAGCATTCGTCGCAGACTTGACCAAAGCCAGCTTTACGATTGGGCAATGCGAATTCCAATTGTCGCCTATTCCCTATTCGTTTTAGGTCGCGACGTCCTTGGCCTTTTAGATCAAATCCTAGCCAACCCCGCCGCATTCGAGCAGCCAAACGGCGGTGTCGCCATTGCGGTGTTGGCGCGCATCTCGCAATGGATATTTGTCGCACTGCTGGCAATCCTGCCGGTGTTTCGTCTGCGGCCGATCGCCAAGTCCGACCGCATCCTGCCGCGCATCGTCGCACTGTCGGCGGTTAGCTTGGTGCCTCTGTTCATGCTGCTTGAGCGCGCGCCGCCGAGCCTAGTTATCAATTCGGTCGCCGTTGTCCTGAGCATCACGGCCAATGTGATGGCGGCGGTGACCGTCAGTTTTCTCGGCCGCTCCCTGAGCGTCATGCCGGAGGCGCGGCAGCTGGTGCAAGGCGGTCCTTATGCGGTCGTCCGGCATCCCCTCTACTTGTGCGAAATTCTCGGCGTTGTTGCGATCGTCCTGCAATATCGCTCGTTCGCGGCGACGCTGCTGTTGCTACTGATCGTAACGCTGCAGATCGCGCGGGCACGTTGGGAAGAGGGAGTATTGGCCGGCGCTTTTCCCGGTTTTGCCGCCTATCGAGCACACACGCCATTCCTGCTCCCGCATGATCTTGCGCGCTTTCTTGGGATGTACTTCACGGACCCATTTGCGCGCCGGCGATTGGTTCTGGTCGTATTCTCGACCGTTGGGTTGGTGGCGCTGGTTCTGGCAACGCTGCCCGGATGGCTCAGGTTATAGGGTTTCCATGCTCGGTTTATTGCGTTTGCTATTGGCCTATTTCGTTGTCGTCAGCCACCTTGTGGGCGGTGATTATTTTGCGCATTTCGGTTTCTATGCCGTACGTGGTTTTTTCGTCATTTCTGGCTTCCTCATGACCTCGGCACTCAATGATGTTTATAAATTCGACGGCGTCCGCTTTTGGAGCAACCGTGCGCTGCGGCTGCTGCCGCCCTATTTCCTGGTCAGCGGCATCACGCTGATTGTGATCGCGCTGCTGCCGTCCGAAGCGGGCGAGTTTCTGAAATTCTGGCACGGCAGTCCGCAATTGCACGACGTCCTGCTCAATCTCTCGATCATACCGCTCCAGTTTACCGAGTCGACGTTCAGGCTGGTGCCGCCATTTTGGTCGGTCGCTGTCGAGGTCGACATGTATCTCCTGCTGTACCTCATCGTCGCGCGCAGTGCGGGTTGGGCACTTGTCGCGTTGTTTGCGGGCCTGTCGTACCATCTCGCCTGCATATCCATCGGCGCAAGCTGGGGCGCGTATTACTTCACCGCGCCAGGCGCGGTGCTGCCGTTTTCCGTCGGCGCGTTGCTCTACTTTTTTCGTAAATGCGAGATTTGGATCATCACGCCGCGCGCCGCGGCTATCGCGTTCGTGGCATGGTTCATGAACCTGCTCGCCGGGGGCTGGGTCTTCGCCGACACCTATATTTTCGGGCTGGGCTACTACTTCGATACGATCCTCATTACGATCGTCGTCGGCGGCTTTGCGTGGCGTGGCTTTCATCCAGTCATTCAACGGTTGGACAAGACACTCGGTGAGTGGGCGTATTTCGTTTTTCTGGTGCAATGGCTTGCTGCGTTTGCCGTCGCGCGCATCTTTCATCTCAGCCAGCCGCGTGGCTGGGTTGTCTTGCTTGCCGCTGTGCCGCTAACGGCAGTGGCAAGTGCCGGCCTTGCATTGTTAAATCGAATGTTCGTCGAGCCAATGCGCCAGCAGGTGCGCGAGTTGCGCATCGCGACTGTGCCGGTCCTGAGTTCAGAGCAAAAGGTCTAACGGCTGCTGCGTCAGAGTAACCTCTGGCGGGGCGGTCTTTCTATCTGCTTTATTGGTGGCACATCCCTCCATTCTCTGCGTTGCAGCGCTAAAGTCGCTATTGACAGCCAGCTCAACCGGTCGGCGCAACACTTGCGTAACGCGCACCAAATGCTCGTCTAATCGATTTCAAGATCACCGGCGGCCAGCAATGCCAAAGCGCCAGGTTTCTCGGGCCGCAATGAGCCCTGGACGACATTTTTCCCTTATCAGCCTGCGCTCTCTATCTTTTCTGCTTTCGATAAGTGTTGCGTCGATCCGTTGAGACCACCGACCAACAGCGGACAAAAGATGACGTCGGGGCTGCATGGCTCGGCCGCGAACGAGCCGGAACCGACTTTTTTTGGTTTTCTCTTTGGCCGATGCCAGACTTGTACCGGCGCGGAGATGATACAATCGTTCGACGCTTACCCAATAATCTGGATCGAGGATCATGCTCTTCGGCATCTTCATCTACGACGGCGTCGAGCCGATCGATCTTGCGACGTTTGGCGTGCTGTCGATGGCGCGCCGGATTGCGCCGGACATCGAGATCTGCACGATCGGCCCGCGCGCGGGGCCGATCACGCTCGCGAGCGGGCTGAAAGTGACCGCGGATTTCGGCATCGGCGATGCGCCGTCCTGCGATCTTGTCATCGTCACCGGCGGCCCGGGTTGGACCGCACAGGCGCAGGCGTCGGACACGCTCGACTACATTCGCCGCATTCATGCGTCGGGCCGCATTGCATCGGTCTGCACGGGGAGCATGATATTGGCTGCGAGCGGCGTGCTGGACGACGGGCCGGCGACGACTAAGCGCGAAGTGGTGCCCCCGGAAATGTCGCCTCTTGAAGCGATGCGGAGCGCCTATCCGCGAATCGACGTGCGCGAGGCGATGCTGGTGGATCGAGGCGGGATGCTGGTGACGGGTGGCGGCGTCTCGCTCTGTATCGACACGACGCTTCACCTCCTCGCCAAGATGCTCGGCCAGCATGTAGCCGACGAGACGGCTCGCATCATGGAGTATCGACGCGCGTCACGCGCCAATCGGGAGGGCTTTGCTCCGGTGCTCGTCAAACAATGATGTTTCTGAAATCGTTTTTGTGTTTGACGCGTCAGGCCGCGACCAGCGCCGACTTGGCCTCGGCGCGGATGCGCTCGACCATGGAGCGCAGACCGTTCGTGCGCTGCGGCGTCAGGTTCTCGCGTAGCCCCATGCGGTCGAACAACGCCAGCGCGTCGATATCGAGGATCTCGCGCGCGCTCTTGCCGGAATAGAGCGCAAACAAAATGGCGATCAATCCGCGCACGATATGGGCGTCGCTGTCGCCGTCGAAAGAAAGGACCGGGCCGCCGGCGCCATTCGGTTTGACGTGCGTCACCAGCCATACCTGGCTGGCGCAGCCCTGCACCTTGTTGGCCTCGCTATGCGCGGCCTGCGGCAACGGCGGCAGCGTGCGGCCAAGCTCGATGACATAGCGATAGCGGTCGTCCCACTGATCGAGCAGGGCGAAGTTCTCAAGGATGCCGTCGATCGTTTCCGCCATGCGCCATTATATAAGCTGGGGCGGGCGATCAGGCCAAAGAAATGTCGCGCGCCGGTCGGGCGCGCGAAATAACGCTAAATTCGCGGCTTTAGACCGAGGGCCGGCCGTTACGCGCTTCGCGGCGCGGCGGCAGCGGAACCGGCGCATGCCAGGACGGCGTGAGGTCGGCCGAGGTCAGCGTGCCTTGCGCCGGGCCGCGGGCGATGACCGGAACCGGCTTGATCGCCGGCTTGTCGGCGGCAGTCTTTACCGCGGGCGTGGATTTTTCGGCGAGCTTGGCGGTGACGAAGTCGTAGATCGTGCGCGCGCCGGCCTCGGCCTTTTGGCCGATGGCGACGGCAACCTTGCCGCCGGTCACGCAAGCCTCGGGCTGGCGATCGCAAAAGCCGCGCATGTCGGAGACCGCGGCGCCGGCGAGCGTCAGCGCCTGCGTCGCATCAATGTTGGCCGCCGGTGTATCGGTCTTGGCGCCGCCCGGCAGCAGCACGCAAACCACGCCCAGCCAGAACGCCATTCGCAGCAGAAAGAACATGACGTCACCCAATAATTCCCCGGCGGCTGTTCCACCGCCTTTGAACTAAAACTAGCAGACAGGCTTGAAGCTGTCGTTGGCGATGAAGCGACGTTTTGGGACAAAATCGATGTGAATTCGCCGCTGATTTTCATAAAGTTTTACGCGATTGGAATTGGCCGACGAAAATCACCCGCCGCGCGGTGCGCGCGTGGTGGTGATTTTCGTGCGCAAGCATGGTTACCGTGGTGGTAACCAAGAGCGCTCCACGGCGCCGCGGCAACAGAAATTTCACCATGACTGGCGAATGCGCGGCGGCGCGCGACAGAAAACGTGGGCAGCGCCCTCGCGGCCGCGTAATCGGCGCTGCTTTAGCGTTCGCTTAAGCGGGGTTGCCTTACATTTGCCCCACGAAAAAAGGGGCGCGTCGCGTCGAAGACGTGAGACAGGGATCGTGCGTTTCCTCACACCGGTGTGGAACTATGTCGACGCTTTGGTGCATCCGTCGGCGCAACAGGACGCGCTGACGGCGGCGCGCCATCGCGCCTTCCTCGCGCCTCGGCTGATCGGCAGCTTCGCGGTGCTGGCGAGCCTGCCGGTCTATGTCGCCTTTCGCTGTCCGCCGAGCGCGCTCGAAGTCGGCGTGTTCTGCTGGCTGGCGGTGCCGATCCTCATCGCGTATTTCCTCTCACGCACCGGCCGCTACGAAAGCGCGCATGCTCTATCCTCGCTGTCGCTCGCCGGCCTGGTGACGACGGTCGCCTGGCTGACCGGCGGCATTGGGTCTTTCGCCGCAATCTGGCTGGTGGTGGTGCCGCTGGAGGCGGCACTTTCGGCGTCGCGCCGCATGGTGGTGCTGGCCTCGACCATTGCTCTTGCCGCCGCGGGTTTGCTGCTGCTGCTAAGCGCTTATCAACTCTTGCCGCCGGCGATAACCACGGCAAGCGAGCACGGCGCGCTGGCCGCGCTCGGGATCATCTCCGCGTCTCTCTACGCGATCGGGTTGGCGCTTGGCGCCGAACAACTCGCCCGCATCGGCGTCTGGCTGCTTTATGCCGAAGAGGACCGTTATCACCTCTTGGCGCGCAACATGACCGACGTCATCACCCGGCACGGAAAAAGCGGCGCCGTACTGTTCGTTTCGCCGGCGGCGGAGCAGCTGTTCGGCGTGCGCGCCGCCGCGTTGAACGGCCACGGCCTGTTCGACCGCGTGCATGTTGCCGACCGGCCTGCTTACCTCACCGCGCTTGCCGATGCGGCGGCGCTCGGTGAAGACCGCTCGGTCGAATTCCGTATTTGCGGCCGCGATGATAACCAGCCTAACGGCGCCCATTTCGTCTGGGTGGAAATGCGCTGCCGGCCGCTCGATCGCGCCGACGGCAAGCAGCGCGGCGGCGAGCGCGAAGTGGTGGCGGTGCTGCGCGACGTCAGCGAACGCAAGGCGCAAGAAAAAGCCATCGAAATTGCGCAGGCGGAATCGGCGCGCGCCAACGCGGCCAAGAGCCGCTTCCTCGCCACCATGAGCCATGAACTGCGCACGCCGCTCAACGCCATCATCGGCTTCTCGGAAATGCTCACCAACGACACGCTCAATCTCGACGCCGCGCGGCGCAGCGAGTACGCCACGCTGATCAACGAATCCGGGCGGCATCTGTTGTCGGTGGTCAACGGCATTCTCGACATGTCGAAAATGGAGACGGGCAATTTCGAGATCACGCCGGAACCGTTCCTGCCGGCGCCAGCGATCGTGAGCTGCTGCGACATTCTTGCGCTCAAGGCGCGCGAGGCCGGCGTCGACATTAAGACGCGCGTTCCGGCCGATCTGCCGGAGCTGTTCGCCGACCGGCGCGCGCTCAACCAGATCCTGATCAACCTCATCTCCAACGCCATCAAGTTCACCCCGCGCGGCGGCAGCGTCACCGTTGCCGCGCTGCGCGAGGGCGCAAAGCTCGCCGTCAGCGTCGAGGATACCGGCGTCGGCATCGGCGAAGACGACCTGCAACGGGTGGGCGAAGCCTTTTTCCAGGCGCGCGCCTCCTACGACCGCCGCCACGACGGTTCCGGCCTCGGCCTGTCGATCGTCAAGGGCCTGGTGCGCTTGCATGACGGCGAGATGAAGATCGACAGCCGGCTGGGCGAGGGGACCAAGGTCACCGTGAAGCTGCCGATCGACGGCGAAGGCGCGCGGCCTCCCGTCGATCCGGTCAAGCTGGTGTTCGACCGCGCCGAAGAACTCGCCGCCGTGGCGCAAATGCCGGTGAAGAAACGTGCGTAAACGCAGCCGCCTATCAGCCGACCGCTACGGCCGCGACGAAAGCGGCCGCATCGCCGTGGCCATTGCCGAGCACCCGCGCGAATTCGTCGGCATCGTGCTGGCGGTAGCGGCGACGGTGACGATTTTCGTCAATGCCCTGTTTCTGCAGCACGGGCCGCATCCGGCGCCGATCTTTGCCTCGCGGCATCTGCTGCCGCCGCCCGCGCAGGAGCCGGCGCTGCAGGCGCGCATGCAGGGCATCTCCGACATCCAGCGCGCGCTGGCACAGCGCGGCTTCTACGACGGCGCCATCGACGGCGTCTGGGGCGCGAGAACCGATACGGCGACGCGCGATTTTCTCGCCGCGGCAAACCTCAAACTCAACCTGGACGCCGGCGACCAGTTGCTGCGCGCAATCGTGACGTCGAACGTCAAGGCGGCAAGCGGCCACGCCAGCGCCGCGCCAGCGCGCAACGATCCGATCGCCGAACTGCTGGCGCCTTCAAGCCGCGTGCTGGCGGTTCAGCGCGCGCTTGCCGATTACGGCTATGGCCAGATCAAGCCGACCGGCGTTGCCGGTCCCGACACAAAGGCTGCGATCGAGAAATTCGAGCGCGACCACCGGCTGCCGGTGACCGGGCAGGTTTCCGATGGCCTAGTGCGTGAGCTTTCCGCCATGACCGGGCGGCCGCTGGAATAGCGTGTGACGCCGCAGCCGTGGTAGTCACGGCCATGCGCCTGAAGTCCGGCATCTGGGTCTCTGCCTATCTGCGCCGCTGCAATGTGGAAGGCGTGTTCGCTGCGGTGCGCCGGCGCGGCGCCGAAGAAGCGGGCGCCATTTTCATCAAGATCAGCCGTCTCGACGGCACCGCGATTCTGTATGGCCCGGCGCCGCAGAGCGCCTTCGACGAAGCGCACCCCGGCGAACGGTTTTTTACGGCCGTGCTCGGCGGCGCAGCGCCGGTGCCGGATGCCGAAGTGGAAGCGCGCCTCGTGCGCGAGATTCGCTACGACCCGGATCTGTGGATCGTCGAGGCCGAGGATCGCTCAGGGCGCAATTTTCTGGACGGGTTCGTGGTCTAGCGGCCGCCGGCCTTGAACCATGACGACTGTTCTTCGCGGCGGGGCGCGGCCGTGCGCTGCGACGGCGTTGCCGCGGCGCGGGCGCCGCGCTTGTCGTCGTCCCAAAGCACCGGCGCATGCACCGGGCCTTGCGCGGGCTTTCGCGCCGCGCTGGCCGCACGCCAGATCGCCACCATGCGCTCGACCGCGGTCGGCTGGATTTCTTCGTAGAGGCTCGACAGTTCGAACACCCGCGCGGCCGATTGCCCGATGGCCGGATTGAGGACCAGCAGGACGCGCTGGAGAACCACCGCCGGCATGCCGAGCGCCTTGGCCGCGACCACCAACGGTTCGCCGGATGCGTCGCGCGTGATCCGCTCTGCGATCGGACGGCCGATGCTCAAGGCGCGCTCCAGCATGCGGGAAAACTCGCCGGGATTGCGCTGCATCGCCGCCGCTTCGAGGCGGCGAATGACCTCGCTGGTAGCGGGAGACGGGCGGCGCGGCACTTGCTCGCCGACCACCGCGAGATTGGTCAGGATCAGCTTGCGCTCGCCGCTGCTCGCGGCAAAGAAGGCCTCGACCAACTCCGGCTCCCGCGCGGCGTCCGCTTTGCTCACATTGAGCTTGGCGACGGCAGCGGCAGGCGCGGCCTGTTCGCCCGCGAGTTCGATCAGCCGGCGCAAAACCGCGACCGGCGCGTTGGCGTAAGTGGACAGGCTCTTGGCGACCGCAATGCGTGTCGGCGCATCGACCGCCTCGAGCAGCCGCAGCGCGAGCTCGACATATTGCGCCTCTTCCTCGGCGCTATGCGGGTGCTTGCGCACATAGAGATCGGTGAGCACCCGCAGCAGCGTCGGGCGGATTTCGACGCCGTCGCGACAGGCGAGGTCGACAAGACCGTCGAGCGGGGAATTGGCGGAGGATTTTGTCATACGCGAACGCCTTACAAACGCGAGATGCCCCACAATAGTCGCTGCGCGTTAGCAGAGCGTTAACCTTGCACGCCCTTTAATTGCTCCAAGGCGCCGATCCAGCAGGCCGAACGGCCGTGCGTCAGATCGGAAAGGGGACTGTAATGGGCGAAGTCATTCGTTTTCCCGACGAGGCGGGCTACGGACGCGGCGGCAAATATGTCGACGCCAATACGGAACCGGCCACCGTCATAATCCTTCCCGTCATTCGCATCGACCGCGATCCGGACGGGTCGAACGGCCTCGAGCCGCATTCCGGCAACGGCGCTGGCCGCCGTCGCCGTCGTCGCCTCGCGCGCTGATCGAAACAAGCGCCGGAGCCGCGATGCCTTTGATCCCGCAGCCGTCATCCGGCCGGCGCCTTTGGCGTCTCAATCTCCTCGCATTCGCTGCGCTCACGCTGCTGGGCGGCTGCGGCACACCCAACGGCGATTTCGGCCGGGTGCAGCCCTCTCTGGTACGCGACGACATTCACGACTGGGTTGGTCCTGCCGCCGTCTCGCGCGCTGGCGGTGTTCCCTCGGCCTACGAATTGACCGACGACGAGCGCGAGCTGCGCGATCTCGCTTTTCCGCTGATCGAGCCGCCCTACGATCGCCAGCGCTGGGATAACGTCCTGCGCGAATATGGTTACACCGGCAAATACCAGGCAACCCGGTTCGACCGCACCACCTACGCTGCCCATCTGCTGGCGGAGCCGCGCCGGTCGCCGGCGTCGTCTTATGCGCGGCTGACCGACGATATCCGCAACGACCTCACGCGCATGCCGCAATTCTTCGACACCGCGGCGCGCGTCGCCGACGTGGACGGGAAGCGGCAAAAAAGCCTTGCCTTTATTTCAGAACTGAGCCCCTACGAGCGGACCAATGCGCTGCGACGGGTTCGCGAGAACGCGCTCATCGTCACCTGGGTACGCGACTCGCTTGGCCAACGCGTTGCGTCATATCGGTTCGCGCTGGAGCGGCTGGTGCTTATCACGCCGTCGTCGCAGGCGGCCGAGGTCGAGCACACGCTCAATCGTCTCGCGGCAGCAAATGCGCAGTACCGCAATGCCTTGCCGCCGGTGCAGCGGCCGCACGTGGCCGAAGTCTACTGACTACTTCGCAGCTTTGGGAATTTCCGTCCTCTCGCACCGCGCATTGGCGAGAGCGGCGCGCGCCATCGGCATCAGGCCGGGTTCCGGCACCAGGGCGCGGATCGCGATCAGTCCGGTCGGCGTCGGCGCTTCGACAATCAAGCGGTCGGCCGCGGTAATTTCTTCGTCCTCCGGCATCTGATTGTGCTGCGCCGCAGTCATCAGATCGAGTTCGATGACGCGGCGCCCGGCGGCGCGGTCATTGATGGCGTAGTAGGCGACATCGAATCGCGTGAAGAACGACACTGACGTGTAAGCGGGGCTCACCGGCACCGTCAGCTTTAGCGGGCCAGCGGCGAGATCGTAGCGGCAAACGGCGCTGACGAAAGCCGGATCCATGAACGGCATCAGCGCTTTCTCCGGCGTCGGCGCCGGCAGCATGACGACGGTATTGATCGGCGCGCTGGCGGCAAGGCGTGAATAGGCGTCGTGCGTGGCGGTGCGCGGCAGCGCCATGACGGTCGCCAGATGCACGATACCGCCGAGCAGCGCGCCGCCGAACAGCAACAATATCCAGCGCATCATGGACAGCCTCTTGTCTTGATCGCCGGCATCGGCACCTCGCGGCTAGCGCGGGTGGCGACGCCAATGGCGGTGTCGTAGAAGCGTAGCACCAGCGCGTAGCGCTCGACGCCGCCGGTCGGCAGCCAATTGCCCGGATTGGCGCGCGGCGCCACAGTGATGGCAAAGCTGCCGTCGGCGCTGCGGATGATTTCCTCGCTGGTAAAGCCGTAGCGGCCGACCGAATTGGCCACCAGTTCGCCATCGCTATTGTAAAGCGTCAACGTCCAGAATCGCGCCGCCGGCGTGACACCGGAAAGCAGCACATCGCAACGACCGTCGAGGATGCGGCCGCGGTCATCGGACTGGGCGGAAAACGAGACCCCGTCGCCGAGCGCCATGGGCAATTGACCGGTGCGGGCAATCGTTGCGCGCGCGTAAGGATCCGCATCGACGGTCCCGCTTTTCGGCCACGCCGTCCAACTGCCGATCGTCAATGCGCCAAAGGCGGCGCCGCGGCTGAGTGCGAAATACGTCGAGCCGAGGCCGACCAGCGCGGCAACGATAAAGGCAAAGAGCGATCCGAGAAGCAGTCGCACGGTCAGTCCGCTGGCAGAGGGGTTGATTCGACGCTTGCCGAGGTTACGCCGGCATCGCCGCGGCGGCTAATCAGTTTCGGCCGCCTAGATCGAACGATTTGCCTTCCAGAGCCGTGGCCATCGGGTCAAGTTTTTTCCGCGCTTCGGCCTGTTTCTCGGGAGTAAGCGACACCGTCGATGGCAGCGGCCCAAGCGCGCGGCTGGCGTCATCCATCATGTGCTCGACCTGCACCAGAATCTCGGCGCCGCGCTTGCTCAACGTGACCGGGCGCGGCGGCGGCGCCTCGCTAGATTTCGCTTTCGACTCGGCGACCACTTCCGGCTGGCGCGGCGGCACCGTAACGCCCGGCAACTGTTTGACCTCGATGCCCTGGTGCGCATATTCCATGATGGCGTGCCAGGTCATCGCCGGCAGCGAACCGCCGGTCATGCGGTTGGTCGAGGTGTAGTCGTCGTTGCCGAACCAGAGACCGCAGACGAAGTTGCCGGTGTATCCCATGAACCAGGCGTCGCGATAGTCGTTGGTGGTGCCGGTCTTGCCGGCGGCGGCGATGCCGTCGAGGCGCGCGCGTCGGCCGGTGCCGTTCTCGACCACGCTGTTCATCATCTTGATCATGTCGCTGGCGACCTGACCCGACAGAGCGCGGTGCGGCTTCGGCCCCTCGCGATCGAAGCGCCAGACGACCTTGCCGTCGCCGGTGCGCACTTCGAGAATGGCGTGCGGCTTCACCACCATGCCGAGATTGGGGAAGGTGGCATAGGCGCCGACGTGCTCGATCAGCGTCACCGCGTCGGCGCCGATTGGCAGCGACGGCGTATCGGGCAGCGGCGTGGTGATGCCCATGTCGCGCGCGGTCTGGATGATGCGGGCGCGGCCGAGCTTGGGATTGCCGTCACCGACGATCACCGATAGCCGCACGGCAACCGTATTGATCGAATGGGTCAGCGCCGTGATCAGCGGCATCGAGCCGCCAAAGCCGCCGCCGTAATTATGCGGGCACCAGTTGCCGATGCAGATCGGCGCATCGACCACGATCGAGTTCGGCGTCAGGCCGTGCTTGAGCGCGGTCGAATAGACGTAAGGCTTGAACGAGGAGCCGGGCTGGCGCATCGCGTCGGTGGCGCGATTGAACTGGCTGGCGCCGTAATCGCGGCCGCCGACCATGGCGCGCACCGAGCCGTCGGTATCCATCAGCACGGCGGCCGCCTGTTTGGCGTGGTATTCCTGGCCGTATTGACGCAGCGAATTTTCCACCGCGCTTTCCGCTTCGTGCTGCAGATTGGTGTCGAGCGCGGTGCGCACGACGAAGACGCGCTCGGTCATCGATTTGGGGAAGGTATCGACCAGCTTCTTCATCTCGTCGAAGGCGTAGTCGAGATAGTAGTTGGGCGCGTCGGTGTCGCGGCGGTCGACCGGCGTTGCCGGATGACGGCGGGCGCCGAACACCTGGCCCTCGGTCATGAAGCCGGCATCGACCAGATTGTCGAGCACCACGTTGGCGCGCGCGCGCGCGGCAGGCAGGTTGACGTTGGGCGAGAATTTCGTCGGCGCCTTGAACAGGCCGGCGAGCATCGCCGACTCGGCAAGATCGACGTCGCGCGCCGACTTGTTGAAATAGTAATGCGCCGCGGCGTCGACGCCGAACGCGCCGCCGCCCATATAAGCGCGGTCGAGATAAAGCTTGAGGATCTCGTTCTTGGTCAGCCGCGATTCCAGCCACATCGCCAGGAAGGCTTCCTTGACCTTGCGCTCGATCGTCCGCTGATTATTCAGAAACAGATTTTTCGCCAATTGCTGCGTCAAGGAAGAGCCGCCTTGAACCACGCCGCCGGCGCGCGCGTTGGTCACGAAGGCGCGCAGCGTGCCGCCGATATCGATGCCGAAATGGTCGTAGAAGCGCCGGTCTTCGGTCGCGAGCACGGCCTTGATCAGATGATCGGGGAACTGGTCGAGCGGCACCGAGTCGTTATGGCGGATGCCGCGGCTGCCGACCTCATTGCCGTAGCGGTCGAGGAAGGTGACGGCGAGCTCGGATTTCTTCAGCCAGTCGTTGTCGGAGGTTTCCTGGAACGCGGGGATGGCGAGCGCCAGCAGCAGGATCAGCCCGGCGGTGCCGAGCGTTGCGCTTTCGGAGGCGAACTCGGCGAGCCAGCGCCGCCAACCGGCGACATGGAAATGGTCCATGAAGGTCGAATAGCGCTCGTAGGCTTCGCGCGCGCCGGAGCCGGAGCGGAACACGGTCGAGTTCGACCCAGGAGTCGATCCCGAGCAGCAGCTTCTTCAGGTTTGGCTTCCAGTCCTCGGGAAAAAGATCGCGCAAGGCTTGGTGTCTCGCATTGTCCGGCGCCGGCGGCAAAGCGCCCCGCAGATCGCGCCAATTTACCCGATCGGCGGCTTTTCGGCCAATGCCGGGCAGGGGTTAACGCACGTCAGGGTGAACGGAAATTGCGGTGAAAAAGGGCCGGCGCGCGGCGCGGGAAGGCCGGAACTGTGCCGGGCAGCGTCCGTCTGTTAAGGAATGGCATGAACGAATCCGAGCCGCCCTTCTGGCGCAGCAAGTCCTTGGGCGAGATGACGAAATCGGAGTGGGAGAGCCTGTGCGACGGCTGCGGCCGCTGCTGCCTGAACAAGCTCATCGACATCGACACCAACCAGACAGTGTTCACCGACGTCGGCTGCCGGCTGCTCAACACCGAGAGCTGCCGCTGTTCCGACTACGCGCACCGGCAGGCGCGCGTGAAGGACTGCGTGCGGCTCACCCCGCGCAACGTCAAGCGGCTCAGCTGGCTGCCGCCGACCTGCGCCTACCGGCTCGTCGCCGAGGGGCGCGATCTTTACTGGTGGCACCCGCTGGTGTCGGGCGACCCTGAGACGGTGCATGCGGCGGGCATCTCGGTGCGCGGGCGCGTAGCGGCGAACGAGAAGGACGTGTCGGAGGAGCGGCTGGAGGATTTTATTGTCAGTTGGCCGGGTAAAATACCGAAGGCCGCGCGCCAGCGCGCCGTTAAGGCAAAATGAGGGTGACGGGCGCGCCGTGGCGGCAATAATAGCACGGGCGAAGCAAGAAAAAGGAAGCAAAAGGTGAGGCAGCCCCGACAAGGGCGACTTTTGTTCTACGCCCCCCCTCATAGCACCCCCGCATTCTCACCCATTGCTTTGCCGCGGCACACGCGGCATCAAACGCGCCCATGAACGTCAAGGCGAACATCCGCGAGGGGCACGCGCAGGGTAAGGAGCGCGCGCTCACGCATCCCGAGATCAAATCGATCGTCTTCGGCATCATGCTGGCGATGTTCCTCGGCGCGCTCGACCAGACGATCGTTGCAACCGCGCTACCGACCATCGGCGTCCACTTCGGCGGGCTCGACAACATCTCCTGGGTGGTCACCGCTTATCTCCTGACCGGCACCGCGGTGACGCCGCTCTACGGCAAGCTCTCCGACATTCACGGCCGCCGCGTCATGATGCTCACGGCCATCGGCCTTTTCGTGGTGGGCTCGCTCGCCTGCGCGCTGGCGCCGAGCATGACTACGCTGATCCTTGGCCGCGCGCTGCAAGGCATGGGCGGCGGCGGCCTGATGGCGCTGGCGCAGACCATCATCGCCGACATCGTTAGCCCACGCGAGCGCGGCCGCTACCAGGGTTACATCGGCGCGGTATTCGCCGTTGCTTCGGTCGGCGGGCCGGTGCTCGGCGGGCTGCTCACCGAGCATCTCGATTGGTCGCTGATCTTTTGGATCAATTTGCCGCTCGGCCTCGCCGCGCTGGGCATGACCTCGAACGTGCTCAAGCGCATTCCGCATTATCACAGGAAGCACCAACTCGACTATATCGGCGCCGCGTTGATGGTACTCGCTGCGGTGCTGTTACTGCTGGCGCTGTCCTGGGGTAACCGTCGCTTCGACTGGATCTCGTGGCAGATCGGCGCGCTGGTCGCGGGCTCGGCCGTGTGCTGGGCGCTGTTTGCCTGGCGGCTGCTGGCGGCGGCTGAGCCGTTTCTGCCACTGACGATTCTCGGCCAACCCGGTGGTGCGTTGCGCGGCGCTCGCCGGGGCCTGCATGATGTCGGTGCTGGTCGGCATGACCATCTACGTGCCGCTTTATTTCGAGGTGGTGATGCATTTGTCCGCCGGGCAATCGGGCCTGGCGCTGATCCCACTGGTGGGCGCGACGCCGCTGACGGCGACGCTTTCCGGCCGCATGATGGCGCGCGCCGTGCACTACAAACGGCTGCCGCTCGCGGGGCTTGCACTCTCGCTCATTGCGCTCGTCGCGCTTTCGATCTGGCCGGCGTCGATGCCGTTCGCGTTGGTGCTCGTGCTGTTGTGCGCCATTGGCGGCGGACTGGGCACCGTGTTTCCGGTTTCCACCGTCTGCATGCAGAACGCGGTGACGCAGCACCAGATGGGCATCGCCACCGGCGCCGCGAATTTCTTCCGCGCGCTGTTTTCCTCGCTGGTGGTGGCGATCCTCGGCGCCATCGTGCTCGGCGGCCTCGGCGGTACTACCGGCATGTCGGTCGATACGCTGGCGCATGGGGCGTCGGAGGCGGAACTCGGCCACGCCTTCCGCTTTGTCTTCCTCACCTGCGCGCTAGTTCTCGCCTTCGGCATGGCGTTTCTGATTGCGCTGGAAGAGCGGCCGTTGCGCGGTCCCGGGCCGTCCGCTCCCGCGGAAATGTCGGCCGCGGCGGCGATCGCGGTAGAATGATCAGTTGGGCTTGAGCGGGCGGCGGAAGCGGTCGTAGATCGCGACCAGCCAATTTTGCGGCGTGTAGCAGGCGGCCTGCGTCGGCAGCGCGTGGCGGCTTTCGCAATCGGCGGGCGCGATGGAGAAGTCGTAGCCCTTCGTCTGCATGCATTCGATGATGTATTGGCTGCTCGGCGCATTGAGGTCGACCGCGTGATAGGTTTGGAAAAAGCGCGAGGCCAGCGCCTCGCAGGCATACATGTCCCCGTTCTGGTCCGGATAACAGCCGGCCAGGCTCAGCGGCAGCAGCAAAGCGAAAACCGAAATGGCGATCCGTCTCATGCGACTTTGTTTAGCACAGGCCTTGGCGGCGGCGGGAGCGATGGGGATTTGTCGTTAAAGGCGGGACGCGCGGTCAGGCCTCGATCGCCCACGTCACTGCCGTAGGGCCGGATGCTGTCGGCGACGCTGAATCGGCAATGTGCTCCTTGAAGATCATGCCGACGACATCCTTGCCGCGCGGGGTGCGCCCGCTGGTCTTGGTGACGATCGCCATGTTGGCGCGGCGCTGCCACACGCGCTCGACCACGTCGAACACCACGTCACTGGCGCGGGCAACGGTGAAATTCTTCTGCGCGACGTCGCCGAGCAGCACGCCGGCATAGGCGCTTTCCACGCCGATCCGCAACTCGGTGTTGACGCGCAGCACGCCGATGATGCGGTCCTCGCGCGTCACCACGATGTGCTTGAAGCCGCCGGCCGAGGTCTGCCGCAGGAAAGCGGCAAAGTCGGTTTCCGCCGGCAGCACCACCACGTCGCGGTCCACGGGTCGACGCCGTGATAGCGCAGCAGCGCGTACATCAGAACTCCGACCATGAGCATGCCGACGCTGTGGCGCAGATAGGGGTTTTTGATTTTTGGGAACAGATCTTCCATCACCATCAGCGTGCGGATGAAGGCGGTCGCGGCAAGCCCGATGATCGCGCCGAGCAAGGCAAACATCAGCAGCGCCTGGATCGGCGCCTGCTCGCTGTGCAGATAAAGCGCTTGCGGCACTTCGAAGGCCGGCTGCAGCCCGAGGAAAATGCGGCCGATGAAGGTGGCGGCGCCGGTCGCCAGCGCGACGGGCAGGAAGGTGCGCGCGCTCAATTCTGGGCGCCATGTTAATGGCCTGGCCGAACGAGGAGCCGAGCGTAGCGCCGATCTGGATGATCGGTCGCTCGCGTCCGACCGCCGCGCCGGTGCCGATCGAGAACGCGGAAGCCAGCGATTTGATGGCGGCGACCACCGGGCGAATTTTTCCCTCTTGCGAAGTTGACGACGAGAAACGTGACGATGAGGCCGCCAATCACCGGGACCAGGATGATCCACGGCCCCCACGGGCTTGCCGGCGTGAACTGGTTGGCATCGAAGGCGAAGGTGAATTTGTCGAGAAAGGCGACGTTATGAATGAGCGCGATCAATGCGCGGAAGAGGACGGCGCCGAAGCCGGTCACCACGCCCACGATCAGAGCCAGAAGCGAAAGCCCCAAAAGTCCGATGCGGTAAGACTTGAAATCCATGCGCCTTGAGCGAGCCGTTCGTTAAATCCAAAAGCCAACGGCGGCGCTCGCGGGGCGCGCGATGAATGTGCCAATCGGCTAAAGTCTGAAACCGCAAGTTGGTCTTGCGATCGGTCGGGTGATATTGCAGGGACTACCGCACATCGGCGTGAGGGACAAGAGGTCATGGCTGAAACTGGCGCGGCGCGGCTCACGCTCGACGATCTGAGCGTCGGGCAGCGATTTACCAGCGGCACGCATCTGATCGACGCGGCGCAGATCAAGGCGTACGCCGCGCAATTCGACCCGCAGCCGTTTCACCTCGACGATGAAGCGGCGAAAAAAACGCTGTTCGGCGGGCTGGCGGCTAGCGGCTGGCACACGGTGGCAATCACCATGAAGCTGCTGGTGCAGTCGGGCCTGCCGCTCAAGGGCGGCATCATCGGCTCGAACGGCACCATCGAATGGCCGAAGCCGACGCGCCCCGGCGACGTGCTCACCGTTGAGAGCGAAGTGACGGAGATTACACCCTCGCGCTCGCGGCCGGACCGCGGTACGGCGACGGTGCGCAGCGAAACGAAGAACCAGCGCGGCGAGGTCGTGCAGGTCATCACCATGCGGCTGGTGGTGCCGCGCAAGGTGAAATAGGGCGTTGAGCGCCGATTTGAACGCTATCCGCCACGGCCTTTTTCCAGCGCTGCGAGCGCCTGCGCGATTAAGTTCTTGGCCTCCGGCTCCGCACCGCGCATCATGCGTCATACCCGCGGAGCCCTCCATGTACATTTTTGACGCTGTCGCCTCGCGCTACTCCTGCCGCGCCTTTCTGCCCACGCCCGTCCCCGAAAAAACCGTGCGCGACATCCTCGAGCGCGCAAGCCGCGCGCCGTCGGCCGGCAACGCGCAGCCGTGGCGCGTCTATGTGATCGGGGGCAATCGCGTCGAGGCGTTGAAGGCGAAGCTTGCGCCACGCATCCCGGCTGAACTGCCGAGAGGCGAGGGCACCGACTACCCGATCTTTCCCGAGCCGTTCGAGGAGCCGTACCGGAGCCGCCGCTTCAAGGTCGGCGAGCTGCTTTATCAATCGATCCAGGTTCCGCGCGAGGATAAGGCGGCGCGCTACCGGCAATATGCGCGGAACTATCAATTCTTCGGCGCGCCGGTGGCGTTGTTCTTCGCGCGCGAAAAGGCGCACGGGCCGGCGCAATGGGCCGACATCGGCGGCTACCTGCAAACGTTTTGTCTTCTGGCGCGCGGCTACGGGCTGCACACCTGCCCGCAACAGGCGTGGGTGTCATTCCACCGCACCGTGCGCGAATTCCTGCAACTGCCCGATCACCTCATGGTTTATTCCGGCATGGCCCTTGGCTATGCCGACGAAGCCGCCCCGATCAACGGCTGGCGCTCCCCGCGCGAGCCGCTCGACGCTTATGCGTCTTTTTCAGGCTTCGAAAACTGAACGCCCTGCCGTTCAGGCCGCGTTCACCGGCACGCGCTCAAAATCCCCCCATGCCGGTCTCCCACACACTTCCTGCCATTTTGCTGTCCGGCCTGGCTGGGGCCTTCGCTGGCCCGGCGCTTGCCGCCGATCCGCCGCCACGCGCCTGCCTGACCAGGGCCGAGCAACGCCTTGCCGTCGCCACCCACAAGGCCGTTCCCCTTGCCGAGGTCCTGAAATCCCGGCATGCGCAGGGCCGTCACGGCGAACTGGTGCGCGCGCGCCTTTGCCGCCGCGGCGACGACCTCGTCTACGTGCTGACTCTGCTCGAGCGCAGTGGCAGAGTGGTCCGCGCGACTGTTGACGCCGAAAACGGCGAGCTTATCGACGGGCGCTGACTGGAGAAAACCAAGCTTTGCGCTTGCTCGTCATCGAGGACGATCCTGACCTCAACCGGCAGCTGACAACGGCGCTGACCGAGGCCGGCTACGTGGTCGACCGCGCCTTCGACGGCGAGGAAGGCCACTTCCTCGGCGAATCGGAACCCTATGACGCGGTGATCCTCGACATCGGCCTGCCCAAAATGGACGGCATATCGGTGCTGGAATCCTGGCGCCGCAACGGCAAGGCGATGCCGGTGCTGATGCTGACCGCGCGCGACCGCTGGAGCGACAAGGTGCAGGGCTTCGATGCCGGCGCCGACGATTACGTGGCCAAGCCCTTCCACCTCGAGGAAGTGCTCGCGCGCGTGCGCGCGCTGCTGCGCCGTTCGGCCGGCCACGCAAAAAGCGAATTCACCAGTGGGCCGGTGCGGCTCGACACCAGAACCGGGCGCGTGTCGGTCAATGGCAATCCGGTCAAGCTCACCAGCCACGAATACCGGCTGCTTGCTTATCTGATGCATCACGCCGGGCGCGTGGTGTCGCGCACCGAGCTGGTCGAGCATCTCTACGATCAGGACTTCGACCGCGATTCCAACACCATCGAAGTCTTCGTCGGTCGCATCCGCAAAAAGCTCGGAGTCGAAATCATCCAGACCGTGCGCGGCCTCGGCTATCTGCTTGCCGAGCCCGGCGCGTGATCCCGATAAAAGCATGATCGGGACAATCAGGAGCCGCTTTTCAGGGTTGCGCGCCAACTCGCTGGCGTGGCGCCTGTTCGTCTCGGCGACGGCCTGGGCCGTTGTCATCCTGCTGATCACCGGGATCGTGCTGTCCTCGCTTTATCGCCGGGCGGTGGAGCACGCCTTTGACCTGCGGCTCGGCGTCTATCTACGCACCCTGGTGGCCGACGTCGCCTCGCCGGATGAGGCAAACGACAAATTCCCGCAATCGCTTGGCGACCCCGTATTCGAATTACCGCTGTCCGGCTGGTACTGGCAGGTGACACGCCTCGATCCCGGCAAGGCCGACGTGCGTCAGTCGCGCTCATTGTGGGACGGGGGCTTGCCGCATCTGCAGGACATGGGCATCGCCGCCGGCGCCGACGGTTCACGCGAGGGCTATGTCAACGGCCCGGAGGACCAGCGCCTGCGGCTGGTCGAGCGCAATATCGATCTCGGCGAGGAGGGACATTATCTCGTTGCCGTCGCCGGCGACGCCGCCGAGATCACGCAGGAGACGCGCTCGTTTGACCAAGCGCTGATCATCACGTTTTCAATTCTGCTGGTGGTGTTGCTGCTCACCACTATGTTCCAGGTGCGCTTCGGTCTGGCGCCGCTCAAACGCATCAGCGACAGCCTCGCCGCCATCCGCTCCGGCAGCGCCGAGCGGTTGACCGGGACGTTCCCGGAAGAGATCGCGCCGCTGGCGCGCGAGACCAACGCGCTGATCGACGCGAACAGGGAAATCGTCGAGCGTGCGCGAACCCATGTCGGCAATCTCGCGCATGCGCTGAAGACGCCGCTGTCGGTGATGGTGAATGAGGCGTCCGCGCATGGCCGTGACCCCTTCGCCAGCAAGGTGCTGGAGCAGGCCGATATCATGCGCGACCAGGTCGCGCGCCATCTCGAGCGGGCGCGGCTCGCCGCGCGGCCGATCGTGATCGGCCCCGTCACCAACGTGGCGGACGTGGTCGGCGCGCTGGCGCGCACCATGGAAAAAATCCATCGCGACCGCGGCATCGCCATCGAGGTGCACGCCGACGGCGAGGCGCGCTTTCGCGGCGAGCGGCCGGATCTGGAAGAGATGATCGGCAATCTGGTGGACAATGCCTGCAAGTGGGCTTCGTCGCGGGTGACGATCACGGTGACGCGGGATCGTCCCGATGCGGCGAGCGAACGCGCGGTCGTGCGCATCGTTGTGGACGACGATGGGCGCGGGCTGTCGCCGTCCGAACGTGAACAGGTGGCGCAGCGCGGCAGCCGGCTGGACGAGACCAAGCCGGGCTCGGGGCTCGGCCTCTCCATCGTGGTTGAGCTTGCCGCGCTCTATGGCGGTGAACTCAAGCTCGGCAGCGCGCCTAGCGGCGGCTTGCGCGCGGAGCTCCTTCTGCCGGCGGTTTGAGCCCCAAGGCGCTCAAACACTGGGGCATTCCACCGCCGCCGGACTTTTGCCCTAATCCTCCCGTCTCCGTAGGGTCAATTTCCGCCGCAATGGCGGATCGATGTTCTGCTTTTCGGGGGCCGACAATGTCCGCATCCAAACTCGCCGCTATCGCTGTTGCCGGTCTTACGCTCGCCGCTTGCGCGGGTAGCCCCGACGGAATGGGCCCGGGCCCGAAAGAAAACACCGGCACCTTGCTTGGCGCCGGGAGCGGGGCGCTGCTTGGCGCCGCGGTCGCCGGCGGTGGCACGGGAAACCGTCTGGCTGGCGCAGCGGTCGGCGGCCTGCTCGGCGGCCTGATCGGCAATCGCATCGGCGCTTCCCTCGACGACGAGGACAAGCAGCGCGCCTATGCCGCGCAGATAGACGCGCTCGAGCACGGCCAGTCGGGCGCACCGGTGTCGTGGCGCAATCCGGACGATGGCCGCTACGGCACCGTGGTGCCAGGCCCCGCCTATGTGCAGGCCGGCCGAAACTGCCGCGCCTTCACCCACACCATCTACATCGACGGCACGCCGCAGACCGCGCGCGGCACCGCCTGCCGCAACCCGGACGGCAGCTGGACACCGCTCGGCTAAGCGCCCGCGCCGAACATGGTTAATCCCTTATTAACGGCCTGACGGCTATCAAAACCGCACATCTTATACGCGGACACTTGAGGCCGGAAACCTGGGCCATGGCAGGCGACGGGGCAGCCGTCGAGCGGTTGCGGAAATATCTGCGTGAACTGAAACCGGCGGCGCGATCGATCCTGATCGGCGAGCTCGAGCGCAGCCTGCTGCGCGTCGACGAAGCCGCGGGCGTCAGTCCCGTCCTCGGCGCTTCCCTGGTCTTGCAGGAAGTGCGTCAGGTCCTGCGCGAGCAGCGCGACGGCGGCCCGCGCATCGGAAGTGCGGCGCGGCAGTTCTTCAAGCCGCTCGAGCCGTTTATGGTCGACGACATTGCCAACCACAAACATCCGGGGCGCGTCGCCCGCGTCGCGTTGGAGCCATTGTGGACTTGGCTGCGTCGCGACCTGTTGCCCGATGAGACGACGATCCTGACCGCTGCGGTCAACGACGCACTGCTCGCCGGCGACGAGCGCAAGGCCGAGGAAATGACCCGGGCCTTTCAGGACCGCGCCGCAGCCGCGATCAGGGCGGCCTTTGCCGCCGCCGACGATGACGAAAAGATCAGGCGCCGTATGCTGGTGCAGATCGGCACGCCGCGCGCATACGACGACGGCATCGTGCTTATGCGCGTGCTCAAATCGCGTGACACGCTGGCAACCTTCGCCGCGCATCTGCCCCTGCATATCGCCAATCTTGCCGATACGCGCCTCGACCAGGCCAGGGTGTTGATCGAATCCACCGTCGCCTTCGATGGCGATACGTTCCTGCATGCCTTGCTCACGGTGATGGGCAGGCTCGGCGCGCCGTGGCAGTTGATCAGGCTCGGCATCAAGGCCGCCGGCACCGACGCTGCGGCGCGCGTCGCCGCTACGCCTTTCGGCGTGACGGTCAATATCGTGCTCGCCGAATTGGAGCGGCTGGTCGGCGAACTGCACGGCGAATTGCGCAGCGGACGCGGTGTGGCGACCGGCGCGCTGCTCAAGACGATCCACGACGCGGCGCGGGGCTTGCGCACCGAACTGGAATTGCCGGTCGACAGCACCTGGGGCCGCACCTTGGCGGCGCAACGGACGCATATTTCCGATCTGCTCAAATCCGAAATCGAATCCATGCCGGGCCGGGTGCGGCGTCTGTTGCGGGCGCGGCCAGCAAACGAGATCCGCTCGCATTCCGTTCTGGATGCCGACGACGTGGCGGAGACCGAAGCGCTGATCGAATTCGTCGGCACTTGCCGGAATTTCGCCGGCGAGCTTGCCCTCAACGAGATGACGCAGCGGACCTATACCGAACTGCAGCAATATCTCGACAGCACGACACGCGCGCTGCTCGACGGCGTACGCCATGCCGGCCCCGCTGATCGCCGCTTCCGGCAGTCGCAGGTGGACGCGGCAGCGCGCTTCTGCGGCAAGGTTTTCGGCGCCGACTATGCGGCGACACTGGGCAAGGCGGCGGAGGTCGCCTCGGCCCCTGAGCGCACCCTCATGCGCGCATGATAAATTTGAATTGCAGTGTACGACTTTGGTCTAGCCGCCGCCTCACGGATTGTTGATTAATCGATTGATTTCTAACGCCATTTTCCTTCCCACCTTACCAATTATTAATCCTCTCGACAGGACGCTGTAAGGCGCATCGCTCCATCTTGATCGTTGAAACAGCGCGCAGCCGCGCTTCCTCGATCCTGACGGAGATTTTCCGATGAACCCGAGCGTCATTCCCGCTCCGAACACCCCAGCGCAAAAGCGGCGCATCCTGTCCGCGCGCCGCGTCGTCCTCCTCGCTACCACCATCGCCAGCCTCGGCGTCGCCGCGCTCGTCGTCGCCCCCGGCCTCAATTTGTCGGGCGGCTATCCGGCCGCTTTGGCGCAGAACCTGAGCGAGCAGGCGCATAAGCTGCAGGCGCCGGTCGGCTTTGCCGACATCGTTGAAAAGGTGAAACCGGCGGTGATCTCCGTCCGCGTCAAGATGGATGGCGGTGCGCAGACCACGGGCCTCGGCAACGAAGAAAACATCCCGCCGGGCTTGCGCGAATTTTTCCGCCGTTTCGGCGCGCCTGGCATGCCCGACGGTATGTCGCCGCACCACGGCGGGCATAACGTCATCATGGGGCAGGGCTCCGGCTTCTTTATTTCCGCCGACGGCTATGCGGTGACCAACAACCACGTCGTCGAGAAGGCCGAGAGCGTCCACGTCACCACGGACGACGGCAAATCCCACACCGCCAAAGTGATCGGAACCGATCCGCGCACCGATTTGGCGCTGATCAAAGTGGACGGTGGCCCGTTCCCCTATGTGAAGCTGTCCGATCAGGTGCCGCGCATCGGCGATTGGGTGCTCGCTGTCGGCAATCCGTTCGGCCTTGGCGGCACGGTCACCGCCGGCATCGTCTCGGCGCGCGGCCGCGATATCGGCGCCAGCGCCTATGACGACTTCATCCAGATCGACGCGCCGGTGAACAAGGGCAATTCCGGCGGCCCGACCTTCGACACCGAAGGCAATGTGATCGGCGTCAACACGGCGATCTTCTCGCCCTCCGGCGGCTCGGTCGGCATCGCCTTCGCCATCCCCGCCGACACCGTCAAGAGCGTAATCGGCCAGCTCCGCGATCACGGCTCGGTGACGCGCGGCTGGATCGGCGTGCAGATCCAGCGGGTGACGCAGGATATCGCCGATAGCCTCGGCCTGAAAAAAGCAGAAGGCGCGCTGGTCGCCGAACCGCAGGATAACAGCCCGGCGGCAAAAGCCGGCATCGAAGCCGGTGACGTGATCACCGCGGTTGACGGCCATGAGGTGAAAGACGCCCGCGATCTCGCCAAGAAGATCGGTGCGCTGCCGCCGAAGACCTCGGTCAAGCTCTCGGTGCTGCATAAAGGCACGGAAAAGACGCTCACTTTGACGCTGGGCGAAATGCCGAATTCCCAGGAAGCCAACGCTAACGGCGGCAACAACGAGTTGGAGCATAGCTCAGTCGACCTTGCCAAGCTCGGCCTCACGCTGGCCCCGGCGGCGCATGTCGCCGGCGCCGGTACGGAAGGCGTCGTTGTCACCGGTGTCGACTCCTCGGGTGTCGCCGCCGATCACGGCTTCTCGACCGGCGACGTCATCCTGGAGGTCGCCGGCAAATCCGTTTCAACGCCCGCCGACGTGCGCAAGACGATCGCCAGCGCGCGGACGGATGGCAAACGCACCGTGCTGTTGCGGGTGAAATCGGGTGACAACACCCGCTTTGTCGCCCTGCCGGTCGGGCGTGGGTGAAAAACTTTTGGGGGTGTTCCGCCGGCATCCGTCGCCCCCGCTGGCGGAACGGTCCCAACGGGACGGGCCTCGTGCCCGTCCCGGACTAATTCCGGAGGCGAGCGGGCGTGACGGCCCACGCGCCTTCGACACGAACTCCAACCCTGGCATCCGTCGCCCCCGCTGGGGTGGGGTCGTTGAGGGGGTGGCGGACGCAAATCCGCCACCCCCTCGCGTACGACGGGGGTATCTGCGTTTAAGCTGCGCGCAAAGCGGGGGCAAAAACGGGGGCAAGAGCAGGCCGGGAATTGACCGGCGAGCGGATTGGTGCAACCGATGCCCACATATTCCGATATTCACGGGCAGCAGGCCTCCGGCCGGACGGCCGACGCGCAACCGGATCGGACCACCATGCGCCTTCTGGTCATCGAAGACGATCATGACGCCGCCGACTATCTGGTGAAGGCCTTTCGCGAGGTTGGCCATGTCGCCGACAGCGCCACCGACGGCGAGGACGGATTGGCGATGGCGCTCGACGGTCAATACGACGTGCTTATCGTCGACCGCATGCTGCCCAAGCGCGACGGACTGTCGCTGATCGGCACCCTGCGGAAAAAGGGCATCGAGACGCCGGCGCTGATCCTCTCCGCGCTCGGCCAGGTCGATGACCGCGTCAAGGGCCTGCGCGCCGGCGGCGACGACTACCTGCCCAAACCCTATTCGTTTACCGAATTGCTGGCGCGCGTCGAAGTGCTAGCGCGCCGCCGCGGCAGCCGTAACGAGGAGACGGTTCTACGCGTCGCCGATCTCGAGCTCGACCGCCTGTCGCATCAGGTGCGCCGGGGTCACGAGGAGATTTCCCTGCAGCCGCGCGAGTTCCGCTTGCTGGAATATCTGATGCAGCATGCGGGCCAGGTGGTGACCCGCACCATGCTGTTGGAAAACGTTTGGGATTACCATTTCGACCCACAAACCAACGTTATTGACGTGCACATCTCGCGTTTACGCTCAAAAATCGATAAAGGTTTCTCCCAGCCGCTTTTGCACACGGTTCGCGGCGCGGGATACATGATCCGTGACGGCGCTCGGTAAGCTCTTTCGCACCACCACGTTCAAGCTGACGCTGGTCTATTTGACCGTGTTCGCGCTGTTCGCGGCGTTTCTGCTCGGCTACTTCGCGCTCAATACCCGAAGGCTGATTACCGAGCAGATCACCGATACGGTCAATGCCGAGATCACCGGCCTGTCAGAACAATACCGGCTCGGCGGCATCCGTCGCCTGGTGATCACGGTTGACGGGCGCGCGCGGCGTCCCGGCTCGAGCCTTTATCTGGTCACCACCTTCACCGGCGAGGCGCTCGCCGGCAACGTGACCGCGCTGGCGCCGGGCATCCTCGACAAGCCGGGCTGGACCGAGACGGTCTACCGGCGGCTCGACGAACCGGAATCCTCGCACCGTCCGGAGCACGACGCGCTGGTGCGCGTGTTTGAGCTGCCCGGCGGTTTCCGCCTGCTGGTCGGCCGCGACCTCGACGAACGCGAGCGGCTCTATCACATCATCTTGTCGGCCGGGCGCTGGTCGGTCGCGATCGTCATCGTGCTTGGGCTCGCCGGCGGCCTGTTCGTGACGCGCCGCGTGCTCCGCCGCATCGACGCCATGACCGAGACGACGCGAAACATCATGGACGGCGACCTCGGCAACCGGCTGCCGGTGGCCGGCACCGGCGACGAGCTTGATCGCCTCGCCGAAAACCTCAACGCCATGCTCGACCGCATCGAGGCGTTGATGGCGGGCCTGAAGGAAGTGTCCGACAATATCGCGCATGATCTGAAGACGCCGCTCACGCGATTGCGCAACCGCGCTGAGCAGGCGCTGCGCACAGCGCAATCGGAAGGTGAATACCGCGCCGCGATGGAAACGATCATCGACGAATTGGAGGGGCTGATCAGCACCTTTAACGCGCTGCTGATGATCGCGCGCGCCGAGGCCGGGCCAGGCGCGCGACAATATGGCCGAGTTCGACGCCGCCGAGATCGCCCATGATGTCGGCGAGCTGTACGAACCGCTGGCCGAGGAAAAAGGGATTGTGCTCAAGGTGGAGGCCGATACCGCGGCGCCGGTCAACGGCAACCGCGAGCTGGTAAGCCAGGCGGTCGCCAATCTGGTGGACAACGCCATCAAATACGGCGACGCCCACCGCGGCGAAGCAAACGGCGCGAAGCCGGAAATCGTCGTGCGCGCGCTCAGCGAAGGTGACCGCATCCTGCTGACGGTTGCCGATCGCGGTCCGGGCATCGCGGAAGGCGACCGCACACGCGTGGTCGAGCGCTTCGTGCGGCTGGAGCAAAGCCGCTCGCAGCCGGGCCTGGGCCTGGGTTTGAGCCTTGCCTCGGCGGTGGCGCGGCTGCATGGCGGGGAGTTGACGCTTGAGGACAACCATCCGGGGCTCAAAAGCGTCATTGCCTTGCCGCGCGGAGGGCCGGTACAGAGTGCAGGATGACGCCACCCGGCAAGCAGGCAAGCCTCGCCACGCGTATCAAGACGGCGCCGCAGCTCATTGATGCAAAGGCGTCGCGCAAGCGCGTCGCCGATTGGTTGGCGGGCCTGCCCGCTGACGAAAGCATCCCGCTTAAAGCGCTGCTCGCGGCGCATCCGACCCTCAACACGTTGACCGAAAGCCTCGCCGAGAGTTCGCCCTACCTTTGGGACCTCGCAAGCCTCGAACCGCCGCGCTTTCTCCACTTGCTGCAAGCCGATCCGGACGAACATCTGGCGGTGCTGCTGGCCGGGACCGCCGACGCTATGACGGAAATGGACGACGAAGCCCAGGCCATGCGGCTTTTGCGCCGCATGAAGGCGGAAGCCGCGCTCTTGATTGCGTTCGCCGACATCGGCGGCGTCTGGCCGGTGATGCGGGCAACACGCGCGCTCACCGAACTGGCCGATACCGCCGTCTCCGCCGCCGTCCAATTTTTGCTCGCCGATCTCGCTCGCGGCGGGCGACTGCACCCGCGCGATCATGCGCGTCCACAGGACGGCAGTGGCTATTTCGTACTGGCCATGGGCAAGATGGGCGCCTTCGAGCTCAATTATTCGAGCGACATCGACCTCATCGTCTTTTTCGATTCCGCCGCGCTGTCTTTGCCGAAGGACATGGAGGCGGCGCCGTACTTCATCCGGCTGACGCAGCGGCTGGTGAAGTTGCTGCAGGAACGCACCGCCGACGGTTACGTGTTCCGCACCGATCTGCGCTTGCGCCCCGATCCGTCCGCGACGGCGATCGCCATCTCCACCGCGGCGGCGCTGTCGTATTACGAAGGCAGGGGACAGAACTGGGAGCGGGCGGCGATGATCAAGGCGCGCGCTTGCGCCGGCGATATCGCGGCGGGCGAAGCGGTCCTCGACGAACTCTCGCCATTCGTTTGGCGCAAATATCTCGACTTCGCCGCCGTCTCTGAGGTGCACGCGCTCAAGCGCCAGATCAACGCCTATCGCGGCCACGGCGAAATTGCCGTCGAGGGCCACAACATCAAGCTTGGCCGCGGCGGCATTCGCGAAATCGAGTTCTTCTCCCAGACCCAGCAACTGATCGCCGGCGGCCGCAATCCTCACCTGCGCGACCGCGACACGCTCACCACCCTCGACAGACTGGCGCACGACCGCTGGATCGACGGCGAGGCGCGCGACGACATGAAAGCGGCTTACGTCTTCCTGCGCACCGTCGAGCACCGGCTGCAGATGGTGAACGACGAGCAAACGCAGACGCTTCCGGCCGAGCGCGCGGGGGTGGAACGCTTCGCGCATTTCCTCGGCTACGAAAACCGCGACGCCTTTGCGGAAGTCTTGCTCGGCCATCTGGAGAACGTGCAGCGGCACTATTCGCGACTGTTCGAGACCGCGCCCGGCGCCGACCGCCCGGCGCTGGCTTTCCCGCCGGATGCGGACGACCGCAAGACCCTCGACCGGCTCGGCGAACTCGGCTTCCGCGCGCCGCTACAGGCGTCCGGCACGATCCGTCATTGGCTTGCCGGCGGCCACCGCTCGCTCAGGAACGAGATGGCGCGCGACCAACTCATGCAGTTGCTGCCGGTGCTGATTGAGCAGCTGGCGCGCTCGGACAATCCCGATGCTGCGCTGGTGCGGTTCGATCATTTTCTGGGCAATTTGCGCAATCCAGCGCGGCTGCTGTCGCTGCTGCGACAGGTCCCCGTTCTCATCGCGCTGATCGCACTGGTGCTGGGCATCGCGCCGCGGTTGGCCGATACGCTGGCGCGTTATCCGGAGGTGATGGACGCCCTCGTCGATCCGAGCTTTTTCGGGGTGCTGCCCGACGACGCCGAACTTAGCCGGCGGCTCGGGGCGGCGCTGGCGCAGGCGCGCTATGACGAGGATCTGCTCGAACGCATCCGCATGTTCGGGCTGGAATACATGTTCCTGATCGGTGCCCGCATCCTGTCCGGCACGGTGACGGCGCGGGCGGCAGGCGAAGCCTTCGCGCGCATCGCCGACGTAGTCATCCGCGCCGTACATGGCGCCGTCGCCGAGAATTTTTCTCTGACGCACGGCCAATTGAAGGCTGAGGAAACCGCGGTGCTCGCCATGGGCAAGCTCGGCGGGCGCGAAATGACCGCCACCTCCGACCTCGACCTCATCCACATTTACGATTTCGACCAGCAGCATCCAGACTCTGACGGCAAGCGGCCACTCTACGGCGCGCAATATTTTGCCCGGCTGACCCAGCGGCTGATCAATTCTCTCACCGCGCAGACCAATTACGGCGGGCTCTATCAAGTGGACATGCGGCTGCGTCCGTCCGGCCGCGCCGGGCCGTTGGCGTCAAGCATAGAGGCTTTCGCCAGCTATCAGCAGACCGAGGCCTGGACCTGGGAGCACATGGCGCTGACCCGCGCGCGCGTGATCTCGGCGTCGCCCGTCTTTAAGGCGCGCGTCGAGGGCGTGATCCGCGAGGTGTTGACCCGGCCGCGTGACGCAGTGCAGATCGCCGGCGACGTGGTGGAGATGCGTGCGGCGATTGCCAAGGAAAAAGGCGATGGCGACCGCTGGGACCTCAAATACGCCGCGGGCGGACTGACGGACATCGAATTCATCGCGCAATATCTACAGCTCGTGCACGCGCACCGGCTGCCCGACATTCTCGATACCTCGACCGCGCGCGTGCTCGACAGGGCCTGGCAATTGGGCGTGCTGCCGGTCGAGGATGCCGAGGTATTGCGCCCGGCCATCCAGCTTTATCAGGACCTCACGCAGCTCCAGCGTCTGTGCCTGGCCGGTCCGTTCGATGCGAAGTCAGCGGGGGTGGGGCTGTTGCGCCTCCTGGCGCGCGCCGCCGACGTGCCGGATTTCGCCACGCTCGATGCGACAGTGATCGAGACGCAGGCTAAGGTGCGGGCGAGCTTCGCGCGGATATTGGGGGCGGCGCCTTAGGCCGCCTCGTCCCTCGGCAGCAGGCACTGCGGATGCAACGGCAGCCGCACCACGACAATGGTGCCCTTGCCGAGTGTCGAGCGTATGCGCATCGCGCCGCCGTGCAATTCCACCAGCGACTTGGCGATGGCGAGGCCGAGGCCGGACCCTTGATGCCTCTTGGTCAACTGACTTTCCACCTGCTCGAACGGACGGCCGAGCTTGGCGAGCGCGTCACGGGCGATGCCGATGCCGGTGTCGGCGATGGCGAGCACGATGCACTCGCCGCTGCTGCGTCCGCGCACCGTGACGCTGCCGCCTTCCGGGGTAAACTTCACCGCGTTCGACAATAGATTGAGCGCGATCTGCTTGAAGGCGCGGCGGTCGGCGCGCAGTTGCAGGTCGGGTGAGATTTTCGCGATCAGCTCGAGGCGCTTGTCCTGCGCCCGCGCCGAAACGACGCGCATGGCGTCGGCCAAAAGGGTGTCGAGCTCAAGCTCCTCGAAATCGAGGCGGATGCGGCCAGCCTCGATTTTCGACATGTCGAGGATATCGTTGATGACGTCGAGCAAGTATTGCCCGCTGCCGCGGATGTCGCTGCAATATTCGTTGTATTTCGCGGCGCCAAGCGGGCCGAACATGCCCGACTCCATGATCTCGGAGAACCCGATGATTGCGTTGAGCGGCGTGCGCAGCTCGTGGCTCATATTGGCGAGGAATTTGGACTTGGCCTGATTGGCTTCCTCGGCGCGGGTCTTTTCGACGGCGTAGCTCTCGGCGAGTTCCGCCAACCGCGCCTGCGAATCGCGCAGGTCGGTGACCGTTGCCATCAGCCGCTTCTCGCTGCGTACCAGTTTTTCCTCGTGCGTCTTCAGCGCCGTGATGTCGGTGCCGACCGAAACATAACCGCCATCCTTGGTGCGCCGCTCGCTGATATGCAGCCAACGGCCGTCTTCGAGCTGAGCCTCAAATGTGCGGGCGCCGGGAATGGCGGGTCCGGCGGTGACAATCTTGTTGCGCACCACGGGCTGCGAGCCTGCGGTGACCACGGACTCATAAGACGCGCCGACGGTGATGGCCTCGTCGGGCAGGTTGTGCAACTCCTGAAAATTCGAATTGCACAAGACCAATCGATTATCGGCGTCCCACAGCACGAAGGCTTCGGGGATGGTCTCGATGGCGTCGCGCAGGCGCATGTCGGCGGCGACGGTCTTTTCCACGAGGTTTTTCTGTTCGGTGATGTCGACGGCGATGCCGATAAGATGCAGCGACGGCTCGCCCGGCTGGCGCACGAGTTCGCAGCGCGCCCGCAGCCAGACCCAGTGGCCGTCGGCGTGGCGCATGCGGAACGCCTGATCGACCGCGCTTGTGCGGGCCTCGGCGAGATCGGCGGCGAGATCGTAAAGTTGCACGTCGTCGGGATGCATCAGCGAGGTGACATCGCCGAAGGTGAGCAAGTCGTCCTTGGCCTTGAGGCCGAGGATGGCGAACATCGACTGCGACCAGAAGATTTTCCCGCGTGCCAGATCCCAATCCCACAAACCGCAACGGCCGCGGTTGAGCGCGGTATCGACGCGGCTGCGCACCGTCTCGTAGATGACGTCGGCTTCGCGCGCGCGCGTCGCCTGCCAGTGGAAGGCAAATCCGAGGATGAGCACGACAAAGCCGGTGGTGGCTGACAGCGTGATGGTGAGCATGGTGAGCGAGCGCCAGGCGGCGAGCGCGTCGCCTCGCATCTGCACGGCGGCAAGCTGGCCCAATGGAGCTTTCAGCATGCGCACGGTGGCGAGCGCGCGGTTGTCGTCGGGCAGCGTGAGGTCCATGACGCCGGCACCGGCGCCGAAGGTGGTGAGCGGCTGCGTTGCGCCCAGCAGGTCGATCAGGCGGCGGCCGACGGTGTCGTCGAGTGCCGGGACTGCCGCCAGCACCGTGCCGTCGGCATTGGTGAGCAGAAAGCGGCGACCGGCGCGGGCTGCCCACGGCGGCAGCGCCTGAGCCAGCACCTCCTGCGGCCGCGCCAAAGCGTCGCCCGGCTGCTTCAGCGGCTGCGCCAGCCGCTCGGCGGCAAGATCGGCGACCGCGTCGAGCGTCGTCACCATGTCCTGAAGCGTCTGCCGCCGGTGGTCGAGCACCTGCACCACGGCGCCGACGCAGATCGTGGCGAGAAAGGCGATGATCAGCACCGGCACCGCGCGGCGAAGCAGCGGTTCCGCGGTCAAAAGCCGCCGATACGCCGGATTGGCGATCGACTGAGCGAGGCCCTTGATTGAATCGTCACGCGTAGACGCACTCGCCATTTCGGCGCGCGCCATGAAGGCCTCCGTTCGGATTGTCCCCTACCACCCTGGATCGGAAAGGATGTGCCGCATCGCCGTCCGAATCAGTGGCGATTGGAATCCATGGCCGCTGATTTGTCGAGAGTCCGGGAGTCAATAATTAAAAATTTCTTACCCACCGATATTTGAGTCACAGCAACCGACGGTGGGGCCAGTTTTGGCCCGGGAATACTTGGCCTTCAGGGCGCGGCGAGGGCGCGGTCGACGATATCGGCGAGGTCGCGCGAGCGCGAGACCGCAGCTTTCATGCGGGTGAGGGCGGCTTCGGCCAGCGCCCGGCGGCCGGGCTCGAGCGTGCGCCAGGAGCGGAAGGCGGTCGCCAGACGCGCGGCAATCTGCGGGTTTTTCGCATCGAGCGCCATGATGGTGTCGGCGATGAAGGCGTAGCCCGCGCCGTCGGCGCGGTTGAACTGGGTCTGGTTGCCTTGCGCGAAGGCGCCGATCAGAGCGCGCACCCGGTTGGGATTGGCGAAGGAGAAAGCCGGGTGGCCGGTGAGCGCACGCACCTTGGCGAGAGTATCGGCGTGCGGGATCATTGCCTGCAGCGTGAACCATTTGTCGATGACCAGGGCGTCGGCGGCATAGCGCTGGTAGAAATCGGCCAAAGCCCGCTCGCGCTCGGGCGCGTGGTGCAGCGCCAGCGTCGCCAGCGCCGCCATGCGGTCGGTCATATTGTCGGCCTCGTCGTATTGCCGCGCGGCGCGGGCAAAGGCGCTGGCTTTGCCGGTCGCCGCCATGAGATCGAGGCAGGAATTGCGCAGAGCGCGGCGGCCGGAACCTGCCGCATCCGGCGAATAGCGGCCGGGAACGGTCATCTCGTCGCAGGTTTTCGCCAGCGTTGCGCCCAGCCGTTCGCCGATGCTCACGCGCAAGCTTTTGCGGGCGTTGTAGATTGCATCGGGATCGATGTCGCGGCCGATTTCGCGAGCGATGTCGCCTTCGCTCGGCATGGCGAGCGCCAGCGCGACAAAGGCCGGCTCGAGTTTTGCGTCAGTGAGAATGGCGGCGAGGGCGGCAAGAAGCCCGTCGTCGCCGCGCGTCGCGCGGCTGGCGTGGATGGCAGCAACATTTTCGATCAGCAGCCGCGTCGAGATCGTTTGCAGTGCCTGCCAGCGATTGAACGGATCGCTGTCGTGCGCGGCAAGAAAAGTGAGATCGGCGGCGTCGAGATTAGCGTCGAGTTCTGATCGGCGCGGAGAAGCCGCGGTTGATCGACAGCACGGGGCGTTCGGCGATGCCGGTAAATTCGAATGTGTGCGACGGCTCGGTGAGCACCAGCACGCCGTGTTCGATCGCGTTGCCGGACAGCGGCAGGTCGCGGCCCTCTTTGCCGAGGAGGCCCACGCCGAGCGGGATCACCATCGGACGCTTTTCGGTTTGCCCCGGCGTCGGCGGCACGCGCTGCGTGCAATCGAGCGTGAAGACTTTTCGCACCGCATCGTGGCGGGCGCGCACCGTGACCTCGGGCGTGCCGGCTTGCGAATACCAGAGCATGAATTGAGAGAAGTCGCGGCCGCTCGCATCGGCGAAGCATTGAATGAATTGCTCGACGGTTGCCGCTTCGCCGTCGTGGCGCTCGAAATAGAGGTCCATGCCGGCGCGGAATTTTTCCGGACCGATCAGCGTCGCCACCATGCGCACCACTTCGGCGCCTTTTTCGTAGACGGTGCTGGTGTAGAAGTTATTGATTTCTCGATAGGTTTCCGGCCGCACCGGATGCGCCAGAGGCCCCGCGTCCTCGACGAATTGCCCGGCGCGCAAACCGCGCACGTCGGAAATCCGCTCGACCAGGCGCGAGCGCAGGTCCGAGGTGAATTCCTGGTCGCGATAAACGGTGAGGCCTTCCTTCAGGCAGAGTTGGAACCAGTCGCGGCAGGTGATCCGGTCGCCGGTCCAGTTGTGAAAATATTCGTGGGCGATCACCGCCTCGATGCCGGCATAATCGGCGTCGGTCGCCGTCTCCGGGCTCGCCAGCACATATTTGTCGTTGAAGACGTTGAGCCCCTTGTTCTCCATCGCCCCCATGTTGAAGTCGGACACGGCGACGATCATGAAAATGTCGAGATCGTATTCGCAACCGAAGCGCTCCTCGTCCCAGCTCATGGCGCGCTTGAGCGAGTCCATGGCGTAGCCGCAGCGGTCTTGCTTGCCCGGCTCGACATAGATGCGCAGTGTCACGTCGCGGCCGGATAGGGTGCGGAAACGGTCTTCGATATGGACGAGATTGCCGCCGACCAGCGCAAACAAATAGGACGGCTTCTTGTGCGGGTCGTTCCACACGGCGAAGTGGCGGCCGCCAGGAAGGTCGCCGCTGTCGGTTAGATTGCCGTTCGACAGCAACACCGGCGTTTCGTTCTTATCGGCTTCGATGCGCGTCGTGTAGACCGCCATCACGTCGGGGCGGTCCGGAAAATAGGTGATGCGGCGGAAACCTTCCGCCTCGCATTGCGTGCAGTAATTGCCGCTGGTGCGATAAAGCCCCGAGAGCTGCGTATTCGCCGTCGGATCGACCAGCGTTTCGATCTCCAGCGTGAATGGTCCATTCGGCGGCTGGGCGACGGTGAGGCTGTCCGGCGTTGCCACGTAATTTTCCGCCGGCAACGGCGTTCCATTCAACTTCAGCGACACCAGATTGAGGCCATCGCCGTCAAGCACCAGCGGCGCAGCCGTGGCCTCAGGATTGGGCCGCAGCGTCAGTTTCGCGCGCACCCGCGTCTCGCTTGGATGCAGCGAAAAATCAAGCGCGACGGTGTCCACCAGCCAGTCGGGCGGGCGGTAGTCCTTCAGGCGGATGGGCTGGGCAGTATCGGTGCGCATTACCATTTGATCTAAGATGTCGGCGGCCGAATTGGAAGGATGAATGATGGCGGTGATGCGCGCCATGGTGCTGGAGCGGCCGAAGACGCCGCTGGTCATGCGTGAGCGTCCAGCGCCGATGCTGCACGCCGGTGAATTGCTGGTTGAGGTGAAAGCCTGCGGCGTCTGCCGCACCGATTTGCACGTTGTCGACGGTGAGTTGGAACACCCCAGGCTGCCGTTGGTGCCCGGTCACGAAATCGTCGGCCGTGTCGCCGGCTTGGGTGAGGGCGTCAGGGGCTTCACGCTGGGCGAGCGCGTCGGAGTACCTTGGCTGGGCGCGACCTGCGGCGTCTGCCCCTATTGCCGCAGCGGTGCCGAGAACCTGTGCGACGCGCCGGTGTTTACCGGCTACACGCGCGATGGCGGCTATGCGACGCACGCAGTGGCCGATGCGCGGTTTTGTTTTCCCTTGGGAGAAGCGGGCGATGACGCCGAGATCACGCCATGGATGTGCGCGGGGCTCATCGGCTGGCGCAGCTACCGCATGGCGGGCGAGGGGACAAACCTCGGCCTCTACGGCTTCGGCGCCGCCGCCCACATCCTGGCGCAGGTGGCGACGTGGCAGGGCCGGCGCATTTTCGCTTTCACGCGCAACGGCGACAAAGCGGCGCAGGATTTTGCCCGCTCATTCGGTGGTGTGTGGGCGGGCAATTCGGACGAGCCACCGCCCGAGCCGCTCGATGCCGCCATTATCTTTGCGCCGGTAGGCAGCCTAGTGCCAGCGGCGCTCAAGGCGGTGAAGAAGGGCGGCCGCGTCGTCTGCGGAGGCATCCACATGTCGGACATCCCGAGCTTTCCCTATGCGCTTCTGTGGGGAGAACGGCACATCGTTTCCGTGGCAAACCTCACACGCGCCGATGCGCACGAATTTCTTCAAGTCGCGCCGCAGGCCGGCGTCCATTGCGAGATCACGCGCTATCCGTTGGCGCGCGCCAACGAGGCGCTTACGGACTTGCGTGACGGCCGGTTACAAGGGGCGGCGGTGTTGATCCCGTGAACGTCCTGCATGCTTCGCAAGCGGTCAGTTGAAATATTTGGCGAAAATGACCTTGTAGCCGCCGGTCTCCTGCATGATGTGCAGCCACTGATCGACGAAGTCTTTCAGGGCTTCGTCGCGCTGCATCCATATGCCCTTCTCCGAGAAATCAAACGGCTGGTCGGGGTGGATCGCGCACAGCGCGCCTGGGTGCAGCTTCTGCTGGAACCGTGTTTCCGACGCATCGGTGATCATCAGGTCGGCGTCACCTTTGGCGATTTGGTCGAAGATCGTGACATTGTCCTTGTAGACCTCGATTTTCGCATTCTTCAGATTGGCGCGAGCAAAACGCTCGTTGGTGCCGCCTGGATTGATGATGACGCGGACGTCCGGCTTGTCGATCTCGGCGATGGTGGCGTATTTCGCGGCGTCGGCGCAGCGCGCGATCGGGGTCTTGCCTTCGCGCATGATCGGCGTGGAAAAGAGGCCTTTCTTCTGCCGGTCGAGCGTGATCGATACGCCGCCGGTGACGATGTCGAACTTATTAGCCTCGAAATCCTTCATCATCGTCGGCCAGCTCGTCTGCACAAACTCGACCTTGACACCAAGCGCTTTGCCGAGCGCTTCCGCCATGTCGACGTCGAAGCCTTCGAACGCCGATGTAGTTTTATTGTAGAACGTAAACGGCCGGTAGTCGCCGGTCATGCCGACGCGCAGCGTCCCGTGGCTGACGATTTCATCGAGCCGCGAACCCGGCGCCTGCGCGAACGCGGCGGTACAAACGGCAAAACTTGTGACCGCGGTAATGGCCGCGAACCTGAGACGGCGAAGCATTGGAACTCCCAGAGAATTTGAGCCCGAATTGGCGGCGGCACTCTAGGCGCGCCGAAGCGTTGTGTCATCCGCGTTTGGAAGATCGCGCGACGTGCGAGAGGGGGTAGGCCGCAAAAGCTAGCGTATCGGCTCGGCGTGGCCGATCACGCGTTTAATCGATGGCGAACGCTGGCGCAGGGCGCGCTCCAGCGCATCGACTTTTTCGTGCACTGCCTGCACTGTCAACGCCGGGTCGACGCGGCAATGAAAATTGACGATCTCGCCATCGTCGGTTTCGCGCACTCGCACATCATGCACGTCGTGGATGATGCGGCCGTCGCTGGCGAGCTCCGCCAATGCGAGTTCAACGGCCTTCACCCGCGCGGGCGGGGCATCGCGGCCCGACGCGCGGTGTGGCTGCAACGGCTCGATGTGGGTATCGATTTCGACGCTGGCGCCGAGCTCGGCCGCAATGGCGTTTTCCAGCCCGTCCGCAAGCTCATGCGCCGCGGCGAGCGACAGCTTGCCGTCAACCTCCAGATCGAGCGAAATCGCCAGCCGGCCTTCGACCTCGTGGACCGTGACGTGATGCACCGCGAGCGCGCGGTTGCGCGCGATCACCATCACGGCGTCAAGCACGCTCTCGTTGTCAAGCACCACCGGATTGGTGGTGACAGTCGGCTCCGCCCCCTGCATCTGCGTGCGGATGGCGGCGGAAATCGCGTCCTTGATCCCGGTGACGCGGTCGAGCGGCAGCGTGCGGCTGACGGCAACGGTCAGGTCGGTAAAGGTCTTCTCGCCCACTTCACGAGTGCGCACTTTCTCCACCTTGACCACGCCCGCCACCCGCGCGGCAATCGTCCGGATTTTGGCCGTGGCTCCTTCCGGTGCCACGTCGGTCAGGCTATCGATTGTGCGCCGCCCGAGCCGCCACCCGGCGATGCAGACCAACACCGCGACAATCAACGCCGCAACCGAATCCGCCCATGGCAGGCCGAGGCGCACGCCGGAAAGCCCCACCAGCACCGCCAGCGACGCCCACAAGTCGGATGAGAAATGCAGCGCGTCGGCCTCGAGCGCATGAACTCGAGGTTTGCTTCGCCGTGCGCGAGAGCGCGCGCGAGCGGAAAAAGTCGACCACGATCGACAGCGCGATGACGCCGAAGGCCCAGGCGTTGGCGTCAACATGCGCCGCCTCGCCAATCAGCCGTTCGACGGCGTACCAAATGACCACGGCGGAGAGCAAAAACAGCAGGGCGGTCTCGGCGAGCGCCGAGACCGATTCGAATTTGCCGTGGCCATATTGATGTTCCTCGTCGGCCGGCTTCCCGGATATGCGAACTGCCCCATAGGTGATCACCGTCGCGCCGAGGTCGATCAGCGAATGTCCGGCTTCCGAAAGGATCGCCAGCGAGCCAGTGGCAAGCCCGACCACCGCCTTGGCGACCGTCAGCGCGGCCGAGGCCGCGATCGACGCGAGTGCGGCGTGCTCTTTTTCACTCTGCATTTCGGAATGACTTGCAGGCCGGGTTCAACTGGACGAGATGAAAGACCAGCCGAGAGATAAGGCCATACGCCCGGATAAACCAGCCCGCCATCGGCCCGACCGCAAACGGGCTTTCGTCGTCTACCGAATGACAATCTAGTGTGGCCAAACCGCCGGGCTGAAATCGGCCGGCGGGCTTTCGCGATACGCGCCATCGGAGGCAATCAGCATTGCCCGATGAATGCATTTTTCGCTCGGCGGAAGGGCGCATCGCCCGTTTCGGTCGCAATTGCCGCAATGAAATCGAGACAATCGGCGGATCGCTGCGGCTTTGTCGGTTACCGCCTTAAAGAGAATCTGAATCTTGTCGAGTGCACTCATGTCGCTATTCCAGCGATTCGAATTGCTCTCAATTCAGTCTTCGGCGCCGGCACCCTGCTGCAACGCAATGAGGGTATTCTCATTCGGACAATAATCCCGCCACGCCGAATCGTCGCCGCTCGCGAAATCTCTCTGGCACTGCCCTTTGCTCACGCACATTGAACACAAGCGCTGCAGGTCGCGCATGACGGCTGGTTCGGCCTGCGCCAGGACTTTCGCATGCAGGTGCAGCTTTTCGAGCCGCTTCAACAGCAGATTTGCCGCGTCGGGCCGAAGCCTCGCCATCTGACGCAGTTCATCTCTGGAAAGGCCGAGGTCCTGGGCGATGCGGTCGATTTCATTGTTGTCGCAGTCATCAAGCGGCCGGGAATTTCGCCGAGCCAGATTCCGACCGTGCAACCAGACACGCATTGCCAAAAATGCAGATTTGAAACCCGGATATCGCTCGTTACCGGAAGTAAGAGCCATTGCTGCCTCCTCACTCCTCGCCCCGAATAGCATGTTGGCGGAATGTTCGTCCCGAGCCTTGATACAGGTCAAAAATAGAGAATTTAAGGAACGGCCGACCTTCAGCCTAATCGACGGGTGTTAGACCGCCGCCGTATGCCTGGCTCGGTCGCGCTTGAGGTAAGCATCGAAAGCCGACGCGACGAGACGCACGAACGGCCGGCCTTTCTCCGTTACCGCAATACGACGGCCATCGATTACCACGCTGCCGTCGGCCGCAAACGGCTTCAGCAAATCCAGCGCGTCGGCAAAGATTTCGGCCGTATTGAAATCGCACGCCTTCATGACCGCGGGCAGATCGACAGACATGCCGCACATGAGCTGCTCGATGATGCGGCCGCGAATGCGATCATCGTCGGACAAGGTAATCCCTTTGACCGTGGCCAGCTTACCCGCCGCGACAGCGCGCGAATAATTACCGACGTCGGGAGCATTCTGCGCGAATCCTTGCGGAAGCCGGCTGATCGCCGAGGCACCCAATCCCAACAGCGCATCCGCATCGTCAACGGTGTATCCCTGAAAATTGCGATGCAGCCGCCCGCCCGTTGACGCCGGGGCCAACTCATCATCCGGTCGCGCGTAGTGATCGAGACCGATCGGCAGATAGCCGAATTGCACGAGTGCCTCGTGCGCAGCCTGGGCTTGCGCCAATCGCTCCGGGCCGGGTGGCAGGTCCCGTTCATCGATCAATTTTTGCTGGGGCTTGAACCAAGGCACGTGCGCATAGCCGAAGACGGCGATGCGTTGCGGTTGTAGCGCATGCGCCAGGGTTGCAGTCTTGCGCACATCCTGGACGGTCTGCTTTGGCAGCCCGTACATCAAATCGAGATTGATCTTGGCTATTCCCACCTCGCGCAGCATGGCGACCGCGCTCTCGACCAACTCAAACGGCTGGACTCGGCCCATCGCCCGCTGAACCTCGGAGGCAAATTCCTGGACGCCAAGGCTCGCCCGATTGACGCCGATATCACGTAAACCTTGCGCCAGCGGCCGCGTCAGGTAGCGAGGGTCCAGTTCGATGGCGTGTTCGCGAAGCCGCGCGAGATTGAAGTACCCGCGGAGCTGTTCGGTGATGGACTTGAGCAAGTCGCCGTCGAGGATCGACGGGGTTCCGCCGCCCCAGTGCAGATGTGTGACGTTGCGTTTGCCGGCGCGGCCGGCGACGGTCGCAATCTCTTCGGTCAGCCGCTTCGCATAGTATTCGATCGGGTCGCGTTTAAGCGTCGCTTTGGTATGACAGCCGCAATAGTGGCAAAGCGCCTGGCAATAAGGAACGTGCAGATAGAGCGAAAGGGTGGCATCGCCAGGAAGTGCGTCGAGCCACGCGCCATACGTGTCCGCGTTGACGGCGGGGCTGAAATGCGGCGCAGTCGGATAGGACGTATAGCGCGGAACCGCCTGCTCCAGTTTGACGTTCATTCAGGCCACTGACGCGAGATGATAAAAAGGCAGGATATCCGCGCATGGCGGATCGCGATTGATCCACATCAACCGGAATCCGGCCACCGCCCGGTGGCGTGCCCATCTCTGCCCAGTAATTTTCTTTTCCGGGACCCTTGGATTTGACTCCGAGCGGAGCAACAGCCATCCCTTGGTCGGCCCGGTCGCACCGGGCGGAAATTCGTAGACAAGAAGTTTGGTTTGACTTCAATCAAAAGGTCGTTGTTCGGCAATGCTGCGCGGTGCTGGAAAGCGGCCGCGTTATGGGCCATGATTGGAGTCGACGATTGCGCACGGCCATCGGGGATAAGGGAATCATGAGCGAGCCGGACGAGAGCGCCGCCTCGAATTCCAGCGTGAGGTTAGGCATGGCGCGCCCGACGATCTGGATCGCACTCGGCCTCGTTTCTTGCATCGCTGCCGGCGGTCTCTTTATGCCAGAGGCGAGGGCGCAAAACGCCGCGGCCGATCAGGGCGCCGCAAAGCTTACGAGTGAAATGTGCCTGGGCTGTCACGGCCAGGAGGGTCTCGGTCCGCTGCAGCCAACAGAAGCCGGGCAAATTCCGAAGGTATTGACAGATCGCTTCCTTGGCAGCGTGCACGGCAAGCGGCAATGCGTCGAGTGCCACACCAATATCACCAAGCTTCCGCACGAGAAGGTTGAGGTGAAGGTCAGCTGCGTCAATTGCCACCGGGAGCAGCTGGAGAAGGCGCAGGACGACAATAACGCCGCGCAAATCGCCAAGATGACCGGCGTCGTGCAAATGATCGACCGCTACATGAAGTCGATTCACGCGCAGCCGAGCAAAGCGGATCAGTCGCGCACCAACGCAACCTGCTACAATTGCCACGACGCCCACTACGTCTATCCGAAGGGCACCCCTAACCGAAACCTGTGGCGGCTCAATCTTCCCTATACTTGCGGCGCTTGCCATACGGCGGAATTAGCCGAGTACCGGACCTCGGTGCACGGCAAGGAAGTGCTGGCGAACGGCAATCCGAAGGCGGCGATCTGTTCGGATTGTCACACCACGCACGATATTCAAGATCCTTTCCTCGATAAGACCCAACTGGTGATCACCAAAAATTGCGGCAGCTGCCATAAAGAGCAATTGGCGTCCTACCAGGGGACTTACCACGGCCAGGTGAACACGCTGGGCTTTGCCTATACGGCCAAGTGCTTCGACTGCCACGGCTACCATACGATCAAGCGGGTGAATGATCCGACGTCGAGCGTGTATCCGACCAACCGCCTGCAGACCTGCCAGAAGTGCCATGTCAAAGCGACGGCGGGGTTCCTGACGTTCGAGCCGCACGCGACCACGCACAATTTCGCGCGTTATCCCCGCACGTGGATCGCGTCGAAATTTATGATCTTGCTGCTTGGCGGGACCTTTGCATTCTTCTGGGCTCATTCGGCGCTCTGGTACTATCGGGAATTGCGCGACCACGAACAGCAAAAACACCGGAAGCATGTGCGCGCCGAAGCGCTGAAAAATAATAATGACGGCGCGCCGGTCGTTTACTACCGGCGCTGGCCGGCGATCTGGCGCATCGCCCATCTCGGCTTCGCCATCTCCGTCATCATGTTGGTGCTGACAGGAATGACCCTGTTGAACGCCGACACGACCTGGGCGCCGATCATCAGCAATCTGTTCGGCGGCCCGAGCGTCAGCGGCATCGTGCACCGTACCTTCGCCACCGCTTTCCTCGGCATTTTCGCCTGGCACATCGCCTATGTGTTCCTGCGCATTGGCCGCAACTGGAAAACCTTCCGCTGGTTCGGCCCCGATTCGCTGATCCCCAGCCTGTCGGACCTGAATGACGCCATCGGCATGTTCAAATGGTTTTTTGGCCTGGCGCCGAAGCCGCTGCTCGACCGCTGGACCTATTGGGAGAAGTTCGATTACTGGGCGCCATTCTGGGGCGTCACCATCATCGGCACCAGCGGCGCCATGCTCTGGTTCAAGGAGCTGACCGCGACTTACCTGCCCGGCTGGGTGTTCAACGTGGCCACCATATTCCACGGCGAGGAAGCCGTGCTCGCCGCCGGCTTCCTGTTCACGGTGCACTTCTTCAACAATCACTGGCGGCCTGACAAATTCCCGCTCGATATCCTCATGTTTACCGGCGTGATGCCGCTGGACGAGTTCAAGCGCGAGCACACGATCGAATACAATCGCCTGGTCGAAACTGGCGAGCTTTCGAAATACCTGGTCGACGCGCCATCGCAGCCGATGACAATCGGATCCAAAATCCTGGGCTTCTCCCTGATGGCATGCGGCCTTTTCCTGCTCGTCTTCGTGTTTTATGGCCTTACCAAGCACATGTTTGCAGGGTGATCGCGCGACGAGAACGATCAAAATGAATCAAACGCCGGGGCTTGCTATGAAATATTTCCTGCTTGCAGTGTTTCTGTCGGTTGCCTTGATCGGCTGCTCGAATGAGAACACGCCGGAAAAGCAGACTGCGGCGGATATTCGCGTGGGTCGAACCGTTGCGGACAAGGAATGCAAGGCGTGCCACGGTCTTGACGGCAAAGGCGCCGCTCCCGGCATCCCCAATCTCGCCGGACAGCGCGGGCGCTACATCATGGAGGCATTGAACGAATACCGGGATGGCAAGCGCGTGCACGCCGCCTTGCGGTCGATCGCAACCGACCTGAACGATGACCAAATTCGCGGCGTCGCCGCATTCTACGCCAGCCTGCCGGCGGTACCTGCGGTGAAGACGAGCGTGTTCGATCCCTACGAGAATGGGAAGGCGGCGGCCGCGGCGTGTGCGCCTTGCCATGGCGCCGACGGCAACAGCAAGACCGCCGGCACCCCCAACCTTGCCGGCCAGCAGCCGCGCTATTTCGTCGTGGCGACGCAGGAATATCTCACCGGCTCACGCAAATCGGCGCCGATGGATCCAATCCTGCGCAAGCTGGGCCGGCTCGATATTGAAAGCGTGGCATTGTATTTCGCCTCGCAGACGCCGGCGCAGCGGAGTGCCCCGTCCACCGGCGATGCGGCGGCGGGCGAACCGCTGACGGCGGTATGCGGCGGGTGTCACGGGGAGCATGGCGTGAGCACGGACGCGGCTACGCCGAGTCTCGCCAGCCAGGATGCACAGTACCTCGTACATGCGATCAAGGGCTATCGCACCACGCGCAAGAACGACACGATGGCGCGCGTTGTCGCCAATCTCAGCGACCAGCAGATCGACAACATCGTCGCGTTCTATACGACGCAGAAATCGAAGCCGGCGGAAAACGGGCAGACGCTGTTGACGGACATCACCGGCAAGTGCAACCGCTGTCACGCAGAGAACATTCGCAATCCGGCGCTGGCTATACCGCTCATCAATGGCCAGGACAGGGATTACCTGGTTCTGGCATTGCGGGCCTATCGCGACGGCAAGCGCGAAAGTTCCCTGATGCACAATATGAGCGTGCCCTACGACAATTCGATCATCGAAAGCATCGCGTCGTACTACGCGAACTTGTCGCCGAAATAGGCGCGAACGGAATACTGCAAGGCGGTCTCGCTACGACAATCGAGGGCCAGTTGATCGGTGGCTCAGACACGTTCGAAGCGTCTGTATGAAAAGTAAGGCGGGCGAATGTCGATGAAACGCAGAATGAGGAAGACCTTGCTAGTGCTGGCCGTTGCCGGCGCGGCGATGGCGAACAGTCATTCGCCGCTGACGGCACAACCTGCGGCGACCAAGCCGGGCGAGGAGCTACGCCCGCTTTTTGCGGGCCCGATGGACATCGCCGACGGCAAGCGATTGGCAGACATGGACTGCGCGAGTTGCCATGGCCCCGGAGGCATCAGCTCCAATCCCGACATCCCCCACATTGGTGGCCAGCGGCCGGCCTATCTTTATCTGGCGCTCAAGGATTACCAGACGGGTTTGCGTGGCAAGAGCCCGATGAATGATCCCGTCAAATTCCTCAGCGACGATGCGCTTACCAAAGTGTCGGCCTATTACGCCAGTCTCGATCCGGCGCCATTGCCTGCGGGTCCCGCGGGGCCGGTCAAGCTCGACGCAGTGCAAGTCGGCAAGGGCATCGCGGCGGCTTGCGCCGGTTGCCACGGCAATACCGGCATCAGCCAGATCCCCGGCATTCCGAGCCTGGCTGGGCTCGATCCGAAATACCTGGTCGATGCGATGCAGACGTACAAGAACGGCCAGCGTGAGCACGACACCATGAAGGCGATGGTGGCGCCGCTGAGCGAAGCGGCGATGAACGATGTCGCGCTCTACTACGCCCTTGAAACGCCGGCGCGCGCCAAGACCCCGGCCGCCGGCGACCAGGCCGCGGGCAAGGCCGCCGCCGCCGGTTGCAGCGGATGCCACGGCGAAAATGGCGTAAGCACAAGTCCGGCGACGCCGAGCCTTGCCGGACAGGACGGTCAATACCTCGTGCTGGCGCTGCAGGCCTACAAGCACGGAGCGCGCACCAACGATACGATGAAGGCGCTCGCCGCTCCGCTCAATGACACGGCGATGAAAAATGTGGCGGCGTATTTTGCGGCGCAGGAACCGAAGGCGCCTAACGTGCGCAAACCGCTGACCGCCAAGGAATGGACCGAGCGTTGCGACCGTTGCCATGGCGTCAACGGCAACAGCATCGATCCGCGCCTCCCGATGCTGGCCGGCCAGCAGGTCAAATACCTGCAGAAGGCGTTACAGGAATATCAGGCGCATACGCGCAAAAGTCACGAGATGGGCGCCATGGCCGGCGCCTTGAGCGAGGATGATATTGAAAACCTTGCGGCCTTCTACGCGCATCAAAAAGCACGAGCGGTCCTGTTTGTGCCGCTGCCGGGGCTGGCGAAGTAGACGAGCCGTAACCGATGGGAAGCGATCATGAGTGAATTGCCACTGCACCGGCATTATCTTCATTATTCGGAGCTGCCATACAGCCAGCGTGTTCTTTACACGTCCGCGCTTCTCGTTCTCGGCATGGGCTACCTGTTCGCCTTGATCAACGTGTATTTCACCTATGCCGGACGGGCGGGCGGCAATTCCTACATGTTGACCACCGAGGACCTTGTCGTCGCTTACTCGGGCAGCGGCAAAGGCTCGCGTCTCGAGTCGGCGTTGCGCGGTCCGATGTCGGTGATGCTACCGACCGACGAACGCAATGTCGTCATTGCCTGGGCGGCCGAAGGCGGGCCGCGTCCGATTTACGACAAGACGGTCGCGCCACTGCTGCAAAAATATTGCATGAGCTGCCATGACGGCAGCAATCCGCATCTGCCCAATCTCAGCGGCTACGACAATCTGAAAAAAGTGACGGAGAAGGATACCGGAGCTGCCATCGCCACACTGGTGCGGGTGTCGCACATCCACCTGTTCGGCATCACGTTTATCTTCTTCCTCACGGGCCTGATGTTCACCCATGCCTATGTGCGGCCGGTCTGGTTCAAGTGCGCGGTCGTTGCTTTGCCCTTCGCATGCATCATGGTGGATGTGAGCTCGTGGTACATGATCAAGGTGTTCCACCCCTTCGTGTACCTTGAGATTCTCGCCGGCATGTTGCTGGCGGGTTGCTTCGCCTTCATGTTCTTCGTGACGTTGTATCAGATGTGGTTAGCCCCGGCGCCGACCGCCGTGCAGGACCGCGAGAGCGGCGATTTGCCGGTCATTGGACGCAGATGATCGGCCGCTGCCGGTGATCGCCGGCAGATCAAGAATTTTGTCTCGAGAGACGGGGATTCGGCAAGAAAAGGCGCCGGTGCAATGCTTGCACCGGCGCGATTACTTGGCATCAAGAGCGACTGACGGCGCTCGCGGATGCGACCGACTACTTCGGCACTTTGTGGCCGTTTTCCTTGAATTTTTCTCCAAATGCCGTGTTCTTGCCGCCGCCGGCTGGGTTCACATGACACCGCCCGCACGCCAGCTTGGTTTCGGCGGCGTATTGCGGCGTCGCGCCGGCCGGCCGCGAGGTTCCCAGATACGTTGCGCCACCGATCAACAGGGCGGCGGCCGCGCCGCAGACAAAGACGAAGACATTTCTTCCACAGGTTTTCATAATTTTATTCTCCGTTGCCAATTTGTAACAGTTCACCAGTGTCGCACACCGCTTATTTTTATCAATCTATCAATGGATTCCGGGAAGTCTTGATCTCAATCAAGCCTGTATAATTTTGATCAGTGTCAATTTGTCAATTTAGCAGTTGTGCGATGGGCCTCAAACGAGGAAGGTATTACGCTGAGTTCTAAACGGGGTGGGGAGTCGCGAGGGGCAAATTCCGGAACGGTCTGTGCGCTTTTACAACGGATACCTTGCGGTTTAATCAGTCGGCTGAACTGCTGATCTCTCCCGAGTGAACGTCGTGTCACTGCGAGACACGAGTCTTGCGAGTCGGTGCGGGGGATTTTTGTGGTAAATTGCAGTAGCTTAACAGCCGATCTACGCCGGTCATCCAACGCTGTTCCAGAAGCGGCAAGACCTAGATTTAGAACGAATATCGCAATACTCGGCGCGCTGGCGTTTTTCTGCAGCGCAGCGATCGGGCTGATGCCGTCCGCCAAAGCGCAAGAGGCGCTAACGGTCGCCGGCATCAACGCCACTTTGCGCGGCTTGGCGCCCCCGGTCAGTTCCACAGAGCCCAGGCAATCTAGTCAGCAAGCCGCCGCCGATCCGACGGTGTCAGCGCTGAAGAGTTTTGCACAGCAAATTACCGCCGATGCACCGCGTTTGATCCTCGCCAAGACGGCCGGCAACGCGGATCACCAAACCGGCGACCAGACTTATGCTGCGCTGCGGGAATTCGCCCAAGGCATTGGCACCTCGCAGCCGGAACCGGTCAAAAATCCGACAAAACTGGCCGCCGCCGATAATTTGATGGACTGGTTGTCGCAGCCCAACCATGGCGCGACAACGGAACCGGCGGCGACGCCCCCGAAGGCCAAGGCGGCCAAAGGCGCCGGCAAGCCCATCGAAGCCCATTTCGTCGGCGACAAGGTTTGCCTGGGTTGCCATTCGACCCAAGTCGCGGAATTCCAGAAGACCCTCATGGGTCGCATCAGCCGCACGCAACCGGGCAAGTTTGCTTGCGAAAACTGCCATGGTCCTGGTTCGGCGCACGCGGCGGCCGGCGGCGGCCGCGGGGTGGGCGGCATCATGTCGTTTGAAGCCGACGATCCGCGCACGTCGGAAGAAAAGAACGGGATCTGTCTTGCTTGTCATGAGCGCGGCGACCGCACCAATTGGCATGGCAGCACGCACGAAGAGCGCGGCTTGGCCTGCGTCAACTGCCACACGATCATGAAGAGCGTGTCGCGCAAGAACCAGTTGAAAACAGTGTTCGAGGCTGACACCTGCTTCCAGTGCCACAAGGACCGGCGCGCGCAGATGTTCCGCTCATCACACATGCCGCTGCGCGAAGGCAAGATCACCTGCTCGGACTGCCATAATCCGCACGGGAGTTTCACCGAGGCGCTGCTGAAAAAAGATTCGATCAATGACACTTGCTATACGTGTCACGCCGAAAAGCGCGGACCGTTCCTGTTCGAGCATGAGCCGGTGCGCGAGAACTGCGACAACTGCCACGACCCGCACGGCACCGTCCAAGAATTCTCGCTGAAGCTCGCACGTCCGCGGCTGTGCTTCGAGTGTCATAGCTTCGGCCATGGCAGTACCACGGGCCCCGGTTCAGTCTTCACGATGGGCCGATCCTGCCAGAACTGCCACACAGCAATTCACGGGAGCAACAGCCCGGCGGGTGGCGCGCTGCAGCGGTGAGCAAGGCAGCAGGGTAAATCGAGACGAACAGTTGTTGGAATGTCTAGTTTGGGGGTTGGGTCAATGCGGGAGCGGGCCGGTTTGTTTCGGATTTGCGTGATCGGTGCTGTATTGACGGGCGCGGGATTGGTTTCGACCGGCGCGCAGGCGCAAACCGCACCGGCGGCAGATCCCATTCCTTACTGGTGGTTCCACGGCAACGTCGAAGTCGGTGGACGCTTCTTCACCAATAGTCCGAGCCGCGACGGCAACCAAGTTCGCAACGGCACGCCCAATCAGAATGGTCAGAACCTTGCTAAATTCTATGAATACCGCGACCTCAGGCCGGGGCCGTTCTCGAATATCTGGCTTTCGACCGGAACCAATGATGGCCTTTATCAAATCGACGTCTTCGGCAAGAATATCGGCTACGATGATCAGCAGTACGGGCTCGACGCGTCAAAAGCGGGCCAGCAATACTTTAATTTCCTCTGGGATCAGTCGCCGCACCTCTACAGCACGACGGCGCAGACCTTCTATCAAGGGGTTGGGACCACTAGCCTGACGCTGCCGCCGGGTCTTGTTAAAGGCGCTACGGGCGCGCCAGTCGTTCCGTTTCTTTATACGACCGACCTCGGCATCAAACGCGACACCGCGTCAGCCAGCTATCGCTGGACCCCGGACGATGCCTGGGACATCAAGGCGGACTACTCCCATCTCCATCGCAGCGGCACACAGGTTGATGGAGTGGTTGGCTTTGGCACCGGTTTTGGCTTCGGGCCGACGCAAGTCCCGCGGCCAGTGGATGACACCACGCAAAATTTCGGCGTGAATGGCGAATATGTGGGCACCTCGCCATGGGGCAAGCGGTTTAATTTCAAACTGGCGTATAACGGCTCGGTATATTCGGACGCCTTCACATCCTACACGATCGCCGACCCGATCGCCGGAGGCGTTTCTGGGCCCTTTGCGCGGGAATCGACATGGCCCAGCAACAATGCCAATGCGTTCAGTGGAACGTTGGGCGCCGATTTGCCATGGAATAGCCGCTATGCCGGCACGCTCAACTACACGATGATGCGGCAGAACGATGCATTCATCCCGATGTCGACCCAGGTTCCGGGCTTCCCGCTTCCGGCATCGAGCCTAAATGGCGCCATCAACACGTTGCTGAGCAACAACATCATTACCACCAAAATTACACCTGAGCTCACGTCGAAACTGAGTTATCGCTACTACAATTTCGATAACCAAACGCCACAGATTCTTTTCCCGTGCCAGCCTGCTGGAGCCGTAAATTGTACAACCGCCTGGATCAGCTACGATAAAGGCCTCCCGGCGGGCGAAAAGACAATTCAAAGCCTGTCGATGCAATACGTAAAACAAAATGCCGGCGCTGACCTGAATTGGCGGCCGTCGCGCGAATGGAACCTTGGCGTCGCTTATGGTTTTGAGCGATACGACTATACGCAAGTCGACGCGACCAGCACTAACGAGAATTCCGGCAAAGTGTATGCCGACTGGAAGCCGACGAGTTGGACCACCTTCCGTGCGAGCGGCTATTATTCCAAACGAACCGCAAATGATTACAATTACCTGAACAATGTGGGCTTCATCCAATTCCCCAACACCACGGTCGCAGGCAATAGCTTCTTTTACAATCCAGCGTATCGACAGCTTATGATCGACGGCCGAGAGCGGTGGAAGGCAAATTTTGCTCTGGACGTGGTTGTTGCCCGTGGTCTTACCGTCACTCCGACGTTCAAATACCAGGATGATTATTACCCTGACGTCAATGGCGTCACGTTGGGCATACAGGATAGCAAATCCTGGAGTGCGGGCATTGACGCAACTTATGTGATCAATCCCGACACGTCTGTGTCGGTCGGCTACATGTATGAAAACTACGCTCAGTTGCTGTACGGCTCCAGTAGCACAAGCAACACTGCGGTGGTCGGAGTGGCTGGAGTTTATTCGGCGCAAACCAATGACCGCACCACTGTGAATACGTTTACTGGCGCGATTCGATATGCGGCTATCCCGGACAAGCTCAACCTCAGCCTGCGCTACACACTGTCAGCCGGCGTTGATAACATGATGCTCAACCTGGCCAACGGCGCTCAACCGGGTGGTGGTCAATTCCCGAATTATACAACCTATTTCAACCGCTTGGATGCCATCGCAGAATACAAGTTTGACAAGACGCAAGTTGCCCAACTCGGCTGGAAGGGCGAAGTTATCGCCAAGCTGCACTACGTTTGGGAGAGTAATTCGGTTAGCAACTGGCAAGACGACCCGCTGGCGCCATACAATGTTCCGGCCCTTGGAAGCGGATCGAGCGCGATATTCATGGCTTACGATAATCCGAACTACAATGTTCAGATGATCATGGCGTCGCTCGCCTTTAAGTGGTAGCCGCCGGCATCAAGCACGATCGACCGAAGCGATGGGAGCGGCCTTTGGGCCGCTCCTTTCATTTGTGCCGACCTGACCCCGGGTAATACCGGGGACCTTGGCGGCGTCGTGATCCACGCAGATGCGATCCGCTTGACCGCCCGGCAGGATGCCTGGCGGTAAAGCTTCGGCGGGAATCCGAGCCGGCGTCGGCCGGCCGCAATTGCGCTTGATGTGCGTCAAAGGAACGATACAATTTTTGCCTTAAAAACGATGCCAAATACGGGGCGTCCGAGTATAAGAGAACCCATGCAATCTCAGGAGACTGTCCTATGAAGCGCCAACGTATTTTGTTCGCGGCGGCCGGAGCGGCGTTGGCCCTTGCTGCGGTGTACGGCTTTGAGATCAGCGCATCGACCAATTCATGCGCGGCCGAGCCCAAGGCGAAAAAAGCTGCGGCGGAAAACAGCCAGTCGAAAATGAGCTTCGCGGAAGACGTGATGCCGATTTTCGTCGGCCGATGCGTGAGCTGTCACAAGCCAGGCGGCCAGGGAACGGAAGCGAGCGGGCTCGACCTCACCACCTATGCCGGCGTCATGAAGGGCACGAAATTCGGCCCTATGATCATCCCTGGCGATCCGGACAGCAGCAATCTCGTGCGGCTGCTCGATTGGCGCGCGTCGCCGGAGCTGCGCATGCCGCACGGCAAGAAGCAGCTGTCATCCTGCGACCGTAACGCCATCCGGTCCTGGATTCGCGAGGGCGCGAAGGACAACTGACCGACGTTGGCGGTTATCGCGGCCCTTGAGCCGATTGGCTTAGGAGCCAATCAATTCTCTATTATGCGATTGCGGTTACACCGGGGCTGCTTTCGCCTTTGCGGAGCAGAGCGGTGAGTTCCTTGACAGCCGCTGTGAGATTCAAAACCTCTGTCTCACGAAGCTGGTCAATCTTCTGATGCAGTAGTTCGATCTCAAGCTCCGCCTTGATGTTGATCTTGAAATCGTCCTCGGCAGACTTGCGATCAATATCTTGCTGTCGATTTTGGCTCATCATGATGAAGGGTGCTGCATAGGCGGCCTGGAACGAAAGCGCCAGGTTAAGCAAGATGAACGGGTAGGGATCCCATTGCTGTACGTAGGCGGTGACGTTAAGAGCGATCCAGAACGTCAAAAGGACAGACTGGATGATGATAAACTTCCAAGAGCCCATCGTTGCAGCAACAGCATCCGCAATGCGCTGCCCAATGGTAAGCTGTGGCCTGCTCGCTTGAGAGCCATCTTGGGTCCCGCGAAGTCCACGGCGCAATGTCCTGAGTTCAGTGAGTAGCCGTGCTTCTGTTTCATGAAGTTCAAACTTTAAGGCGCCGAGATTTTCCATCGTGCTGGTCCTTCGAGTGTCTCATCGGCTTTCATCGCATTTAGCTCTAACTAAGGATGGGCACTGTGCGTCTATAGTCCGCGTCTCGACCGTTGTTGGTCCAACAGCAACCGAACTTTTGCAGTGCTGCGAATGGCGAAATGAGATCGGACGTTGGCCTTGACTAGCTGGGTAGCGATTGGCCAATGGGTGATATTGCCCGGCATGATGCGCTCCTTTTCGTTTTCACACCTTGCTCTGTGGCCATTCTATTTTCGTTGAAGGTGCCCGAGTTCCCCCTACAACCTCATCAATTCCTGCGCTATAATTTTCGTCACTCATGAGCTCCGAATAAAGGAGCGCATTTTGTCAAGTGCAGGGGGGCGTTCCATGCGTCAGGATAAACCGGTTCAGGCGGTGAGGCGCGTCGGTACGCGCGGTAATAACGACAGCGCCAGGCAGAAGGCTATTAAACGCCAAAAGGATTTCAGGACTAGCACCTGGTACGAGAAAGCTGCATCGTCGATCAAGGCGGCGCCGAGCCGCGTCTAGGCGTTTGAGCGGATGGTCCGATCGCGCCGATTTTTGTCTGCTTCCGGCCGATTCTGTTGAAAAAGTCTGCGAACCATCTCACCTAGATGATCCCGGATCCGGGCCCCGTCAATCTGGATGACCTGGCCCATCGTCTTCTCGTCATTCATCGATTGCTCCGTCCTCATTCTAGAAGAAGCCGTCAATCCTGAAAGTGCGAAAGATTCTGTACGTTATCGAGGTATTTCGAGATTGAGGTTGATGACGCACTTTCGATTGCCGAACAGATGGACCTCTGAATTTACCCGGGCGGAGCTGGCCTGTTCCGCCCGACACCGTGCCCCTTAATCCCAATCGGATTTTGTCGGCGATTGGACAACAACGGACAAAGGGTGGCGTTTGGGCTGAATTGCTGGGCCGTCTTTGACCCAAACCGAACTCACTCGGCGTGCGGACTGATGTTTACTTTTTTCAACGCCAGAAAGAATTGGGAAAGAGAAGGTCCTTCATTGGACGGTCGTCATAAACGGTCAGGGGATCCGAACCGGCGTTTAGAATCTCCGAAACGCGTCGTTGTGTAGCAAGGTCGGCCGAATAATCATCCAAGCCGAATTGGGGAGCTTTCAGGAGTGATTGTAACTCTTTAGTGTCCGTCTCGTCGTTTTGCTTCATTTGTCCCTACTTCCAGGAGGACAACAGCCGGGAGGCGAAATCGTTCAAAAGAACCTGCGACGCGACGTCCGAGACCCCAGAGTGAGTGTTCGACCAATGCCTGCTCTTGATGGCACTAAGCGACGTTTCGCTGCCACGCGATGGCATGTCGGCTACTGGGGCGATCGTGTTGCAAAACTCCCGTTGAGACGACTCGCGAAGCGTGATTCCGTTGGTTTGAGACGGACATCGTCGGGAGCTTCGCATGATGGGTCGGGGGGATGATAGTCAGGTCCAGTTCCTGTATGCGTTTGATCTCGACAAGGTGGTGCCACCTGACCATCTTGTCCGCCAGATCGATGGCGTTCTCGATCTGAGTTGGGTGCACAGGGAGCTCGCGCCTTACTACTCGCACACCGGCCGGCCCTCGATCGACCCTGTGCTGATGATCCGGATGCTGCTCGTGGGCTACGTGTTTGCGCTTCGGTCGGAGCGGCGGCTGTGCTCCGAGGTGCAGGTTAATCTGGCCTATCGTTGGTTCTGCAAGCTCAGTGTTGAAGATCAGATCCCCGATCATTCGGTGTTCAGCCGCGCCCGGCACGAGCGCTTTCGTGAGAGCGATGCCCTGCGGCGGGTGTTCGAAGGCGTAGTGGCGATGTGCATCGCGGCCGGGCTCGTTGGCGGCGAAGCATTTTCGGTCGATGCCAGCCTGATTAGGGCGGATGTGGACAAGAAGAAGCGCCTCCCCGGCGACCAGCCGATTGCATGGCCGACGATATCCCATGCGGTTCGAGAGTACCTTGCGGCCCTTGATGCTGCCCGCAACGAGGAGAAGGATGGCGGTGGAGACGGCGGCGGCTCAAGCAGCGGCGGCAGTAGTCGAAGCAAGCCCCCCAAGGAAGTCTCGCTGACCGATCCGCAGGCATCCTGGGTGACCAGGCCGGGCATGAATCCCTTCTTTGCCTACGATGCGAACTATCTGATCGACAACAAGGCGGGGATCATTATCGATGCCGAGGGCACCCGTGCTAACCGCACAGTGGAAGTCACCGTCACCCAGACCATGTTGGACCGGGTCGGACGCCGCTTCGGTCTCCGGCCACAGAGGTTGGCAGGCGACACTGCTTATGGCGCGGTAAGGCTGCTCAAGTGGCTGGTGGATCGCAACATCACACCGCACATTCCGGTATGGGACAAGTCGGCGCGCCTCGATGGCACCTTCAGCCGAGCCGACTTCGTCTTTGACCCGGAGCACAACATCTATACATGTCCTGGCGGCGCGGAGCTGACCAGCACCGGCAACATCGATCAGGGCCACATCGTGCACTACAGGGCCAGCAAGAACGACTGCTCAATCTGCTCTCTGAAGCCCAAGTGTACGACGGCGGTCGTGCGCAAAGTCACCCGCGATCTCAATGAGGATGTTCGCGATCAGGTCCGCGCGCTGGCCAATACACAAGCCTTCGAACAATCACACCGCGAGCGCAAGAAGGTCGAGATGCGGTTTGCGCACATGAAGCGCATCCTCAAGCTCGACCGGTTTAGATTGCGCGGCCTCAACGGTGTCAGGGACGAGGTCTTGCTCACCGCAACCGCGCAAAATCTGAGGCGGCTCGTCAAGTTACGCGGCCGTGCCCCACCGCCATTCGCAGCCGGGTGCCCAGCCTAGCGCGAGTTAGGCATTGGTGCCGAACCGGTGATGCCGCAGCTCCCCCAATCACGGAGCGGGAAAAGCGAGGGGCCAAAACTCACGGCCGAGCCCCGTCGTCGAAAGCAATCGAGTTTTGCAACACAATCGGGGCAACAACGGACATCGGGCAGCCTTAAGGCGTAGATGCGTCGGTCGAAAATGACCGATACCGTTGAAAAAGGGCTCGCATTCATTGGCGAACAGTGATTCCGTCAGCGTGAGCTTCTTGATGGCGGAGGTTTGCCATGATGGGTCGGCAGACGAACGATCAGAGCCAGTTATTCTATCTATTCAACCTTGAGCGGCGCATCCCGGCAGACCATCTACTGCGCCGGATCAACCCGATTGTGACACGGGTTCTGGTAGAGCTTCGCGAGAAGCTGGCGCCGTTTTACAGCGAGATCGGTCGTCCTTCGATCGATCCCGAGCTGATGCTGCGGATGCTGATCGTGGGGTATTGCTATGGCATCCGCTTCGAGCGGCGATTATGCGAGGAAGTTGATCTGCATCTGGCTTATCGGTGGTTCTGCCGGCTCGATCTTGACGATGAGGTGCCTGACCATTCGACATTCTCGGTCAATCGTCACGGCCGCTTCCGCGACAGCGACATATTCCGGCAGCTATTCGAGGCGGTGGTGTTTGCCTGCATGAATGCAGGGCTGGTCAAGGGTGAAGGTTTTGCCGTCGATGCCAGTGTGATGGAGGCGAATGCCAGCCGCTATCACGGCAAGCCTCCCGATGACATCGACTGGTCGGCACCGGGACGACAGACGCGGGCCGCTGCCGAGTTCCTTGCCGGGCTCGATGACGAGGACCCCGATGCCAACCGTAATCTACCGAAGGTGATCTCGCCGGTGGATCCTTGTTCGGCCTGGACGGCAAAGGCCAATAAGCGCGTGCAGTTCGGCTATGGCCTCAATTACCTGATCGATATCGGGCCCGGCGCTGTCATCGTTGACGTTGAGGCAACCCCAGCTCGCACCTACGATGAGGTCGCGGCAACCAGGCCGATGCTTGAGCGCACCGAGAAGATATTCGGCTTAAAGCCTAAGCGCCTTGCCGCTGACACGGCCTATGGGACGGGGAAGTTCCTCGCCTGGATAGTCGGCAAGGGAATCGAGCCTCACATCCCGGTTCGGGACTTCAGCCAACGCGATGACGGTACGTTCTCGCGCAGCGACTTTAGGTTCGACAAGGAACGCAACATATACGTTTGTCCGGCGGGCAAGTCCCTGAAGACGACGGGCCGCATTCTATCGGGCTACGTGCTGCGCTATACGGCGAGCACCTACGACTGCAGCCCGTGCCCGCTCAAGCCCAAGTGCTGCCCCAACACTCCACAACGCATAGTGCCGCGCGACGTCAACGAGGATGCTCGCGATCATGCGCGTTCGCTCGATGGAACACCGGCATTCCGGGGAATCGAGCAACCGGCGCAAAAAGGTTGAGATGCGCTTTGCACACTTGAAGACCCATCACCGCTTCGAGCGAATGCGGCTGCGCGGGCTCTCCGGTGCGCGCGACGAGTTCCATCTCGCCGCCATCGCGCAAAATCTCAAAACGCTGGCCAACCACATCTGGCGGCCACCGCCTGATGCCGCGGTCGCTTGTGCTACGTGAATGTCAGTTGCCGAAGCAGCGGATCGATAGGGTCAATGGCAAACCCCTCGAAGGGGCGAGACCAATAAAATAAGACGGGGGGTCCCCGTCTAAAGATCAAATAAAGAGCCGCAAATCTTCAGTAGCCGACTTTATCAACGCCATCGACCCACAGCAGACATTGCAGAGCGGAAATAGCTGTGCTGCTCTCCTAAAGCGCGGTCAAAAAGCCAGCTCAGGTCAGTGAGGGATGCTTGGCATCCGCCACCCTCCGCAGTACGGTCTCGATGAAGAGCTATAGAGCTCTCAAATGGAGGAAACACCATGAAGCGCTTACTTGCCTCGATCGGTGCGGTCCTATTCGTGTTTGCTGTGCTTGCCGTTCCGTCGGCGCGCGCCCAGCAGGTAATCACGCTGCACGGCGCAACCCAGTTCAACGACGACCACGCGTTCAACAAGGCATTGCTGAAATTCGAGGAGTTGGTCAAGAAATACTACGGCAAGCCGGTCAATTTCGTTCTCCACCGCAACAGTGAGCTCGGTCTGGAGAAAGATTACTTCGCGTACATGAACCAGGGCATCTCAGTCGATTACGGCGTCGTTTCGCCGAGCCACATGTCGACGTTCGCAAAGGCAGCGCCGTTGATGGACATGCCATTCCTGTTCCGCGATCTGGATCACTGGAATAAGGTGCTTAATGGCAGTGCATTGCAGCCGATCGCCGATGAAGTGGCAAAAAAAGCCGATGTTATGATCATCGGTTACGCCGGCGGTGGCACGCGCAACATTATCGCCAACAAGCCGGTTCGCAACATGGCGGAGTTGAAGGGCCTGACCATGCGCGTCATGGGTGCGCCGATCCAGACAGCAATTTTCCAAGCCGTCGGCGCGGTACCAACTGTCATTGCGTACAACGAGGTCTATAATGCCATCCAGACGGGCGTTATTCAGGGCGCGGAAAACGAAGCGGCCGGACTTGAACAGATGAAGTTCTATGAAGTCGGACCCGACATCTCGCTGACTCAGCATGCGATCACCGTGCGGCCGATTTGCTTCGCCGGCAAGACGTTCAGGACATTGCCGCCGGAATTGCAGGCCGCAATCTTGAAGGCGGGCAAGGAAGCGGGCGCTTACGGTCGCCAAATCGAATCGTCGGAAGATTGGGGAAACTTGCGGCTTTGGAAAAAGCCGGCAAGCTGAAGACCTTTAAGTTCACCGAGCGCGACAAGCTTCTTGCCGCCGCCCAGCCGGTGAAGGAAGCCTATGCCAAGCAAATCGATGCGACTGCGATTCTCGCTGCCGTCGATGCGGTTAAATAGACTTTCATTTGGGTCCCGCCAGCTACGAGGCCATCTCCGCTCTCGCGGAGAATGGCTTTGTGACGCGGCATTGCCAAATCACGCATCGCGTCGGCAGTGAAAAACTTCGATAGGCGTCCTATTCATGAAGGCATTCAACAAACTGCTCTATCGCTGCTTACAGATCAGTCTCATGACTCTCATGGGGTTGCTAATCATCCCAGTGACGTTGCAGATTATCTCGCGCTATATCGGGATCATACCGCGTTATATCTGGACCGAAGAGGTTTCACGTTTTTGTTTGGTTTGGATTATCATGCTAGGAGCGATGATCGCAGTACGCGATGGCACGCATTTTGATCTCGATATTCTGCCGAAAGCAATGACCGTTCGAGGCGAAGTGTTCCGTAGGATGATCGTCTATGTTGGTATTGCGACAGTTGCGGCAATTTTCATAATTTTCGGGTACCGCTTCGCGCAGTTTGGCTACGCCCAGAGTTCCGAGCTGGCAGGCCTCAACATGATGACGATTCATATTGCCTGGCCGATCGCTGGACTGGCGATGCTGCTGTTCGTTGCGGAAAAAGTCGTTGACGACCTGACATTGCTGCGCGGAAGCGCATCATGAGTCCTCTCGACGTTGGCCTCATCCTTTTTGGTGTCTTTCTGCTCCTTATCATTGTTCGTGTCCCGGTCGCGTTTGCGCTCGGCGTTGCATGTATCCCTGTTTTTTTCATCGACGATCGGTTGACACCGTTTCTGCTGCTAAACGAAATGATGAAGTCATATAATTCGTTCATTTTGCTCGCGATCCCGTTCTTCATCCTTTCCGCGAATTTGATGAATTCGGCGGGCGTAACGCAACGCTTGATGGACTTGGCACGTACGATGGTCGGTCAGTTTCCAGGCGGTCTCGGCCACGTCAACGTCGTAGTCAGCATGATCTTCGCTGGGATTTCTGGCTCATCAACGGCCGAAGCGGCCGGTATTGGCGGCGTGATGATCCCTGCCATGAAAAAGCAGGGTTATGACACCAACTTCACGGTCGCGCTGACGGCATGCGCAGCCGTCATGGGTGTGATCATCCCTCCGAGCATTCTGATGGTGGTGTGGGGCGGAGTAATTTAAGTCTCGATCGGCGCATTATTCCTCGCCGGCGTATTGCCGGGCGTCATGATCGGTGGGGCACTAATGGGTGCGGTTTATGTGTATGCCAAGCGACGTGGATATCCGGTCTACGCACGCGCCACGTTGCATGAGTTCTTCTGCGCGGCATGGCGGGCGCTGTTGCCGCTTGCCACACCTGCAATAATTGTCGGTGGAATAACTGGCGGCTTATTCACTCCAACTGAAGCTTCGGTGGTCGCGGTGCTTTATGCGTTGCTGCTCGGACTCTTCATTATGCGCACGATTCAGGTACGACAGGTACCGACAATTCCTTATGATTCCGCCCGCTTCGCTGCGATCTCGCTGTTCTGTATCGGCACAGCTTCAGCCTTCGGCTCGATTATTGCATATTTTCACATTCCGCAGCTATTCGTCGATGCTGTAAAGAGCCTCGGAGGGGGGGTAACAAGTGTTGGTTTCATTACAGCTATCGCGTTTTTGGTCATCGGCTGTTTCATCGACGCAATTTCCGCGATTATTATTGTTGGTACGGTTCTGGAACCGCTGGCCAAAAGCGTCGGCATGCATCCACTGCACTTCGCAATCATCGAAGTCATATCGATTGCATTCGGCCTAGTTACCCCCCCTTAAGGCCTTTGTCTAATGATCTCATGTGCTCTTGGGGAAACAACGATTGCGGCGGCATTCAAGGACACAATGAATTACTCAGCCTTATGCTTCTTGTTTTGCTCTTCGTCATACTGTTCCGGATGCCATCCTAGCGCTGCCGCGGGTTCTTATGCCGAAATTCGTACAGTAACTTTCGCAATCACCGTTGGGGCGCATGTTCGTGAATGCTAACGCGATGACGTTTTATCATGGTCAAAATTTTAGAATATTTTTGTTGGCTAGGGTCTAGGCTCACAATTTAACTCAAAACGACGCGAAGATTGCCGATATCATCGCCCAAGCCCGTGTTCGGATTCGGACCGCCCGATACCAAGTTGGAGCTCGGTTGAGACGACGGCTGTGCTGCGACGGGAATATGACTTCAGGCGTGTTCGCGCGAACGGAAGCTATTTGCGTAGCCCGCGAGTTTTGCGCGCCAAGACGGTTGCATCATTACTGCGCTGTCGGCGAGCGCACGCGGTGGCTTTCCGGCCATGATAGCAAGGATCGCGGCCACATCCGAGGCGCCGATCCCGGCGAAACATTGGTCCGTGTGACATAGAGCGTGCGGGGAGAGAATAGCATTGTCGAGTTTCAAGATAGGGTCGTCTATCGTCGGCGGCTCGGGATCCAACACGTCCAACCCGGCACCGGCGATGCGGCGGGCCTGAAGAGCCCAGTTAGCGCACGCTGGTCGATTAGTCCGCCTCTCGCTGTATTGATCAGATAGCTTGTGGGTTTCATAAGCTCAATGCGGCGCTCGTTCACCAAGTGGGTGGTCTGCGGCGTGAGCGGACAGTGCAGTGATACGAAGTCGGCTTCCCCGAACACCAAGTCGATGTCGACCATCGCGATGTTCAAGTCCGTGGCAGTCTTGGGATCGACAAACGGGTCATGCGCTATGAACCGCAGGTCGAACGGCTTTGCTAGTTTGACCGTCTCAACGCCGATGTTTCCGAGGCCGATTAGACCCATGGTCCGCCCGACTAGGCCGACGCCCATATATACGCTGCGCCGAGCAAAACCCGGGGCGCCCATGCGGACGATGCGGTCCTTCTCGAACATCTTGCCGGTCAGCGCGAGCAGCAACGCAATCACCGAGACCGCAACCGGACGCCGCACGCCGTCCGGAGTGATCGCTACACCGATCCCGTGCTCAGTGCAGGCCGCGATGTCGACAGCGTCATAGCCGACACCGAACCGAGCGATCAGAGTCATGCGGCCATCGGGGATGATGCTGGCGCGCGTAAACTTCTCCGTCAGCAGCACCATAGCATCCAGCTCGCGGACGTCGTCGGGCTTGATCTCGTTCCCATTGTTCATTCTCACGAGCTCGATGCGCGGATTCTGCTCGAAGGTCGAAAGGTCGAAGTCCGGATAGACCGGATTTCCGTCTTCCTTGACGAAGGAGCGCGAAAGCCCAACGCGGAAAAGGTCCATCATGCCACACCTTTTTTCTGTGCGGCCTTGCAGGCATCCCGCATGTCCGACACGCCCTTAGTGATGGCGCCTTGCAAGATCCAGACATCCGCCATGTAGGTCTGCACGTCGTAGCCATCCTTGAACAGCTCGACCGATTGCTCGACGCTGGCCGCCACGCGTGCCATGGATTTCCCATGCTTGCGACAGGCGTTGCGAACCCGGTCGATCGCCTTCTTGAAAGCTTCGTTGTTGAACTCACCCGGAATCCCCATCGCCACGCTGAGGTCCATGTGGCCGACCCACAAAATATCGACCCCGTCGAGCGCGGCCATTTCGTCTGCCGCTTCGACGCCCCCGAATTCTCGATCTGCAGCGCCAGGATCGTGTGCTCGTTGTTGCTCCGGAATGCGTCTGTCAGCGGGCGTGTCTGAAACCGGTCCTGAGCGAGGCCCATCGCGACCCCGCGGCTGCCGTTGGGATAATACTTGGCGCTCTGCACGATCCGTTTGGCTTCCTCGATCGAGGAAACCATGGGCAGCATCACGCCGTCGGCTCCGATGTCGAGCGCGCGCGAGATGTCGTGATACTCCTTGGAAGGCACCCGGACTATTAGCGGCAGTTCGGCCGCCTGCATGTACTTAGTAACTGCCTTGGCAGTCTCATAGGTGAAGCCTGTATGCTCGAGGTCGAGAAGCGCGAAATCGCAGCCCGCGCGTTTGTAGATGTCGCCGATGCCGGGCGAAATGAACTCCAGGATGAAGGCCCCAACCTTGAGATCCGCCGTGCCTAGGGTCCTCTTGAACGACGCGCGCATGAGAGGTTCGCCTCCATTGACCGGCCTAGATTAAGGCGCCCATTTGTAATTTTAGTTTAGAACTGGCGTTTTCGCTAGCGTAGCCGGCGGAGGCGATCGGCGTAGCGTAGCCGGCCATGCGGAGAATTCGAGCAGCACGAACACTTCCAGTGCTAGTGATTTGTATCGAAGGCATGTGGGCGGATCGCATTGTAGTGACGGCGTCAGCTCTCGATAATAATCTGGGCTTCCTGCTGCGTGTAGAAGATCTCGCCGTTGAGCAATCGCGAAATTAGTGCCAGCTAATTTCCCAGTCCTTCAACTTTTGTTGTCGGCGCGCCCAATTAAAGCACCTGATCGGTTTTCGGAGCGTTCTTGGCACATCGCGACCAATCGGCCCCCGCGCCCAAAATGGTCGCTAACGGGAAGCCAGCTCAACCGGTCGGCGCAACACTTGCGTAACGCGCACCAAATGCTCGTCTAATCGATTTCAAGATAACCGGCGGCCAGCAATGCCAAAGCGCCAGGTTTCTCGGGCCGCAATGAGCCCTGGACGACATTTTTCCCTTATCAGCCTGCGCTCTCTATCTTTTCTGCTTTCGATAAGTGTTGCGTCGATCCGTTGAGACCACCGAGTAAAGCGGACAAAGATCGATTTTTGGCCGCTCCGGTTATGACGTGATTGACCCATCAGCGACTTTGCCGAGCGGAATTTTTGCACTGCCGGTACGCCCTGTGCGGCGCTGGAGTCCTACCCAATCAGGTCAGCGTTACTGTCCTATGCAATGCCCGAAAGCCAAAAAGGTTCGCCGGCTGCTATCCTGTAAGCGGTCAGGCCGAATGCACGATTTTTGGTTAGGAGGAAATCATGCTGAACGAAACTGCCACTGCTACCTTCAAATCCAGCTTGCGCGGAGAGCTCATCAAACAAGGCGACGCGCATTACGACAGCGCGCGCAAAGTCTACAATGGCATGATCGACCGTCGGCCGCTTCTGATCGCCCGCTGCGCCGATGTGGCAGACGTCATCAACGCGGTTAAATTTGGCCGCGAGCATAAACTGGTCGTGTCAATTCGAGGCGGCGGCCACAATGCCGCGGGGTTAGGCGTCTGTGACGACGGTCTGGTAATCGATCTCGGACGCATAAACTATGTTCACGTAGACCCGAAAAAGCGCACGGTACTTGCCGGAGGCGGCGCTTTATGGGGCGATGTTGACCATGCCGCGCATGCATTCGGTCTTGCGGTTCCAGCGGGGATCATTTCGACGACCGGCGTCGGTGGACTTACGCTCGGCGGCGGCATCGGCCATTTGACGCGGCAATGCGGCCTCACCGTCGACAATCTCCTGTCAGTCGACATGGTGCTGGCCGACGGCCGCTTTGTCACCGCGTCTGCCAAGGAAAATCCCGATCTGTTCTGGGCGGTGCACGGCGGCGGCGGCAATTTCGGTGTCGTCACCGCGTTTCTCTTCAAGGCACACCCCATTCACACCAACTATGCCGGTCCGATGCTGTGGCCGATGGAAGACGCGGCGGAAATCCTGCGCTGGTATCGCGGCTTCATCGGCAAGGCGCCCAACGCGCTCAACGGGTTTTTCGCGTTCCTGACCGTGCCGCCGGGTCCGCCGTTCCCGCCCCACCTGCACAACAAGAAAATGTGCGGGGTCGTGTGGTGCTACACCGGACCGCTCAAGAACGCCGAGCGCGTATTCGCGCCGATCCGCAAATTCAAGGCGCCGGCGCTCGATTTCGTCGGGCCGATACCGCATCCGGCGCTGCAAAGCATGTTCGATCCGATTTTTCCGCCGGGGCATCAATGGTACTGGAAGGCCGATTTCGTGCGCGAGCTCAGCGATGAAGCGATTGCATTGCATGTGAAGCACGGCGCGTTGCTGCCGACCATGCAGTCGACCATGCATCTTTACCCAATCGATGGAAAAGCAACCACAGTAAAGAATGCCGCCACGCCGTGGTCATATCGGGATGCCAAATGGGCCGCCGTCATCGTCGGCGTCGATCCAGACCCCGCGAACAAGGAAAAAATCTCAAACTGGGCGAAGGATTACTGGACGGCGCTGCACCCCTATTCCGCCGATGGCGCCTACATCAATTTTATGATGGAAGAGGGCGACGACCGAATTCGCGCGACCTATGGCAAGAACTACGACCGTCTCGCCAAGGTCAAGAAACGCTACGACCCCACCAATTTTTTCCATGTCAATCAGAACATCAAACCCGCAAGGTGATCACCAACATTGACGAGGCCGCCACCCGGCGCATCGGAAAATGACGCGTCGGTCCGGCCTACGCCAACGAAATTTCCACACGGTGCACGTGGACCGGCTCGTCGAACCCTTTCAGTGCGACGCGCCCAACGCTCTGCAGGCGCAGCGCTTTGCCTGCGCACAACTCCGCAACCGCGTTGGAGATTAAGATGCTATCGGGATCGGCGTGGGCGCAAAGCCGCGCCGCCAGCTGGACGGTCGAACCGAAGAGATCGTCGTGACGTTCGATCGGTTCGCCGGCGGCGATGCCGACGCGAACTTGAAGCGGCAAATCGGGATGCCCAGCGCGGTGCTGCCAGAGATCCTGCTGCACCTTGATACCGCAACGAATGGCCGAGACGGCCGAAACGAAGGCCGCCATGATGCCGTCCCCGGTATGTTTCACTTCGCGCCCGTTCTCCCCAGTCAACGCTGCGCGGACAATGGAGTCGTGGACGCCGATCATTGTCATCGCTGCGTCGTCACCCAGCCGTTGCGTCAGGCTCGTCGATCCGACGATATCGGTAAAGAGCACAGTGCGCGTGCCCGTATCGTGCTCGCGGCTTCGGGGCAGAAGCACCGCGCCACCCTCATCGACTTCCGACGCGCCCATGAACGCATCGGCCATATCGGGCGTCACCTCCATAATCTTGAGCGCAGTCATGCCATGCGCCTCCCGATGCACAGCGGCCGCCGCCTCTGCGCTGGGCGCGGTGCACATGCAGAAGAGTGTGCCGTTCCTCCGGTTCATCCAATACTTGTGGTATTCGACCCCGTGCTTGCCCTGAACCTGCTGATCGGCGTCATGAGCTCTGGCAAGATCCTCGGGAGTAACGCCGCTGGGCAGATCGTGAATGTCGATATAGGTCGGCATTTGCGGATATCCTGTGCAGCGTGAATATACAACTCAATTAGCCGGGATTTCCCATGTGAAATGCTCCGAACGGGTTGATGCTGACTCCGAATGGCTGGGCGTGCAACCCGTTGGTGCCTTCAGACCGGCTGCGAGTTTCTGGTCAGGCGCCCCGTCGGTCAATTATTGTAGCGGGAACTCAGGGCCGCGATTCCTTTCAGGCAAGCAAGGGCAGCGCCGCTCCGGGTGGCGCTACCGAGACTTTGAGCGGAATAGATCTTTTTAGTTGTGGCAGTAATCCATGTACGAGCAACCGTGGATCGGTGTCAGCTGAGTTCATGCAGGGCACGGCAACCTACACATGGAGCGGCCTGAACATCGCGCCGGGTGCAACATTCGATATCAGTTTTGCGTCATCGAACAACGCGATTGATTCTCTGGTAGGGACGCCGCTGCCTGCAGCATTACCACTGTTTGCTAGCGGCCTAGGTGCGATGGGTTTGCTCTTGCAACGCGCGAAACGGAAACGAGCCAATCTCGCCGTCTGACCTAAACAGCTAATTTACTATTGGAGAGACCGCCGCGCGCAGCGGTCTTTTCTTTTGCAGCGCGTTGTCGCCATTTGATGCTGTGGACGGCTCCTCCATCGGCACGTGAGTGCCATGAATGTGGGTGTTGTTGAGGTTCCCACGAAGTCAGCATTTGGATGCTTCCATCATCAATTAATCAGGTGAGCTGAACATGATCCGGTAAAGCAGCCAAGCAATAAAAATGCCGCCGACAAAAAGCATCCAGTATTGAACGGTAAATCCAAAAACCGTTACATCAGCCATTAAATTATTTAGGAAGCCATTCATCCTCAGAAATATACGGATTTTGGAGGTATAAAATCACGTATTATTTGTGGAGTTACCCATTATTATTCCGCTGCCAATTGCCGCTGAAATCCACTGACGGCTTGCGCTTCGTCGTCAGCACGGCAAGGCGCGCGATGTCGCCTTTTGGCACGTCGCGTCATTCGCTGCGTTGCATCATTTCCGGTCGCTATCGGACAAACAGCGGACATTGAGCGGGACGGGCGCTGGATGGCTCGGTCGCGATTGACCGATACCGTTGAAAAAGGGCTCGCATTCATTGGCGAACAGTGATTCCGTCAGCGTGAGCTTCTTGATGGCGGAGGTTTGCCATGATGGGTCGGCAGACGAACGATCAGAGCCAGTTATTCTATCTATTCAACCTTGAGCGGCGCATCCCGGCAGACCATCTACTGCGCCGGATCAACCCGATTGTGACACGGGTTCTGGTAGAGCTTCGCGAGAAGCTGGCGCCGTTTTACAGCGAGATCGGTCGTCCTTCGATCGATCCCGAGCTGATGCTGCGGATGCTGATCGTGGGGTATTGCTATGGCATCCGCTTCGAGCGGCGATTATGCGAGGAAGTTGATCTGCATCTGGCTTATCGGTGGTTCTGCCGGCTCGATCTTGACGATGAGGTGCCTGACCATTCGACATTCTCGGTCAATCGTCACGGCCGCTTCCGCGACAGCGACATATTCCGGCAGCTATTCGAGGCGGTGGTGTTTGCCTGCATGAATGCAGGGCTGGTCAAGGGTGAAGGTTTTGCCGTCGATGCCAGTGTGATGGAGGCGAATGCCAGCCGCTATCACGGCAAGCCTCCCGATGACATCGACTGGTCGGCACCGGGACGACAGACGCGGGCCGCTGCCGAGTTCCTTGCCGGGCTCGATGACGAGGACCCCGATGCCAACCGTAATCTACCGAAGGTGATCTCGCCGGTGGATCCTTGTTCGGCCTGGACGGCAAAGGCCAATAAGCGCGTGCAGTTCGGCTATGGCCTCAATTACCTGATCGATATCGGGCCCGGCGCTGTCATCGTTGACGTTGAGGCAACCCCAGCTCGCACCTACGATGAGGTCGCGGCAACCAGGCCGATGCTTGAGCGCACCGAGAAGATATTCGGCTTAAAGCCTAAGCGCCTTGCCGCTGACACGGCCTATGGGACGGGGAAGTTCCTCGCCTGGATCGTCGGCAAGGGAATCGAGCCTCACATCCCGGTTCGGGACTTCAGCCAACGCGATGACGGTACGTTCTCGCGCAGCGACTTTAGGTTCGACAAGGAACGCAACATATACGTTTGTCCGGCGGGCAAGTCCCTGAAGACAACGGGCCGCATTCTCTCGGGCTACATGCTGCGCTATACGGCGAGCACTCGCGACTGCGGCCCATGCCCCCTCAAGCCCAAGTGCTGCCCGAAACTCCACAACGCATCGTGCCACGCGACATCAACGAAGATGCTCGCGATATGCGCGTCGCTCGATGGTACGCCGGCAATACGAGAGTCACGCAATCGGCGCAAAAAGGTCGAGATGCGATTCGCACACGTCAAGACTCATCACCGTTTCGAACGGATTCGGCTGCGAGGGATATCCGGTGCACGCGACGAGTGTCATCTCGTCGCTATCGCGCAAAACCTCAAAACGCTCGCCAACCATATCTGGCGGCCCGCCTGATGCCACGGTCGCTTGCGTTACGTGAATGTCAGTTGCCGAAGGAGCGGATCGATAGGGTCAATGGCAAGCCCCTCGAAGGACGAGCCAATAAATAAGACCGGGAGTCCCCGCGAAGATCAAATAAAGAGCCGCAAACCTTCAGGGGCCGACTTTTTCAACACCATCGACCCGCAGCAGACATTGGGCCCTGATTGGGATATCCTACGCGCATGGCAGACTCTTGTGCCCCGCCACCGCTTTTCTTGCTGCCGCAATCCGACCGGCTGCCGCTCATTCGTGAGGCGTTCGGGCTTGAATGGCTGACAATCGGATGGATGACGGTTGAAGCCGTCGTTGCCATTGGGGCTGGGGTAACAGCCGGAAGCCTTGTGCTGGTCGCCTTTGGCCTCGATAGCGTAATTGAGTTGGCATCGGCAGGCGTGCTGATGTGGCGCTTGTCTGTCGAGCTTCGCCATGGGCAGAAATTTTCCGAGCATGCTGAACGCATCGCCAGTCGCATCGGCGGCGCGTTGCTGTTCGCCTTGGCGGCCTACGTTACGGCAGCGGCCGTATGGCAACTATGGAGCAGAACCGGCGAAGAATTTTCTTGGCCGGGCTTCCTCGTCGCGCTGATCGCCATTCCCGCCATGCGCTACTTGGCGCGACGCAAGATCGCAATTGCCGAGAAGATCGGAAGCCGTGCGCTCCGCGCCGACGCCATGGAAGCTGTGACATGCGGATGGCTGTCATTCGTGGTTGTCGTCAGTCTCGCGGCGCAATGGCTGGTGGGCGCGTGGTGGATTGATGGCGTCGGCTCGCTGGCAATCGTGTACTTCCTGGTGAAGGAAGGCCGTGAAGCTTGGTCGGGGGACGAATGCGAGTGCTGTGCCTGACGGTCGCGCTATTGCCATTTGCGGGCGAGGCATGGGCCGAAGAAAAGCTTACCGCATCGTCGTAAGACCGCCACCATGTCTGAAACTGGCACATCGCGACCTATCGGACCCGCGCTTAAAATGGTCGCTAACGGAGTAAAGCAAAGGTCGATTTTTGCCTGTGCCTGCTATGACGCGAATGACCCTTAGCGGACATAGAGCTTCACTGGCCCTCCACCGCGATCATGATGCTGCGCGCCGCCGCATGCCGTTTGGCGACCAGGGGCCGGTAGCCAGGATCGTCGTACGAATTCTTGATCGCCTGCTTGCTCGGAAATTCGACAACGACGACGCGGCTCGGTCGTTGACCTTCGAGCATTTCATGTGTGCCGCCTTTGGTGAGATAACGTCCGCCGTGCTTTCGATAAACGGCATTGTTGGCTAAGTAGTCGGCCAAGCCCACCTCGTCGTTGATCTCGTGTTGGCCGATGTAAAAGGCGGTCATTTATAGCTCTCCTGATGCAAGGCCTGCTTTCGGCGATAAATAGGCCGGCTACACAAAACGGACATTGCCTCAGAGTTCATGGCAATCCCTTGAGGATTGGACGAAGGACATTCGCGAGGTCTTGCGGGCGGTAGTAGTAAAAGCCATGCAGTCCCGGCACCGTTATTGGCTGCACACGAATTTGTTTTGCGAGCCAAGCCGTCACAGCTTTGTAGATCGGCAGCGTCTCGCTGGCGACGAATAGGTTAATCGGGACCACTAGCTTGTCGAAATCTGTAATTTGCACTCGCCAGCTGGCGAAGCCCGGAACTTCAATTGAAATAATGGTATCAGCGTTTGAAAGCATTCGTTCGAGAATATCGGCTGGGATTGCAGAAAAAACCGCATCATCGTTGAGGGAGCGCATAAGCGCCTTAAATGCTTCTTGTTGCCCGCCCAAGAGCAACGCTTAATTTAAAATTGCACGTCGAGCCGAAAGCTCAGCCGTCGCATCGGGTAACACAAAGAAGATGGATGGCTCTTGGAGAACGCAGGCCCGAACTGGGCGTGGGTGACGAATGATCAAGTCGAGAGCGATCAAACCACCAGCGCTTGCGCCAAAAATTACCGCTGGAGCAAGGCCGAGTGCATTGATGAGGGCTGCAGCATCGTCTGCTTGCTCGGTTACGGAGGTCGTCGTCCAACCCGCTGGACGTGGGCTTCGCGAATTGCCTCTGCGGTCATAAGTTACGACCGTAAATTCATCCGCCAGAAGCGCAGCGGCCCGTGAGAAGTTGCCGGCATCGCCGGTCGATCCGGCGATGAAAACCACCGCCGGGCCCGTACCTTGCCGCTCATAGTAAAGGCTTACGCCATTTACGGCGACGGACTTAGCTTCCGTGAGTTGAGCCATGCCTCCCTCTACCGTTCTAGCTACCGTTGACATGTATTGCGTGGGTGACAAGCGTCTTCAGCGCGATGTCGGCTTGTGGCAGATTTTGTTGCAGAAGTGATTTGAAGGCTTCGGCGAACAGTGATTCCGTTTCCTGACGACATTTTGCGCCGGAGACGGGCGATGATGGGACGCCAGAACAACGACCAGGATCCTTTATTCTATGAGTTCCGCCTCGATGAGGCGGTTCCTGATGATCATCTGGTGCGCAAGATCGACGGCGTTCTCGATCTATCATGGGTGCACGCTGAACTCGCGCCGCACTATCCAACGCTCGGCCGACCCTCGGTTGATCCGGTGCTGATGATCCGGATGCTAATCATCGGTTATGTCTTTGCGCTGCGATCGGAGCGGTTGCTGTGTCGCGAGCTTCAGGTGAACCTCGCCTATCGATGGTTTTGCAAGCTCGGCATCGAGCACAAGATCCCTGATCATTCGGCGTTCTCGCGAGCACGCAATGAGCGCTTCCGCGACAGCGACATTTTTCGCCAGGTATTTGAGCGTGTGGTCGAGGCCTGTATTGCAGCCGATCTCGTTGGCGGTGAAGGGTTTGCCGTGGATGCCAGTCTGATTGCGGCCGACGCCAACAAGCAGCGCTCGATGCCGGGCTCAGAATGGCAAAAGACACGCGATCCCAAGACGGCGAGCCGCGCCGTGCAGGAGTATCTGGCAACCCTTGACGATGCGGCCTTCGGTGCAGCGAGCGAGGTCACGCCGAAGTTCGTCTCACCGTCCGACCCGGCCGCGCAATGGACGGGTGCGATGCGAGGTCCGGCGTTTTTCGCCTATGCCGACAACTATCTGATCGATGTGAAGTTCGGCGTTATCATGGATGTCGAAGCCTCACGCGCCATCCGCCAGGCCGAAGTCGGGGCGGGCAAGACCATGGTTGAGCGCACCGAGGAGCGTTTCAACATTAAACCGAAGTGGCTTGCGGCCGATACGGCCTACGGTTCAGGCCCGAACCTCAACTGGCTCGTCAAAGACAAGGATATCGCACCGCACATCCCGGTCATCGACAAATCGAAGCGCGCGGACGGAACTTTCAGCCGAGAAGACTTCAGGTTCGACAAAGAGCGTAACGTCTATGTCTGCCCAGCGGGCAAGCTTTTAACCACGACAGGAACGGCGATCGATGATGGCGAGACCCTTCGTTATCTCGCCAGCACATCCGACTGTCGGGACTGCCCGCTCAAGGTGCGATGCTGTCCAAAGGCATCTTTCCGCAGGATTCCGCGCAGCATCTATGAAGAGGCACGCGACGTTGCCCGCGCACTGGCCAACACCGAGGCCTTCGAGCAATCACGCCGTGATCGCAAACGCATCGAGATGCTGTTCGCCCATCTCAAGCGCATCCTCAAGCTTGGTCGCCTTAGGCTTCGTGGCCCGTGCGGCGCACAGGATGAGTTCACGCTTGCGGCTATCGCACAGAACCTACGCCGGCTCGCCAAACTGGTCGTTAGGCCACCACCGATGGCCGCCGCTTGTGCTGCGTAAGCGTTGCGGTTGTCAGTGCTTCTGCCTTAAGGGCCCCACCGCCAAATGGAGCGGGCGCAGCAGACGGCTTAAAGACATCGAGACGCTCGCCTCATTCTTCCCATCGCCGACTTCTGCAACAAAATCGGCACTTAGCGTCATTCGCCGCGACGCATCATTTCTGGTCGCTATTGGGGAGCCAGCTCAACCGGTCGACGCAACACTTGCGTAACGCACACCAAATGCTCGCCTAATCGATTTCAAGATCACCGGCGGCCAGCAATGCCAAAGCGCCAGGTTTCTCGGGCCGCAATGAGCCCTGGACGACATTTTTCCCTTATCAGCCTGCGCTCTCTATCTTTTCTGTTTTTGATAAGTGTTGCGTCGATCCGTTGAGACCACCGGGGCATAGGGGACATAGACCGGCACGGACGCTAGTTTGGCTCGGTCGCGAATGACCCACAACGGACAATACGACCGATTTTGGCGGTCATTGCGCTAGTCTGGTGAAACCGTCGGGGCTCCACTCTTCACTGCCGACCCCGTGGTGAACGAAGAAAAGGCCGTCCGGGTCGATCTGCCGTTTTAGCGCCTTGAGCCGCGCATAATTAGGACCCCAGTAGGCCCGTTGCCAGTCGGATTGGAAGAAACTGCTTTCCGCAACGTAGGCATTGCGTGCCGACACAACGGACGTCAGCGCTGCCGTTGCGGCGGCGATTGCCTTGGCGTTCCGGCGAGCCAGCGGCAAATCCGGCTCGCGCCCCGCTAGGCCGACAATTGCAGGAGGCGCCTCGCCGGCGATGATTGCCAGGGCGAAGGCGTCCAGCACCGCTGGGTTCATAGGTGTTGCGTGTGTTGCCGCGATCGCCGCTGCACGCGCGCCGGCAAGGCCCTTTTGGAAATGAAGCTCGACGGACCAATGGCGGCTGGCAGCAAACAAAGCATCCACGAGCCCCGCACGCGTATCGTCGCGCAGCAAGAACTGAGGCAGCCACATGGATTCGAAACCTTGGATGAAATGACCGGCCTCTGCCAAATTGCCGGCCCAAAAGAAGTTATCTTTAGGCGCTCCCGGCCGATCGTCTTGCATCACGGCGGTGGGCGCGTTCGTACGAAGAAAATCGCCGTCCCACCTATAGCGCCCGGGCGCCGAACGAATGACGGGTAGCGTCAGAGACAAGGTCGCCGAGCGCTGCTCAATCCAAGCGAGAAACGGCTGCCAGATTTCCCTGGCGCGGGTCTCGTCGATGCCTTGGAAATTGAAATCTATGTCGAGACGGTTGCCGCGTCGGAGGGTTGCGATTTCCCCCCAATGGCGGTCAACCAGGTTCTGTGATGCAAAATCAACGAACTTGCCAATCAATTCCCGGTAAGCCGCATCGGAACTGGCCACTATCTTCGTCGATACGACGCCAACGAAGCTCGGCAATTCATACGTCCGCAGGGTCAATCGCGTAACGACACCAAAGGATCCGCCGCCGCCGCCCTTGAGTGCCCAGAACAAGTCCGCGTTGGTGCAGGAATTCGCGATCCTCACCTGCCCGTCTGCAGTTACTACCTCAGCTTCGAGCAGGTTGGAGCCTGCGGTTCCGAACTGCTTCGAGTAGCTGCCAAAACCGCCTCCCTGGACGAGACCGGCAACGCCCACCGTGCCGCAACCGCCTCCCTGGACGTAGCGGCCGCCTTTCGTGCTGACGGCGTTATAAGTGTGCATCCAGATGGCACCGGCGCCGACTGACACGGCTGGGGAGGCAGCCTCCACACTTTCGCAGCCTTTAGCGATGAATGCTTCATGGAGCACCACATCGTCCATTGAGCGCGTCCAGATTTGAAGTGAATCGGGCGCACTTGACGTGCCGAGATAGCTGTGACCTCCGCCACGAACCACCAGCCTTAGGTTTTTCTCGCGAGCGAAACTCACCGCGGCCACAACGTCGGATGTAGAGCGTGCGGCGACGCAATAGGCGCTTGGCGTTAAGCTCCAGGCATCCACCCAGCCTGTCGTTTGGGTCAGCGCCGGATTGTCACCGATGAAGTAGGGGTTCTTAAGCTCGTGGAATAGTTTGACGCAATTCTGTCCATTCGGTTTCTGGCGACAGACATCGAATGCAGATTCGAGCTTAAGCAGGCGCCCGCCAACCGCCTCGCGAAGTCTCGTCCAGTCGGCATCGGAGGGCCAGCCAGGCATCCCGGGACGGACCCGCCGCGCTGCCGATGCGCTGGCGCTGCCCTGTGCCTGCGCGGGTCCCAAGACAACGCCGGGCAGAATTGGCAGGAGAGTTGCGATCTTGTTGAAGTCCCGACGGCTTATCACCTGCGGGCTCCGTTTTGGGTGGCAATCACGTCGTCAATTCGGCTGAGTACGTGCCCAAAATACGCAAATTGACAAGGGCGCAAATGGCACGTTGCGACGTTTCTCTGCCACGCGATGGCATGTCGGCTACTGGCGCGATCGTGTTGCAAAACTCCCGTTGAGACGACTCGCGAAGCGTGATTCCGTTGGTTTGAGACGGACATCGTCGGGAGCTTCGCATGATGGGTCGGGGGGATGATAGTCAGGTCCAGTTCCTGTATGCGTTTGATCTCGACAAGGTGGTGCCACCTGACCATCTTGTCCGCCAGATCGATGGCGTTCTCGATCTGAGTTGGGTGCACAGGGAGCTCGCGCCTTACTACTCGCACACCGGCCGGCCCTCGATCGACCCTGTGCTGATGATCCGGATGCTGCTCGTGGGCTACGTGTTTGCGCTTCGGTCGGAGCGGCGGCTGTGCTCCGAGGTGCAGGTTAATCTGGCCTATCGTTGGTTCTGCAAGCTCAGTGTTGAAGATCAGATCCCCGATCATTCGGTGTTCAGCCGCGCCCGGCACGAGCGCTTTCGTGAGAGCGATGCCCTGCGGCGGGTGTTCGAAGGCGTAGTGGCGATGTGCATCGCGGCCGGGCTCGTTGGCGGCGAAGCATTTTCGGTCGATGCCAGCCTGATTAGGGCGGATGTGGACAAGAAGAAGCGCCTCCCCAGCGACCAGCCGATTGCATGGCCGACGATATCCCATGCGGTTCGAGAGTACCTTGCGGCCCTTGATGCTGCCCGCAACGAGGAGAAGGATGGCGGTGGAGACGGCGGCGGCTCAAGCAGCGGCGGCAGTAGTCGAAGCAAGCCCCCCAAGGAAGTCTCGCTGACCGATCCGCAGGCATCCTGGGTGACCAGGCCGGGCATGAATCCCTTCTTTGCCTACGATGCGAACTATCTGATCGACAACAAGGCGGGGATCATTATCGATGCCGAGGGCACCCGTGCTAACCGCACAGTGGAAGTCACCGTCACCCAGACCATGTTGGACCGGGTCGGACGCCGCTTCGGTCTCCGGCCACAGAGGTTGGCAGGCGACACTGCTTATGGCGCGGTAAGGCTGCTCAAGTGGCTGGTGGATCGCAACATCACACCGCACATTCCGGTATGGGACAAGTCGGCGCGCCTCGATGGCACCTTCAGCCGAGCCGACTTCGTCTTTGACCCGGAGCACAACATCTATACATGTCCTGGCGGCGCGGAGCTGACCAGCACCGGCAACATCGATCAGGGCCACATCGTGCACTACAGGGCCAGCAAGAACGACTGCTCAATCTGCTCTCTGAAGCCCAAGTGTACGACGGCGGTCGTGCGCAAAGTCACCCGCGATCTCAATGAGGATGTTCGCGATCAGGTCCGCGCGCTGGCCAATACACAAGCCTTCGAACAATCACACCGCGAGCGCAAGAAGGTCGAGATGCGGTTTGCGCACATGAAGCGCATCCTCAAGCTCGACCGGTTTAGATTGCGCGGCCTCAACGGTGTCAGGGACGAGGTCTTGCTCACCGCAACCGCGCAGAATCTGAGGCGGCTCGTCAAGTTACGCGGCCGTGCCCCACCGCCATTCGCAGCCGGGTGCCCAGCCTAGCGCGAGTTAGGCATTGGTGCCGAACCGGTGATGCCGCAGCTCCCCCAATCACGGAGCGGGAAAAGCGAGGGGCCAAAACTCACGGCCGAGCCCCGTCGTCGAAAGCAATCGAGTTTTGCAACACAATCGGCGCAACAACGGACATCGGGCAGACTCGGAGCCTAGATGTGTCGGTTGAAAATGACCCAGAACGGATATTCCTGAGCAATCCACGCGGCTTGACGGCGGGGGGCGGTTGCTGGTCCCATAGGCGCGAGCAATTAGAAACCACGTGGAGGAAACCATGCTCCACTTACGCCATCTGTTGTCGCTCGCTGCACTTGCGGCAGTATTGAGTTATGCCGTGCCGTCGTCGGCTGAGACCATCATTGACGAATGGAATAGCGTGAAGTCGCCGCCGGCGACATCGGCGCGGTGCTAACAAGGCAAGATATTTCGACTAACCTTCAATGCGGGCCATCAAGGCTGGGCTGGACAGGGCCCACGAGAGGAGACCGATGAGCACAGTAAAAAGCGCTCTGGCCCAGAAGAGTGGCGCCCTGATCCATGTTCGTTCCGGCGACATGGTCGTCGAAGCCTTGCGCCAGATGAGCGAAAACCGGGTCCGGTCGGTGCTGGTCATCGACGACGACGTGCTGGTCGGTATCGTGACCCAGGGCGACTGCGCGATCAAAGTGCTGCTGCCCGGGCTCGATGCGAAGCAAACGCCGGTGGGCCAAGTGATGACGGGCAACCCGGTGACGGTCAAGCCGGACGATCGGCTGGAAGGCTGCATGGCAATGATGGCTAACCGCGGTTTTCGCCATCTGCCAGTGCTGGACGCGGGCAAGGTCGTGGGGGTGATCTCGATCGGAGACGTCGTCAAGGACATCATCCGCGATTTGGAGCACAACGTGGGCGACCTAATGGGCTACGTCATGACGGACGGCCCCGGGGGCTGACAGACGAACCGCGGTGCTGTCGCCCCCCGTCCTCGATCCTGCAGCGGGCCTAGTCCTTGTGCGATTGAAAACCGCTCGCAGCAAACCATCGGGCCGACCGAATACTTGCTCAAGGCGAGAACCTCCGCCGGCCATGAAATTCGCCATTGAACAAAACAGTCCCTCGCGAGTTAAGGGATTGTGAGGTTCAGCCATGCGAACGCTTTTTGAAATCGTCGAGGCACCAGAAATGGTGGCCCTCCTAATATTCGCGTTCATTGCCAGCGGCGCTGCAATTTGGTTGCAGGCTTCATTATTCTAACGGCCCGCTCAGGGAGCCGCCGTACGTCAGGAGGTTCACATTGCACAATGTACCCTTGCATTTCAGCTACATCCTCGGCGGAATTGTCGCCGCCTTGGTGGCCATCAATGTCTCCGGCAGCCCGGCTGATTTCATGCACGGAGAACTATACCCGCGGCCCCAACCGCAATCATTCGTCGAGGCTGCCTCCTCCGCAATACAAGTCGACCGTTCTAACAAGACCGACCGGTTGCCAATAACGCGCGTTGATTCGGTGCCTAACACATCGAGCACTCCCAAGGATGTCAGCAAACCACTGCTCAACTGCGAAGCGCTGGCTAGCCCAATCTCCGATCCAATCTTTGGCCGTATCATTGGTCGCTGCTTTGTTTAGATTCGCACTACTCAGTTGCAGTTAGATTTCGCGTATGTGTGTGAACAAAATCGGCCGTTATTATTGGAACTTTGTGGCATCGCGCGAGTTGAGTTGCGTATTCAGGCAATCGATTAGGTCTGAAACGACGCGAGTCACCGCGAACGTTGCAAGTAGCGCATCGCCGCGACGTCTCAATCAAAAGGAGTTCAGCTATGGAATTGCTCCTGCTTATCGTTGTGCTTTTTCTGCTTTTCGGCGGCGGAGGATACTTCGGTCGCCGTCGTGGCTACTGGTGAGTGAATTGTTTTGTTGTTCTCGAATGGGTGACCGCGTTTAGCGCAACACGTCGTACTAAAGACTTTGCTCGGAATTAAAAATAAGCGCGGATAGCCAGTGCTGTCTTTCGATACTTCTATAAAAATTAACAATTGCGGACTGTGCAAAGGAAATACTCATGAGAAATCTACGACTGTTATCCACCGCGGCGGCAGTAATGCTGCTTGGTGTTGGCGCCGTCTCGGCGCAAACCACGAAGGGTGATGAGGCACCGGCTGCCGCTCCGGCGGTTCAGCAGAAAGCCCCGGCCGAGAAGATCGCACCCGCTGAGAAGATTGCGCCGGCCCTAAAATCCAGCCAACGCAAAGCGCCCGAAACGACTGGGCAAGCGTCGCCGATGACGCCCGCGTCTGACGACAAGAAACAAATGAAGAGTCAGACGATGGAAAAAGATGCTCCTGCGGACGCCGCGGCCAAGAGCTCGTCCGAAGAACGCAACCGCAGCACCACCGGTCAAGGTGCGGCAGCGGGCTCCGCCAAGCTCTCGGCCGAGCAGAGCACAAAGATCAACGCCGTCATCAGACAGCATAAGGTGGCGCCGGTACGGCTTAACGTCTCGGTGAGGGTCGGAACACGCGTTCCTGACAGCGTCCACTTCTACCCGCTGCCGCGACAAGTATACGTGATCTATCCCGAATGGCGTGGATATAATTACATCATGGTCGGTGACGAGATCATCGTTCTCGACCCGCGCACACATGAAATTGTTGCGATCCTCCAGGCGTAACGGCCAAAAGCCCACACCCTTCGAATGAAGGTGATCGGATCAAATTTTGACGACCCTACTCGGACCTCTCTTCTCGTAGGATCATCTAAACTGGAGGCCGCCTCACTTGGCGGCCTCTTTCATTTTAGACCGGACGTGGCCCGATCAGTTGATCTTTAGAGATTTCACTTCGGCTGGCCGACTGTGCGTGGCTCATCGGCCAGAAGTACACCCACTAGGGAAGTATGGACTTCAAGGTGTCCATTGTAATCAATGAACCCCAATTGGCGAAACTTGTTCATGAAGTGGCTCACGCGCGACCGGGTCGTGCCGATCATCTCCGCCAGCGTTTCCTGACTGATCTTCGCGAGAATTGGCTCCGGTCGACCTTCCTTTCCAAAATTGGCCAATAGCAGTAACAGGCGTGCAAGCCGTTTTTCGGTTGAGTTGAAGAGCTGATCGACCAAGTCTTCTTCGACCCGGGCATTCCTTTCAAGAATATGCGAGACAAACATTTGCGAAAATGCGAGCTCGTCGTGAAGGACTCGCTGGATTTCAGATTTTTCCACCCGCATCGTCTCGCATTCCGTCATTGCGGATGCTGTCGCCAAACGTTTCGGCTGTCCGATCAAGCATCCTTCGCCGACAAATTCGTTCGGCCCTAGCAGCGCAACGTCGGTGCTAGGGGTGAATTGCTAGGATGTGAATGACCCAAACCGGACGAAATAAATAATAAATAGAATGAAAGTAGTGTGATGTTATTGTCACTCAAACAGGTAAACATGCGCATCAAGGGAACTTTAATCGGCCGTTCGTCTTAATGCCGTAATTGGCTTCGCATAAGTGGGCGATTGAAGTTTGGCACAAAATCTTACGGGGCAAAAATGAAGCATGTTCTATTGGTGACAGTCGCTTTGGCGGCGCTTGGTTCGGCTAGCGCACTGGCAGCCGACCTGCCGCAGAGGCCTGCATATAAGGCGCCAGTGATGGTAGCTCCGCCGCTGACTTGGACTGGCTGCTACATCGGCGGCAACATCGGTGCGGCATGGGGCCGATCTGACGTTACCGCTGTGAATACTGGCGCCGGAGTTTCTTGGACGAATACCGGCGTTATTGGTGGTGGTCAGATCGGCTGCGATTATGAATTCGCCGGTGGGTTTGTGATTGGCGCCCGTGACATGTTCGATGGAACTAGCCTCAATAGCAGCGGAACGTTCGGCGCTCCGTTGGCCGGCTTTACCGCCAATACCGACACGAGCTGGGTCAACACCCTTACGGCTCGCCTCGGCTATGCGATACAGCCCAACTGGTTGCTTTACTTTCAGGGTGGTGGGGCGTGGACGCGCACCAATGGCTACGTCAATAATCCTGGTGGCGCTCAAGTTGGACAGTTGGCCGGCAACAAAGGTGGCTGGACCATCGGCGGCGGCGCCGAATGGATGTTCGCGCCACACTGGTCGACGTTCCTCGAATATAATTACATGGACTTCGGGACGTCTTCTGGGACATCAGCCATCATCGGCCCCGTCAATGTGCAGCGGGACGCCCAACAGTTCCTGGTCGGTGTGAACTATCGCTTCTAATTCACCCGATACGCACCGCTTATCCAAGCTGACGAAATCAAAGCCCCGGGCGCATTGCCCGGGGTTTTTTCTAGTCGTCAGCTGCGGCGCGAGCAAGACCAGGCTCCGCGCGCTGCTATTTCTATTGGTGATATGCGGTCCACGCGGTCAGTAATAGCGCCAACCGCCGTGGTACCAATGACGGCCCTTATCAGCCTGCGCTCTCTATCTTTTCTGTTCATCTTTATTTGATTTTGATTTCTTAGGGACATTTAGCTCGATCATCAGGTGACCCGGCTTAACGTCGAAACGGTTTCCTGATCTCGACGCAACACAGTTGGAAGACCTAATTGCTCCAACAAAAATGGCGACCAGGACGCAGCCTTTGTGGAAGGACGCCCATGCGATTGAGACCGAGCGGCCTCTTTCTCATCTGGACAGATCTTGTGACCACCGGCGAATGTTAGGCCAAGTTACCAAGGCAGCGCGCAGGCTTTCAAATGAAGCGAAGGAATGCTTTGCTGTACGATGACCCAGCTAGTGCTTGAAATGCAGAGAAATCATCAATTCGCCGCTCGCAGCCCGATCCGCCTGGCGACGGATTAAATACCCGGCGAGACGGCGCTGGCCGTCTTCCGATGCCATGAGTTCCTGGCGGGTCGGCGGTTGATCGGGAAACTCGAACGCTGCGCCGGAATAGAACAATTTCAGGTCAACATCGAATTCGTCGTAGCTGGCCTGAAGTTTGATTGGGCCGTGCGGCGAACAGTATTCGACGATTGCTTCCACGCCTTGGCTCGCGGCAAAACCGGCGCGCGTCATAATATCGCGTCGTGCACCCCACATTCCGGCGCTTTGTTCGATAAAGCGCGCCACGGCCGCATAGTCGGCCTTAGCGGGATCGATCGTCAATTCGACCGTCCGTCGAATTCCGAGCCGGAAGAACTCCGTTCAGCACCAAAGTCACCAAGGTTGCCATAACGAGGGGGGATGTCACGAGCGGCTGCGCCCACTCAGGAACACCGGTAAAGGCGGCGGGCGCGACCGTTACGAATATGAACGTCAATAGCCCCATGCCTACCACCAAGGTTCGCCGTGCATCTAGGATACGAGACGATATGATGTTAAAACCACCAATGATGATGAAAACCGCCGTAAACAGGAGGACGGAAGCCATGACCGCCCGCGGCATAATTGAGAAAAACCCGATAACAATCGGCTGGAATGCGAGGACGGCGAGGATGGCCGCAATCGCATAAGATATTATTCGACTAGACACTCCCGTGGCGGCAACGAGACCCACGTTGGCGGTTGATATCGTCAAGCCGACTGTGCCCAAAAATCCCGCAAGCGTGTTGGCGATGCCTTCCGCCAACAGCCCCCGCGTAAGCGATGTTTGCTCCGGGCGAACCCAATCCGCGTCATTCAGGCGTTGGTATGTTGTAACAACTGCAGTCGCGCTCATGGCAGCTGCGAGGCCCGAAACTGCGAATGGGATGACCATCGACCAATCAAATTTCCAGCTTAAATATTTAATGGTGGGGATCGCGAACAGGGGGCGGCTGATCACTGTATGGAAATCAGTCGGCGTTATCTGACCAATTCCCGCGGCTACTGCGTATCCAGCGATCATCCCAATGAGAATGCAGAGAAGACGTAACCTGCCTTTATTCCAGACGTTGAGTCCGATCATGACGCCAAGGCACACGGCGGCCACCATGCCGTCCTGAGCGGTCAGAACCCCACCGGAGTTATTGTCCAGTATGACGTGCAGGGCTGCCAAGCCAATAATAATTCCAACCAAGCTAACGACGAGACCCGCAGCTTCAGGAGGAATGAATATACGCAGACGCGCCCAGATCGTTGAGAGCAGTACTTCAATAAATCCCGCAATTATGGTCATGCCCCAGACAAGCGGCATGCCGCCTGCTTTCACCGCAAGCATGGAGGGAGCTAGAAATACGCCGGTAAAGATCGATGGCGCCAAAAAGCGACTTCCGACCGGGCCCCTCGGCAAACCTTGCAAAAAGACTGCCGCAGCAAGCACGAGCATGCCCATCTGCAAAATGTTGAGAACCTCATCGGCGCCCAGTTGAGCTTGCTTGCTCACGACTAACGGATAGATGAGGAACATCGCGATGACGCCGACATGCTGAATAGCAGTTATAATCGTCAGCGCCGGCGGCGTAGCCTCATCGACTCCATAAACCATCGTAGCGGGTTTCTTCATTCTACCTCTTCGATCATTTTTCCGGCTCCGCGATGAAACCGACTACTGTAACGCCTTCACTGGTTGACGCGCCATAGGCCGACATTTCAATTTGCCGTCGGTCGGCTGTCGATTTGATTCTACCTCAATGGTCGTAATGCAGGTGAACTTCCGAGCGCTCACCGAATGCGCGCGAGTTGATTAGATCGGCGCTGCGGCGCACCAGATAGCCTGCAAGCAACCGCTCTCCGTCTGTATGGGCGATGATATCCCGCGGGCTTGGTTTCTGCTCAGGAAGAAGAAGTGGGATGCCCGCGTAGCGGATGCGAAGGTCTAGATTGAATTCATCGAAGCTCGCTTCGATTTCTACTCCACCGGGTGGGTCGCCAAGTACCTCGAGGACCTGCACAACGCCAAAAATCGCTCGGTTAATGATGTCACGACGAGCCGCCCAACGCGCGCCTTGATCGGACAGGAATTGCTCAACAGCCTCGCGATTAATCTGGCCCGCATCCAGTCGCATCGAGACACGTTGACGCACTCCGATGCGCAGAACCATATTCAGCAGAACTGCGCAAACCGTTCCGAGCACCAGTGAATTACCAAAAATCGGCTGCAGCGCCATCGGCGCGGTTGCAAATAAGCCGTGATAGACGTCAGCGATCACGGCCATCGCGAACGAGAAACCGATGACGACGATCTTTCGGGAATCGAGCAGGCGACCTGTCATCATCTGTAGTCCGCTCGTGAAGACAAAGGCTGACGTGAAAAACAGCGAGGCTCCCATGACCGGGACAGGCATTGCCGCAAAAACAGCGGCCATAATCGGGAAAAACGACAGCAACGCGAAACAAACCCCGGTGCCAAATCCAACAACCCGGCTGGTAACCCCGGTGGCCTTCGACAGACCGACCGATGAGCTGTTGCTATTCACGCCCGAACTACCCAACACCCCGCAAAATAGGGTGGCCAACCCGTTGGCGGCAACGCCGCCGGCGAGGGAGCTGAAGCTTGGGCGCACCCAGTCGGCATCGTTGATGCGCTGTGCATTCGAAACATCACCCATTGTTCGCAGCGTCGTGGCCAGAGCCGCAACTGCGAACGGCGCAAGTAAATTTACATCGAAGGCCCAATGGGTATCTTCGAAGCTGGGCATTCTAAAGATCCGCAGTCCTTCTTTCGGGATGACAGCGGAGATGTCGAGGATGCCCGCCATTGCGCTGATGGCGTAACCGACTGCGATACCGATCAGCACGCAGAACATTTTTGCGTAACCCTTGGTCCAGATATTCGATGCGACCATGACCACGAGTGTGACGCCCGCGATTTCGAGATGAGTGAGTTCAATTTTCTGCTGGGGTGACATTCCGAAAATCATGCGGAAACCGTACACCGCAAGAGACAAGCCAACGATCGAAATGACCAAACCGGCAATTTCAGTGGGAAGAAGCGCACGAAGTCTGCGCAGCAACGGCGCGAGGGCGACTTGCACAAGACCGGCAATCGTCGTCATGCCGAAAACCAGGGCAATGCCCCCATGCTCCAGCGCGAACAACGAAGGCCCTATATAAATCTGAGAATAGCCGGCGGGACAAAGATATCCTGAGCCGATAACGCGCGAACGCATGCAAAGTAAAGTTGTTGCCAGCCCGAGCGCGAGCATCGAAACAGAGACAAAATTGATCAAACTGCCGCCAACGAGTCCTGCCTCGTGCGCGATAATGAGAGGAAAGACCAGGGTGATTGCATTGACCGCGACGTGCTGGATCGCGGATATCACGAGCACTGTCGATGGTGGCGTCTCATTGACTGAATAAAGCAAACCCGGCGGTCGAGCCATTTTTTGCTTCCCGCAGGATCAATCCGACCCTAGGCGCATGAGAGATCGACAGATTTTTGTTTTTGGTCCGGCATTGTTTATGGGTATCACGGGCGAATTTCTGCGCAGGAAAAACCACCGCACCGCGCCAGTAGAGCGGATTTCATCCAATACTTGAACAGGCATTCGGTCTTCAGTCTAGGAAAATTGGCGAAGTGAATTCAGGCTATCGCCTAAACGGGGCAAAGAGCCACAGACTCCATCTGAACAGTTTTCTAAAAAATGCCGCGTGGAAGCTTGTGCATCGCAGCACTTAGGACAATTCAGATCACTTGTGATCATGAGAAATTGCTGAAATTGCTGTTGTCATTTGGCAGAATAGGAGGTCAAATAGTCACGGTCTAAACTTCGACAGGAGGGGTCATTCCCCCCTGAGGGCTGCGGATAAATCGGCGATGTACCGAAGTCGCCGGTCAATAAATGGCAGCCATGGCCGTCGGTGGGCAAGCTACGAACGTCGAACACGTTTAGCGCAGTGCCGAGGGATTGGCATCGATCGTTTTATTGCTCGTCGGCTAACCGCGCGCACTTTTCAAGGTCGCATAAAACACAGGGGGGGGCCATGCTCCGATATTTCGTTGTTCTGTCTATCGCCACGCTAGTGATGTTTACGCCCGCGACAGCCGAAGAATTCGGAACCAAGGCGGAAGCCATCGCGATGGTCAAGCGTGTCCAAGAACAATTCAAGAAGGACGGTCCCGAGGTCACCTTCAAAGCCGTCTCCGACAAGTCAGTAGCCGAATATCATGATCGCGATTTGTATCCGTTCATCTATTTCAGGGACGGAGACAAAAAGGGGCTCTGTGTCGCTCACGGTGCGCGGCCGGCGCTGATTGGCAAAAATCTGCTCGGTCTTAAGGACCAAGACGGGAAATATCTCATCCAAGAATTGGCCGATGCCGCCAATGGGCCCACAGGAAGCGGCTGGGTCGATTACAAATGGCCCAATCCGATCAACAATAAGATCGAGGACAAGACGAGCTACGTCGAGAAGATGGGTGATTATTTCGTGGGGGTTGGAATTTATCGGCAGTAACCGGCATCGAGAACCACTTTTGGTCACCTGAAAAAGGCCGCTTCGATGGGGGGGTCCAAGAGCCGGCAAGCATTTTCATTTTTTGAAAATCTGTCTGTTCAAACAAAAGCCTTCACCGCGTCGGCGGTGCTTTTGATTTGCCTCATGTCTCTCGGCGCAGTCGCCTATGTTACATTGGACAAATCGGAAAAAGATTTTCATTTCCTGTCATCGTCAGTTGTTCCAAAGCAGCGCGCGTTCGCGTTGGTCAACGACAATGTCGTCGCCATCCAAACGAAGATATTTCGTTACGTATCCTGGGCCAGCAATGGCGTAAACAACGCTGTGCTTGGGTCACTCAACGCGGAAATTGATTCAGACTTTCGTCTTACCGATTTTGACTTCAAAAGTCTTTCGGAGCGGCCGGATTTAACCGCGAAAGAAAAATCGGATTTGAAAGATCTGGTTGCGAAATGGCGGCAATACGAAAAATCGGCGCGCGACACTCTCGACATTGGCAGCACCGACGCCGCAATGGCAACCATGATGCTTGGAGAAGCGGACGACAAATTCGCGGCCGTGGCAGAAGGCATCAGAGGTGTGACCAATTCGGCCGCGTTGACAACCGATCAGATATCCAAGGACCTGTATACGGACGCCGCGCGAAAAAAAGTCATATTGGCCGTTGGAGCAATCCTCGGTCTGCTGCTGAGCATTATCGCTACGATCCTGGTTTCAAGATCGATCGTTACGCCGATCAAATCCGTTACGATCGCGATGCGGCAACTGTCATCGGGCGATACCGAATTGGAGGTCGGCTATCGAGACCGTCGCGATGAGATCGGGCAGATGGTCGAAGCGATCAGCGTGTTTCGAAAAAATGCCATCGAAAAACGCGCAATGGAGATTAAGAACCTTGAGGCCGAAAAGAAGAGTTTGAAAGAAATCGCCGAGGCGCGGGCGCGCCTGACTGACGCGATCGAAACTATTTCCGAAGGTTTCTCACTCTATGACGCGAACGACAGGCTTGTCATCTTTAACAGCAAATATAAAAGCAATTTTGCCGCTTACGGCGATATCATCAAAGCGGGCACGACTTTCCAAACCATCGCCCGCACTGCCGCCGAGCGCGAAAAGCTCGACGGCGCCGATGGCGGTCTGGAAGCGTGGTTGGCGGAAAGAATCGCCAAACATAAGGCTCCCAGCAGCACGCATGTCCAGCACCGCAGTGACGGCCGCTGGATTCAGGTCAGCGAACGGAGAACTTCGGATGGGGGTGTCGTGGCGACATACGCGGACATCACCGAATTGAAGCAACGTGAAACTGAGCTGCAGGAAGCTCGCGACGCAGCCCAGGAAGCCAGCCGGACGAAATCGAGTTTTCTTGCCAACATGTCGCACGAGTTGCGTACACCGCTTAATGCGATCATTGGTGTGACGGAAATGTTGCAGGAGGATGCTCGCGATTTGAAGCGGGAGGATGAAGTTGAGCCTTTGGACCGTGTCCTACGCGCCGGCCGACACTTGTTGGCGTTGATCAATGACATCCTTGATCTTTCCAAGATTGAATCTGGCAAGATGGAATTGTCGCTTGAATCGTTTGCCATTGGCCCACTGATAGATGAGGTGGTCAAAACAATCGAGACGCTCTCCAAGAAGAGCGACAACCGCATTATCGTCGATTGCAGCTCCGAACTTGGGACAATTCACGCGGATCAGATGCGGCTACGGCAGGCGTTGTTGAACCTTGCGAGCAACGCCAATAAGTTCACAGAGCACGGAACGGTAACGATCGCGGCCAATCGAAATCAAGAGGGCGGCGGTGCGTGGATTTCGATTTCCGTTTCGGACACAGGCATCGGAATGACAGCCGAGCAGGTCGGTAAATTGTTCCAGGAGTTTTCCCAAGCCGATGCGTCAACCACGCGCAAATATGGCGGCACCGGTCTTGGGCTCGCCATAAGCCGCCGTTTCTGCCAGATGATGGGGGGGGACATCACCGTCAAAAGCGAGCTGGGTCGCGGCTCGACTTTCACGATCCGTCTGCCAGTGGTCGCGCAGGAAGCCGCGATCCAGCCGGCGGCGTCGGTGCGCACTCCGTCAACAGCCAACAAGGGCGGCGCGCCGCTCATCCTCATCGTTGACGATGATGCGACGGTGCGCGCGGTGATCGGGCGCTATTTGGATCGTGCGGGATTCACTGTGGAAACCGCGGACGGCGGCCAGGAGGGTCTCCGGCTGGCGCGCGAACTTCATCCCGCCGCGATAACGCTTGACGTCATGATGCCAGGGATCGACGGCTGGACCGTGCTAGCCGCCATCAAGGGAGATCCCGAGCTACAAGACATCCCGGTCGTCCTCTTGACCATTGTGGACGAAAAGAACCGTGGCTTTTCGCTCGGCGCCTCCGAATATTTGGTCAAGCCGGTCGACCGCGATAAGTTGACGGGGGTGCTAAGAACCATCGTCGGTCCCCATGACCGCCGGGTGCTTATCATCGACGATGATGACATCGGGCGGAAGGCAGTGCGGAATGCACTCCAGCAAGACGGCTGGGATGTGACCGAGGCGGAGAATGGGCGCGTTGCCCTTCGTCAGCTTGCGGAAGCCCAGCCGAGTGCGATTATTCTCGATTTGATGATGCCGGAGATGGACGGGTTCACGTTTCTGGAGGAAATGCGCAATAAGCCGGAGTGGCACGCCATTCCGGTTGTCGTGATAACCGCCAAAGATCTCACGGCCGAGGATCATGCTCGCCTTAACGGGTGTGTGGAGCGCATAATCGCGAAAACCGGCCATGACGATATGCTGAACGAGGTCCTCAGCGCACTCACAAAATCCATCGAGCGGCGGAATAAAGAGAGGCTTATTACAGCGTGACGAAAGTCCTTTACGTTGAAGACAATGACGATAACGTCTTCGTATTGAAATCGCGCCTCACCCGCGCGGGTTTCACCGTTATTGTCGCCGGCGACGGCGCGCAAGGCGTTGCGATGGCAGCGAGCGAGCAACCCGACTTGATCTTGATGGACTTGAGTCTCCCTGTTCTCGACGGCTGGGAAGCGACGCGCCGGATCAAAGCCGCGCCTGAGACGAAACACATTCCGGTGATCGCGATCACGGCGCATGCCATGACTGGCGATCGTGAGAAGGCATTGGCAGCTGGCTGCGACGATTTCGACACCAAGCCGATTGAGCTACCGCGCCTCTTGGAAAAGATTTGCGCCTTGGCGTCCAGGACTGCGTCGTGAGCGCGGCAGCTTCGCTGCTTATTGTCGATGACAACGAAGATAACCGCTATACCCTGACACGGCGGTTGAACCGTGAGGGCTACGACAATCTGACGACTGCAAATAACGGACGCGAGGCGTTGGATCTCCTGAAATCAAAGTCAATTGATCTTGTGCTGCTCGATATCATGATGCCGGACATGAACGGGTATGAAGTGCTGGAGCAGATGATGGCAAGCGCCGAATTGCGAAACATCCCGGTTATCATGATCTCGGCGCTGAGCGAAATCGACAGCGTGATCCGTTGTATTGAATTGGGGGCCGAAGACTACCTGTCGAAACCGTTCAATCCAACGCTTTTGCGTGCGCGCGTCGGGGCAACTTTGGAAAAGAAACGGCTGCGCGATGAAGTTCAGGCGAGCCTCGCGCGGCTGGAAGATGAAATGGACTCGGCTCGCAAGCTTCAGTTCGGCATGTTGCCGCGGATCTTTCCGGCATGCACCCCAGAGCACCCTGTCGAGGTGTACGCGGCGATGGAACCGGCACGCGAAGTTGGCGGGGACCTCTACGATTGTTTCTATGCCTCTGAGCACCTGTTCTGTTTCTTGGTAGGTGACGTCTCTGGAAAAGGTGCGTCGGCCGCAATGTTCATGGCGCGTACGCGCAGTCTCGTGCGGATGGCGATCGACTTGATCCGGAAGCCCGGCTCCGAGACGGTGGCGCCAGCTCGCATCGCCGCGGCGGTCAACCGGGAGCTTTGTCAGAACAATGATGATCGTATGTTTGTCACAGTATTTGTGGGTTTGCTCGATACCTCCACGGGTGTGCTGGCCTATACTAATGCGGGGCACCCGGCGCCGCATATACTCCGCGCGTCCGGCGAGATCGAGCAGATAGTTAGCAAATCGGAAATGCCGCTCGGCGTGCGCAGGAATACCGAATACCATAACGAAACAATTGCGTTGCAGCCAGGCGACGCGGTGTTCGTCGTTTCGGACGGCGTGGTCGAGGCGATGAACGCTAACGGTGCGCTCTACACGCTGGACCGCTTAAACGCGGATCTCCGCGGCGTATCGGGAGTTGGCGCCACGGGTTTGGTGCAGAAGGTGGTAGAGAATGTAAATGCCTTCACCGGGGCCGCGCCGAAAGCGGACGATGTTACGGCGCTGGCTTTACGCTGGCGCCCAACGAGGTGAGGCTCAGCAATGGCAATCATGAAGAAGCCTGCCAACATTATTTATGGCGTCGAGGAATCGCCACCGCTGATGGTCACTATATTCAATGGGATTCAGCACGTCGGAGTGGTGGCCATCAATTTGGTTTATCCGTTACTGGTTTTTCGCACTGCTGGTGCGACGCCTGAGTTTATTACCAGCCTGCTGGGGGCGGGCATGATCATTCTTGGATTAGCGACGTTCTTGCAGGTGTCGCGCCTTGGGCCGGTAGGGTCGGGTTATATGTGCCCGGCAACATTTACCGCGACCTATTTGGCGCCTTCGTTGCTTGCAGCGAAGTTCGGCGGCCTTCCTCTTGTTTTCGGAATGACGATTGTTGGCGGCCTATTCGAGACCGCCCTCGCGCCGCTTCTAAATCGGCTGCGTGCAATTTTTCCTCCCGAGGTCTCTGGTTTAGTAATTTTCATGATTGGCCTTTCCGGGGGAATTGCGGGCATGCGCTCGCTGTTTGGATCGACCGCAGCGCCGGTTCTTCCGTCAGAATGGATTGTTGGGGCTCTCACGCTCGCCACCATGATTGGCCTTAACGTTTGGGGCAAGGGCATTGTCCGGATGCTGTGCGCCTTGATCGGGTTAGTAGTCGGATATGTTGCCGCGGCGTTTGCTGGGTTGATCGACAAGAGCGTCTTCGTGGTCGTTGACCAAGCTCCCTGGGTCGGGCTCCCGTCATTCAGTCACATATCGTGGTCATTTAATGCTGCGATGATAGCTCCGTTCGCAATCGCCAGTGTTGCAAATGCCATGAAGGCTGTGGGTACACTCACAATCTGTCAAAAGATCAACGACGCGAATTGGGTGCGACCCGATATGCGCTCGTTGCGGGGCGGGGTTTTGGCCGACGGACTATCGAGCGTATTGGCCGGGGCGGGTGGTGCTGTCGGAATAAATACTTCTACCCCGGCCGTGGGACTTGCCGCGGCGACCGGAGTTACCAGCCGGACAGTGGCTTTCGCTATCGGCACAATCTTCATCATCTTGGGGTTTTTACCGAAATTGCCCGCGGCGCTCGGGCTCATGCCGCGACCGGTGATCGTGGCCGCACTGTTGTTCGCCGTGAGCTTTATTATGATCAATGGAATTCAAGTAATTAGCTCGCGGCTGCTGGACGCGCGCCGCACGATGGTTATCGGATTGTCGATTGTTGCCGGGGCCGCGGTTGAGGTATTTCCGTCAATTGCAGCATCCGTTCCGCCGGCGATCGCGCCAATGATTGGCTCGTCGCTCGTGCTTTCGACGGTTACAGCGCTGTTTCTCAACGTTCTGTTTCGGATTGGAGTGAAAAAAACAGCGAGGTTGAATATCGATGACGCTCATATTGATCCCCAGAAAATCGATAATTTTTTTCAGACGCAATGCGCGGCGTGGGGTGCCCGTCCGGATATAGCCAAGCGGGCGGCCTTTGGCACAAAGCAGCTGATCGATGCCGTGGCCGACGAGTACAGGCAGCAGGGCTCGATAATCGTCGAAGCAAGCTTTGACGAGTTCAACCTCGACGTTCGTCTTTTCTACCAAGGAAAAGAATTGAAATTCCCGGATCAGCGGCCCACTAATGCAGAGATCCGCGAAACCGAAGAGGGGGCGCGGCTACTGGCAGGGTTTCTGCTTCGCCGCAATGCCGACCGCGTTCGCTCGGAATGGAAGGATGGCAAGGCCAATGTGCTCTTTCATTTCGATCATTGATTTGCTGTTTCACAAAGCCGCGGTCGAAATGAAGGTAAACTTCAGGTCTGTCGCCACCTAAACCGCGGCGAATAATTCGGTCGCGCTACAACGCGACGTGTAGTAGTTGCCGCAAGCAGCTGCCCTGTCTTCCTGTGGCGAAGATATCGTAAATATTAAGCCGTAAGCAGATCCGTTGTCCGCAAGGGTATGGGGGCAGGCGGCTATAATGGTAAGTGAAGAAGAATCGCAAAGGGGGATTACCCTAACCGAGCGGAGACGGTGAATACGGCGGGTGTCGCATCTCGTCCACCGAATAAAGAAGGCCGCGCGGACGACTCTTTTTAGCGCCGATTTCAGCCGAGCTTCGTCATCGCCTCGTCTCGGGAGCCGTGGATCGTGAATGCATCCAGCAATCCGCCCATCTCAAAAAGTTCACGCACATGACCGGCAACGCTGCACAGCACCAGGCGAGCCTGATTACGTTCCGCCTCGTCGGTCGCAACTAATAAAGCACGAAAGGCAGCACTGGTTAGATAAAGCACCGCACCGAGGTCAACCAGTATCGACTTTTCACCGGACGAGATCAGGCTATTGAAGCGCGCAATTAGATCATTGGCATTGGTGCTATCGATGCGGCCAGACAGCGCTACTATACAAACATTGCCACTGTGGGATTCGGCGACGTTGAGTGCACTATTTGCCATTGTTCCATCCTTTGCGGGTGCTACGAAGCATAACACTTTATCAGAGTTACTTTATTGCAACCATCGATGCGAGCGTAGTCGAAACGGTCGACGAGTTGCTTGACCATTCGGATGCCAACCCCGCCGGGCGGCGGCCGAATGCCGGGTGGCGGAAGTGCGCGCGACACATGGTCGCGCGGATCGAACGGTGCTCCATCATCGACGATCACCACTTCTATGTCGCCGTCGTGTGCACTAATACGGAGGTGAAACTCGTGGGCGCTGCCTTCAGGCCATGCATATTTGATAATATTGCTAAGAATCTCATCAAGTGCGACCTGTAGCTGCATTAGCGCCTCGGTTGGGATTTCCAATTCGTCGCCAAATTGGTCGAGAGCCTTGGTCACGATTGTGAGGTCACCAACATTGTTGCGTATTGAGAGATTGACGGATTTCTCCAGTTGGTTGGGCATTGGATATCAGTATCACGGCCGAATGCCGGCGCAAGAAGGGCTACCCAACCGTGCCAGCAGAACGGATTTCATTCAATAGGCATCCTTTTCGCAAATCTAGGAAAATGGACGAATTAGCTCCGGCATGACGCTGACATCGGCAACCCTAAAGTTCAGCGGTTTCGAGCTGCGGTTATAGAGTGCCACCACAAAAACCGGCCGGCCACCGATTTGAAGTTGCCGAGCTGCTGGCTTTACGATGACGATCGAATTGTTTTGCGTGGAGACGATCCCAGGTCGCCCATCGCGCACAATCGATTGCTGGTTCGCCTGGGGCTGAAATTGAACGGCTTCCGTCGTTACACAGCCGGCGCAAAATACCGCTGCGATAACGGCGATTAGGTTACGCATACACCCCCCACCTCACGCCCCGAAAATCATCCCGCAACTCATGCGAGAACGCAATATTTCGATACAAAAGCCCTTATTCTGTAATAGCTTAGGGCTTCACTGCGCTGGCTCGTAATGAGACCGGAGCTCCGAGTGGCAACGTTTTTTCCCGTCGTTCCTCCGGTGCGCCTGTATTCGAGGGCTGAAGTTCTGAGTCGTCCTTCGCCGGTGCCAGCAGTGAGCGGTCTGTATGCTTGGTACTTTCTTGGTATCCCGCCGTACGTTCCAACTGACGGCTGCTTGCTTGCCGACGATCGGCCGCCGCTATCTTTCGGATTGGGATTTCCGACTAAGTTTGCTGGCCAGGCGATGAAAAAAGCCGCAATTTACGGGCCTTAAACGGAGGTCGATCATGCTCCGTACGGACTCGCCCGCCAACTTTGCTGGCCTGATAACGCCAGATTTCGCGCCTTGCAGGCTTCGCGTTATCTTCCGTTATTCGAGTCAATCGCAAAGACGACTGCCCGGCGCAGTTGCGTTTGCGGTCACCCCAATTCAGCGACCACGAAGGTCATTGACCACGCTCGACCAGAGCGGCGAGGCGGCGTTGCTCGGCTTCGCTCAACGATTGCGGCGTGGTGTCGATCCGGCGCCGCCGCCGTGCCATGACGGCAAGCCCGATCAGGCCGGCGATAAGCGCCGCCGGCGGCAGGCCCCAGAGCAGCAGCGTGTCGAACTGGAACGGCGGCTTGAGCAGGATGAAGTCGCCGTAGCGCGCCACCAGATAATCGAGCACCTGCCGATCGCTGTCGCCCTTTTGCAACCGCTCGCGCACCAGCACGCGCAGGTCGTGCGCCAGCGGCGCCTCCGAATCGTCGATCGACTGGTTCTGGCAGACCATGCAGCGCAACTCTTCGGAGAGATGCCGGGCCCGTGCCTCGAGTGCCGGGTCTTTCAGCACCTCGTCAGGCGTCACTGCCAATGCCGGCAGCGCCAGCGTTGCGACGAGGAGAATGAACGCGAAGCGCCGCATTTTCACTCCGCGGGCGCCAGCGCGGCCCGCGCCGCGGGCTTTTTCCCGGGCTTGGGCGCGCCGATGCGCAAGCGCCGGTCGGACAGCGACAGACCGCCGCCGAGCATCATGACGACGCCGCCGAGCCAGATCAGCAGCACCAGCGGCTTGTAATAGAGGCGTATGGCGAGCGAACCGTCGGCCTCGGTATCGCCGAGCGACAGATAGAGCTGGCCGGGGCCGCGCATCATCAGCGCCGCCTCGTTGGTGGTCGTCTCGCGCGCCAAGAAGGTGCGCTTTTCCGGCCGCATGGTGCCGATCACCGCGCCGTCCTTGCGCACAGTGAAGGTCGCGGTCACGGCACTGTAGTTCGGGCCCGGCTGCTGCTTGATGCCGTCGAAGGTCAGCTCAAAGCCGGACAGCGAAATCGTCTGCCCCGGCTTGACGGCGACGATGCGCTCGGTCCCCCAGGAGGCGGCGCCGATGATGCCGAGCAACGTGAGCGCAATGCCGAAATGCGCAATGGCCGTGCCCCATGTCGAGCGCGGAAGTCCCATGGCGCGGCTGCGCACCGCGGCCATCGGCAGCCGCATCAGTCCGGTGCGCTCGACGAGATCGACGACGGCGCCTGCCATCACATAAAAGGCAAGGCCGACGCCGAACGGCGCCAACACCGAGGCGCCGTCTTCAACGGCAAAAGCGAGCCCGACGGCGACAAGCCCGACGGCGAAGGCCGCCATCAGCCGCTGCGCCGCTCCGAGCAGATCGCCGCGTTTCCAGGCGAGCAGCGGCCCGAACGGCATCGCCGCCATCAAGGTCAGGAATAGCGGCCCGAAGGTGATGTTAAAGAACGGCCCGCCGACGGATATCTTGGTTCCTGTAAATGCCTCCAGCGCCAAAGGATAAAGCGTGCCGGTGAGCACGGTGAGACACGCGGTGGTGAGGAAGAGATTGTTGAATACCAACGCGCCCTCGCGCGAGATCGGCGCAAACAGCCCGCCTTGCTTGAGCACCGGCGCGCGCCAGGCAAAAAGCGTCAAGCCGCCGCCGATGAAGGCCACGAGAATGGCGAGGATGAAGACGCCGCGGCGCGGGTCGTTGGCGAAACTATGCACCGATGTGAGCACGCCGGAGCGCACCAGGAAGGTGCCGATCAGCGACAGCGAGAAGGTGAGGATGGCGAGGAGGATGGTCCAGACCTTGAGGGCATTGCGCTTTTCCATCACCACGGCGGAATGCAAGAGCGCGGTGCCGGCAAGCCAGGGCATCAACGATGCATTCTCCACCGGGTCCCAGAACCAAAAGCCGCCCCAGCCGAGCGTGTAATAGGCCCAGTAGGAGCCGCCGGCGATGCCGAGAGTCAGGCACATCCAGGCGGCGAGTGTCCACGGCCGCACCCAACGCGCCCAGGCGGCATCGATGCGGCCTTCGAGCAGCGCGGCAATGGCGAAGGAGAAGGCGATGGAGAAGCCGACATAGCCGAGATAGAGCAAGGGAGGGTGCACGGCGAGGCCGGGGTCCTGCAATATCGGATTGAGATCGCGCCCTTCGAACGGCGCCTGCGGCAGCCGCAGAAAGGGGTTCGAGGTGAGCAGAATGAAAAGATAGAAGGCGGTGGCGATCCACGACTGCACCGCCAGCACATGCGCCTTCAGGCTCGCCGGCAGATTATTGCCGAACAGCGCCACGCCGGCGCCGAACACCGAAAGGATGAGCACCCACAGCAGCATCGAGCCCTCGTGATTGCCCCATACGCTGCTGATCTTGTAGATGAACGGCATTTGCGAATTCGAATTCTCGAATACGGTCGCCACCGAAAAATCCGAGGTGACGTAGCAGGTGGCGAGCGCGGCAAACGACAGCGCGACAAAGCCGAATTGCGCGACCGCGGTCGAGGAGGCAAGCCGCATCAACGCCGCATCGCGGGTTGCGGCGCCGATCACCGGTACGACCGATTGGATCAGCCCAAGCGCAAGCGCCAGCACCAGGGCGTAATGACCGAGTTCGGGGATCATTTCTTTGCCACTCCCGCGCCGTCGGCGCTTCCTTCCTGCCACCGCCCGCTTTTCTTCAGCGCGTCGACCACTTCCTTCGGCATATAGCGCTCATCATGCTTGGCGAGCACGGTATCGGCAAGGACGTCTCCATTCGAGCCGATCTTGCCTTCCGCCACCACGCCTTGCCCCTCGCGGAACAGGTCGGGGACGATGCCTTGATAGTGCACGGGGACGTCGTGATTGCCGTCGGTGACGTCGAAAGTGATATTGAGATCGGCTCCGCGGTGGACGCTTCCTTCCTTCACCAGGCCGCCGATGCGGATGCGCGTGCCCGGCGCCGGATGCTTTTCCGCCACATCGGTCGGCGAATTGAAGAATACGATCGATCCGCTCAATGCATTGAGCACCAGGCCGACGGCGATCGCCAGCACGCCGATGCTGCCGCCGATCAGAACGAGGCGGCGTTGCTTGCGGGTCATCCTTCAATGCCTAGTGATTTGATCACGTCGTCGATCTGGTGGAGCTTGTCGGGATCGCTGGCGAGAGCCTGCCGCGCATCGCCGGCCGCTGCTTTCGCCTTGTCGCGTTCGCCCAGCACCATATAGGCGCGCAACAGCCGCTGCCAGCCGTCGACGTCAGAGCCGTCCTGCTTGAGCTTGTCGGCGAGTCGCGCCACCATGCTGCGAACCATCTCATTTTGCTGATCCGGATTCATCTTCGCCGCGGCGGCGGCGACGTCGGCGGCGCTCGGTCCCGACGCGCTGGCCGAGGGCGGCACGGGAGTCATCGCCGGTGCTGCCGGCGCGGGCGCAGCGGTGCCTGCCTCAAACTGGCGCATTTTGTCGGGATCATTGGCGAGCGCGCGGCGCGCATCGGCCATCGCCGCTTCCGCCTTGTCATTTTGCTCGAGCACGCGATAGGAACGCACCAGCATCACCCAGCCGCCGACATTGGAGCCGTCTTTTTTGAGGCGTGCGGCAAGCCCGGACACCATGTCCTCGATCGACTTGTTTTGCGCGTCGGGCGAAAGCTTCGAAGCGGCGGCGGCGTCGGCGGCGCTCGGGCTCGCCATGGCGGCCGGTGGCGCCGAACTAGCCGGACCGGCCGGACTGGCCGGTACCGCCGCTTCCGCTCCCGCCGTCAGTTGCTTGAGCTTGTCCGGATCGCTCGCGAGAGCCGTGCGCGCGTCGGCGAGCGCTGTTTCCGCTTTATCGTTTTCGCCGAGCACGCGGTAGGAGCGGACCAGCTGCAGCCAGCCCGCGACATCCGAGCCGTCTTTCTTGAGTCGATCGGCGAGGCGGCTCACCATGTCGGAGATCATCTTGTTTTGCGCGTCGGGCGGCAGCTTGGCCGCGGCGGCGACGTCGGCGGGACTTGGCCCGGATGCCGCGCTGCCGGCCGATGCCGCCGCCGTCTCTGCCGGAGCTTTGCGCTCCAGGGCGTGGCGCACCGTTTCCGTCCACGAGGCGTCCGCCGGCGCCTTGGCCAGCAGGTCGCGCCAGATGGCTTCCGCCTCGGCGCGGCGGCCGTCCTGATCGGCGGCCATGCCGATGTAAAAGCGGGCCATCACATTCTGCTTGTCGAGCGCAAGCGCGCGATCGAACGCAGCCTTAGCGTCCTGCGTAACAACCCCGTTGCCGGAGGCGACCAGCGCCTCGCCAAGATTGGCCTCACGCGAGGCGCTGCCGCCGTTCAGGCGGATCGCATTGCGCCAGGCCACGACCGCTTCATCGTAGCGGCCGACGCGCATATAGACCGGCGCCAGTACTTCCCAGGCACGGCCATCGTCGGGACTGCGATGGACATGATCTTCGACCCGCGCGATCAGGCTTTCGATTGGTGGGTTCGCCTCTTGCGCCGGCGACCGTGCCGCCAGCGGCTCGCCAGGCAGGTCCGGGGAACCGAGCGTGAGATAGATCAGCACGGCGCCGACGGGCAGCAGCGCCAGCGCGACAATGGCGGTGGCACGCCGGTGCCAGAGCGGCAATGCTTGCGTTGCCGGCTCTTGCGATTTCGCAGCATCGCCGGCGGCAATCAGCCGCCGTGACACCTCGATCTTGGCCGCCTCCGCCTCGGCTGTGGCAATGAGCCCGGCGGCACGATCACGATCAATCTCATCCAGCTGGTCGCGATAGACGGCGATGTCGCTGCCGCCGGCGGCAAAGTTGCGCCGGCTCAACGGCCACAGCACGGCGAAAATCGCCGCGGCGGTCATCACTGCAAACACGAGCCAAAGCATCATTGAAGGATTATACTCACAAAGCGACCGGATGGTGGCTCGCCACGGGAGAGAGCGGATTTCTGCTCACTGTGGTTGCCACGCGGCATTGACGCGGATCAATTTGATTTTTCGCAATTTAACAATTCTTACCTCGACAAATCCCTTGGAACCCCTCTAAAGAGAGTGGTCTTGGGTGCGTTCTTGTAGAAATAACGTATGGATTACAACAGCTATTTTACCTCCGCCCTGGCCCGATTGCGGGACGAGCGCCGCTACCGCGTGTTTGCCGATCTGGAGCGGATTGCCGGGCGTTTTCCGCATGCCCGCTGGCATTCGCCGGATGGGGCGCGGGAGGTCGTGATCTGGTGTTCCAACGATTATCTCGGCATGGCGCAGCATCCCAAGGTGATCGGCGCCATGGTCGATGTCGCCGCGCGCATGGGCACCGGCGCCGGCGGCACCCGCAACATCGCCGGCACCAACCACCCGCTGGTCGAGCTTGAGCGCGAGCTTGCCGATCTGCACGGCAAGCCGGCTTCGCTGGTGTTCACGTCGGGCTATGTGTCGAACGAAACCGGCATTTCGACGATTGCGCGGCTATTGCCCAACTGCCTGATCCTGTCCGACGCGCTCAACCACAATTCCATGATCGAGGGCGTGCGCCAGGCCGGATGCGAGAAGCAGATCTGGCGGCACAACGATCTTGGCCATCTCGAGGAACTGCTCAAGGCCGCCGGCCCTGAACGGCCGAAGCTGATCGTGTTCGAGAGCCTTTATTCCATGGACGGCGATGTCGCGCCGGTGCACGGCATTTGCGATCTTGCCGACACATACGGCGCCATGACCTATGTGGACGAGGTGCATGCGGTCGGCATGTATGGCGCGCGCGGCGGCGGCATCGCCGAGCGCGAGGACGCCGCCTCCCGCATCGACGTGATCGAGGGCACGCTGGCGAAAGCGTTTGGCTGCCTCGGCGGCTATATCGCCGGCTCAGCTGACCTCATCGACGCGGTGCGCTCTTATGCGCCGGGCTTCATCTTCACCACCGCTTTGCCGCCCGCCATTTGCGCCGCGGCGACCGCCGCCATCAGGCACCTGAAGGCCTCGAGCTGGGAGCGCGAGCGGCACCAGGACCGCGCTGCGCGGGTAAAGGCCGTGCTCAACGCCGCGGGCCTGCCGGTGATGCCGTCGACCACGCATATCGTGCCGGTGCTGATCGGCGACGCCGAGAAGTGCAAAGCCGCGAGCGACCTGCTGCTGTCCGAGCACGCCATCTATATCCAGCCGATCAATTACCCGACGGTGCCGCGCGGCATGGAGCGGCTGCGCATCACGCCCTCGCCCTACCACGACGACGCGCTGATCGACCGGCTTGCCGAGGCGCTTACCGACGTCTGGGACCGGCTCGACCTGCCGGCGCGCAAACAGGCGCTGGCGGCGGAATAATCAATTTGTCGCCAACGGAGTGATCGTCTTCGCTCTTGGCCCAATCGGATCATAGAGGGCTCGCAGGGCATTCAGGATGACGGCCACGTCGATCACCTCCTGCAACAGGGCGCCCTGAACGGGCGTGATGTAGCCGTAGGCTGCGGCGATCATGCCAATGATCGAGAGGCCGACACCGACATAGACGCTTTCGAGTGCAATAAAGCGCGACCGGCGCGCGATCTCGATGGCCGGCAGCAGCCGGTCGAGTTGATCGACCAGGAGAACAACGTCCGCCGCTTCGGCAGAGGCAGCGGTGCCGCGGGCGCCCATGGCCAGCCCGATATCGGCCGCCGCAAGAGCGGGAGCGTCGTTGATACCGTCGCCGACCATCATCACCGGCCCGTATTTTCGCTCGGACAATACGACCATGACTTTCTGATCGGGGGTCAACTCGGATCGCACGGCATTAAACGATAGCCCTGTGGTTATCGCCGCCGCCACCTCCTTTCGATCTCCCGTGGCGAGCACGAGGCGCTCGATGCCGAGGTTTCGAAGGCCTTGCAGAAGCGCCTCGGTACCGGCGCGCAATTCATCCGCTAACACGAGTTCGCCGGCCAGTTTGCCATCGATAGCAACCGCCACACTGGCTGCGCCTGGCATTTGCGCCCGGTGCTGCGTTGTCCCACCGGCGCCTGACAATCTCGATGTGACGAAATGATTCCCGCCCACAAGTGCGTGCCGGCCCTCGATGCAGCCTTCAATTCCCTCGCCGGGCGTCTCGACAATATCAGTTGGCACGGCGAGGCGCATTCCGTGCTCGGACGCATCGGCAACGATCGCCTGCGCGATGATGTGCTTTGACGCCTGGTCGAGCGAGGCGGCGACACGCTTGACTTCATCCTCGGAATAACCGTCCTCGACGTGCACCGAAACGATCCGCGCGCGGCCACGCGTGAGCGTTCCAGTTTTGTCGATGACAAGGGCACGCACCTGCGCCATCATCTCAAGGGCCTTGCCGCCTTTGATCAGGATTCCATTTTTGGCGGCGCGCGACAGTCCGGACACGATGGCAACGGGAACCGCGAGAATAAGCGGGCAGGGCGTAGCGATGACAAGGACGGCGACCGCGCGAATTGGATCGCCGGTCAAGAACCACGCTGCACCGGCAATAACGATCGTCACCGCCAGAAAGACCATCGCGAAGCGGTCGGCGAGCCGCGACATCGGCGCTTTCGAGCGTTGCGCCGCCTCGACCAAACGCAAAATCTCGGCAAACGTGCTTTCGGCGGCGCGACGGGAGGCGATCAGATCGAACGCATCACCGACATTTGTTGCGCCGCTCATCACCGGCGCATCGGCCTTCAATTGAACCGGCATGGATTCGCCAGTCAACGCGGATTGGTCGAGGACGCCAAGACCACTGACGACCGTTCCGTCGACGGGAATGACGTCGCCGCGTCGAATGAGAAGGCGATCGCCGGGAGCGATCGTCTCAATCTCAATATTTTCGAGCTGCCCGTCGCGGTGCCTGATTGCAGTACGCGGAACGCGGCCGAGGAGGGCTGTCATTTCGCGCCGTGCGCGACGCTCGGCGAAACTTTCGAGATATTGGCCGCCGGAATACATCAGCGCCACGACGACCGCGGCCAGCTCCTCGCCGAATATAAGTGCAGCGGTCATCGACAGCGCGGCAACGATATCGAGCCCAACATTTCCCCGGCGAAGACTTGCGACGATCTCGGCCAGCAGCGCCAGCAGCACCGGAATGGTAAATGCGGCCCAAATGGATGCGGACCAGGCACCACGGCCGATGGCGTCAAGCACGAAGCCAAGCACGAGCCCGGCCGCCGGTATCGCAATCAGCATTGGCTTGAGGGAAGAACCGAAATTCATAGGACGCCCTGGCGCCAGGTTCTGCGATCTGCCGCTGTTGGCGCCGGCATCAATTGCGACTGTCAACGTCCAATTCAAACAGGATGTCGGCATTCGGGCAAAACCGCGGTGCGAATGTCACCCGCAGCGGCGCGCTGCTGAGCCAAGCACGGCAGGCTTGCTTGGCCGGGCAGGCCCCGCACCGGCGAAATGCGGTTATGTAGCTAAGACTGTGGTGCGGTACCACGCCGCCGCCCGGGTCGATGCCAAGATGTTTCATCATTTCGCAGATATAGGTTGGCTCGCGCCCGCGTGCGCCTCCGGCCATGGTCGCCCTCCTTTACCGGCAGACCTTAGAGGGAACACTCCGCCATATTTTTCAATGATCCAGATCAAAGCCGGCCGAAGCTTCTAGAAGCGTCACGCGCTTGATTTAGATCATAGTGCGACGCAGCAAGAGGCCTAAATTCGATAGGAAGAACAATCAAGGTGATGACGCAACGGTCATCGCGTGAGAAAGGCTTGCGATGTTGGCTAGGAACCAGAGCGCACTTGCGAGTTTGCCGCCGCGCAAAAGCGGGCGCCTGCGCCCATCAAACACTTCGACGCCGGGCATTTTATTCGATCGTATGAGTGAGCCGACATCGTATCCAGCCAACGAGATCATTTTTCGGCAGGGAGAACCGGCAGAATATTTCTACGCGGTGAAGTCCGGCTGTGTCCGCACTTTCAGCAATCACAATGGCGGGCGCCGTATCCAGGCATTCTATTTTCCAAACGAATATTTTGGACTAGAGGCGGGTGAAGACCACAGCGTTACCGCGGAGACCGTTACGGCAAGCAATATTGGCCTCGTCAAGCGAGCGGCGCTTGTATCACGGGCGGCCCGCGATACTGTAGCCGCAAATCTCTTGCTGCATGTGACAACCATGGAATTGCAGCATGCTCAGAACCTTAATGTTCTTTTGCTTAAAAGCGCGCATGAACGTCTTGTCGATTTTCTCCGCGGGATCCAGCGACGCTGCCAAGGCAAGGATGAGATCGATCTGCCGATGCCTCGCAGCGATATCGCGGATTATCTCGGTCTCACCATCGAAACAGTGTCACGCGCGCTGACGCGCCTGAAAAACACTTCGACCATTTCCATGCTGACGTCTCGACGTCTGATTTTACGCAGCCCGATTGTGCCGGATTAATCCGCGCGGCGCGAATGTGCAAAGCGAGTTGCATGTCGCGGCCAACGTGATTATCGAACAGAGAAGTTGGCGTCAAAAGATCGCTACCGACCTGACAATGACATAGAGCCCGACCACGATGACAGTGCTGGAGAAGGTGAGCGATAGCGCGTGTTTGAAGCCGGACAGATGCCGTGCGAGGCGAATGCCGAGCAGGCCGCCGAGCGAGCCGCCGATAATGAAGAGCCCGGCAAGCGGCCAATCGACCAGGCCGGACCAAGCATAGCTCGCCGCCGTGGTCAGCCCAAAGGCGGTGATCGAAACGAGCGAAGAACCGATCGCGTTGATCAGCGGCATGGCGGTGGCGCCGATCAGCCCCGGAACGATGAGAAAGCCGCCGCCGATGCCGAAAAAGCCGGACAGCGTGCCGACAAGGAAGCCGATACCGATCAGCTTCGGCAGCAGCTTTGGCATGCTTTCGCGGGTGAGTTCGACGCCTGGATTGCCGCCTGACCTGCGCGGCCGCAGCATCAACAGTCCCACCGCGACCATCAGCACACCAAACAGCATCAGCAAGCGCGAGCCGTCCACCATCTTGCCGAGCTGGGCGCCGCCGGCCGCGCCGACGATGCCGGACGCGGCGAAGACCAATGCGCAAGACCATTTCACGGTTTTGGCGTGCGCATGACCGGCGAGATTGGCGGCCGCGCTCGCCGCCACCGCTATTGCGCTGGTGCCGATGGCGATATGCGGGGAGGGCACACCGACCACATAAACCAGCAGCGGCACCGCCATGATCGAGCCGCCGCCGCCGACCAGGCCAAGCGTGAAGCCAACCAGACTGCCGGAGGCGATCGATAGCAGCGCGTGCAGGAAGGTCATTTGCTGGCTGTGCCGAAAAAGTAAGCGAGATGCGCGCTTGCAATCTAGACGACCGCAGACAAATACTGCAAATTGAATATGAAAACGGTCTTGGGAGCCGAATGATGTTGCCGGGTTTTCGCCGGGGGATGTCCATCCTCCGGCGCAAAAGTCGCGTTCTCGATGCCGCCGGGCGCCGCGCTTTCTTGAAGCTCGGCGCGGCGGCGGCAGGCAGCATCATCGTCGGGCGCAGCGCCGCCGAGGCGGCGGAAAATGCCGACACATTTCCGCCGCAGGACGCGCCGTGGTCGCAGACGCTCGGTCCGGGCATCGTCGATCGGCCCTACGGACAGCCGTCGCAATTCGTCAAGGACGTGATCCGGCGCAATGTTCCCTGGCTCACCGCCAGCAAGGAATCCTCGGTCAGCTTCACGCCGCTGCAGGACCAGACCGGCATCATCACCGCCAACGGACTGTTCTTCGAGCGCTACCACGGCGGCCGCGCCAGCGTCGATCCGCAGCAGCACCGGCTGATGATCCACGGGCTGGTGGAGCGGCCGTTGCTGCTCTCTATGGAAGATATCAAGCGCTTTCCGTCGGTGTCGCGCATTCACTTCATCGAGTGCCCGGCCAATGGCGGCATGGAGTGGCGCGCGGCGCAGCTCAATTCGCTGCAATTCACCCACGGCATGGTGAGCTGCGCCGAATGGACCGGCGTCAAATTGTCGACGCTGCTGGAAGAGGTCGGCCTCAAGAAAGAAGCCAAGTGGGCGCTGGTCGAAGGTGCCGACGCCGCGCACATGGACCGCAGCCTGCCGATCGAGAAATGCCTCGACGATTGTCTCGTCGTTTATGGGCAGAACGGCGAGGCACTGCGGCCGGAGCAGGGTTTCCCGTTGCGCCTCATCGTTCCCGGCTGGCAGGGCAACGTGAATATCAAGTGGCTGCGCCGCATCGAAATTGGCGACCAGCCGTGGTTCACGCGGGAAGAGACGGCGAAATATACCGAGCTGATGGCCGACGGACGTTCGCGCGGCTTTACCTGGCTGATCTACGCCAAATCGGTGATCACGTTTCCCTGCCCGGAAAAGCCGGTCAAAGGCCCCGGCCTCTATGAAATCCGCGGCTTTGCCTGGTCGGGCAAGGGCCGCATCAGCCACGTCGACGTATCGACCGACGGCGGCGTGAACTGGCAACGCGCGCGTCTCGAAGAGCCGGTTCTGTCAAAGGCGATGACGCGCTTCACCCATGAATGGCGCTGGGACGGCAAGCCCGCTTTGCTGCAATCGCGCGCGGTCGATGAAACCGGCTTCGTGCAGCCGACGATTGCCGAACTGCGCGCGGTGCGCGGCGTCAACGGCATCTACAACAACAATTCGATTCAGACCTGGCAGGTGAAGGCGGACGGGAGCGTATTCGATGTCCAGCTTTCTTAAATCGAGCGCAATCGTACTGGCGGCAACGGCGGCGGTATCGCTCGCGGCCACCGCATGGAGCGGCGAGCCGCATAAGCCGGGTTATTACAATTACGGCACGCCGGCGACGCCGGCGCAAATCGCCGGCTGGGACATCGCCGTGCGGCCCGATGGCGCAGGCCTGCCGCCCGGCAGCGGCTCGGTCAGCAAGGGCGCCGACATTTACGCCGACCAATGCGCGGCCTGCCACGGCACCTTCGGTGAAGGCGAGGGGCGCTACCCCAAGCTCGCCGGCGGCGAGGGCACGTTGCGAGCCGAGCGTCCGGAGCCGACCGTCGGCAGTTACTGGCCCTTCGCCACGACGCTGTGGGATTACATCAACCGCGCAATGCCGTTTCCGTCGCCGCACGCGTTGTCTGCCAACGACATCTATGCAATCACCGCTTACGTGCTCAATATCAATAATATTGTAGGAAATGATTTTGTTGCGGATCGCAACAGCTTGCCTAAAGTGAAGATGCCGAACCACGATCACTTCATCTGGACGGACCCGCGGCCCGATACGTCGGCGAAGGACTGCATGAAGGACTGCGCCGACCCGGCCAAGATCAAGATCGAATCCACGGCGGAGGGAAAGGACCTGACGCCGCGGACCACCGGGCCACTTGACGAGATGCAACCGAAATAGAGTCGGTGACAACGACTAGACTATGCTGGGAGGACAGCAGATGGACTTGAGGCAACCGCAACTCTTGCTGGCGAGCATTGCCGTCGCGCTCGTGCTAGGCGCTGGCGCCGCGGGCGCCGCCCCGTCGGAAGGGCAGAAGCTCGTCGACGCGCAATGCCTGACCTGTCACGAGGTCAAGGGCGGAGGCGACTTCGGCAATGTCGGCCCCTCGCTCATGGATTTCAAGGCGAGCCATCCCGATCGCAAGGACGTTGCCGCGATCATTTTCGACGAGACCAAGCGCAATCCGCAGACGGTGATGCCGCCCTTCGGTCGCAATCGCATCATCGATGAAAAGGAAATCGAGGCCATCGTCGATTTCCTCTACACGCAATAACAGCGTTGGCGCGCCAGCAAGGAGAGACTTCGATGAACGAATTTCCGCACGCAACCGATTGCGCGCGACGCACGATCCTCAAGGGCGCCGTTGCCGGCGGCCTGGCCGGATTGGCTTTCGCCAGTTTCCCGTTCCCGGCCTTCGCCGATGCCGACGCCAAAGAGTGGCCCGGTGACGCCTTCAAGCAGAAGAGCGAGGCCGACGCGCTCAAGTCGCTTTACGGCAAATCGGCTGAGGCCTCGGATAAGATCAACCTCGATGCGCCTGAGATTGCCGAAAACGGCGCGGTGGTGCCAATTGCGGTCGCCAGCACGCTGCCGAATGTCACCGGCATCGCCATCCTGGTCCTGGACAATCCCTTCACGCTCGCCGCCGCCTACAAGATTCCGGCCGGCACCAACACCATGGTGGCGAGCCGCCTGAAGATGGCCAAGACCACCAAGGTCGTCGCCGTCGTCGAATCGGGCGGCAAACTCTATAGCGCCACCAAAGAGGTCAAGGTGACTGTCGGCGGCTGCGGCGGCTGATCGGAAAAACAGATAAAGAAAGGTTCAGACAATGGCATCAACGATCCGCGTGCGCGCTGTCGCCGGCGGCGATTCAACGGAAGTGCAGTCGCTGATCCAGCACCCGATGGATTCCGGCTTCGTCAAGGACTCCAAAGATCAATTGATACCGCCGCATCATATCGAAGTCGTGCAGTTCGAGCATGGCGGCAAGACCGTCTTCACCGCGCTGTGGGGTCCGGCAGTGTCCAAGGACCCGTACCTTAAATTCAGTTTCAAGGGCGGCAAGAAGGGCGACGACCTGAAAGTGAGCTGGGTGGACAACAAGGGCGCGTCCGATTCATTGATGACGAAAATCCAATAACGCGGTCGCAAGAACCGGAACGGGAGGATTGAGAATGCTGCGAAAAGTTCTTCTCGCCATCGCGATTGTCGCCGCCGCGGGGCAACCGCTGCTGGCCGACAATGCCGTCAATCCGCGGGCGGATTTCAAGGCATTCCGCAAATATTTCACCGAGCGTTTCCCCAAGCTGCCGCTCGACGATTTCGTCAACGGCCCCTATTCGATGGACGCCGGCCTGCGCAAGCAGTGGAAGGCGATCGACGAGTTTCCGCCGTATCAGTTCGCCGTCGACAAGGGCAAGGAGATGTTTGCGAAGCCGTTCAAGAACGGCAAAACCTTCGCCGATTGCTTCCCGAACAAGGGTATCGGCATCCGCCAGGAATATCCTTACTTCGACACCAGGTCGGGTGAGGTCATTACGCTCGAGGTCGTGGTCAATAAATGCCTCGAGACGAACGGCGAAAAGGCGCTCGATTATACCAAGGACGACATGGCCGCGGTGACCGCCTACATGGCCTTCACCTCGCGCGGCAAGCCGTTCGACATAAAAATCCCGGACGATCCGCGCGCGCTTGCCGCCTACAGGAAGGGCGAGGAATATTTCTATACCCGCCGCGGCCAGCTCAATTTCTCCTGCGCCAGCTGCCACGTGCAGAACCCGGGCAATCACATCCGCACCGAGGTGCTGGCGCCCGCGCTCGGCATCATGAATGCGCTGCCGATCTATCGCTCCAACTGGGGCGGCATGGGCACGACAACCCGCCGCTTACGCACCTGCAACAGCCAGGTGCGCGGCGTGCCGCTGCCCGGCGGCGACGAGGACTACCGCGACGTCGAATATTTCCTGTCCTACATGGCAAACGGCCTGCCGATCTCGGGGCCGGGCGCGCGTCCTTAAACGCCAACAGCCTGGAGAGATAAAATGCGCATATGTCATCTCATCCGCCTGGCGGTTGCCGTTACGGCCGCGGCGCTGGCGACGGCCGCATGGGCGGCGACGGCAGACGACTACAAGGCGGCGCTCGCCAAGGCGGATGCCGCCGTCAAGCAGGCCCACGCGCTCAAGAACGAGTGGACCACCACGGGTGCTGCGCTGAAAGCGGCAAAGGCCGCGGCCGATGCCGGCAAGTTTGGTGACGCCGTCAAGCACGCGCAGGAGGCCGAAGCCCTGGCCAACGGCTCCATCGCGCAGGCCAAGGAGCAGGAAAAGCTCTGGCCCGAGGCGATCATCCGCTGATCCGAGCGCGGGCTCGATGGAGTCCTAACAATGCGCCGCCGCGAGGTGTTGAAACTTTTCACGGCGGCGGCGCTGTCCGGCGTCGTGCCCTGTGGTTTGGCGCGCGCCGCCGAAGGCGACGAGCTCTACGACATCGGCAAGTTCGGCAATGCCCGCGTGCTGCACATGACCGACACCCACGCGCAGCTTGCCCCGGTCTATTTCCGTGAACCCAGCGTCAATCTCGGCGTGGCCGCGATGGCTGGAAAGCCGCCGCATCTGGTCGGCAAGGCCTTCCTCGATCACTTCGGCATCGCGCCGAAAGGGCGATTGGCGCACGCGTTCACTTATCTTGATTTCGATGAGGCGGCGCACCGTTACGGCCGGCTTGGCGGTTTCGCCCATCTCAAGACCCTGATTGACAGGTTGCGCGCCGACGCCGGCGCCGGGCGGTCACTGCTGCTCGACGGCGGCGATCTGATGCAGGGCAGCGGTCTCGCCAACGCCATGCACGGCGAGGACATGGTGGATGCCGCAAATCTCCTCGGCATCGCGGCCATGACCGGGCACTGGGAATTCACTTACGGCGCGGAAACGCTGCGCGCCAACCTCAAGCGCTTCAAGGGCGAATTCCTCGCGCAGAACGTGTTCCTGACCGAGGAAGCCGCATTCAACGACGCGCCGGCCTTCGACAAGGCGTCCGGCCGCGCCTTCAAGCCGGCAACCGTCAGGCAAGTCGGCGGTTTCCGCATCGGCGTTGTCGGCCAGGCCTTTCCTTATGTGCCGGTCGCCCACCCCAAGCGCTTTACGCCGGATTGGACCTTCGGCATCCATGACGCGGAGTTGCAGAAGGTGGTCAATGGCCTGCGCCAGGCCGACAAAGTGGATGCGGTCATCATGCTGTCGCACAACGGCATGGACGTCGATCTCAAGCTTGCCAGCCGCGTCACCGGCATCGACGTCATTCTCGGCGGCCATACCCACGACGCGGTGCCACAGCCCGTTACGGTCGCCAATGCTGGCGGCAAGACCTTGGTCAGTAACACCGGATCGAGCGGCAAATTCCTGGGCGTCCTCGACCTCGATCTGGCCAAGGGCGCGGTCAGGGACATGCGCTATCATCTGCTGCCGGTCTTTGCCGGGTTGCTCAAGGCTGACCCGGACATGCAAGCGCTCATCGACCGGGCGCGCAAGCCGCACGCCGACAAATTCGCGGAAAATCTCGCGGTCGGCGGCGATCTCCTGTACCGGCGCGGTAATTTCAACGGCACCGTGGACCAGTTGATCTGCGACGCCTTGCGCCACGAGCTCGACGCCGAGCTCGCGCTATCGCCCGGCTTCCGCTGGGGCAATACGCTGCTGCCGGGTGAGCCCATCACCATGGAGGACATTCTCTCGGAGACCGCGATCACTTATCCGGAAGTCTACGTGCAGGAGATGACCGGCACGCAGATCAAGGATGTGATGGAAGACGTCTGCGACAACCTGTTCAATCCCGATCCCTACTACCAGCAGGGCGGCGACATGGTGCGCGTCGGCGGCATGGACTATGCCTGCGCGCCGTCGGAGCCCGTCGGCAAGCGCATCTCCGACCTGACGCTCGACAATGGTGAAAAGCTCGACGCTGGAAAAACCTATAAGGTCGCCGGCTGGGCCTCGGTCAACCCGCAGCAGGGCAAGCCGGTGTGGGAGGTCTTCGCCACCTATCTGCGCCGCGAAAAGACGGCGAAGCCGAAGAGGCTCAATCGGGTTGTGCTCAAAGGCGTATCGAACAATCCGGGGATATCCGGATAGAGGACGCACATGTACGTTGCGGTTAGACGGTTTGCGCGTGCCGTGGCGGTTGCGGTGGCCATGCTATCGCCAGCCATGGCGCAGTCGCCGCCTGCGACGCCGCCAACCGACAAGCCGTTCGCCGAACACCATATCGTGCTGCAACTGTCCGACCGGGCAGCGGACAAGCAGGCGCTGGTGCTCAGCGTCGCCTATAATCTGTTGAAAGCTTACGGTCCCGACAAGATCGCGATCGAAGTCGTGGCCTTTGGCCCGGGCATCGATCTCTTGCGCGCAGAAAGCCCCAATCGGGCGCGCGTCGACAGCCTGATCTCGCAAGGCGTTCGCTTCGACGTGTGTATGAATACCGTCGACACGATTGAACGCGAAACCGGAAAGCACGTGAAGCTCAATCCGAAAGCCGTGCAGGTGCAGGTCGGCGTCGGGCGCATTCTGGAACTGACCGAGAAGGGCTACACGCTGGTGCGCCCGTAAGTCACTGAGCGACAGGAGACGGCATTGAAACGGATCATATTGGCAGCGCTGACAGTGGTGTCTCTCGTGGCAGCGCTGCCGGCCGGCGCCGCCGAGGGCGTCATCACCTACAAGTCGCTGGCGCCGGACGTCGCCTATGACCTCGCCCGGGCCGCCTTGCAGCGATGCCGCAAGGACGGCTTTCAGGTTGCTGTCTTCGTGCTCGACCGCTCCGGAATTCCGCTCGTCGTCCTGCGTGATCAATTCGCCGGATCTCTGGGGTTGAAGGTTGCAAGGGGCAAGGCCAAGACAGCCTTGGCCTTCACCCGCGACACCGGCGAACTTGCCAAAATGATCCAGTCGGGTGGGCTCGACCGCGCCTTCGCCGCAAGGCCGGATCTCCTGTTTGTCGCGGGTGGCCTGGTAATCCAGGCCGCGGGATCGACCCTCGGCGCGGTCGGCGTGTCGGGCGCTTCCGGCGGCGACAAAGACGAGGCCTGCGCCAAGGCTGGGCTCGCGGCGGTTCAGGACAAGCTCGACTTTTGATCGTTGCCCTGCCGCTCACTTGCTCGGGAGCGGAGTGGGTGGGCATGGGCAATGTCGGCGTGTGCAAGTCGATCGGTGGCAGATTGCACAGGACGCGCGCGGCAATAAAGTGCGCCCAAATGATGCGCAATGGAACTTGAGCGTTGCGCTGATGATGGGTTCCCGGCACAAGCGGTAAAACCTGTGTCATCTCTGTAGCTTAGCGTAACCGCATTTCACGGCTGCCATTCCGCGGCCTCAGCCGACATACCGCGGCCTAGCGTCGCGTTCTGGACTATCTGCCGCCCGTCCCACTAGACTTGGCGAGGGAAAGGCACGAGGCCCGCCGAGGCGGGCGGCCCGGGCCTCCATGCGAGGGGCATCATGAAATTCAAAATCGGTTTTCTGGCAAGCGCATTGGCGCTCGCCTTGTTCACGACTTCAGGCAGTCGCCACCGTCACGTTCAAATTCGCCTTCCAGGGCGATTTGAAATCACTTGATCCGTACTCGCTGAACGAGACATTCACGCACGGCGTGCTCGGCAACGTCTACGAAGGCCTCACCAAGCGCGGCAAGGATTTGAAGATCATTCCCGGGCTGGCTGAAAGCTGGGAGGTGCTCGAGCCGACACGCTGGCGATTCCATCTGCGTCACGGCGTCAAATTCCACGACGGCCAGGATTTCACCGCTGACGACGTCGTCTTTTCCGCCGACCGGGCGCGTGGTCCAACATCTGACGTCAAGACGCGACTTCCTGCCGATGCGAAGGTGGTAAAGGTCGACGACTACACCGTCGACTTTGTTCTCTCCGGACCGAATCCGATTCTCAATGCAGAGTGGGATACCTGGTACATCTTGTCGAAGAAATGGTGCGAAGAGCACAATTCGATGACGGCGCAGCCGCAGGCCGGTCAGCAAATGAATTACGCGGCGCTGCATGCCAATGGCACCGGGCCGTTCATCATCACCGAGCACCAGGCCGGCGTGCGCACGCTGTTCAAGCGTAATCCACACTGGTGGGGCAAGCTGGAGAGCAATTTCGACGAGGTGATCTTCTCCACGATCTCGAACGACGCCACTCGCGTCGCAGCGCTGCTCTCCGGCGACGTCGATTGGGCCGACCCGATCCCGCTGCAAGACGTTGCGCGCGTCAACGCCAGCGGCGTCGCCAAAGTGCTGCAAGGTCCGGAACTGCGCACCATCTTCCTCGGCTTCGACCAATATCGGCCGGAGCTGCGGTACTCGAATGTCAAAGGCAAGAATCCGTTCAAGGACGTGCGCGTTCGCGAAGCCTTCTACCTCGCGATCGACGAGAATGCGATCAAGGACAAGGTCATGCGTGGGGCGGCGACGCCGTCGGCACTCATGATCTCACCGTTGCTATTCGATTTGTCCAAGGACTTCACGCGTCCGGCCTACGATCCGGACAAGGCGAAGAAGCTGTTGGCCGACGCCGGTTATGCGAGCGGTTTCGAGGTGACAATGGATTGTCCCAACGATCGCTACGTCAACGACGAGGCGATCTGTCAGGCGGTCGTCGCGATGCTCGCGCGCGTGGGCGTCAAGATCAATCTGCTGGCGCAGCCCAAGGCTAAATACTTCGCCAAGGTGCTGGTCTCCGGCGGCTACGACACCTCATTCTACCTCCTCGGCTGGACGCCAGGGTCCTTCGACTCGTGGAACATCCTGGCCAACATGTATCGCTGTCGCGACGAGAAGGGCGTTGGCGGCAACAATAACCTGGGAAATTACTGCGATCCCAAGGTCGAGGAATTGACCAAGGCAGTTCTCGTCGAAGGTGACAAGGCCAAGCGCGATCAGCTGATCAAGCAGGCCTATGATATCGGCCAGGTCCGAGACTGGGCCTACGTCCCGCTGCACCAGCAAGCATTGGCCTGGGGTGTTTCCAACAAGGTCAAGGTCGTGCAACGCCCCGACAACCAGATCCTGTTCTACTGGTTCACGAAGCAGCAATAACGTTTCCGGCGGCAAGGGTTGCCGCCGGCCGGGGGGCGGCGGGCAGAAGGTCTAGCGTGAAAGTGCGAACGTAATGCTCGCCTTCATTATTCGCCGCGCGTTCCAGGCGCTGCTGGTGATGATTGTCGTTGCCTTGATCGCTTTCACGTTGTTTCGCTTTGTCGGTGACCCGATCAACCAGATGGTTGGCATCGAGACCAGTGCGGAAGACCGCGCCGCGCTGCGTGAGCAGCTCGGCCTCAACGCCCCGGTGATCGTGCAGTTCGCCCGCTTCGTCTGGGCGACCATGCATTTCGATTTCGGCGTCTCGTATCAGTTCAAGCAACCGGTCACCGACCTGATGGCCCAACGCTTTCCGGCGACAATGGAGTTGTCCATTATTTCCGCCTTATTTTCGCTTGTCTTCGGCATTCCGATGGGCGTTTACACGGCGCTCAATCGAAATTCGTGGGTGTCGCGGGTCCTGCTTACGGTTTCCCTCATCGGCATTTCGCTGCCGACCTTCCTGATCGGCATCTTGCTCATCTTCCTGTTCGCGGTTGTTCTAGGGTGGCTGCCGTCGTTCGGGCGCGGCGATACGGTCACGGTCGGCTTCTGGACCACCGGCCTGCTGACACTATCGGGACTGAAGGCGCTGATCCTGCCGTCGGTGACGCTCGGGCTGTTCCAAATGGCCCTGATCATGCGCCTCGTCCGCTCGGAAATGATCGAGGTGTTGCGCACCGATTACATCAAGTTCGCCCGCGCGCGCGGCCTTCCAAACCGCGTGGTCAACTTCCACCACGCCCTGAAAAATACGTTGGTGCCGGTAATGACCATCGCCGGATTGCAACTCGGTTCGATCATCGCTTTCGCCATCATCACCGAAACCGTGTTCCAGTGGCCGGGCATGGGGTTGCTGTTTCTGCGGGCGGTGCAGAACGCCGACATCCCCATCATGTCGGCTTATCTCCTGCTCGTCGCCTTTATCTTTGTTGTCATCAATCTTGTCGTCGATGTTCTCTATGTCGTGGTCGATCCGCGTATCCGGATCGCGACGCGTCCCGCCTGATGGCCATGAGCGCCGATCGTGCCGCAACCGGCTATCTTTCGGCGCAACGGCGCTGGATTGCACACCTGCTCGACAGCGACATTGTCTATTCGTTCTGGCAATCGAAAATCACCGTCGTCGCCGCGCTGGTGACATTGATCATCGTTTTCGGCGCGGTATTTGCCCCCCTGGTCGCGCCGCACAACCCCTTCGATCTGAAAACGCTGAGCCTGCTCGAATTCTCATTTGCCGCCGGTCTGGCAAAAAGGCGGAGATGCGCGCTACCTGCTCGGTACCGACGACCAGGGCCGCGACATCCTTTCGACAATTCTCTACGGCTCGCGAATGTCGCTTGCCGTTGGCGTCATGTCAGTTGCGCTGGCCGCTGCGCTGGGCATCGCGTTGGGGCTTGTCTCCGGCTACGCCGGCGGGATCGTCGACACGCTGATCATGCGGGCCGCCGACGTGCAGCTGACGTTCCCGGCAATCCTTATCGCGCTGCTCATCGACGGCACCGCGCATGCGCTGTTCGGGCAATATACCGATGAAAGCACTACGATCTGGGTGCTGGTGCTCGCGATCGGCCTGTCGTTCTGGGTGCAGTACGCGCGCACCGTGCGCGGCATGACCTTTGTGGAAAAGAACAAGGATTACGTGCTCGCCGCGCACCTGATCGGCATCCGCCCCGGCCTTATTCTCGTCCGCCATATCCTGCCCAACGTGATCGGCCCGGTCTTGGTGATCCTCACCATCAATCTGGCTTTGGCGATCATTCTCGAAGCGACGCTATCGTTTCTCGGCGTCGGGCTGTCGCCGACGCAGCCGTCACTCGGCACCATGATCAGGATTGGCAACAACTTCCTGTTCGGCGGCGAATGGTGGATCGCGATCTTTCCCGGGATCACGCTTGCCGCGCTTGCGCTGTCGGTCAATCTCCTCGGTGACTGGCTGCGCGATGCCCTTAATCCGAAATTGCGATGAGCGATCCGGTCCTCAGCGTGCGCCAAATGCGCGTCGAATTTCCCCGCAGGCGCGGCACCCTCGTGGCCGTGGACGATGTCTCCTTCGACATCGCGCGCGGCGAAATTCTTGGCGTTGTCGGCGAATCCGGTGCCGGCAAGACATTGACGGGAAATGCCATTATCGGGTTACTCGAGCCGCCAGGGCGCGTCGCGGGCGGCGAAATCCGGCTGACCGGGCAACGCATCGACGACTTGCCGGGCGAGGCCATGCGTCACATCCGCGGCAAGCGTATCGGCATGGTGTTTCAGGATCCGCTGACCAGTCTCAATCCGCTTTACCGCATCGGTGCGCAAATCGTCGAGACAATCGAAACTCACACCAACCTTCGCGGCGCTGCGGCGCGACGTCGCGCGATCGCGTTACTCGCCGAAGTCGGATTACCGGCGGCCGAGGCGCGAATCGACGGTTATCCGCACGAGTTCTCCGGTGGCATGCGCCAGCGCGTCGTGGTGGCGCTCGCGCTCGCCGCCGATCCGGAATTGATCATCGCCGACGAACCGACGACCGCGCTGGATGTCTCGGTGCAGGCACAGATCATCGCGCTGTTGAAACGCCTGTGCAGCGAGCGCGGCACCGCAATCATGCTGATCACGCATGATATGGGGGTGATCGCCGAAGCCGCCGATCGCGTGGCGGTCATGTACGCCGGCCGCATTGTCGAGGTCGGCGCGGTGCGCGACGTGATCCGCGCGCCGTCGCATCCTTATTCAATCGGCCTGATGGGCTCTATCCCCAAACTGCAATCCGACAGTGACCGCTTGGTGCAGATTTCCGGTTCGATGCCGCGTCTGAACTCGATCCCGTCGGGTTGTCCTTTCCATCCGCGCTGTCAACGCGCCTTCGAGCCGTGCGCGAAACTGCGGCCGGAACTGACGTCGCGCGGCCCATCGCGCGTCGCCTGTTGGCTCTATAGCGAAGCGCCGGTGGCGGGGGCGGCCCCACAATGACTGCGGTTCCGCTGATCCGGGTGGACGACCTCAGCCGCGTGTTCGACGTGTCGCGGCCGTGGCTCGACCGGGTGACGCAAGGCCTGCCGCGCACATTTTTGGTCGCCGCGGCGAACGTGACGTTTTCCATCGAGCGCCGGGAGACGTTCGGCCTTGTCGGTGAGTCCGGTTCGGGTAAATCGACGGTTGCGCGTATGGTTGTCGGGCTCATCCCGCCGAGTGGCGGCGATGTCGTCTTCGACGGAATGTCGATGATCGATCGCGCGCAACACGCCGATCTGCCCAAGATCCGGCGGCGCATGCAGATGGTATTTCAGGACCCATATGCCAGTCTCGACCCGCGCTGGCGCGCGTTCGACATCGTCACCGAGCCGATCCGCGCCTTTCGCCTGTCTTCTGGCCGGTCGGCTACGCGAGCCCGCGTCGAGGAATTGCTGCGTCTGGTCGGGCTCGATCCGGTCGATGGCGAAAAATATCCGCACGAGTTTTCTGGTGGCCAGCGGCAGCGCATTGCGATCGCTCGCGCGCTCGCCTCGCAGCCCGATTTCATCGCCTGCGACGAACCCACGTCCGCGCTCGATGTTTCTGTCCAGGCGCAGGTGCTCAATCTGATGCGCGATCTGCAGGACCGGCTGGGACTGACCTATTTGCTGATCAGCCACAATCTCGCCGTTGTGCGCCACATGGCGAGCCGGGTCGGGGTCATGTATCTGGGGCGCATCGTCGAGATTTCGCCGGCGAAAGAAATCTTTCGCGACCCGCGCCATCCCTACACCCGCATGCTGCTAGCCGCCGTTCCGCAGCTCGACGAGGCGACGCCGAAGCGCGAGCCGATCGAGGGCGAGGTTCCCAATCCGCTCGATCCGCCGAAAGGCTGCCCATTTCACCCGCGCTGCGCGCACGCAAACGATCGCTGCCGTGTCGAACAGCCGCGCCTGATGACGCGCGGATTGTCGGCGGTCTCCTGCCACGCGGTTGAAGAAGGACGCATTTGACATGGACAAAAAGCGCTTTGATTGATTATTGGCGGCAAGTCATCTGAAGGTATCCCGAGCGAAAAAATCCGCCGTTACGCCGAGGCGCGCCATTTGCAAGATATCAAATGATCGGCAATAAGATGCATCCAGTGCAAAACAGACTGCTGGCAAATGCACAAAGCGATCGGTGGCGCAGAGCGAATTTACACAAATGCAGCAACGGCGCTTTAGCATCGCACCCATGATGGAATGGACTGACCGGCACTGCCGGTTCTTCCATCGCCTGCTAACGCGCCGGGCGCTGATCTACACGGAAATGCTCACCACCGCCGCGATATTGCGCGGCGACCGCGAGCAGTTGCTTGGTTTTGATCCGTTCGAACATCCAGTGGCGCTGCAGCTCGGCGGCAGCGATCCGGCGGCGCTGGCCGCTTGCGCGCGCATCGGCGCCGATTTCGGCTATGACGAGATCAACCTCAATGTCGGCTGTCCGTCCGATCGCGTGCAGGAGGGCCGTTTCGGCGCCTGCATGATGGCTGAGCCGGAGCTGGTTGCCGACAGCGTTGCTGCGATGAAGGCGGCGGTCAGGATTCCCGTCACGGTGAAATGCCGGCTCGGCATCGACGAGCAGGACCCGGAGCAATCGCTGTTTGCCTTTGCCGCCGCGATGAAGGCCGCGGGCGCCGACGCGCTGATCGTGCATGCCCGCAAGGCCTGGCTGAAGGGGCTTTCGCCGCGCGAAAACCGCGAAGTGCCGCCGCTCGATTACGCGATCGTGCATCGGCTCAAAGCAGCGCATCCGGATTTCGCGATCATTCTCAACGGCGGCATCGCCACCCTCGAACAGGCGGCCGCGCAGCTTGTGCATGTGGACGGCGTGATGATGGGCCGCGCCGCCTATCAGGAGCCGTGGCGGTTGCTGGCGGTCGATTCCATGCTATTCGGCGATGCGCCGCCGGTCGCCAATGCCAGGGCCGCCGGCCTCGCGCTCATCCCCTATATCGAGCGTGAGCTGGCAAAAAGCGTGCATCTGCACGCCATCACCCGCCACGTGCTCGGCTTGTTCCGCGCCGTGCCCGGTGCACGCGCCTACCGCCGGCATCTGGCAACCGAAGCGGTCAAGCCCGGCGCCAACGCTTCCGTCATGGCAGATGCGCTGGCTCTGGTGCTGGACAGACCAGTGGATTTGTCGCACATCGCCGCCTGACGTTGTCGCCGAGGCTCGCGAGTGCTGGGATATCCAATCAACGAAATCATTTGGCTCGCGTTGCTGATTCTTGCCGGCGGCGTCGTCACCGGCGTCCTCGCCGGTCTGTTCGGAATCGGCGGCGGCGGCATCATCGTGCCGGTGCTCTACGAAGTGTTCGATGTGCTGCACGTGCCGGACAGCGTGCGCATGCAGCTATGCATTGGCACCTCGCTGGCCATCATTGTGCCCACCACCGTGCGCTCCTATCTCGGTCACAAGGCGAAGGGCGCCGTGCTCCCGCAGGTCATCCGTGCCTGGACGTTGCCGGCAATCGCCGGCGTGGTGATCGGCTCGATCACCGCCTGGTTTGCGCCCTCCGCAGTATTCAAGATCGCCTTCGTTTTCTTTGCCGCCATGATCAGCGCAAAGATGCTGTTTGCCGGCGACCGTTGGAACATCGGCAAGGAGCTACCGGGTCGTGGCCTGCTCTCGTTGTACGGTTTCATCACGGGGCTGTTGTCCTCGCTGGTCGGCGTCAGCGGCGGCGCGGTGTCGAACGCGGTGCTCACGCTCTACGGCCAGCCGATACAGCGCGCGGTCGCTACCTCCGCCGGTATCGGCGTGCCGATCACCATCGTCGGCGCGGTCGGCTATGCGATTGCCGGCTGGCCGCATGTGGCGCAACTGCCGCCGCTGTCCGTCGGCTTTGTTTCGGTGATCGGCTTTGCGCTGATGGCGCCGGTGTCGAGCTATACGACCGGCTACGGCGTGCGGCTGGCGCATTGGCTGCCGCGGCGCAAGCTCGAAATCGGCTTCGGCATTTTCCTGATGCTGGTGTCGCTGCGGTTTCTGGCGACGCTGGTCTAGCGTCTACGGCGCTCCGCGCAAGCGCAGCGTGTCGCCGCGCACCTCCCAGCTTTGCAGCCGGTTGAGGAAACTCATGCCGAGCAGATTGTGCTTGAGCTCGCCCGCCTGCGCGACCAGCGCCGGCACCGCGCGCTCGGTCAGACCGCCGACGGCGAGCTTGTCGAGGGTCACCGGAGCTGCGCGCGTGCGGCCATTGGCGGTATCGACATTGACCGTGTAGGTCAGCACTTCCAGCGGCAGGCCGGCGGCCTTGGCCGCATCCTGCGTCAGCACCACCGAGCTCGCACCTGTATCGAGTACCATTGGCACGCGCGCGCCATTGACGTGAGCCGCCACCGCGAAATCACCGCCGCGGCCGCGCACGATTTCCACGTTGCGCCCATGTCCCGCGGCGTAGCCGGGCACGAGTTCGGCGATCACGCGGTCGGAAACATCGCGCAATTCGAAGCGATAGCTGTAGCCGACCACAAGTAGCAGGCCGACCACGACCCAGAAAAGCATCGCCTCGATCGCCTTGGAAAATCGTTCGCGAAACATCGCCAGCACCAGTCCACCGATAAATACCACCAGAATGATCTTGATCATCAACGAGCCGACATCATGGCGCAGCAGCGTCGTGATGGCGTCCTGATCGATGCTGGCGATCAAGGCGGCCAGCGACAACGCCGCGCCCAGAAGCAGCGACCAGGTCAGGCGACGGCTCACGGCGTCAACCCGTCGTGTTGCTTACCAGTCGTGCCGCCGTGGCGAGCCGTTGCGACAATTCCGCCATCACGAGCTTGCGCTGCTCGCCGCTCATGGCCGTCCAGTGCGCGATTTCCTTGATCGTGCGCCCGCAACCGAGGCAAAGACCGGCACAGGCATCGAGCGTGCAGATCTTGACGCAGGGGCTCTCGATCATGGGCCGTCTCAGGCTGTAAATCGTCTGCGAACATAAGCATGGCGGCCGGAAACGCAATCATGGCGGCGGGCGATGGCGAGAAGTTCAAGTGCCGGCGCGGAACAGCGGCCGCCTGGCAAGCCGTGCCCGCTCCTCAGGGCTGAGTATGGGCTCGCCTGGCGCCGTGATTGGCGGAGCATGTTCATGCATGGGCGCCATCGCCGCCACCACGCGCTCGGGCGGGAAGGTGATCACCACCTCCGTGCCGATGCGCAGCTTCGACTTGAGCGAGAAGGTGCCGCCGTGCAGGTCGACCAGGCTCTTGGCGATCGGCAGCCCGAGGCCGGCGCCTTGTTCGGCCGATTTGATCGAATTCGAGCCTTGCCCGAACGAGGCGAGCACGATCGGGATTTCCTCTTCGGCGATGCCGGAGCCGGTGTCCTTGACGCTCATGTATTGCCCGCCGGATGCGGTCCAGCCGACCTTCAGCCAGATTTCGCCGCCCTGCGGCGTGAACTTGATCGCATTGGAAAGCAGATTGAGGCAGATCTGGCGCACCGCGCGTTCATCGGCCCATAGCCGCGGCAGATCGCTTTCGTACAATTCGTGCAGGGTGATGCCGCGATTGGTAGCGCGCAGTTTGAGTAAATGATGGCAATCCTCGACGATGGCCGTAAGCGATATCGATTCCTCATTGAGCTCGTATCGGCCGGCTTCGATGCGCGACAGGTCGAGAATTTCGTTGATCAGGCCGAGCAGATGCACGCCGGAATTATGGATGTCGGCTGAATATTCCTTGTAGGCCGGCACCGAATGCTCGCCGAACACCTCGGTCTTCATCACTTCGGAGAAACCGAGAATGGCGTTGAGGGGCGTGCGCAATTCGTGGCTCATCTGCGCGAGGAAGCGCGACTTGGCGATATTGGCGGCTTCCGCGCGCCGCCGCGCTTCATCCGAAATTGCTTTGGCCTGCTCGAGTTCGCCGATCAGCGCGTCCTTTTCCGCGCGCGCTTCCAGCGTTGCAAGTGTTGTCGAGTAGAGCCGATAGGCGAGCACCGCGAAGTAGCCCTGCGCCGCCACGGCCATGATGGCGAGGATGTAATTGCGTAGATTGCCCTGCAGCGCGAAGTCGAGCGCGATCGCCGCGGTGACCGGGAAGGTGGCGGCAAACACCGCCATCGGCAGGCTCGAGGCCAGCATGCTCGACACCGCCACCACCAGCAGCATGACGAACAGCATGAACGTGCCCGAGCTTTCGTCGGTGCCGACCGGATGGATGAGGATGAACATCCAGGCGAGGCCGTAGAACAGGTCGAGCATCACGAAGCGCAACCGCCAGGTGGCGTAGGACACCTCCGACATCGGCAGCGCCAGGAACTGGCGGCATTTGGTGATGACCACCCAGTGGATGACCAGCACCGAGGCGGTCCAGGCGCCGGCGGCCACCGCGCCGGTCCACAGGCTAGAGAGGAAGCCGATTGTCGCGACCAGCAGCAGGATGACCAGCGAGGCGGACAGCCGGTTCTGCGCGTATTGGCGCAGCAGCTCGTAGTCGAATGCCGGGCGGGTGCCGCTCGACGACGTCAGGCGGTCACGCGCCTCGCGCACATATTGCGCGGCAAGGCGGCGCTTCACCGGAGAGGCCTCCGGCGGCAACGCGGCAAGATCGGGCTGTTCCCCAGGGATCGGCATGAACTGACGCTTGGTACGCACAAAATCGGACGCGCCAACCTCGCCCATAATCCTTAAGACCGTGCTTAAGAGCCGGCTAAAGACGCTGGTTAACAAATCGTTACGCGGGCCTTTGACAGGGCTTTTCGCGCGTGTTCGGCTTGCTGGCGGAACAAAAAGGCGAGGGACCTCCATGAAACTTTATGACAGCGGCCGGGCGCCGAATCCCCGGCGGACGCGGATTTTCCTCGCCGAAAAGGGGATCACGCTGCCGATGGAGCAGGTCGACATCACGACCAAGCAGCACAAGACGCCGGAATACACCGCGCTCAATCCCTTGCAACGCATCCCGTGTCTCGTCCTCGACGACGGCACAGTCATCGCCGAGTCAATCGCGATCTGCCGTTATTTCGAAGCGCTGCGGCCCGATCCGCCGCTGTTCGGCGCGGGGGCAAAGGAGATCGCCGAAGTGGAAATGTGGAACCGGCGCTGCGAGATGAATTTCATGTTTTGCGTCGCCTCGGTGTTCCGCCATCTGCACCCGTCGATGAAAGAGTTGGAAGTGCCGCAACTGCCGGAATGGGCCGAGGCCAACAAGCCGCGCGTTGCCTGGTTTCTCGAATTGCTCGACCGCGAATTGGCAACCCGCGAATTCATCGCCGGCAACCGCTATTCGGTCGCCGACATTACGGCATTGGTCACCGTCGATTTCATGAAGCCGGCAAGACTTGCGGTTCCGGACAGCGCCACCAACGTGAAGCGCTGGCATGCCGCGGTGTCGGCAAGGCCGAGCGCCGCGGCTTAACTAGCGTTCCAGCCGCGCCAGCAAGCTCGACGTATCCCAGCGCTTGCCGCCCATCTTCTGCACCTCGGCGTAAAACTGATCGACCAGCGCCGAGACAGGGAGGCTTGCGCCGTTCTTGCGCGCCTCGCCGAGGCAAATGCTCAGGTCCTTGCGCATCCAGTCGACGGCAAAGCCATGGTCGTATTTGCCGGCGGCCATGGTCTTGTAGCGGTTCTCCATCTGCCAGCTTTGCGCCGCGCCCTTGGAGATCGTGGCGATGACTTTCTCGATGTCGAGGCCCGATTTCTTGGCGAAATGCAGCCCCTCCGCGAGGCCCTGCACCAAACCGGCGATGCAGATCTGATTGACCATCTTCGTCTGCTGGCCGGCGCCGGCGTTACCGATCAGGTTGCAGGCGCGCGCATAGGCGGCGATTACCTTTTCCGCCTTGGCAAACGGCGCGGCCTCGCCGCCGCACATCACCGTGAGCACGCCATTCTCGGCGCCGGCCTGGCCGCCCGACACCGGCGCGTCGATGAAATCGAAACCGGATTTTTTCGCCGCGGCGTAAAGCTCACGCGCGATCTCGGCCGAGGCCGTGGTGTGATCGACGAAGACCGCGCCCTTGCCCACGCCGGCAAAGGCTCCGTCGGGTCCGAGCGTCACCTCACGCAGGTCGTTATCATTGCCGACGCACGCCATGACGAAATCCTGGCCCTGCGCGGCCGCCTTGGGCGTGGGCGCGGATTTGCCGCCAAATTGTTTGACCCATTTGTCGGCATTGGCGGCGGTGCGGTTGTAGACGGTCACCTCGTGGCCGCCCTTGTTCGTAAGATGTCCGGCCATGGGGTAGCCCATGACGCCCAAGCCCAGAAACGCAACTTTCGCCATCGTTTTTCTCCCTGCCTAAATCGATTGTGTCTGAACTTATATCGTGGCCGACCGCAGCCGCACCCTATCTCTCAATCAGCGGCAGGCGCGTCAACCACCCTTGCTTGCCCTTTGCGCATTGACCGTTCCGTGTCCGCGCCTATGGTGGCGGCGAAAAAGGGGCGGGCGAGGTTCGGGGACTATAGGTATGGCGGCGACCAAGGAGCAGATTTTGGCGGCATTGGCGAAGGTACCGTCGCCCGACGGCACCTCATTGCCGGATAGCCGCACGCTGTCGGACATTGTCGTCACCGACGGCAAGGTGTTTTTCTCCATCACCGTTGATGCCGCAGCTGTGAAAGCCTGGGAACCAGTACGCAAAAGAGCCGAGGAAGCGGTGCGTGCCGTTTCAGGCGTCACATCCGCACTGGTGGCGCTCACCGCCGAACGCGCAGGCGGCACGCCTGCGCGTCCCGAGCCCGGCACCACCGGCGGGCGCGGCGCGCGGCCGGTGCCGCATACGCCCGCGCATCCTTCCGATAAGGCGCAGCCCGGCATTCCCGGCGTCGATGCGGTCATTGCCGTTGCATCCGGCAAGGGCGGCGTTGGCAAGTCCACAACCGCGGTCAATCTGGCGCTTGGTCTGCGCGATCTCGGCATGAAAGTCGGCATTCTCGATGCCGATATCTATGGCCCCTCATTGCCCAAGCTGCTCGGAATCAAAGAAAAGCCGCAGACCGTCGGCGGCACGCGGCTCAAACCGATCGAACGCTACGGCCTCACCGTCATGTCGATCGGCTTTCTGATCGACGAAGAGACGCCGATGATCTGGCGCGGGCCAATGGTGATGTCGGCCATCACGCAGATGCTGCGCGAGGTGGAGTGGGGCAAGCTCGACATCATGGTCGTCGACATGCCGCCCGGCACCGGCGACGCGCAACTCACCATGGCGCAGCAGGTGCCGCTCAAGGGCGCCGTCATCGTCTCGACGCCGCAGGATTTGGCGCTGATCGACGCGCGGCGCGGCATCGCCATGTTCCAGCGGGTCAACGTCCCGGTGCTCGGTGTGGTCGAGAACATGAGCTATTTCCTCTGCCCGCAATGCGGCACGCGCTCGGATATCTTCAGTCACGGTGGCGCGCGCCACGAAGCCGAACGCCTGCGCGTACCGTTCCTCGGCGAAGTGCCGTTGCACATGACCATTCGCGAAAAATCCGACAGCGGCCTGCCCGTGGTAGCCACCGAGCCGGACAGCGAACATGCCAAGATCTATCGCGAGATTGCCGTCAAGGTTAGTGAGCAACTCACGGGCGGCGCCGACGCCGGGCGCGCCGCACCGAAGATCGTGATCGAGGCGTAGGGCGCTTTCAGCATGACAACGCGGATCGGCTTCTGGCTCGGCGTGGGCATCGTGCTCGCCAGCGCCACGACGGGTCTGCCATTTCCGGCGCAAGCACAAATGCCGCCGCCGGCCACCGTGAGATCATCCGAGCTCACGGGCGATCTTGCCTTTGGTCGCTTCATCGCATTGATCCGCGGACACTTGCTTGCCGGCGACGAGCTGGTGAAACGCCACGACTGGAATCTGGCCTATCCGCATTTTACGTTCCCGACCGAAGAAATCTATGGCGTCATTCGCGACGAGTTGCATGACTACAAGACGCCGCCGTTCGACTTCGCGCTTAAGGCGTTGGCACGCACGGTCAGGGCGCGTAACGCGAAGCAATATTCGAAGGCCTGGGAGAAGGTAGAGGAGGCGCTGGCCAAAGGCGACGCTGGCGTGAAGGCGAGGGTGCCCAATTGGCCGCGCTTCGAGGTCGCGGTTGCGATCGCAGTCCTGAAAACAGCGCAGGACGAATACGAAGAAGCGATCACCAATGGCCGCATCGTGCATGCGGTCGGCTACCGCACCGCGCGTGGCTTCATCCTGCAAGCCGGGCGGATGATCGAGGACGCGGCTCCGGCGCTGCCCGCCGACAATACCGCGGCGCTGGCCGAAATCCGCGCGGAGCTTACGCGGATCATGGCGGCTTTCGCCTCGATCGATGCGCCGGACCGGCCGACGATGGATGTTGCCGTGCTGGCCGCGGCCGTCGCGCATATCGAAATTGCGGCCGCAAAGCTCACGCCGGCGCGCTGATCGCCGGCGAGATTGGGAACATTATCCTGCTGCCGCAATTTCAGCCATTTGCGACTTTAGTCGAACCGGTGCACACTGGATTTAGCCGGTCTGCTCGGTCATGTTCCGGTCAGGCCCCCGATGGCGTAAGTGCCGCGATCCGGGCAGGGGGCGCCCGTCAAAAGAAACATAGGGAGGGTTACAGCCATGAAACGACGTCAATTCCTTACGGCCGCCGGCGTCGGCTTGGCGGCGTCCGCGGTTGCCGCGCCGGCCATCGCCCAATCGATGCCCGAGCTGAAATGGCGGTTGACGGCCAGCTGGCCGAAATCGCTCGACACACTGTTCGGCGGCACCGTTGATTTTGCCGAGGCCGTTGCGGCGGCCACCGACAACAAGTTCCAAATCCAGACCTTTGCGGCGGGCGAGATTGTGCCGGCGCTGCAGGCGCTCGACGCCGCCTCGAACGGCACCGTCGAGGTCGCGCACACGGCCTCATATTATTATTTCGGCAAGGACCCGACCTTCGGCATCGGCACGTCGATCGCCTTCGGCCCCAATCAGCGCCTGAACCAGGGCTGGTACTACGAGGGCGGCGGCGCCGATGTACTCAACGAGTTCTACAAGAAATACAACGTGACTATGTTCGTCGGCGGCAATACCGGCTGTCAGATGGGCGGCTGGTTCCGCAAGGAGATCAACACCGTTGCCGATCTCAAGGGCCTCAAGTTCCGCATCGGCGGATTCCCCGGCAAGGTGATTGCCAAGCTCGGCGGCGTGCCGCAGTTGATCGGCGCACCGGATATCTATCCGGCGCTGGAGAAGGGTACGATCGACGCGGCGGAATGGGTCGGCCCCTACGACGACGAAAAGCTCGGCTTCTACAAGGTCGCCAAGAACTACTACTATCCCGGCTGGTGGGAAGGCGGCTCGATGATCAATATCTTCATCAACAACGACAAATGGAACGCGCTGCCGAAGTCCTATCAAGCCATCGTGCAACACGCGGCGGCTTACGCCAACGATAAAATGACCGCGAAATACGACAAGCTCAATCCGCCGGCGCTGAAGCGTCTGATTGCAGGCGGTACCAAGCTGCATGCCTTTTCTCCGGCGATCATGGAAGCCTGCCTCAAGGCAGCGCATGAACTGCACGACGAGATTTCGAAGGAGAATGCAAGCTTCAAGAAGGTGTACGATTCGATGAACGCCTACATGAAGCCGGCCTATTCGTGGTTCAACGTCGCCGAGATCAACTACGACTCCTTCATGATTCGTCACGGCATCTCCTGATCGTCCGGATCGACGAAAAAGCCCCGGAGCAGATGGCTCCGGGGCTATTTTTTTTGTCGGCTTGCGCAGGCGCCGCTGCAGTTGCGGCTATTTGAAGCTGGGCGGCGGGGGCATTTCTGTCTGCGGGACTTCGATCTGCACTTTGGTCGGGTCGATTCCTGTGCCCACGCCTTTGTAATGCATGACCATGGCGGGGAAGTAGATCACCAGCAGCACCATGATCACCTGAATGCCGACGAACGGCACGGCCCCCCAGTAAATCTGCCCCGTGGTCACCCCATCGGTCAGCTTGCCGGTGACGCGATCTTTGAACGGCTCGCGCGGCGCCACTGAGCGCAGATAGAACAGCGCAAATCCGAACGGCGGGTGCATGAAGGACGTCTGCATGTTGACGCCGAGAATGACGCCGAACCAGATCAGGTCGATGCCGAGATGTTCGGCGGCGGGCCCGAGCAGCGGGATCACGATGAAGGCGAGCTCGAAGAAATCGAGGAAGAAGGCAAGCACGAACACGAACAGATTGACGAAGACGAGGAAGCCGATTTGGCCGCCGGGCAGCGAGGTCAGCAAGTTTTCAACCCAGATATGCCCGTTCACGCCATAGAAAGTGAGCGAAAACACGCGCGCGCCGATCAGGATGAACACCACGAAGGCGGATAGCTTGGCCGTGGATTCGACCGCCTGGCGCACCAGGTCCCATGTCAGCCGGCGCTTGGCGGCGCCGAGAATCAACGCGCCGCTGGCGCCCATGGCGCCGCCTTCAGTCGGCGTGGCGACGCCGATGAAGATGGTGCCGAGCACCAGGAAGATCAGGAACAATGGCGGCACCATCACAAAAGTGGTCTGCTGCGCCATGTGCGAGAGAAAGCGAAAGCCGGTGAATTTGGCGATGATCCAGTTGACCACGGCGACGCAGAAGGCAAATAAAATCCCGAAAAACATTGTGAGAACGACGAAGTCGGCGCCGTGCGTGTCCGAATGGCGCATCATCAGCCAGCCGAAAACCCCACTGGCGACCGCCAGCACCGCAAGGGAGATCAGGCCACGGCTGCCGTCGGCTTCGCGAAATCCGACGGCTTCCAGCGGCAAGCCCGGCGTCGCTTTCGGGAATACGATGGTGACCAGAAAAACATAGCCGGCGTAAAGGCCAGCCAGCACCAGGCCCGGGATAAAGGCCCCCTCGTACATGTCGCCGACCGAACGGCCGAGCTGGTCGGCCATGACGATGAGCACGAGCGAGGGCGGAATGATCTGCGCCAGCGTGCCGGATGCCGCGATTACGCCGGTGGCAACGCGTCGGTCATAGCCGTAGCGCAGCATGATCGGCAGCGAGATTAGCCCCATGGAAATGACCGAGGCTGCAACCACGCCGGTGGTGGCCGCAAGCAGCGCGCCGACGAAGACCACCGCATAGGCGAGGCCGCCGCGCACGGTGCCGAATAATTGCCCGATAGTGTCGAGCAAATCCTCCGCCATGCCGGAGCGTTCGAGCACCAAACCCATGAAGGTGAAGAACGGGATCGCCAGCAACGTGTCGTTGCCCATGACACCGTAGATACGGTCGGGCAGGGCCTGCAGGAAATCGGGGACGAACAGGCCGAGCTTGATGCCGATCAATCCGAAGACCAGGCCGACCGCGCCGAGCGAGAACGCCGCGGGATAGCCGAGCAGCAGAAAGATCACCAGGCTCCCGAACATGATCGGAGCCATGTTGTCGATAAGAATGGTTGTCATGCGAGACCCTGGATGCCTTGCGGAAACTAGTGATCTTCCATCGCGTGGATGATTTCTTCGGCCTCGGTTTCGAGCGAGCTTTTCTGCGCCGCATGCGGGTCGGGGATGAGGTTTCGCATCACGGCGAGGCGTTTCACGAGTTCCGACAGGCCCTGAATGAGCAGCATCGCGAATGCGATCATGATGAGTCCCTTTGCCGGCCATTGCGGCAAGCCACCAGCATTGAGCGATTGCTCGTTCTGTCCGTAAGACACCAGGAAGAAGGGAATGCCGGTCACGATCATGACGATCGTCAGCGGCAGCAGGAAAAATGTGTGACCGACAACGTCGATGCTGTCACGCAAGCGCTTGGGCATCATCTGGTTCACAATGTCAATGCGGATGTGCTCGTTGCTGAGCAGCGTCCATGGCGAGCACAGCAAGAATACGATGCTGAACAGGACCCACTGCAGCTCAAGAAACGAGTTCGACGACGTATCAAATACCTTGCGGACCGTGGCGTTCACTGCCGAAACTGCCACCGCCGCCAGAATGAGCCAGGCCAGGCGCTTGCCGATCCAGGTCGTGGCGGCGTCGACTACGCGCGACGCCGGCAGCAACGCCTTAAGCAGTGCGTCAAGACCGTCCACTGAGCTTCCCCTCTGCCCGGCCGAAGCACGCCCGCGGCCGTCTCGTTTATTTTTGCTTTATGCCCCACGACTTGGCCGGGAGACCAAGCCCGCCACTTTAATCCGATGGCACCATCAGGCGTCAATGGAGAATATGCTGTTGATGGCCGGTCCTTTCGACACAGATTGGGTTTGGCGCGCCAAAATGCAGCGAAGCTGGCGGGCAACCTGAAACCTGCGGTTATTGCCTCAGAAATATGAGCTTCGCGTGGGGCGCCAATTAGCCGCCGGTCACACTCATATGCCGCGCCAGCGCCGGGCGGCGGTGGCGGCGGTCGATCACGAAATCATGGCCGCGCGGCTTGCGGGAGATGGCCTCGTCGATCGCGGAGTTGACGAGTCCGTTGCTTTCCGAAGCCCGCAGCGGCGCGCGCAGATCGGCTGCGTCCTCTTGACCGAGGCACATATACAGCATGCCGGTACAGGTGAGGCGAACGCGGTTGCAGCTCTCGCAGAAATTATGCGTCATCGGCGTGATGAAGCCGAGCCGACCGCCGGTTTCCCTGACGCGAACATAGCGCGCCGGACCGCCGGTGCGATAATCGATGTCGTCAAGCTTGAAACGCTCGGCGAGGCGAGCGCGCACCATCGACAGCGGCAGATATTGATCCAGGCGGTCTTCTCCGATTTCGCCGAGAGGCATGACTTCGATGACCGTGAGGTCCATGCCGCGGCCGTGCGCCCATTCGATCAGGTCGCCGATTTCGTCCTCGTTGACGCCCTTGAGCGCCACCGCGTTGATCTTGACGTGAAGGCCGGCCGCAAGCGCTGCATCGACGCCGCCGAGCACCTTGCCGAGATCGCCCCAACGGGTGATGGCGCGGAATTTGTCGGCATCGAGCGTGTCGAGCGACACATTGATGCGTTCGACGCCGCAGGCCTTGAGTTCGGTCGCGTATTTTTCCAACTGCGAGCCATTGGTCGTCAGCGTCAGTTCCTTGAGCGCGCTGCTCTTCAGGTGCCGCGACAACGAAGAAACCAGCGTCATGATGCCGCGCCGCACCAGCGGCTCGCCGCCGGTCAGTCTCAGCTTGGTCACGCCCTTGGCGATGAACGCGCTGCACAGCCGGTCGAGTTCTTCCAGGCTGAGCAGATCGGCCTTCGGCAGGAACGTCATGTTCTCCGCCATGCAATAGACGCAGCGGAAATCGCAGCGGTCGGTCACCGATACGCGTAAATAGGTGATGGCGCGGGCGAACGGATCGATCAGCGCAGGCGGGCGAATGCCGGCGCGATCGATCTCAAGCCTCGAGTCGCTGCTTGCGGTCATTTTCCGTCCCTGCGCGGCGGCTTTTTCTGTTCGCTATCGCTCGATATGGGAATAGTGACCGATAATGGCCATAGCGTCCAGCAAGCCGCGCGTGCGAATTGCCGCGGGCGTCAGTCGCTATCGTAACAAGCGGAAACGGAAAATCGGCTACTGCTTTGGCGGGGGCGGCGCCGGCCATGGTGCCGCCGCCGGTTGCGGCGCCGGTGCGGCCGCTGTCGCTGCAGGCGCCGGCTTGGCTGCGGCCGGTTTGGGCGCGGCTGGCTTCTTGACGGCAGACACCTTCTTCTTTGCCGCCGGCTTTTTCACAGGCTTCATCGGCTTGGGCGGCGGCGGGGCCGGCGCGAGCTCCACGACGACCGGATTGGGCTCCATTTTGGTCTCGGCGCCGGTCAAGGAGATCGGATCGAGGCTTTCCGTATCCGGCAAGTAGCCGTTGAGCGTGAAAGTCACCGTCAACTGCGTCTCGGTCGGCAGCGCAAGCGCGCAGGGCGTGCGACAAGTCTGTCCATTGGAAGTCTTGGCTTCGGCACCTGGCGGCGTGGATTCGAAACGTATGGTGTCCAGGATAGGCTGAGGCTTCAGTGAGTTGAGATTCAGCCATTCCGGCGTCGACGAACACGCCGCGAGGCTTAGTGCCGCGCACACGATCGCTATAACTCGATACATTGTCGCTACTCGTCCCACGCGGTGGCCTTAAAGCCACGGCCCCAAGATTAAGTTCCAGAATACGGACGCGATTATGGCGGCGCAACGGTTACCCCGCCGTTAACCTTACCGCGTTAACCATAATCCGCGCGCTGCGCGTTCAACCCGAAGGGGAAATCGCGGCGACGGCGGCGGGCAATTGCGAAAAATGCCCGACGATGCGGTCGGGCGCATATGCGGACACCGGTTCCTCGCTATAGCCGAAATCGACGGCGATGACCGGAACGGCGGCGGCGCGCGCGGTTCGGATGTCGGTAAGTGAATCCCCGATCATGATCGCGTGTTGCCCCTTTCCTCCGGCGGCCGCGATGGTGCGGCGTAGGATCTCAGGATCGGGCTTCTGGACCCCGAACGTGTCCTGTCCGCACACCGCGGCGAACCGGTCGAGCAGTCCAAGTTTCTGCAACAGCAGCAGCGAAAGCCGCTCCAGCTTATTGGTGCAGACGGCGAATCGATAACCATGGCCGGCGAGTACATCGAGTGCTTCGGTCAATCCGGGAAACGGCCGCGAGCGGTCGGCAATGTGGGCGCTGTAGTAGGCGATGAAATCGGCAAACAGCCGTTCGAGATCGGCGGCCGCCAGTGCGCGGCCTTCCGCCGCGATCCCGCGCGCGATCATCATGCGCGCGCCGCCGCCGATCAATTTGCGCGCGGTGGCGTAGGGGACCGGCGGCAGCCCTTCGCGCGCGAATACGACATTGAGAGTCGCGATGAGATCGGGCGCGGTGTCGACCAAGGTACCGTCTAGGTCGAAAACGATCGTAGGATTTGCCATGGAGGATCGCTAACGTCCGCTGGCGCGCAACGCAAGGCCGGGTTGCGCGGTCGCCGGTGCATGGCGTTTTTCGGCTATCCAGACCATCGGAACGGGGCTAGATAGGCGTCGGCTCAGATCATTGCATTAGCGTTCACATTCGTAACCGATCACCATGAATGCCGAGGCACAGAAACGCGCCGCTGCTGCACGCGCCGTCGAATTCGTGCGCCCAGGCATGCGGCTTGGGCTCGGTACCGGTTCGACCGCGCGGCATTTCGTCGAGCTTGTCGGCGAGCGGGTGCGAGCGGGTCTTGACGTCATCGCGGTGCCGACGTCGCAAGCAACGCGCGCCGATGCCGAGCGCCTCGGCATCCCGCTGACAACACTGGACGAGACGCCGGAGCTCGACTTCACCGTTGACGGCGCCGACGAAATCGGTCCGGACTTGAGTCTCATCAAAGGTGGCGGCGGCGCGCTACTGCGGGAAAAGATCGTCGCCGCGGCTTCCGCGCGCATGGTTGTGATCGCCGATGAGTCGAAATGGGTCGATGCTTTAGGCCGCTTCCCGCTGCCCATCGAGGTGACGCCGTTCGGCTTGCGGGCGACACAACTGGCCATCGAAAAGGCCATTGCGGCGATCCAGCCCCTCGGGCCGCTAAATTTGCGGCAAGCCAAGAACGGCCATCCTTTCGTCACGGATGGCGGTCACTGGATTATCGACGCCGCGCTTGGCCACATCCGCAATCCGCAGGCCCTGGCGCAGGCACTTTCGGCCATTCCCGGAGTGATGGAACATGGCCTATTCATTGGCCTTGCGCATATGGTTATCCTTGCCGGAACGGGCGGAGTGCGTGTTGTCGAGCGGCGTTAGGTTTTGCATTTAAACGGAGTGACAAGAATGAGAATCCTTAAGACTATTGACCGCGCCGCTTGCACGGCCGTGTTTGCCGTCGCGCTGGTCGTATTCAATATTGGCGCGGTTGCGAGGGCACAGCAGCCGTCCGCTGCGAGCATGGCGCTTGCCAAGCAGCTCATCGCCACCAACGGCGGCGTCAGCCTATACAATCCGCTCATTCCGGGCGTGATCGAGCAGGCGAAGCTCCTCTTTCTTCAGCAAGACCCGGCCTTACAGAAAGACCTGGACGAGGTCGCCGCCAAGCTGCGTACCGAGTTGACGCCGCGGATTTCGGAAGTGACCGACCAATTGGCGAAACTCTACGCGACTACCTTCAGCGAGCAGGAACTCAAAGAAGTCGTGACGTTCTACCAAACTCCGGCGGGCAAGAAGCTGCTTGTGGCGCAGCCGCAGGTCGCCGAGCAGAGCATGCGCTTCGCGCAAGACTGGGCGAAAAAACTGTCCGATGAAGTCGTCGCAAAGATGCGCGAAGAGATGAAGAAGAAAGGCCACGTGCTTTGAGCGCGGGCCGCCGGGATGATCGCCGGCGCTAAGGGGTATTACCGCTGATGTCGGATTACGACGTCGATCTCTTTGTCATTGGAGCAGGGTCCGGCGGCGTGCGCGCGGCGCGTATCGCCGCCAGCTATGGCGCGCGCGTGATGATCGCCGAGGAATATCGTGTTGGCGGCACCTGCGTGATCCGCGGCTGCGTGCCGAAGAAACTTCTGGTGTACGCTTCGCGCTTTTCCGACGATTTCGAAGACGCCGCCGGTTATGGCTGGAGCATAAGCGAGCCGACATTTTCGTGGGCCGCGCTGATCGCCAACAAGGATCGCGAGATCGCGCGACTGGAAGCGGCCTATATCGCGACGCTGGAGCGCCACAAGGTCCAATTGGTCAAGAGCCGCGCGGTGCTGGAAGACGCGCACACCGTGCGCCTTGCGACCGGCGCCCGCGTGCGCGCCGACTATATCCTGATTGCCACCGGCGCCGCACCTTATCATGGCGCGCATATTGCCGGGCTTGAACACGTCATTTCATCGAACGAAGCCTTTCATATTGCGCATCTGCCGAAACGCATCCTGATCCAGGGTGGCGGCTACATTGCCGTTGAGTTTGCCGGCATCTTCAACGGGCTCGGCTGCGAGGTGACGCAGGTCTATCGTGGCGGCAATATCCTGCGCGGTTTCGATGACGATGTACGTGAGCATTTGCACGGCGAGATGGAGAAGCGCGGCATCAGGATCGTCACCAGGCAGACGGTCGCCTCGGTCGAGAAAGTCGAGCATGGCTATGACGTCGAGCTGTCGAACAATGAACAGGTGATGGCTGACACTGTGATGTTCGCGACCGGGCGCAAGCCGAACGTGCACGGCTTTGGTCTGGCGGAAGCGGGCGTGAAGCTCGGTGACACCGGCGGCATCGCCGTCGACGCTTATTCGAATACGAGTTTAGAAAATATTTACGCGGTCGGCGACGTCACCAACCGGGTGAACCTGACGCCGGTCGCCATCCGCGAAGGCCACGCCTTCGCGGATACGATATTCGGCGGCAAGCCGACGGCGGTCGATCATAACAACGTGCCGACCGCAGTGTTTTCCGAGCCGGAGGTCGGCGTCGTCGGCCTGACCGAAGCGCAGGCGCGCGACCGTCTCGCCAAGGTTGACATCTACAAGACCAGCTTCCGGCCGATGAAGGCGACGCTTTCGGGGCGCGACACGCGCGTGTTTATGAAGCTGGTGGTGGACGGCGTCACCGATCAGGTGGTCGGCTGCCATGTGGTTGGCCCCGACGCCGGCGACCTCATTCAGGCGGTCGGGATTGCCGTCACGATGGGCGCGACCAAGGCCGACTTCGACGCCACCATGGCGGTGCATCCAACGGCGGCCGAGGAACTGGTCACCATGCGCGAAAAGACTGCCAGTTATGGCCGTGTCGCGGCGGAATAGCGCCTAAAGCGGCTTTTTCCTAAAGTCTGGCATCCTGCGGCGGCGTCGGTGTATAACCCGCGCAAATTTGGAGCCTTTTCGTCATGGCCGAGCGTTGGACGCCCGATAGCTGGCGCAGCAAGCCGATCGAGCAGGTGCCGGATTATCCGGACCGGCAGGCTTTGGCTGACGTGGAAAAGCTGCTGGCGACCTTCCCGCCGCTGGTCTTTGCCGGCGAGGCGCGCAACCTGAAGAAGGCGCTTGCCCGCGTCGCCAACGGCCAGGCTTTCCTGCTGCAAGGCGGCGACTGTGCGGAAAGCTTCGCCGAACATGGCGCCAACAATATCCGCGACTTCTTCCGCATGTTTCTGCAGATGGCGGTGGTGCTCACCTATGCCGCTGCCTCGCCGGTGGTCAAAGTCGGTCGTCTCGCCGGACAATTCGCCAAGCCACGCAGCTCAGCCGTCGAGAAACGCGACGGCAAGGAATTGCCGAGCTATCGCGGCGACATCATCAACGACATCGCCTTCACCGAGGAGGCGCGCCGTCCCGATCCGCGCCGCCAGGTCGAGGCCTATCGGCAGTCGGCGGCGACGCTCAATCTGCTGCGCGCCTTCGCGCAGGGCGGCTACGCCAATCTCGCCAGCGTGCGGCAGTGGATGCTCGGCTTCGTCAAGGACAGTCCGCAATCGCGGCGCTATGTCGAATTGTCCGACCGCATCTCCGAGGCGCTCGGCTTCATGCAGGCCTGCGGACTCGATCTGGAAAGCCATCCGGAGCTGCGCACCACCGATTTCTACACCAGCCACGAAGCGCTGCTGCTCGGTTACGAGCAGGCCTTCACCCGCGTCGATTCGACGACCGGCGACTGGTACGCGACTTCGGGGCATATGTTGTGGATCGGCGACCGCACCCGCCAAGCCGATCACGCACATATCGAATACGCGCGCGGCATCAAAAATCCGATCGGGCTCAAATGCGGGCCTTCGCTGAAAGCCGACGATCTGTTGCGCCTGATCGACATCCTCAGTCCGGATAACGAGGCCGGCCGTCTCACGCTGATCGGCCGTTTCGGCGCCGAGAAAGTCGGTGAGCATCTGCCGGCGCTGGTGCGCTCGGTCAAGCGCGAGGGCAAGGTGGTGCTGTGGTCATGCGATCCGATGCACGGCAACACCATCACCTCGGCGAGCGGCTACAAGACCCGGCCTTTCGATTTGATCTTGAAAGAAGTGCGCTCATTCTTCGAGGTGCATGCGGCCGAAGGCACCTATGCCGGCGGTGTGCACCTGGAAATGACCGGGCAGAACGTCACCGAATGCACCGGCGGCGCGCGTGCGATTTCCGATGCCGATCTCAATGACCGCTATCACACCGTCTGCGATCCGCGGCTCAACGCCGAACAGGCGATCGATCTCGCGTTCTTGCTTGCCGAATTGCTCAAGAAGGTGCGGTCCGGCCGCGCCCAACCGATGCCGGCGGCGGCCGGGCTGTAGGCGGCGAGCGCATACCGGTTACGCCGGCGGCACGATTGCCGCCCCGGGGGGCAGACAGCTAAATCATTGCCATGAACACGAGACCCACCGACAACTTGGCCATCGCCGTCGCGCAGCTCAATCCGGCGGTCGGCGACATTGCCGGCAACGCCGAAAAGGTGCGTGACGCGCGCCGCCAGGCGGCTGCGCAAGGCGCCGATCTGGTCGTCTTCCCCGAACTGTTTGTCGCCGGCTATCCGCCGGAGGACCTGGTGCTCAAGCCTGCGTTCCAGGCGGCGTGCCGCGCGGCGGTTGAGGCGCTGGCCAAGGAAACCGCGTCGCCAGGACCGGCGCTCCTGCTGGGCACGCCGTGGCTCGAAGGCGGCAAGCTCTACAATGCGGTGGCGCTGCTCGAGGGCGGCGCGATCGCGGCGCTTCGCTTCAAGGTCGATTTGCCGAATTACGGCGTATTCGACGAGAAGCGTGTGTTTGCGCCGGGGCCGATGCCGGGGCCGGTGAGCTTCCGCGGCGTGCGGCTCGGGCTGCCGATCTGCGAAGACATCTGGGGCGCGGAAGTGGTCGAATGCCTGGCCGAAACCGGCGCCGAGATCCTGCTGGTGCCCAACGGCTCGCCCTATTGGCGGCAGAAGGGCGACGTGCGGCTCAATATCGCGGTGGCACGTGTCACCGAACAAGGTTTGCCGACGGTCTATGTCAATCAGGTCGGCGCCCAGGACGAACTCGTCTTTGACGGAGTTTCATTCGGGCTTCACGCCGATTGCTCGCTGGCCTTCCAGCTCGCCGCGTTCAAGGAAGCGATCGTCACCACCCACTGGAAACGCCACGGCGCCGCTTGGCGCTGCGAGGACGGGCCCGTGGTCGCAGCGGTCGAAGCCGACCGCGCCGATTACACCGCCTGCGTGCTGGGCCTGCGCGACTACGTCAACAAGAATGGGTTTCCCGGCGTCGTGCTGGGCTTGTCCGGCGGCGTCGATTCCGCACTATGCGCGGCCATGGCGGTCGACGCGCTCGGCTCCGACCGCGTGCGCGCCATGATGCTGCCATACAAATTCACCGCGCAGGAATCGCTCGACGATGCGGCGGCTTGCGCCAAGGCGCTGGGCGTCCGTTATCAGGTACTGCCGATCGCGAAAGCGGTGGAAGGGCTGGAAGTGGCGCTTTCGCCTGCCTTCAGCGGCTTGCCGCGCGACGTGACCGAGGAAAATCTGCAGGCGCGCGCGCGCGGCACGATCTTGATGGCGGTCTCCAACAAGTTCAATGTCATGGTGGTCACCACCGGCAACAAATCGGAAATGTCGGTCGGCTATGCCACGCTTTATGGCGACATGAACGGCGGCTTCAACCCGATCAAGGATCTCTACAAGACCGAGGTGTTCCGGCTGTCGCGCTTGCGCAATGCCTGGAAGCCGGAAGGCGCCATGGGACCGGACGGCGCGGTGATCCCGGAAAACATCATCACGCGGCCGCCGACGGCGGAATTGCGCGAAAACCAGAAGGACGAGGATTCGCTGCCGCCATATTCCGTGCTCGATCCGATCCTCGAGCGGCTGGTGGAACGCGAGGAGCCGATCTCGGCCATCGTTGCCGCCGGTTTCGACGCTGCGACCGTGGCGCGCGTCGAGCGCATGCTCAACATCGCTGAATACAAGCGCCGGCAGGCGGCGCCGGGCGTGAAGGTGACGCTGAAGAATTTCGGCCGCGACCGGCGCTATCCGATCACCAACCGCTTTCGCGATCCGGGCACGCCGTTGCCTGAGGCCGCCCCATCGCCGGTCGCCGGCAAGCCGGCCAAAAGCGAAGCCTTCGATTTCTGATCTACCGGGCGGGAAGAAACGTCGGGCCGACGGTGCGCACCTTGCGCTTCGTCGAATCGGGTTCGCCCGGCGCCTGCACCAACGACGCCTCCGGATTTGCCGCGGACGGCTTCGTATCCGGCTTGACCGGCTTGCCGTCGGCGCCGACACGCGGCTGCGACAGCTTCTTGGCGTTCTTCTCGGTGAATACCACGTCGCCTGGCGCCACCGTGTCGTCCGCGCCATTCAAACGCAGCGCATCGGCCCAGCTTTCGCCCGGGCGCCGGCAACTGCACGATGACGTGAGCTGCTTGCGATACTGAAACGCGGTCGGCAGTTCGGTGTAGAGCCGGCCGTTGAGCGAGATCGCCTGCGACACGTCCTCACCGGGATTGTGATAGGTATAAAGCGACACGTCCGCCGCCGGGCACATGCGCTGGCAGGTCAGCTCGTCCTCGCGGAAGCGATCCTGCGTGGTGGCGAACGAGATCGGAAAATAATAACCGTCGCAGCTGCGCACGCAGATGGTGCGGAACGTGCTGCCGATCGGGGCGCCGGGCGCCGAAAAAGAGCCGTTGTTGTTGCCGAACAGCCGGTCGAAGAAGCCGCCTTGCTGGCCGGCAAGCGCCGCCGAGCGATACTGCTGACCGCAGCCATTGTTGGCGAGCGCAATCAGCAGCGAGCGGCGCGCCTCGGCGCGCTCGGTGGTGCCGCCGTTGAGCCGTTCGAGATCCATCTGCATGCGCTCGAGCATACCGCGCTGCTGGTCGATCTGCTGATTGAGCTTTTCGCATTGCGCCGGCGGATTGCTGAAGATGGAGAAGAAGCCCCTGTTTTCGCAGCCCAGGCGGCGGCCTTGCGCCACGATCCGGTCGACCTGGAATTGCTGCTGGTTGAGCGCGTCCTCGGCGCGCCTGATCTGGTCGGCGCGGGTGGGGTCGTCGGTGCCGCGGTCGACGCTGGCAAGCTGCGCCTCCAGCCGCTGGCAATTCGGGTTCGTCGACGGTGTCTGCGCGGTCGCGCCCGACGCTGCAAGAGCGGCGGCGCAAGCGAGAAGCAGTGATCTTCCGGTCATAAGCCGCACTTTAGCGCCTCGTGGGTCGTTTCGCGAGCCTTGTCATGAATGTGCTTTTGCCGCTTCGGCGCGGAGATTCCACAGCACGCCGGCGATGATGATCATGGCGCCGAGCAAGACAAAGATATCGAGTTTTTCGTCGTAGAACGCCCAGCCAACGACCGCGATCAGCGGAATGCGCAGGAAATCGAGCGGCACAACGAGCGTAGCATCGCCCGCGCGGAAGGCGTTACTAAGGCAATAATGCGACGTCAGCCCGGCAATGCCGACGGCGAGCGCGGCGATGATATTGCGCGCGTGCAGGTGGAGAAACACGGCCGGATTGCTCCCCGCCAACGACAGCGGGAACTGGATCACCGCCATCCAGAATACGATGCCGAAGGTGGTCTCGGTCGCGGTCAGCTTTTTGGTGGCGATCATGGTGATGGCGTAGCCGAAGGCCGCCATCAGCACGAGGAGAGCCGCCGGATTGATCGACGCAATGCCGGGCCGCAGAATCACCAGCACGCCCACAAGCCCTAACACCACTACGCCGGCGCGGCTCTTTGTCATTTTCTCCTGCAACAGCCAGGCGGCGAGCAGCGCGGTCCATGCCGGCATGGTGAACTCGAGCGAGAACACGGTCGCCAGCGGCAGCATGGTCAGCGCCAGCGCCCAGGCATATTGCGAGGCATAGTGCACGGTGTTGCGCAACAAATTGAGCTTCATGCGCCGCGGTCGCGCGTAGGCCAGCAGATCTTGACGCACGAGCAGCAAAGCGGCGAGCACGATGAGCGCGACGCCGCTGCGGATGGCGAGAATTTCGAATATGGTCAGGCCGCCGCGTGACAATTCGCGGATCGAAATTGCCATCGCCGAAAACGACAGCAATGCGCCAAGCATCCACAGGCAGACGCGGGCAAGCTTGTTGATGGCCACGTTGTGTTTCGCCAATGGGTGAGGGGCGTTGGGGGCGGACCGGATTCGACGCCCGTCTAGCAGGCCTTTTGTCCGGCGTCACGTCTTGACGTTATTCGGCGTCCGGCTGATTTTCCGGGCGCGCTTTGTCGAAGGCCGGCAGCTTCAGGCAGGCGGCGTCGACGGCGACGATGTTCGGGAACGCATCGAGCCGAACCTTGAGCCGCCGCGCATTATAGACCTGCGGCACCAGGCAGAGATCGGCGAGCGTCACCTGCGCTCCGCAAGCATAGGGCGCGGGCGAAAGCATCGTCTCGAGCGCCTTGAACCCCTCCAACACCCAATGGTGGTACCAGGCATCGATCTCCGGCTGCTCGCGCTTGAGCTGGCGCTTGAGGTAACGCAGCGCCACCAGATTGTTGAGCGGGTGAATGTCGCAGGCGATCAATTGCGCGATTGCGCGCACCTTGGCGCGGGCGAGCGCGTCGGCTGGCAGCAGCGGCGGTTCGGGATTGATCTCGTCAAGATATTCGATGATCGCCAACGATTGCGTGAGCACCTCGCCGCCCGACAGCGCCAGCGTCGGCACGCGCATCTGCGGATTGATGGCGCGGAATTCCGGGGTGAGCTGACGCCCGCCGTCCTTGGTCAGATGGATCGGCACCATCTCGCAGAGCAGCCCTTTGAGATTGAGCGCGATGCGCACGCGATAGGCGGCGGACGAGCGAAAGTAGGTGTAGAGCTTCACAAGAGGCGTCCCGACTGGCGGCATGAATGCCGGGACCTTAGCGTCGCTCTGCGCCCTTGGCGAGTTCCGAGGTCAATTTTTTCGCATGGTCGGTGAGTTTCGTCAGCGCGCGCAGCAAAGCGGGGCGGTCGGCGGGGTCGATCACATCTTCAAACTGGCGGGCATATTCGAGCGCTATGGGGGCGACCTCATTATAGATGTCGCGGCCCGCCGGCGTCAGCGACAGGAACGCTTCGCGTAGATCGGCGCGGTTGGCACGCCGCGTCAACAGCTTGCGCCGCTCGAGCAGAGCGACCGCACGCGACACCTTGGTCTTGTGCATGGTGCTGTGAATGCCGATGGCCTTGCCGGTCATCATGCCGTACTGGCCGAGCGTCATCAGCACGCGCCATTCCGGAGCGCCAAATTTGTAGCGCTCGGTATAGATGCGCGACAGCGCCAGCGAAACCAGCGCGGCGCAGACGTTGAGACGGTAGGGCAGGAATTCTTCGAGCTTGAGCGTGGCCGGCTCGGCGGCCTCGGAGGTGCCACGTGTTTTTTCGGCACTCTGATTGTTCATCGATACGCTGCCACGTTTCCTTGCGCCGGCGGCCCCATTTGCGTCCGGACCGCCTTCGCGCATAGCGGGAATTCAGCCGTAGCACCCATCCACTCTCTTATTTGGAAGAATTCCAAGTGTTTAGCTGTGATGGCCATCACACCCGGAAACAATTTGTTACGATGACTGGCCGCTCGGCGAATTGCTGTGCTACGGAGCGGCCGCGCCTGGTTGCGGGCGCGGCGACCGGGTCAAGCCGGCGGCGCTGTTATCGCGTGCAGATGATGGCGACGATGGAGCAGTGGCTGCCGCGGCAGGCGCCCGAGCCGCCGGCGGGAATCGCACCGGTGATGTCCTCGCGGTCGACTTTGCGGAACGAGTCCGCCTTGGCGTAGTCCTGCGCCTTGCAATAGGCGTTGGCCGCGGGTTCCCCGCATTTCTCGTGCCCGGCAAGGCAGCGGTCAATGCCGTAGCCGTCCGGATCGTTGGCGACGATGAACATGCGCCACTCCGCCCGCGCAATATTGGCGAGGCAGAGGCACAGCAGCGCGGTAAAGATCGCGGCAACGACCGCGGAACGGGTGAGGATACGCATGATACAGCTCACAGACACGCGGGCGCCGGTTGCTTGCGCCACCCGCCGAGCATGCGGGACAAGCGTTAAAAGCCGCTTAACCGTGTTGCGCCGGGTGGGTTTCGCGCTGGAAATCCGGCGCTTGCGGCGGTCTTGACGGCTTGCGCGCAACTCATCATTGTGCGCGGCGATGAACGGCCTGATCCAGAGTCTCGGCATTTGCCGCGGGATTATTAGCTAGCGCTACCTGCGCTACCTGCGCTGGCTGCGGCCGTCTTTTCTCCAGTTCGAGAGTGCAGGACGCCCGGCCAGCGCGGCCGACGGGTGATTTTGCGATGGAGCTCAAGCTCTACGATACGCTGACGCGGGAAAAGCGGGTGTTCACCCCGATCGATCCCGCGCGCGTGCGCATGTATGTGTGCGGGCCGACGGTCTACGACTTCGCCCATATAGGCAACGCCCGCCCGGTCATCGTCTTCGACGTGCTGTTCCGCCTGCTGCGCCATATCTATGGCGCCGAACACGTGACTTACGTGCGCAATGTCACCGACGTGGACGACAAGATCAACGCCCGCGCTGCCGAGCGTGGGATTTCGATTCGGCAACTGACGGATGAGACCTACACGAACTTCAAGGCCGACGTCGCCGCGCTCGGCTGCCTCGATCCGACATTCGAGCCGCGCGCGACCGAATATGTGTCCAAGCCCGACGCGCCGACCGACATGATCCGGCTGATCGATCGGCTGGTGAAAAGCGGCTGCGCCTATGTCGCCGAGGGGCATGTATTATTTCACGTCGCCGCGATGAAGGACTACGGCAGACTGTCGAACCGCTCGCTTGATGAAATGATTGCCGGCGCCCGCGTCGAGGTCGCGCCCTACAAGAAAGACCCGATGGATTTCGTGCTGTGGAAGCCGTCGCCGCCCGACCTGCCGGGCTGGGACAGCCCGTGGGGCCGCGGCCGCCCTGGCTGGCACATCGAGTGCTCGGCGATGGCGGCGGCGCTTCTTGGCGAGACCTTCGACATCCACGGCGGTGGCGTCGATCTCGTCTTTCCGCACCACGAGAACGAAATCGCGCAATCGCGCTGCGCCTTCCACACCAAGACGATGGCGAATTACTGGATGCACAACGGCTTCTTGCAGGTCGAAGGCGAGAAGATGGCGAAGTCGGCGGGGAATTTCGTGACGATTAGCGAACTGCTAAGTTCCAGTAGATTTGGCGGACGTTCATGGGATGGCGCAACTCTTCGCTTCGCAATGTTGCGGACCCAATATCGCCAACCAATCGATTGGACTGTTAGAGGACTAGAAGAATGCGAACAAGCATTACGGAATTGGGCAAATCTTCTTGCGCGCCATCAAACGTCATTCACTTCAGAAGAAGTGCCGCCTGGGCCCTTTCTTGAAGCATTGAATGACGATCTGAACACGCCAATGGCAATCGGAGAAATGCACAAACTAGCTGATCGAGCGAAAAAAGGAGACTTCGGAGCAGCCCAAGCTCTGCATCAATCCGGAAAATTCATAGGCATAATCTCGAATGCGCTTAAATCCTGGAAGAACTTTGCGTCAATTGGTCGCGTTGCCGGCGAGCTTATGCCTCAGGAATTTAAAGATAGGGTCAGCAACCTAGTCGATGCGAGGAATGCGGCACGCAAAGCCAAAGATTTTAAAGAATCCGACCGCATCCGGGATGAGCTCGCCAAGATGGGCGTCGTGCTCAAGGACAGCAAGGACGGCACCACCTGGGAGATCGCGCGATGATGGCGCGGGCGCAACTGAGGCTGGCACTGCGGCCGTTGCTGCCGGCGGACGTGCCGCTGCTGCGGGAAATTTTCCGCGATAGCATCGAGGAATTGACATCCGACGATTATACGCTGCCGCAGCAAGAGGCCTGGGCCTCGACCGCCGACGATGAGGCGGCGTTCGGCAAGAGGCTTGCCGGCGAACTGACTGTGATTGCAACGATGGAAGGCTCGCCCGTCGGCTTCGCCGCGCTCGAAGGCAAGGACAAAATCGACATGCTTTATGTGCATCCGGCGGCGACCGGGCAGGGCATCGCCGCCATGCTGATCGACGCGCTGGAAAAGCTCGCCAGCGGCCGCGGCGCGGAGAAGCTCACCGTCGCTGCCAGCGACAGCGCGCGCGGCTTCTTCGAGAAGCGCGGCTATGTGGCGCAGCAGCGCAACACCATCACCGTCGGCGACGAATGGCTCGCCAACACGACGCTGAGCAAGCCGCTCGCCAAGGGGGGCGCCGCATGACCAAGCCCGACACGCCGTTTCCGCGCCATTGGCTTTATTACATCGTGCTCAAATTCGTCGTGCTCGCAGCGGCCATCGCGCTCGCGCTCTACGTGGCCTACCAGTTCATCTGATGGAATTACAGCGCCACCATATCATCTTCGGCGTCATCGCCCTGCTGGTCGCGGTCGCGCTTGCGGCCAACCATTACCTGTGGTGAGTGCAATGGCCAAGGAACGCCTTTATCTGTTCGATACCACGCTCCGCGACGGCGCGCAGATGAACGGCGTCGACTTCACGCTGGCCGACAAGCTGGCCATCGCCCGCACGCTCGACGATCTCGGCATCGACTATGTGGAAGGCGGCTATCCCGGCGCCAATCCGACCGACACCGAATTCTTCGGTGAAGATCGCGGCCTCAAGGCCAAATTCACTGCTTTCGGCATGACGCGGCGGCCAGGCCGCTCGACTTCGAACGATCCCGGGCTTGCCGCGTTGCTCGAAGCCAAAGCCGACGCCATCTGCTTTGTCGCCAAGTCGTGGGATTACCACGTGCGCGTGGCACTGGAGACGACGGAGGAGGAGAACATCGCCGCGATCCGCGACAGCGTGCGCGCCGCCAAGGCGAAGGGCAGGGAAGTGCTGCTCGACTGCGAGCATTTCTTCGACGGCTACAAGGCCAATCCGAGATACGCGCTGGCCTGCGCCAAGGCGGCCTACGACGAAGGCGCGCGCTGGGTTGTGCTGTGTGACACCAACGGCGGCACGCTGCCGCATGAGGTGGAGACGATCGTCGGCGAGGTGGTCAAGGCGGTTCCCGGCGACCATGTCGCCATCCACGCACACAACGACACCGAGCAGGCGGTGGCCAATTCCTTCGCCGCCGTGCGCGCCGGCGCGCGGCAGATCCAGGGCACGCTCAACGGGCTGGGCGAACGCTGCGGCAACGCCAATCTCGTCTCCATCATCCCGACGCTCAAGCTCAAGCCGGAATTTTCCGACCGCTTCGACATCGGCGTCTCCGACGCGCAGCTGAAAAAACTGGCGCTGGCCTCGCGCGCGCTCGACGAACGTCTCAACCGCGCCGCCGACCGTTATGCGGCCTACGTCGGCGAAAATGCCTTCGCCACCAAAGCCGGCATTCATGCCTCCGCCATTGCCAAAGAACCGGCGACCTACGAGCACATCGTGCCGGAAAGCGTCGGCAACAAGCGCAAGGTGCTGGTGTCGGATCAGGCCGGGCGTTCCAATGTGCTGGCCGAACTGGAGCGCATCGGCATCAAGGTCAAAAAGGACGATCCGCGCATCGGCCGGCTTTTGGAGCTGGTCAAGGAGCGCGAGACCATCGGCTATGCCTACGAGACGGCCGACGCCTCTTTCGAATTGCTGGCGCGGCGCACGCTGGGCACGGTGCCGGCTTATTTCGACGTCACCCAGTTCGACATCAATGTCGAGCAGCGCAACAACGCCAAGGGCGAGCGCGTGACCGTCACCATGGCCGTGGTCAAGGTGAAAATCGGCGACGACAACATGATCTCGGCGGCGGAGGGCAACGGTCCAGTCAACGCGCTTGACCTCGCCCTGCGCAAGGACCTCGGCAAGTACCAGAAATATATCGATGGGCTTTCGCTCACCGACTATCGCGTGCGCATCCTCAACGGTGGCACCGAGGCTGTCACCCGGGTGCTCATCGAAAGCGAAGACGAAAACGGCGAGCGCTGGACCACCATCGGCGTATCGGCCAACATCATCGAGGCCTCGTTCCAAGCGCTGATGGATTCGATCATTTACAAGCTGGTGAAATCCGGCGCGCCGGCATGATCGACCACGTCTCTATCGCCGTGCGCGATCTCGCCGCCGCCGCGCGGTTCTACGAACCGATGCTCGCCACGCTCGGCATGAAGAAACTGCGCGAATGGCCGGACGCGGCGATTGGGTTCGGCAAGGATTATCCGGAATTCTGGCTCAACAAGCGGAGCCGCATGACGCCGGTTCCCGAGGACAGCGGCAGGCATATTTGCCTGCGCGCGCGGGAAACGGCGGTTGTCGATGCTTTCTATGCGGCGGGCCTTGCCGCAGGCGCCGCTTCCGACGGCGCGCCGGGGTTTCGCGAGCACTACAGCAACGGCTATTACGCCGCCTTCATCCGCGATCCGGACGGCAACCGGATCGAGGCCGTTACTTTCGTCACGAAGAAATAGATTAGAGCTTATCGGCCGCTTCGGGCGTCAGGGTCTTGGCGCCTTCCGGCACGGTCTCCGCGGCCTTCTGCAGCATCGGCAAAATGTCCTCGACCTTGTCGGCGACCAGCAGGTCGAAGTCGAGACCGCCGCGGATGAATTCCAGCTTCTTCATGTGATCGAGCAGCGCGCACAGTGGCTGCCAGAAATTTTCGATATTGGCGAGCAGAACCGGCTTCCTGTGGCGGCCGAGCTGCACCCAGGTCATCTGCTCCACGATTTCCTCGAGCGTGCCGACGCCGCCGGGCAGCGCGACGAAGGCGTCCGCCAGTTCGAACATCTTGCGTTTGCGCTCATGCATGTCGCGGGTGACGATGAGATTGTGTTCGCCGCGCCGCGCGTGTTCCTTGGCCATGAGGAACTCGGGGATGATGCCGGTCAACTGCCCGCCATGCGCCTCCACCGCGTCGGCGATCTCGCCCATCATGCCGACGGTGCCGCCGCCATAGACGAGGCCGATGCCGTTCTTGGCGAGGATCATGCCGAAGGCCTTGGCGGCCTCCACATAGGCCGGGTCAGTCCCGGGGCCGGAGCCGCAATAGACGCAGATTTTTCGTATTTTGCTCATTTTCTCAGGTCAATTCATGCCCTGCATGTGCAATCTGTTCGCGGCAGGGTCAAGACGGCGGCGAAAATATCGCCGCACATGGTTAGACGGCGGTCGGGGTGATTACGGCCGAGAATCCGCCTATATGAAGACCCTGAATGACCGACCATCACCACCACCGGGCATCCGAAAGCAACGTCTCCGCCAGCCGCGGCGCGCTGCTCGCGACCATTGTTCATCTCTGGCCCTACATCTGGCCGTCTGACCGCCGCGATCTCAAGTTGCGCGTGCTCGGCGCCATGGTGCTGTTGCTGGTGGCCAAGCTCGCCACCATCGCCACGCCCTTCACCTTCAAATGGGCGACCGATGCGCTGACCGGCCACGGCACCGCGCCGGTCGCCGCCACCGAATGGATTGTCTGGGCGCTCGCCGCGCCGGTCGCCATGACGGTCGCCTATGGCGGCATGCGCATTCTCACCGCGGCGCTGACGCAATTCCGCGACGGCATCTTCGCCAAGGTGGCGATGCACGCGGTCAGGCGCCTTGCCTACCGCACCTTCATCCACATGCACGAACTGTCGCTGCGCTTCCATCTTGAGCGCAAGACCGGCGGCTTGACGCGGGTGCTCGAGCGCGGGCGCAACGCCATCGAGACCATCGTGCGCATGGTCATCCTGCAGCTCGCGCCCACGATCATCGAGCTTTCGCTCATCGTCGGTGTGCTGATTTGGCACTTCGACTGGCGCTACGTGCTGGCGATCGTCATCACCGTCGCGCTCTACATGACCTATACTTATCACGCGACCGAATGGCGCATCGGCATCCGCCGCCGCATGAACGAAAGCGACACCGACGCCAATGTGAAGGCGATCGATTCGCTGCTCAATTACGAGACGGTGAAATATTTCAGCGCCGAGGAGCGCGAGGCCCAGCGCTACGACAAATCGATGGAGCGCTACGAAAAAGCGAGCGTCATGGCCTATACCTCGCTCGCCGTGCTCAACGCCGGGCAGGCGGTGGTCTTCACCTGCGGGCTCGCCGCGGTGATGGTGCTTTGCGCCTATGAAATCCAGGCCGGCACCAAGACAGTCGGCGATTTCGTGCTGATCAACGCCATGATGATCCAGCTCTACCAGCCCCTGAATTTCATGGGCATGGTTTATCGCGAGATCAAGCAGGCGATCACCGACATCGAGCTGATGTTCTCGATTTTGGCGCGCGAGCCGGAGATCAAGGACGCGCCAGGAGCGCCGCCGTTGAAGGTGACCAGCGGCACCATCCGCTTCTACAATGTGGGCTTTGCCTACGAGCCCGACCGCCGCATCCTCAAAGGCCTCACTTTCGATGTGCCGGCCGGCAAGACGGTGGCCGTGGTCGGCCCCTCCGGCGCCGGCAAATCGACCATTTCGCGGCTGCTCTTCCGCTTCTACGACCTTGCCGGCGGACGCATCCTCATCGACGGTCAGGACATCGCCAAGGTCACGCAGAAATCCCTGCGCCAAGCCATCGGCATGGTGCCGCAGGACACCGTGCTGTTCAATGACACCATCCGCTACAACATCCGCTACGGCCGCTGGGAGGCGAGCGACCGCGAGGTGGAGGAGGCGGCGGCACTGGCGCAGATCGACCGCTTCATCATGCTCTCGCCCAAGGGCTATGAGACCGAGGTGGGCGAGCGCGGCTTGAAGCTTTCCGGCGGCGAAAAGCAGCGCGTGGCCATTGCCCGCACCATCCTGAAAGCCCCGCCGATCCTGGTGCTGGACGAGGCGACCTCCGCGCTCGATAGCCACACCGAAAAGGAAATCCAGGACGCCCTGGAACGCGTCTCCAAGGGCCGCACCACGCTGGTGATCGCGCACCGGCTTTCCACCATAGTCGACGCCGACGAGATCATCGTGCTCGACCAGGGTGCCATCGTCGAGCGCGGCACCCACGCCGCGCTGCTCGCCAAGGGCGGGCTCTACGCCAGCATGTGGAACCGCCAGCGCGAAGCTGAGGCCGCGCGCGAGAAGCTGGCGCTCATCGGCGACGAAGATATAGCGCCTAACCGCAATCCGCCGCCCGTCGAGGACGCCCTGCCGGAGCCCGAGCCGCCGCCGCTCGAAGCGCCCGCCGACGCGGCGGAGTAGGATAGGGCATGTCCATCTACGATTCGATTCGCGCGCAGATCGTGCCGATCACGCCCGAAGGTTACCCGTTTATCGGCGCCTTCGCGCTCGCCTCGCTGATCCTGTTCTGGCTGTGGACGCCGCTCGGCTGGATCGGCACCGTTCTGACGATCTGGTGCATCCTGTTCTTCCGCGACCCGCCGCGGGTGACGCCGGTGCGCGACGGCCTCGTGGTGGCGCCGGCCGATGGGCGGGTGAGCCAGATCACCGCGGCGCCGCCGCTGCACGAACTCGGCCTCGGCGACAAGCCGATGCTGCGCATCTCGATCTTCATGAGCGTGTTCGACTGTCACATCAACCGCAGCCCGGTGAGCGGGCGAATCGAGAAGATCGTCTATCAGCCTGGCAAGTTCTTCAACGCCGACCTCGACAAGGCGAGCGCCGACAACGAGCGCAATTCTCTGGTCATTGCCACGCCCGGCGTTCGCGTCGCCGTGGTGCAGATTGCCGGCCTTGTGGCGCGGCGCATCGTCTGCTTTGTGCGCGAGGGCCAGCCTGTCGGCGTCGGCGAGCGTTTCGGCATGATCCGCTTCGGTTCCCGCGTCGACGTTTATTTGCCCGACGGCACGTCGCCGCTGGTCGCGGTCGGCCAGATCGCGATCGGCGGGGAAACCGCGCTCGCCGACCTGCGTGTTGGCGACGCCGGACGCGCGTTTCGCAGCGGTTAACGCTGGTTCCTACGCTGCGTGGCGCGTTCGGCGCAAAAAGCGTATATTGCGGCCATGGTCTTTCCGCCGTTCGATCCTGCTCCGCCGCGCCGCCGCCGCTTCAAGGCGATCCCGGTGCGCACGCTGCTGCCCAATCTGATTACGCTGCTTGCGTTGTGCGCGGGGCTGACCGCGATCCGCGTTGCGGTGGAAAACAATATCCAGCTGGCGCTTGCCGCGATCGTGCTGGCAGCGCTGCTCGACGGCATCGACGGGCGCGTCGCGCGCATGCTCAAGGGCACATCGCGCTTCGGCGCCGAGCTCGATAGCCTCGCCGACTTCGTCAATTTCGGCGTGGCGCCGGCGCTGATCCTTTACTTCTGGGGTCTGCATGATCTCAAATCTGCGGGCTGGATCGCCGCGCTTGTGTTCGCGATCTGCGCAGGGCTGCGCCTCGCCCGCTTCAACGTGATGATCGACGACCCGGGCAAGCCCGCGTGGGCGGGAAATTTCTTCACCGGCATTCCGGCGCCGGCCGGCGCCATCACCGTGCTGCTGCCGATCTATCTCAATTTCCTTGGGCTTTCCGGCGGGCTCATCGTGATCTGGCTGACCTTTTTCTACACGCTGGCGATCGCGCTGCTGATGGTCTCGCGCCTTCCGGTGTTCTCCGGCAAGCGCGTTGGAAAACGCGTGCCGCCGGAAATGGTGCTGCCGGTCTTCGTAGTGGTGGTGCTGTTCTTCGCCCTGCTCGTCAGCTACCCGTGGGAAGTTCTCACGCTCGGCACACTGGCCTATCTCGGCTGCCTGCCGCTCGGCTGGCTGTCGCATCGCGAATATCAGCGCAAGGATGAAGCCGCCCGGGCGAGCACGTTGAACGCGGCCGATGCCGTGCTGGCGCCCGAGCAGGTGCCACCGGGTCAGACCGCGCCCGATGCCGACGAGCGCCCGACCCGCCTGAACTGAGCCGATGCCAAGAGCAACAAGCGTCGTTGACGCAAGCCACCGCCATGGCCAGCCCGTAGTCGACACCGTCATTCTCGACTACGCGCAACGCAGTGCCGGCAAGGTGAGCGTCACTGGCGTCAAAGGCGGCGCCATCGACATCGACCTGCCTCGGCCGGCGCGGCTGCGGACCGACGACTTGCTGCTGCTGGAGGACGGCGGTCTGGTGGAGGTTGTCGAGGCGGCGGAGCCGCTGATCGAGGCGCGCGCTGCCGACCTTGCTGGACTTCATGCGGCTTGCCTGGCACCTCGGCGACCGCCATGTGCCGATGCAGGTGCTCAACAACCGCATCCGCGTCAAACATGACGCGACCATCGAAGGTCTGCTGAACTCACTCGGTGCGAAAATTGCCCTGATCGAAGCGCCGTTCGAGCCCGAAGGCGGCGCCTATGACGTGTCGCATGGGCACAATCGCGCCCATGATCATGACCACGATCATGGCCACCACGGCCACGAGCACTAGCTAGAGCCGCCGAAGCGGCGTCCAGCTGCCGCGGATGATGGCCGCGCCGAGCGCTTCTTTCACAAGCCCGCCGAGGATAAACGGATAAAACCCGACCGCCATGGCCTTGGCGAGCCCCATAGACGCCGCGCCGAAACCGAGCCAGGCGACGCCGAGGCTCAGGATCGCAAGATCGCCAAGCAGCATGGCCAGGAAAATCTTCGGCAGCGAGCGGCTCCAGCCGCGGTCGGCGAGGCCCCCGACAATCACGGCGGCCAGCACAAAGCCGGCGAGATAGCCGCCGGTCGGCCCCACCATATACAGCAGGCCCGGTACCGCCGGCGGCGTATTGGTGAAAACCGGCAGTCCAGCCAAGCCGGCGGCGAGATAGGCGAGGACGGTGCCGACCGCCAGCCGCGACCCGAGGGCGGCCGCGATGGTGCCGATCGCGAGCGTCTGCAGCGTCATCGGCACCGGGTGAAACGGCACCTTGATCTTGGCGGAAATCGTGATCAGGACGGCGCCGGAAATGACCAGAATCGCCGACCGCAAAATCTTGTGCGCGTCGCCGCGCGGCCAGATGGCTTCCATCAATGTTGGCCGAGGCGCGCTACCGCTCAGTTCGATCGCCATTGCCGCTTGCTCCATGTGTCCGTCGCGGCAACGGTATCAATGCGGCGCGCTTTCGCAACTCCAATCCGCGCCGCCACGCCTAGGGCATCAACCCCTGCGTCCCGAACGGGTAGCCGGGCATCAGCTGATAGGGATGTTTCCAGCCCGGCAGCGCCTTCAAGCGCGCGCACCAGGCGCCGATCGCCGGATGCTCCTTCTGGATGTCGAAGCCGAATTCCTCGGCCGGGTAATAGAGATAGCCGGCGAGCGAAACATCGGCGATGGTCGGCCTGTCGCCGACGAGATATGGCATCTTCTCCAGCCGCTTGTTGACGATGGCGAGACTGGCGTCGATGCGCCCCTTCATGAAGGCCATGACCGCCGGGTCGCCCGGCTTGTTCGGCGCGAAGTTCTTGAAAAAGCGGTACGGCCCGAGAAACCCGTTGACCTTCTGGTTGTCGAAGATGATCCAGCGCAGCGATTTAAGCTCCCCGTCCTCGCCCTTCGGCAGATACTTGCCGGTCTTGCGCGCGAGATAAGTGAGGATCACCCCCGACTGGGATAGCTTCTTTTTGCCGTCAACCAGTACCGGCGCCTCGCCCATTTCGCTGATGTTTTCGCGAAACTCAGGCGTGCGCTGCGGCGCCTTGCCGAAGAAGTCATACCAGATGGGCTCCCACTTGGCGCCGATCAGGTTGAGCATCAGCGCGGCGCGATAGGCGTTGCCGGACTGGGCGAAGCAGTAGAGTTGGTAGTCGGCCATGGTAATGTCCCGCAATGAGGTACTCGGGGCCGCAAGCGTAAACGACCCCGACTCTAGTCCGCCGCTGCCTGGTTTGTCCCCGGTTTCATTGTTGCGCGGCGGCGGTTTTCAAAAAGTCGAACTTGTAATTCACGCCCAACCTGAAGGCGTCAATGGTGGCGCCGGCGTTGACGCCGGCATAAAAGCCGGTCCAGTCATAGGCGCCGGATGTGTTGGCGTTGCGCGCGGGAGACGAACAGGCATTGACGACGAGCGTCACGGCGAATCCGCCGGCCAACCCCACACGCCACATCGTCCAACCCCACCCGGCCCCGGCTTTCGGGGTAGAACCCTCACATATTTTGCGCGTTTGGCAAATGCGGGTGGCGTAGACCCGCGCGCTATCGCGCCAGTGTCACTGCCGTGCCCGCCGCCGACTGCCCGGTAAAACGTCCGTCGGCGAAAGCGAGCTGCGCCAGCGGTTGGCCGCCTTCATCGTTAATCGTCAGCGTGCCCTGATTGAGAGTCCATGACTTGCTCGTGAAAAACTTTTCCGGGCAGCCGCCCTCCGGCAGCAGCGGGCCTTCCTGCACGCCCGTGGTGCCGCCAAAATTGATGCCGCAGGTCGGCGCATTCGCTTCGCTGAGAATCCAGCGGCCGGCCATGCTGTCCGGCGGCTGCGCCGCGGATTTTTCATCGCTGCCCGTGCTTGCGCAAGCCGCGAGCATCGCGGCGCCAATCATGATGCTCGCCAGCCGACGCGCGCGCATGGCGCGGCCTCGCTCTACTTCATCGTCGGGATCGAAAACTCGGCGCCTTCCTTGGTGCCCGACGGCCAGCGCGAGGTCACCGTCTTGGTCTTGGTGTAGAAGCGGATCGAATCCGGCCCGTGCTGGTTCAAGTCGCCGAAGCCGGAGCGCTTCCAGCCGCCGAAGGTGTGATAGGCGAGCGGCACAGGGATAGCGAAGTTGACGCCGACCATGCCGACCTGCACGCGATTGACGAAGTCGCGTGCGGTGTCGCCGTCGCGGGTGAAGATGGCAACGCCGTTGCCGTATTCGTGATCCGACGGCAGCCGCACCGCCTCGTCGTAGTCCTTGGCGCGCACCACCGAGAGCACGGGTCCGAAAATTTCGTCCTTGTAGATTTTCATGTCCGGCTTGACCTCGTCGAACAGGCAGCCGCCGATGAAGTTGCCGTTTTCGTAGCCCTGCAATTTGAAGCCGCGGCCGTCGACCACCAGCTTGGCGCCTTCCTTGACGCCGGTATCGATATAGCCGCGCACCTTGTCGAGCAGTTGCCTCGTCACCATCGGGCCGTAGTCGGCCTTGTCGTCGGTCGAGGGACCGATCTTGAGGCTTTCCACGCGCGGCACCAGCTTTTCGACCAGAATGTCGGCGGTCTTCTTGCCGACCGGGACCGCGACCGACACCGCCATGCAGCGTTCGCCGGCCGAGCCATAGCCGGCGCCGATCAGCGCATCGACCGCCTGATCAATGTCGGCGTCCGGCATTACGATCATGTGGTTCTTGGCGCCGCCAAAACACTGCACGCGCTTTCCGTGCGCCGTGGCGGTCGAATAAATGTATTGCGCGATGTCGGAGGAGCCGACGAAGCCGATGGCCTTGACGCGGGCGTCGGTGAGCAGCGTATCGACCGCGACCTTGTCGCCGTTGACGACGTTGAGGATGCCGGGCGGCAGGCCGGCCTTGATGAACAGTTCGGCGATGCGCATCGGCACGCCCGGGTCCCGCTCTGACGGCTTGAGGATGAAAGCGTTGCCGACGGCAATCGCTGGTGCGCATTTCCACAGCGGGATCATGGCGGGGAAATTGAACGGCGTGATGCCGGCGACGACGCCGAGCGGCTGGCGCATGGAATAAAGATCGATGCCGGGGCCGGCGCCTTCGGTGTATTCGCCCTTCATCAGATGCGGTGTGCCGCAGGCGAACTCGACCACTTCGATGCCGCGCTGCACGTCGCCCTTGGCGTCGGAGAATACCTTGCCATGCTCGGAGGAGAGCAGGCGGGCGAGATCGTCGTGCTCCTTCTGGATCAGCTCGAGGAACTTGAACATGACCCGCGCGCGCCGCTGCGGGTTGGTGGCGGCCCATTCGCCTTGCGCAGCCTGAGCATTGGCGATGGCCGCTTCGACCTCAGCCTTGCTGGCAAGCGCGACCTTGGCCTGCACCTCGCCGGTGTTGGGGTTGAACACGTCGCCCGAACGTCCGGAGCCGCCTTTGACCTCCTTGCCGCCGATGAAATGGCCGATCTCACGCATGGCTCTTGTTCCTCTGTGTTCTTGAACTTTATTTGGACTTGGCAGGGCTTATACGGCCCTGTTCGGCCTTATTCTCGCGGTTTTCCGCGCTCTTTCGCGCGGTATTTCTTTCACCAACGGTTAGCCTTTACCGCCTCTTAACAGCGCCAGTCTAGGGTCACCGGTAACGGTGTGCGGGGCCTCTTGCGCCTTAAATTGGTAAGCGTCGAGTGGGGTTAAGTCATGGATATTTCTACAGGTCTGGGTCTCGTCGCGGGCGCCGGCGTCGTTTGCCTGGTGATCCTGATGGGCGGCGACTTGCACATGTTCGTCAGCGAACATGCCTTCATCGTCATTTTCGGCGGATCCTTCGCCGCCACCCTCATTCGCTTCCCGCTCGCCTCGTTTGTGCATGGCGTACCACTCGGCGCCAAATTCGCTTTCACGCTGCGGCGCACGAGCCAGCGCGACCTGGTGGATGAACTCGCAGGCCTTGCCGAAATCGCCCGCAAGCAAGGCCCGATCGGACTGGAAAAGGTCGAGATCGACGACCCGTTCCTCGCCAAAGGCATCCGCTACGTGGCCGACGGCTATGACGGCGCTTTCATCCGCGACAACCTCGAGCGCGATCGCGACAATTTCCTAACCCACCTTGACGAAGGGCAGAAAATCTACCGCGCGGTCGGCGATTGCGCGCCGGCTTTCGGCATGATCGGCACGCTGATCGGCATGGTGCAGATGTTCGCCAACATGACCGACCCCTCCAAGCTCGGCCCGTTCATGGCGGGCGCGCTGCTGGCGACGTTTTACGGCGCGGCGCTGGCAAACATGTTCTGCCTGCCCATCGCCGACAAATTGCACCTCAAGCTGGTGGACGAGGAAATCAACCGCACGCTCATCATCGACGGCATCTTGATGATCCGCGAGGCAAAAAGTCCGACGCTGGTCCGCGAAATGCTGCTCGCCTATCTGCCGGAGAAACATCGCCACTCCGCCGAGGAAGCCGAGGCGCCCGAATTAGCGCCGGCTTGAGCAGCGGGCAAACGCGGTCATGGCACGGCGGAAAGAGGCGCATGGCGGCGGTCACGGCTGGTTCGTGACATTTGCCGACCTGATGGGGCTGCTGGTCAGCTTCTTCGTGATGCTGGTCGCCTTTTCCACCCAGGACCAGGCCAAACTGCAAGTGGTCGCAGGCTCAATGCGCGACGCTTTCGGCGTGCAGGACAAGGTGCGCTATTCCGGCATTATCGAAGTTCTCGGTTTGCCGACGCGGCCGAGGCTCAAGAACGTCGCCCCGATCGATCCAAAAGATGCCTCGGCAAATCCGACGCCCGACGCCAACGACACCAAACGCGCCTACGGCGCCAAATTCAAAGCCGACCAAAAATTCGCGCTCGCCTCCGCGTCCTTGCGTCAAGCCTTGCAGCAAATGCCGGAAATCACCGAGGAATCAAAGCACATCATGGTCGAGGAGACCAAGCAAGGACTCAATATCGAGATCGTCGATCAGGATGGGCGCTCGATGTTCCCGGACGGCTCCAAGGAGCCCTATGAGCGCACGCGCAAGCTGATCCAGACCATCGCACCGTCACTCAAGGCCATGCCGTACCGCGTCTCGATTACCGGCCACACCGCCTCAACCAAGGTGCCGCCGCAGCCCGGCTACGGGCCATGGGAACTTTCCGCCGATCGCGCCAATGCGGTGCGGCAGATTCTGAGCGCGGAAGGCCTGCCGACCGGGAATATCTATATGGTCGCCGGCAAGGCCGACACCGAGCCGCTGTTCCCCGATAACCCCTATATGTCGCCCAATCGCCGCGTCACTATCACGTTGATGCGGGAAGAGCCGCCAATCTCGCCCGATTTCCAGCCCTAAACGGCCAAGTTACCGTTCTGCATCGCTGGATCCCGGTCAAGATCACGCGCAATAAGCGCGGTATTCTCTATTAAAAACGCGATGTTATAAGGCGCGTCTTGCTGCGCAGCGGCGGAACGAACAATCTCAATGAATGACGGCGTGAAGAAAACCGCGACTCCTGCCGCGGCCACAACCGAAAATCGAGAAGGCAGGGTCGCGCCGCCGAGCCTTGTTGCGCTCGCGCTCGGCAGCGTCGGCGTCGTCTACGGCGATATCGGCACCAGCCCGCTCTACGCCTTCCGCGAAGCCATGATTGACGCCAGCACTGATCGTGCCGACTATAACAGCGCTCATGCTTTTGCCGCTGTCGGTCGTCGACGTCACTTTCTTTTCTGCCAACTTCCTCAAATTGTTCGAGGGTGCCTGGGCGCCAATTCTGTTCGGCGTCACAATGGTGCTGCTGATCCTCACCTGGCGGCGCGGCACCGGCATGCTGGTGAAAAAGACCCGCCGCACCGAAGTGCCGATCGATACCTTGTTCCGCAGCCTGGAGAAGAAGCCGCCGCACATCGTGCCGGGCACCGCGATCTTTCTCACCAGCGATCCCGACTTCGCGCCGACCTCGCTGCTGCACAATCTCAAGCACAACAAGGTGCTGCACGAGCACAACGTAATCCTGACCATTATCACCGCCGATACGCCGCGCGTGCCGGAGGAGGAGCGAATGCAGATCACGCCGCTGTCGGCGCAATTCGCGCGCGTGGCGCTGAAGTTCGGTTACATGGAAGCGCCCAACGTGTCGAAGGCTTTGGCAGTCGCACGCAAGCTCGGCTGGCAATTCGGCATCATGTCGACCTCGTTTTTTCTGTCGCGGCGCTCGCTCATTCCGACCGGGCGCGTGGTCGAGGTCGGCACGCAAGTCACCATCTGACGGTTAAGCGATTGTTTCATTTGAGAATTTCTGCTTTATCGTGTTGCGAATGGAATATGACTTAACCTTTGCCCCTTACGGAAATGCATGCGCTTGCAAGTCCGTGGCCACCGTTATAAGCCCGCGTTCCGCTTGTTTTTGCGCTGCAATAATTCAGGCCATCCCCGATGTCTTCAACCACCGCGGCCGTTGCCGGCGGCTCGATCGCGCCGCATGGCGGCAGCGAGACGCCAATTAAGACGAGTTTCTGGGCACTCACCCTTGGCTGCATCGGCGTCGTCTATGGCGACATCGGTACCAGCCCGCTTTATGCAATGCGCGAGTCGGTTCTGGCCGCGGTCGGCCCGGGAAAGCCGGCGAACGAGACCGTGGTGCTCGGCATCCTGTCGCTGATCATCTGGGCGCTGCTACTGGTGGTCACCGCAAAATATGTCCTGATCCTGCTGCGCGCCGACAATAACGGAGAAGGCGGCACGCTGGCGCTGATGGCGCTTGCCTCGCGCGCGCTCGGCGGGCGGCGCGGCGCAGGTGCGATCATCCTGCTTGGCATCATTAGCGGCGCGCTGTTTTACGGCGATGCGATTATCACGCCGGCGCTATCTGTGTTGTCGGCGGTGGAAGGCCTCAAGGTCGCGACGCCCGCATTCGACGATTACGTGGTGCCGATCACGGTGCTGATCCTGATCGCGCTGTTTTCCGTGCAGTCGCGCGGCACCGCGAAGGTTGCGGCCCTCTTCGGCCCAATTACTCTTGTGTGGTTCTTCGCCATCGCCATGGCCGGGCTGTGGCATATCGGACAAAATCTGCGCGTGCTGTTTGCCTTTAATCCGTACCACGGCGTCTATTTTCTTCTGCACCACGGCATCATTGGGTTTTACACATTGGGCGCCGTGTTCCTGGTCGTCACCGGCTCGGAAGCGCTCTATGCCGATCTCGGCCACTTCGGGCGCGGTCCGATCCGATTTGCCTGGCTGGTTGTCGTGCTGCCGGCGCTGACCATCAATTATCTGGGGCAGGGCGCGCTGGTGCTTGCCGATCCGAAAACGATCGATAATCCGTTCTTCCTGCTTTATCCGCATTGGGCGCTGCTGCCGATGGTTGCATTGGCGACCGCCGCCACGGTTATCGCCAGCCAGGCGGTGATCACCGGCGCCTATTCGCTTACCCGTCAGGCGATCCAACTCGGCCTCTTGCCGCGGATAGAAATCCGCCACACCTCGGAAGCTCTGTTCGGGCAGATCTACATGCCGCGGGTCAACACGCTGCTGCTGTTCGGCGTGCTGCTGCTGGTGGCGTTGTTCCGTTCGTCAAGCGCGCTCGCGTCCGCCTACGGCATCGCCGTCACCGGCACCATGGTAGTGACAGCTATGATGGCCATTGTCGTTATCAATCGCGTGTGGCGCTGGTCGTTGATCGCCGCCATGGCCCTTATGTTGCCATTCCTATTCATCGATCTGACCTTCCTCGCCGCCAACCTGCTCAAGGTCGTCGAGGGTGGCTGGATGCCGCTGGCGCTCGGCGCGCTGGTGATGACGGTGATGTACACTTGGCGGCGCGGCAGCCGCCTGCTGTTCGAGAAAACACGGCGCACCGAGATTCCACTGCAATCGTTGGTCGCCAACCTGGAGAAAAAGCCGCCGCATATTGTGCCGGGCACGGCGGTCTTCTTCACCCATGATCGGGAGTTCGCGCCCACCGCGCTGCTGCACAGCCTCAAGCACTACAAGGTACTGCACGAGAAGAACGTCATTCTCACCATTGAGACCGCCGATACTCCGCGCGTGCCGGAGGCCGAGCGGGTGCGTATGGAGCCGGTTGGTAAAATGTTCTCGCGCGTGACGCTGCGCTTCGGCTTCATGGAAACGCCGAATGTGCCGAAGGCGCTTGCCGTTGCGCGGAAGCTGGGCTGGCAGTTCGACATTATGTCGACGTCGTTCTTCCTGTCGCGCCGTCTGCTCAAGCCGGCTGCCCATTCCGGCATGCCGCACTGGCAGGATCGACTGTTCATCGCGCTTGCCCGCGCCGCCAATGATGCCACCAGCTATTTCCAGATCCCGACAGGGCGGGTGGTGGAGGTCGGAACGCAAGTGACGGTCTAGCTCGACACGTCAATTCCCGTTAAAATGCATCGCGGGAAATGGAGTTGCGTGATGGCCGACGAAAATCCACGCGCCGGCGAGGTGCGAAATCTGACCCCGGAAGAGGTGGCGCGTGGCCTCACCGAAGGCCGCATGCTTCTTGTCGACGTGCGCGAGGCGAATGAGACCGCGGTCGAGAGCTACCCTGAGGCGGTGATCGTGCCGTTGTCGGTGTTCGATCCCGCCGCTATTCCTGATCCGCAAGGCAAGCAGGTGGTGTTTGCCTGCCGCTCCGGCCGGCGTTCGGTGACGGCGTCGCTCGCGGCGCAGGACCGAGGCTACCCATACAAGGCGCACCTCGCGGGCGGCATCATCGCGTGGAAGGCGGCGGGGCTTCCAACCGAAACCTGAACCAGAACGGCTTGGGCCTTCGATGCGTCGTGTTCACGCCAGTGCTATTTTCGCCGCATGCTTGACCGCGGCCGCAATCCTGTGCGGCGATGCGCGGTCTGCCCGCGCCGACAACAGTGAAACCTGGGCTTTGCTCAAGAAGCCCGGCCATATCGTACTGATGCGGCACGCCAATGCGCCGGATTCGCCGCCTGATGCCGACAAGGTGGACTTCAAGAATTGCGCCACGCAGCGCAAATTGGACGAAGCAGGGCGTGCGCAGGCCAGGCGCGTCGGCGACGAATTCCATAAGCATGGCATCAATCACGCGCGCCTATTCTCCAGCCAGTATTGCCGCGCGATCGATACGGCGAAGCTCACCGGGCTGGGACCGATCAAGGAATTGCCGGCGCTCAATCAGACTTACCTGGGCGATCCGGCCGGCATGAAGCGCGCCAGTGACAGTGTCGTCCGGTGAAATGGCCGTAGTGCACATGGATGCATCGGGCGGCGTTGCGGTCGATGGCCGCATCAAGGTCCCTTAGCGCTTTTGGCCAGAGCGGCATCCTCCGGCCGCCAGCGCCGGTGCAGCCAAAGCCATTGCTCGGGATGCTCGCGAATCCATCCTTCGATCACGTCGGTGATGATCTGCATGGTGCCGGCGATATCGATTTTTCCCTGGGCGTCGCGCGCCGGCGCGATCTCGTCGGTCAATTCAGGCTGAAAGCGATTGCCGGGCAGGCGAATAATCCGCACGCCATGGATCGGGCAGTCAAAATGCCGGGCAAGCCGCGCCAGCAGCGGATTGGCCATGGTGCGCCGGCCGAAAAACGTCACTTCGACGCCGCGCACATAATATTGGTCGACCAGCATGCCGACATGGGCGCCGCGCTTGAGCGCATCGGCAATCTTCGTCGGCGCCTCGATGCCGGTCGCGATGAGCTCGCCCATGCTGGCAGCGCGCGTCCCGCGCAACCAGCGATCGAGGCGCGCGATATTTGGGCGACGGTAGAGCACGGCGGATTTGAGATCGTATTTGGCCGCGCTGACCGCCGGCAATTCCCAGTTAGCGAGATGGGCGGCGAATATCAGCGCCGGCTTTCCGTCCGCAGCGAGCCCGCCGAACCGTTCGATTGTCGCCGGCGTCAGTTCGATGCGGCTGCGGCGCTCAACATGCGCCGCGTCGTAGTCCCACAGCCGGTCGAGATGGGCGAACTCGGCGCCCATGCGCCCGAGATTGTCCCACACGCCGCGCAGGATTTCTTTGATCGCGGCCGGCGATTTTTCCGGAAAGGCGGCGGTGAGCTGCTCCAGGGCGATCTTGTTTTCCGGCAGCAGCGGGCCGATCGCGCGCATGAGCCAGCCGGCGAAGTTCGTCAAGCGGTCCGGATTGGTGAGCCGCAATCCCTTGAGCAGCGTCACCGCCAGCGCGCCAAGGACCGCGTTGCCACCGCGCTTGATGCCGCGGCGCAGTTTTCGTTTCATGCGGCTTATCGCATCGGCCATTTGCGCGCGTCGCATATATTTTCATTGCGCATGATCTCGTCCGAAAACCGGTTCCCACTTTTCGCGATCATGCGCTAGAAATTCACGATGACCTTGCCGAACACCTGCCGGCTCTCCAGCCGCGCCAGGCCGCGCTCGAATTCGGCGAGCGGCACCTCCATGTCGATGATCGGCGACATGCCGCCTGCGATCTTTGCGAGGCTGTCGCGGATATTGCGCATGGATGAGCCGAACGAGCCGAAAATCTTGTACTGCTGCTGGAACAGCTGCATGAGATTGATGGTGACGGTCGGCCCGGCGGTTGAGCCGCAGGTGACCAGGCGTCCACCGCGCTTGAGGCAGAACAGCGAGGCGTTGAAGCCTTCGCCGCCGACATGCTCGAACACGACATCGACGCCCTTCTTGGCCGTCAGTTTGCGGGTGACGCCTTCGAAGCGCTCGGTCTTGTAGTTGATGACGTGGTCGGCGCCCAAGGCCTTGGCCTTTGCCGTCTTGGCATCGTCACCGACCGTGGTGATGACCGTGCAGCCGATCGCTTTGGCCATCTTGATGGCGACCGAACCGATGCCGGAGCCGCCGGCATGCACCAAAATCGATTTCCCCGGCTTGAGCTTGGCGTTGTCGAACAGCATGTGCTCGACGGTGCCGAAGGCGATCGGCGCGCAGGCGGCGTCGCGCGGCGAAACGCCGGCAGGCACCGGAATGGTGAGGCGCGCCGGCATATTGACGAGATCGCGGGCGAAACCGTCGATGTGAAAGCCCATGATGCCGCCGACGTTTTCACACAGGTTGTCGCGGCCCTCGCGGCAGGCGGCACAGTGGCCGCAAGTCATCGCGCCGTACAAGACCACCTTGTCGCCGGTCTTGAAGTTCGCCACGCCGGCGCCGACGGCGGCGATCTCGCCGGACGCTTCCGCGCCGACAATCAGCGGCAGCTTGCGCTTGGTGAAGGCCATGCCGCGAAAGCCCCACAGGTCAAGGTGATTGAGCGCCACGGCCTTGATGCGCACTTGGACTTCGCCGTCGCCGGGCGGCGGTGGCGGCGGCACGTCGGCGAGCTCGAGCTTGCGATCGGCGATCAGGGTCAGCGCACGCATGGCGGGTGAGGCGGCGGTTACGCCGGCTCCAGACCCATCACGAGGGACACGTTTTGTCCGCCAAAGCCGAACGAATTGGAGATCGCGTGACGCAGTTTTGCATCGCGCGCCTTGTTCGGCACCACATCGAGCGGGATCGAGGGGTCGGGCACTTCGTAATTGATGGTGGGCGGAATGCGCTGATGCCGCAAGGTGAGCAGCGAAAACACGGCCTCGACCGCGCCGGCCGCCGACAGCGTATGGCCGATCATCGACTTGTTGGAGGAGATCGGTACGCCCTTCATGCGTTCGCCGAGCACGGTGGAGACGCCGAGATATTCCATCTTGTCGTTTTCCGGCGTGCCGGTGCCGTGCGCGTTGACGTAGTCGATGTCGGCGGGCGTCAAACCCGCATCCTTGATGGCGTTTGCGATGCAGCCAATGATCGGCTTGCCGTCAGGGCTCGATCGGGTGCGATGAAACGAATCGGCCATTTCGCCGCAGCCTTCCAGCACACCGAGAATCTTAGCGCCGCGCGCTTTGGCCGCCTCGTAGCTCTCCAGCACCACGGCGCCCGCGCCTTCCGCCATGACGAAGCCGTCGCGGTTCTTAGCGAAAGGCCGCGCCGCCCCTTCCGGATTGTCGTTGTTGGTTGACAGGGCAGAGAGCAGGGAGAAGCGGATCACCGCTTCCGGATTGATCGAGCCGTCGGTGCCGATGCACAGCGCGGCGTCGGTTTCGCCGCGGCGGATCGCTTCGACGCCGAGCTGGATCGCGCTCGCGCCCGAGGCGCAAGCAGTGGATAGCGATATCGGCGAGCCCTTGGTGCCGAACACATCGGCGAGGTGATCGGCCACCGAGCCAAACAAAAAGCGTCGGTGATAGTCGGGAAATTCGCTGCTTGCGCGCAGAAGATCATTGTAGCTGACGTTCTCGTTGGCGCCCGAGCGCTTGCTGAGCTCAAAGCGCTGCGGCCACTCGATTTCGATCGGCGGCACGGCCAGAAACAGCGGCCCGGGGAAATCGCCCTTTTTGCCGATGCCGGACTGGCTCACCGCTTCCTCGGCCGCCAGATCGGCGAAACGTTCGGAAAGCGTGGCCGAACACGTTTGCTGCCCGAGGAAATCGACGGTGCCGGCAATACGCGTCTTCAAACCGTCAGTGGGAAAGCGGGTGATGGCGCGTATCCCGGACTCGCCGGCGGTGAGCTTGGCCCAGTTATCGGTCTTGCCGGCGCCGAGCGATGTGACCACACCGAGCCCGGTCACCACGACAACCGGCCGGCCCGCATTGTCCTTGGTCGCTGCCATATCGGCTCTCCTTCAAGCGATGCGCTCGACCAAAGCAAGGCCTTCGCCCCGCCAGTGGCCGACGCCGGTCACCAAAACCTGCTGCAACTCGCCATTCATCGGCCGTTCGAGCCCGGTCGTATCCTGCGGCGGAAACAGGCTAGCATGATCGAGGGCAATCGCAGCCAGCGCTACATTCATGGGGAATTGCGGCTCCATCCCGTGACCGAGATAGGTCCCGGTGGCGCGGACGGCAAGATCAGTGTGGCGTTCGAGAAAGGCGCGCTCCTCGGCGGTTGCCGGGGCCGCTCCCGTTGCGCCGGAAAGAATCGCCGTATTGGCGGGGCGCAGTCGCTGCTTGAGACGGTCCCAGAGCCTTTCGAGCGCCTCGGTTACGCTCCCCGGCTGTCGCAGCGAGTGGTCGGAGAGCACGGCGGTGAGCTTTGCCAGCGGTTTCGCACCGCGCTTTTCCGCGTAATCGCGACCCTCGATCACCAGGAAGGCGCCGAGCGAGCCGAGCGCAAAGCCGTCCTTGCCGCCGCGTTGCCAGATTGGCGCCAATTGGTCCTTCAGGTTGAAGCCGCCGAACTCGTAGAGCATCAACATTTCGGGCCGCTCGGCATTATGCGCGGCGCCGACCAGGGCGACGTCGCTCTGACCCGAGACGATGCGCGACAGCGCGATGCGCACGGCGTCGACGCCGGAGGCTTCCTCGCCCATGAAGGTGCGCGACGAGCCGGTGACGCCATGCACGATTGAAATGTTGCCGGCGAGAAGATTGGAGAGCTGCGCCAGGAACAGCGTTGGCCGCAGGTCGCTCATCAGCCGTTCGTTGAGGAAGGCGGCGGGGTTGGCCGCGCGGGGAAAACCGGACAGGATCGTCGAGTCGACGTTGAGGTCGCGCTCGCCGCCGCCGGCGGCGACGATCATATCCATGTGCGACAGGATTTCGGGCTTGCCTTTCACTCCGGCGCTGTCGAGCGCAAGCCCGGCCGCATAGGTGCCGATACGCTGCCAATCCTCCATCTGCCGTTGATCGCCCTTTTTCGGGATCTGGAGGTCGAAATTCACCGGCGCCAGCGGATGCACGATGAACGGCGCAAACGTCGTCGTGTCGGCGCTCGGGTGGCCTTCCATCAATTTCTGCCAATGCGCCTCCGGCCCCTCGCCAAGGGTCGAGACGATGCCGACGCCAGTGATCCAGGCTTCGCGCTGCGCCTCAGCCATCGGCCAGCGCCTCGGCCTTCAGACCGATCTTCGCCGCGATTTCCCGCATCCGCTTGGCCATTTCGGCATTGGGGAATTCAAGCACGCGCAGCGTCAGCGTGGCATCGCAGACGAGCTTGCCCTCGCACGTCACTTTCGCCTCGGTGACAGCATAGCCCGACCCATCATGCGCCAGATGCGCATCGATCGCCAGGCGCTCGCCGGGCTTGACGAAGGTGCGCAGCTTCGCCTCCTTCACCGAGGCGAGAAACGGCATGCGTTCGAAACGATTGAGCGCCACCACCAGCCAGCCCGACGCCTGCGCCATCGCCTCGATCAGCAGCACGCCCGGCATCAAGGGATAGCCGGGGAAATGCCCCTCAAAGATGGTGCTTTCGGTCGGGACCGTCGCCTCGCAGCTGATCCTGCGGTCGGCGCGCTTGAGGTCGACGACCCGGTCGAGCAGTTGAAAATATTCCAGACGCATGGGGACGCTTGCGGGCGTTAGGCCCCCTTGGCAGCGACGAGTTCGTCGATGCGGGTGGCGAGGTTCTTGAGCACGAAATACTGCTCGGTGGTGGCCTTGCCGTCGTTGACTTCCTGCGTCCACTGCTCGAGCGGCAGCTTGATGCCGAAGGCCTTGTCGATGGCGAAGGCAATGTCGAGGAAATCGAGGCTGTCGATGCCGAGGTCGTTAATGGAATGGCTTTCCGGCTTGATCGTGTCGCGCGGAATATCGCAGGTCTCCGCGATAATATTGGCAATCGTGTCAAAGGTCGAAGACATTGATAACTCTCTGATTGAATAGGAGTTCTGGCAAACGCGGCGGCTAAAGCACCACGCCTCGCGCCGGTCCCTCGGCCCGGCCTTCTACCGGTCTCGCGGTTGCGTGCCCGTATAGCGAAGCGGGCGGGTAAGTTCAATGGTGGCGGGCATTTAACGGGAAAAGCCGGCCCATGCTCTCCGGCCGCGCGCGTGGCAAGCGAAACCGGGCTACCAGCGGCTGTGATTCACCTCGACCGGCGAGCAATTCCTCCGGCCCGACAAGACGCAGTCCTGGTTCTTGCGCATCTCCGCCATGGTCTCGGCAATCCACAGCCCGACCCCCATCAACATCACCACGACCAAAAGTGCCGCCGCGTTGACCAGCATGCGGTGACGATAGTCGTCGGGGCCTTCGCTGCGTTCATATTTGGCGAGATCTTCGACCGGGGACCGGGCGGGCACACCAATGTCGCCGAACCTGCGCCGGCGGAATTTGACTACCCGCGGCTCGTCGCCGGTGGATGTTTGCCGGTCACTTGTCATGACGAGCTAGTCTACCACGGCGCCTATGGTCTTTCGATGGGCCGGGGGACGCCAGAGACCGGTTCTGAAGAACCCGCCAATGCGCTAGAGTGGCAATGATGAGCGAATCCTTGCGTTCATGGCGGTTTATCGCGCTGTTTGCGGCTTATATAGTCGCGCTGCAGGCATTGTTGCTGCCGTTGTCGATTGCGACCGGCGCGCCGTTCGCGTCCAGTCTTTGCGCCAGCGCAGCCTCGCGCGACGGCGGTGCGCCCGCGAGCGATCAATCCGGCTGTCCCTGCGCCGCCGGCTGCGGCATGCAATGCTGCGCGCCTTCGATGTTCGGCGCGCCGCCGCAGATCGTCATCGCTCTCGGCACCGAGCATCCAATCGCGCTGTCGCCCGCGCACTACAACGCGCCGGTGCAAAAGCCGGCCAATCAAGGGCCGCAGCTTCCACGCCCACCACCCACGGCCTGACGTCTTCGGTTCACCGCTAATCCATTTCCCCGCAGCCGCGTCGCAACGGCGCGCGCTGCATCGTCAGGAGCCAAATCATGACCCGCACATTGTTGACTATCGCCGCTTTGTTTGCCGTCTTTGTGATCTGTCCGGCGCAGGCCGAAGATATCATGGCCGGCCATTTGAAGATTTCCGCACCATGGGCCCGCGCCACGCCCAACGGCGCCGGCGTTGGCGGCGGCTATCTGACCATCACCAATATGGGCACGGAGCCCGATCGTCTTCTCGGCGGAGCCACCGCCGTCGCCAAGGAGGTTCAGGTCCACGAGATGACCATGGACAACGGCGTCATGAAAATGCGACCTGTCGCTGGCGGCCTGGAGATCAAGCCTGGGCAGACCGTCACGCTCAACCCGGGCGGCTATCACCTCATGTTCATGAAGCTGAACCAGCAGCTCAAGCAAGGCGAGCATTTCAAGGTGACGCTCGATTTTGCCAAGGCCGGCAAGGTCGACGTCGACTTCACGACTGAAGGCATCGGCGCTACGCATGGCGATAGCAGCGGCGTGCCGGGCATGAAATCCGACAGCATGGGCGGCATGAAGATGAAGTAGGGCTACGGGCCTGCGCTGAGGCGGTCGGCTACCATGGGAAATCGCGCCGCGCGAAAACAACCCTACGACGATCGTGCAGCGGGTGCCAAAAAACAGCCAGTGGTTTTCAACCCACCTTCGGCTCGGCGAACGCGAATTTAGCGTCTTCCGGCGGCAGCATGCGGAACACGTTGAGCGTCATCGAGATCATCACGTAGTAGCCGAGGATGCCGACCAGTTCGACCATGGCGGCGTCGCCGAGAAAGACGCATACACGCTTATAAGTGCGGTCGGAAACGCGCCGCGTCTTGTAAAGCTCCTGCACGAAATCGTAGATTGCGCGCTCGTCCTTGGGCGCCGATTTGGGAGGGCGGCCGGCGCGCAGAGCATCGATGGTCTTGCGGGCAACGCCGGCTTTCTCGGCCATCGGCTCGTGCGCGTACCACTCGTATTGCGCGCGCCAGAGCCTCGCCGTGCAGAGAATGGCGAATTCGGACAGGCGCGGCGGCAGTGCGGTCTTGTAGCGGCAATGGGCGCCGAGGGCTTGCGCCAATTGCCCGTATTTCGGGGCGTGCAGCCAAGCGGCGAAGGGCCCACGTGGGACGATTCCTTTGCCGCGCGGCCCGGAACGCAGCGCTTCCATGAGCGCGCGCTGTGCCTCGTTCATCTGCGCTTCGTCGAGGACGGCGAGGCGTGGCGCGGGACGCTTGGCGGGCATGGGCGGTTCCTTGTGTTTTCTTGGGTGCGCGGGGGGTAGGAGCAAGGCCGTAAGCTGCCTAATGTAGCGCAAAATCGCTCAAGCCGACGGGGGAAGCGCAAAATGGACGACGTCACCAAATTCACGCCCAATCTCGCGCGCTATGAGGCGCTGATGGATGTGGTGCGTGGCCGCCTGACCAGCCGCGCCTTCAAGCCCGATATCGCGGTTCCGCGCGAGCACATCGAGATGGTGTTGGAAGCCGCGCGGCATGCGCCGTCCGGCGCCAACGCGCAACCCTGGCATTACATCGTCGTCACTGATCCCGCAGTGAAAAAGCAGATCGCCGATTATTTCGTCGCCGAGGCGACCAAGCGCGCCAAGCTGAAGATGAAATTCCCCACGCCCAACTATCGTGGGCTGGAAACCGCGCCCGGCTTCATCGTTGTCGCCGCCGATTTCCGCTTCGTGCGCGCTTTCCCGGTACTGCTCGACGGCTCCGACCTCGACAAGCTCTATCAGGCCAATGCCGAGCGTATCCTTCTGCAAAGCGTCGCCGCATCCACAATGTCGGCGCATCTCGCCGCCGCCGCACTCGGCTATCAGGTCTGGTGGGTGACGGCGATCGGTCAGGAGGATGCGCAGAAATCGCTGCGACCGCTGCTCGGCGTGCCTGACGAACTCGCCATCATCGACATCATGGCTTTCGGCGTGCCGGCAAAGCCGCCTTACAAGCGCTGGAAGAAAACGTTGCCGCAGATCGCCAATTGGGGCCGCTTCGACATGAAGAATTTCATGAGCATCGAGGACATCGACGCTTGGGTGCGCGAGACGCGGCACAAGGTGATGTACCGCGACGAGGCGAAGGTCGACTGACCGGCTATTTCTTCGCGTCGTCGGGCAGCACGACCGCGGTGATGTCGATGATGCCGCGGTCGATCATGTGCAATTCTTCCGCGGCGGCCCAGGACAGATCGAGGACGAGCTTTTTGCTGTGCGGTCCGCGGTCGTTGACGGTGACGACGACGCTGCGCTGAGTCTTGTTGTCGGTGACGCGCAAGCGCGTGCCGAACGGCAGCGTCAGGTGCGCGCAGGTGAATTTCTTCGGATCGTAGTTGCCGCCGGCGGTGACGGTGCCGTGGTAGCCCTTGTCATAGTAGGCGGTTTTGCCGGAAAATTGCTGCGGGGCCTGCGCGAAGGCATTTCCGCCCGCCACGCCGCAAATCAACGCCAAACCGACGACGAACAGAGCCTTCCAGGCCATGTAATCCCCCGATTTCCAAAATCGCCGTGACGGTGCGATAAAATATGATTCGTGCGGCGAAAAGCGGGCAATCTCCTCACGCCCGTTTTGGCGGCCAGGGAGCTTCCGCTATCCTTCTGTTCGCGTGGAGCGCCGGGTTGCGGTTTTGGCATGATGCGCGGCGGCGGCGCGCGTCTTAGTTTTCGGCGCGGCAGGCTTTTCACGCCGCTGTTGCAGATGACTGAAAGTGATCTCGGCGCGCTTTTTGCAGTCTTCGTGCAGTGCTTCCAGCTCTTCGTCGGGTAATTCCTCCACCGCGGCGAATTTGTTCTGCGCGCCTTTCATCGCCAGCACCAGTTCGGACAGCTTGAGCTGTAGCGCCAACGCGTCGCGGTTCTGCGTGTTCTGGATCAGGAAAACCATGAGGAATGTGACGATGGTGGTGCCGGTATTGATGACCAGCTGCCAGGTGTCGCTGTAATTGAAGACCGGCCCGGTGACGATCCAGACCAGCACCACGGCCACAGCGACGAGAAATACGGCCGGATGGCCGGTCCAATGCGCGGTCGCCTGGGCGAAGCGCGAGAACCATGCGCTCAAGCGCCTTCCAAGACCGGAAGACTCGCCGTTTTGCGCCGTACTCTTCTTTTTGTCTGCCATTGATAACCCCTATAACCCCCGCGCCGGCATGAGCGGACGCGTCGGACAACGCCCTCCTGGCCGTCAAAGTTCCCTTTCCACGCAAGCAGGCGGCGCTCAGGAACTGTTACCGGCATGGCACGTTGCTCGTGCTGTATCGCCGCGGCGCGCGCGGCGTCGCACCAACACAAGCACCCATTGGGAGATCGCGGTTATGAAGACGATGGAGGAACTGTTTAACGCGCTGTTGCAGGACGTCTATTACGCGGAGAAGCAGCTGACGAAAGCGCTGCCCAAGCTCGCGAAAGAGGCGCAGAATAAGGAGCTGAAGAAGGCGTTCGCCGACCATCTCAAGGAAACCGAAGGTCACGTCGAACGGCTGGAAAAGGCCTTCGACATGATCGGCAAGCCCGCCAAGGGCAAGAAGTGCGACGCCATTCTCGGCATCATCGAGGAAGGCAAGGAAGTGATCGACGAGGTCGACGACGACCGGGTGCTCGATGCCGGTCTGATCGCCTCCGGCCAGGCGGCCGAGCATTACGAAATCGCCCGATACGGCACGCTAATTGCCTGGGCCAAACTGATCGGCAAGCCGCAGGTCGCGCGCCTGCTGCATGAAACCTTGCAGGAGGAAAAGCACGCCGACGAGCTGCTCACCAAGATCGCCGATAGGGCAGTGAACGAGCAGGCCGTCGCCTAGCTCGCATAACTGTTTGCCAAAAGGGCCCGCTGGTTGCGGGCCCTTTTCATTTCAGCGCCGGCAAGGCCTGCTTGATGCGGCCGATGCCCGCCCAGGGGTCCTTGCGCAGGCGGGCAAGGCGCGCTCGCAGGTTGAGCACGGTGTACTGTTTGGCGCCTTTCAGCGAGCCCAGCTCCGTCCAATCGACTGGCGCCGACACTGGCGCGCCAGCGCGCGCGCGGGTGGAGTAGGGGGCGACCGCGGTCGCCTCGCGGCTGTTGCGCAGATAGTCGATGAAGATGCGGTTGTTGCGCTGGCTCTTGGTCGCGGTCGCTGTGTAACGGCCGGGCGCGTCCACGGCCATCGACGCGGCGATGGCGTGACAGAAATCCTTGGCCTTGTCCCATGGCGTCGGCTTGATCGGCAGCACCACGTGCAGGCCCTTGCCGCCGGAGGTTTTCACAAAGCTCTTGAGCCTGAGCGCGTTGAGCCGCTCGCGCACCTCGCGCGCGGCGCGGACCACGTCGCTCCAGCCGGTTCCCGGGCCGGGGTCGAGGTCAAACACCAGCCGGTCGGCGCGCTCGCGGTCTCCAATCGTCGTGCCGCGGGTGTGCACCTCCAGGACGCCGCCCTGCACCAGCGCGATCAGGCCACTGAGTTCGTCGATGGAGATGATCTTGTCGCTCTTTTCGGCGACCATGTGCAGATGCTCGGTGGAGATGCCGGCCGACGCGTGTTTCTGGAAAAAGCATTGCCCGTCGGCACCATCCGGGCAACGGACCAGCGCAATGGGGCGCCCGACGACATGCGGTTCCATCCATGTCCAGATCTCTTTGTAGAAGTCGGCGAGATCGTGCTTGGTGACGCCGGCATCTTCCCAATAGACGCGGTCAGGATGACTGAGTGTGATGCCGGCGACGCTGACTGGCGCTTTTTTCTTCGCCGCAGCGGGCGCGCCGCGTTTGACCGCCGTTGCCGTGCTCGCCGCGATGGCTTTGGTCTCGCGCACGACTTCTTTCGCCGGCTTGTCTTCGCGCAATCCCTGAAATGAGGACTGGCGCACGCGGTCGCCATGCGTCAGCCGTGGAAATCGACTTCGGCGACCAACTTGGGCTCGACCCAGACTGGCGTGCGCACGCCGCGTTCTTCTTGCGGCATCGTGGCAAACGGCGATTTGACGATCTTTATTGTCTTGAGTTTCTTGTAGAGGTCACGCGCAATTTTGTGTGTGAAGCCGGTGCCGGTGCGGCCTGCGTAATGCAGCTTGCCGCGGTCGTAATAGCCCAACACCAAGGCGCCGACCGAATGGGCGTCTGCCGTCGAAGGCGCAAAGCCGGCGATCACCAGCTCCTGCCGGTCGGAGCATTTTGTCTTGATCCAGTCATGGCCGCGGCCCGAACGGTAGGGCGCGTCGGCGCGCTTGGAGACGATGCCTTCCAGTCCGAGTTTGCAGGCGTGCTTGAGCAGCACCGGCCCCGGCTCGGTGAGCGACTGGCTCAAGCGCAGCTGACTTCGCTTCGAAGCTTTCGCCAGTAATGTCGCCAGCGCCACTTTGCGCGCCTCAAGCGGTGACGCGCGCAGGTCGCGGCCGTCGAGATGCATCAGGTCGAAGACGTAATAGACCATGCGGTCGTGCCGCCCGACCTTGAGATCCTGTTGCAGCAGCGAAAAGCTCGACACCCCCTTGTCATCTTCGACCACCAGCTCACCGTCGAACAACGCGTTATCGACGGGCAGCTTGGCGACCGATTCGCCGATGGTGGGAAACTTTTTCGTCCAGTCGAGCCCGCGCCGCGTGAGCAGCTTGACCCTGCCGGCATCGAGCCGCGCCTGGATGCGGTAGCCGTCGAATTTGATTTCGTGGATCCAGTTGCCGCCCTCCGGTGCCTTTTCCGCGAGCGTCGCGAGATTAGGTGCGACGAAAGAGGGCAACGCGGCCGCGCGCCCGCGCGGGGACTTGTTTTTTGCGCTCATAATGTCCTTGGTTCGCTGCAGGATAGCCGCGGCGGCAGCCTGTGCGCGCTTGCCCGACCTCTTTTTGGCCGATTTGCCGGCGGCGCGCTTCTTAGGTGCGCCCTTGGCGATCTCGTCGATCGTGCGGCCGCTCACCACCGACCACGGCTTCTGCTCGAGAATGTCCTTGTCGCGTGTCGACCGCTCGTAATCGTCGTGCTGCTTTATCAGCAGCCAGTTATTGCGCTTTTCGCCGCCGCGCCGGTGCATGCGCACCAGATGCCAGCCGCCGTGCAGCTTTTCGCCGTCGAGCACGAAGGACAGGTGTCCTTTCTTCAATCCCTTGTGCGGATCGGCCTCGGGCTGCCAGGTGCCTCGGTCCCAGATCATCACAGTGCCGCCGCCGTATTCGCCCTTGGGAATGGTGCCTTCGAACTTGTTGTATTCGACCGGATGATCCTCGACCTCGACGGCGAGCCGTTTTTCACCGGGCACCAGGCTTGGGCCGCGCGTTACCGCCCAGCTCTTCATGACGCCATCGAGCTCGAGGCGGAGATCGTAATGCAGGCGCGTCGCCGCGTGTTTTTGGACGACGAAAGCGCGCCCGCGCTTGCGCGAAATCTTTCCCTTCGGCTCGGCGGTGACGGCGAACTTGCGCTTGGCGTGATACCGCTTGAGTCCCGCCATCTAGCCCGCTCTCCTGATCTTTTTGCGCGACGTCCGTCTCGGCCGCGCGTGACCCTTACGCGCCGGCGACGCCGGACGCCGGTCCGCCCTGGCGCTGCGGCGCAGCGCATCCATGAGATTGATGACATTGCTCGGCCGCGGCTCGGCCAGCACCGGCGGCGCCTTGCCGGCCTGCTTGGCCTTGATCAGTTGCTTCAATGCGTTTTCGTAGCGGTCCTCGAATTTGTTAGGATCGAAGCGACCCTTTTTGGTTTCAAGAATGTGCACCGCGAGCTTGAGCATGTCCGCAGGCACCTTGATGTCGGGAATGTCGTCGAAGCAGTCCTTGGCGTCGCGCACTTCCGTGTTGTAGCGCAAGGCGGTCGCCATGATGCCCTTGCCACGTGGCGCGAGCAGCAGCAGGTGCTCACGCCTATAGATCACGACGCGGGCAAGCCCGACCAGGCCTTCCTTGCGCATCGCCTCGCGGATGACGGCAAACGCCTCCTGCGCCACGTCGTCCTGCGGCACGATGTAAAATGAACTCGTCGAGATAGATGCGGTCGACGTCCTCCACGGGCCCGAATTGTTCGATGTCGATGGTATGCGTGCTTTCCAGCGCGACGTTATCGAGTTCATCGTCTTCGACCAGAACGTATTGGCCTTTGGCGACCTGATAGCCCTTGACGCGGTCCTCCCGTTCCACCGGCTCCCCGGTTTCGGCATCGACGATTTCGTTACGGATGCGGTTGCCGGTCTTGCGATCGATGATGTTAAAGCGAATGCGATCGCTTGTCGTGGTCGCGGGATAGAGCGCGACGGAGCAGGAGACGAGGGAGAGTTTGAGAAAGCCCTTCCAGTTGGGACGCGGCGCCATGGCCATACTCCTTTACGCAACGCAGCACTTGAACGCTGCGATCATAATGCCGGTTCCGCCGCGTCGGCCACCTTGATCTGCGGTAAAACCTCGAAATTGTTTTGTTTTTCAGTTCTTTGCGGCTTCCCTGCCACGGCCGTGCGGGGCCGGGGCCCGGGAACAATTCGGTAAACATGGCGTTGCCTTGGCACGCGGTTCATTCCGCAACCAATCAAAAGGGGACTGCCATGTTGGGTTGGGCTGTCACATTCCTTGTTATCGCGCTGATAGCGGCAGTGCTCGGCTTCGGCGGCATTGCCGGCGTGGCGGTTGAAGCCGCCAAGATCGTATTTTTCGTCGCCGTCGTTCTGTTCGCGATTGCTGCGCTTGCCGGCCTGATTCGAGGACGTACGCCGACAGTACCGTAGCTTTTAGCGTTAAGTTGAGTTGCAAAACCCCGTGTGGCTGTCTGCCGCGCGGGGTTTTCATTTGGCAGTGCGCAACGATCGCATGCCAGACGAATGAATCTCTTGGGTTCACCCACCGCTACGGGCAAGGACAGCCCGCGTGGTCTCGTCCGGGCCGAAGTCGTTGGTCCCATCGATCGAAAGCAACTCTGCGAGCCGTGTGCGGGCGCGGTTGACGCGGGATTTGATGGTGCCGACGGCGCAACCGCAGATATTGGCGGCTTCCTCATAGGAAAAGCCCGACGCGCCGACGAGGATCAACGCTTCGCGCTGGTCCGCCGGCAATTGCGCCAGCGCCTCGCGAAATTCCCTGAACTCGACCTGGCCATGCTGCTCCGGCTGTGTTTTCAGCGTCGCGGCATAGCGGCCTTCGCTGTCCTCGACCTCACGCCGGCGCTTGCGATATTCCGAACGAAAATGATTACGCAGAATGGTGAAAAGCCAAGCCGACATGTTGGTGCCGGGCTGGAATGAATCGATATTGGCGAGCGCGCGCAGCATCGTCTCCTGCACCAGATCGTCGGCGCGATCCACGTTCCCGCTGAGCGAGATTGCGAATGCGCGCAGGCTGGGTACCGCGGCAAGAACAGCTTTGCGGACCGACTCGTCCATGGGCATTAGTGCTTGTCCTTGTTCCCATCGCCGTCGAGACGATTAAGCAACTCGGTAAAACGATCAGGCACCCCTTGGTTGAGGACTTCGTCGTACATGGCCCGCAGCTGTTGACCGAGCCGCGCCTGGACCTCCCGACCGAGCTTGGCCGGTTTGGCAGCCGGCTTCTTGTTTCGCTGTGCTGTGGTTTCCATCGGTTTCTGTTGCCCTGCGGGCTTACGTTCGTTCATCTTTTCGATCCCAAATCCCGCGCCCTGGTTATGCGCTACCGGGTGCAGGTTCCCCATCTACCGTGATTGCAAAACCCCTGTCAGGGCAAATGGTTCCGCGAAATTGGAACTTTTTCCCCAATGATGCGTTACCGGGTCTAGGGTTGAGCGGATATTGGGGGTTTTGCCTCATCAGCCAACCGGTTTGGCCGGCTTCGGGAGGGAAAAATTGTCGACAACTCAGGCGGTTGCACAGCATCTTCCATATCTTCGTCGCTACGCGCGGGCGCTCTCGGGCAGCCAGGCATCCGGGGATGCCTATGTGGCGGCCACGCTCGAGGCGCTGATCCAGGATCCCACCGTTCTGGAAAACGGGTCGTCGACCCGCATCGCGCTGTATCGGCTTTTCACCAAAATCTGGAATTCGGTCGCCCTCAACGGCAAGGCCGGCCCAGCCGGCCAGAACCAGCCGGTCGAGCGGCATCTGGCGCAGATTGCACCGCGGCCACGGCAGGCGTTCCTGCTGGTCGCGCTTGAGGGGCTGTCCGAAGACGACGCCGCCAAGGTCCTCGATATCGACGTTCCCACGCTGCGCGAACTGGTCGAAGACTCCGGCCGCGAACTCGCCGCCGAAATCGCCACCGATGTGCTCATCATCGAGGACGAAACGTTCATCGCGCTCGATCTTGAGGGACTGGTGGAAGGGCTCGGCCACCGCGTGCTCGGCGTTGCCCGTACCCACGCCGAGGCGATCGCGCTCGCCAAGGCCAAGCGGCCTGGGATCATTCTCGCCGATATCCAGTTGGCCGACGGTAGTTCGGGTCTCGATGCGGTGAATGAGATGTTGCGCTCATTCGAGGTGCCGGTGATCTTCATCACTGCGTATCCGGAGCGCTTCCTCACCGGCGAGCGGCCGGAGCCGGCCTTCCTCATCGCCAAGCCATTCCAGCCGTCAACGGTTTCGGCGGTACTCAGTCAGGCGCTTTTCTTCGAGCGCAACGCCAAGCGGCGCGAGCGGCGTGCGAGCTAGATCCTTGAATGTTGAGTTCGCCTGCCGTCTGCGGCAGGCGCGCGCGTTTGTTGACAGACTGTTCGATGAGGTAGGTTGTAAAAGCGTCGTCGACGAACCCCATGCCGCGTTTGCGCATCGGGCGATGCCGGCATGAGCCAGAGCCATCGGCATGGTGAGTGAGGTAACGGAGGTGGAAGACCAAGATCTGGCGAGGCTGCAAGACGAACGCCGGCAGCTTGAAGCGCGGGTTAATGCCCAGGCCTCGGAACTCAGCCTGCTGCGTGTACGCTTTGAGCGCTACGAAACGGCGCTGCGCGGCTCGCAAGTCACGGTCTACACGCAGGACCGCAATCTGCGCTACACCTCGATTAGCAACCCGATGCTGGGACGCGAAATCGAAGATATTCTCGGCCGCACCGATACGGAAATTGTTCCGGAGGAAAGCCGGCCGGCGGTCATCGGCTTGAAAAACGAAGTGCTGGCAAGCGGCGAGGCCAAGACTGCCGAGATCGCCTTTGGCGACGGGTCCGGGCTTCACTGGCACGATCTGCATGTCGAGCCGCTGCGCAGCGAGGCCGGTGATATTGTCGGCCTGACGTGCGCGTCCATCGACGTCACCGAGCGCAAGGAAGGCGAGGCGCATCTGCGCCTGCTGCTGCGCGAGCTGACGCATCGCTCCAAGAACCTGCTGGCGGTGATCCAGGCCATGGCGCGACAGACCGCGCGCTATGCAGGTTCGATTGATGGATTTCTTCGCCAGTTTGGCGCCCGGCTGCAGGCGCTTGCCGCCTCGCACGACCTGCTGGTGCGCGAAAGCTGGCATGGAGCATCGCTGCGCGAACTCATTCATTCGCAGCTGTCGGACTATCATGCTGCGGGCGGCGGTCAGGTCGAAATCGAGGGCCCGGACGCGGCGCTCAAACCGGAGGCCGCGCAAAATCTCGGACTGGCTTTGCACGAACTCGCCGCCAATGCGCAAAAATTCGGCGCGCTTTCTGTGCCCGACGGCCGCGTGTCCGTCATCTGGAGCCGGCGCGGCGGAACGGCTGGCGACGCGCTCGAGTTGAACTGGCGCGAACGATTGGGTCCCAAGGTCAAGCCGCGGCGTAAGCGCGGCTTCGGCAGCCTGGTGATCGAGCGTAACCTTGCGCGTGCGCTCAATGCCCAGGTGAATTTGACTTTCGACCCCGACGGATTGCATTGCCACATCGTCCTCCCCGGCAACCAGATGCTTGCGGCCCGCTGAGCGCCCTGAGGAGTCTGGGTTCCAATATTACCGCTCCCGCGACGACGGAACTTTTCTGGCAATCGCGCGTTTTTGCCGAGCGTCCAACAAAAATGGGAGACTGATATGCATAGGTCATTGAGCGCCCTTGCTGGCTTGGCTGTTGCCGCGGCGGTTGCCATGCCGATCCCGACGATGGCCGCCCGTGAGCACACCAAGGTTGGCACGCTCACGTGCGACATTTCCGCCGGTATCGGTCTCATCGTGACGTCGAAAAAGAACGTGGCTTGCATCTTCACGCCCACGCAGCGTGGCCGGCGCGAGGTCTATACCGGTTCGATCACGAAATTCGGCCTCGATATCGGCGCAACGGCGGGCGGCGAGATGATCTGGGCGGTTTATGCGCCGACCAATCGCCATTTTGGCGCTCTGGCAGGCCACTATGGTGGCGCCAGCGGCGAGGCCACAGTCGGCGCCGGCGTCGGCGCCAATGTGCTGGTCGGCGGTTCCGATCGCACCGTGACCTTGCAGCCGGTTTCAGTGCAGGGCCAGGTTGGCCTTAACCTGGCGGTGGGAGTTGCCGGCCTCGATCTGCGACCGGCGCGGTAATTTCAACGCAAATCGACAATCGAAGATCCGCGGCCGTCCTGCGTACGGGACGGCCGCGAGATTTTGCGTTCAGCCGAAGGTGAAAGCGTCGTGGTAGGCGCCCTGCACCTGACCGCCGGGCACCGGGCCGCCCCCCGGCACATGCACCATGTTGCCGATGACCGCGCAGGTCGCGCCATGCAGGCCGTGGCGCGGGATGGCCATCGGCGCAAGCTGCTCCCAGCTATCGGTCGCCGGGTCATAGGCCTCGTTGGTGCCGAACACCTTGCCGGTGGCCTCGCCGCCGAACACGACGATCTTGCCATTGATATAGACGGCCGACGGCCCGCTGCGCGGCGTCGGCAGCGGTGCACGGAAGGACCACGCATCGGTCTTTGGATCGTAGACGGCGTTGAGCCCGGTGTTGAAATCGTAACTGTCCATACGGCCGGCGATGGCGTGGATTTTGCCGTCGACGACGACGACGCCCATGTGGTCGCGCTGGCCGACGAAGGGCTGCGTGCCGGTCGAGCCGCGCATGCCGCCGAGGATGGTGTATTTGTTGGCCGCCGGATCGTAAATCTCGTGCCACTCGACCGAGCGCACGTCACGCCCGCCGAGCAAGTGAATTTTTCCGTCAAGCACGATCGCCGAGATGGCGCCACGCGGCCGCGCGAGGCCTGCGATCGGCGCCCATTTGTCGGCTGCGGTGTCGTAGACAAAGCACTTGGAATGCGGGCAGCGGTTTTGTTCGATGAAGCCGCCGAAAGTGTAGATTTTCGTGCCGATGGAGGCGCCGGCGACATGGTTACACGGCAGCGGGAAGGGCGCTTTCAGCGACCAGGATTTCGCCTTTGAGTCGTAGACCTGATGGAAGTTCTGGTCGACGCGATGCTTGGCGTAACCGGCGATGATGTGGATCATGTCGCCGCAGCCGATGACGGCGTGCTCGCCGGTCGGGATCGGCAAGCGCGGCATTTCGATCCATTTGCCGGGATTTTTCGCTTGCGGCGCGACGCTGGTCATATAGCGCTGCTTCTCGACCGATTTCGGGATGGCGGTGACGGTCTTGTCGTTCAGACCGAGAAAGAGCGGGAGTTCTTCTGCCATGGTGGACCTCAAATTTGCTTGCGCATGATCTCTTCCACAAACCCGTTTCCGCTTTTCGGGATCATGCGCTCACGTAACTTGGCACCGCTTCGCGCAACAGCTTGCGCGTCAGTTCGACGCCCTCACGCGCTACGTCATAAGGTGAGCGCGCCCACAGTTCGGGATTGGGCGCTTCGTAACTTAGATAACCGGTGTATTTCTTCTCCGCCAGCAAGCCGAGCATCTCGCGCCATTTGACGATGCCTTTGCCCGGCGCCAGACGGTCGGTCGGTCGGCGCACGCCGGTGACGGGATTGGGCGAGACGTCGCTGTACTGGAAGCAATAGATCTTGTCGGCCGGCACGTTCTCGAAGCCGCGGCCGCCGGCGCCGCTGCGCGTAAAGTGATAGGCGTCGATGAGATAGCCGCAGTTCGGCTTGCCGGCGCCTTCGATCAACTCGGTGAGCACGGCAAGGCTGTTGAGCACGTCGTGTTGCGAATTGAACTCGATGGCAAGCCTGAGCTTGTACTCAGCGGCGATGTCGCCGGCGTCCTTGAGATATTTGATCGCGTCGTTGATCGGGCCGTTGACCTGTCCGGGCGCGCTCATCAGCATCTTGCAGCCGAGCGCCACAGCATTTTCGCAAGATTCGCGGAACACCTTGAACAGGCGCTTGCTTTCATCGCCGGTGGCGAACAGCCAGCCATATTCGACGCCGAGCACGCCGCACGGAATGCCGCTGGCGCGGATCAAATCGAGCACATGGGCGTTGCTCATGCCGGCGTCTAAGCAGCGCTTGAAATCGGTACGCCGCAATTCGACCGCATCGAAACCCGCTTGCCTGGCCGCATCGAGCGCCGTCTTCAACGGCGTCGTGTCGATCGTCCACATGTGCAGGGCGAGGCGGCCGAATTTTTCCATCATTTGCCCTCGTACTGAAGAATATAAAGCCCTGCATTGGTATCGGTCAGGTACGTGACACCGTTGGGGTCTACGTAAACGTCGCAGGACTGGATCACTTTTACCGGGTTCGGCCGCTGGTCGACGATCTTTTCTGGCGGCGGCGGCACGAAATAGGCGATCTCCTTCGGCTCGAACTGGTTCTTGATGTCGAATACGCGCAGGCCGGCATTGTGATAGGTGACGAAAATGATGTCCGAACTTTGGAACGACCCTGGGCGATTTTCGTGGATATTGTGCGGGCCGAACTTGCCGCCTTTGGCGCAGAAGTCCTCGCCGGTGGGCGTTGGCAGCGTGGCGATGGTGACCGGATTGGTTGGCGTGCGCACGTCGTAGATCCACGTGTAGGCAAGACCGTTGGCGCAATTCACCGACGTCGCCTCATCGGCGAGCACCACCAGGTTGCGGTCGGGCAGCGGCAACGGCGTATGCGCGCCGCCGGCAAAAGGCGGCGACGTATTGTGGTGCGCGAGCAGCTTCGGATGGGGCGGATCGCTCAAATCGTGCACGGTAAAGCCGCCGTCGCGCCAGGCGGCGAAGCCGAGATTTCCGGCGCTAATGAGATGATGCAGCGCCGTGCGCTTGCCGAACGAAGCGGGCGGTTTCTCGCCGCCGGCCCGATGCATGCCGGGCAGCCACCACTTCCCGGCGAGCGTGGGTTTTTGCGGATTGCTCATATCCACCACCGCCAAAACGTGATCGATAAAGCCCTCGAAATGCACCGAGACATAGGCGTAGCGCCCGCCAACCCACCAGATGCGATGGGCGCCAAGGCCTGGCATGTCGAGAAAGCCGATCTCGCGCGGAGCCGCGGGCCTGGAAATATCGAAGACGCGCAGGCCGACGGCGAAGGGCTGATCGGTCTTGACCGAATCGGTGAGCGACTTTGCGTAGTATTCCTGCTGGCTTTGATACTGCTGCATCGCCCAGATATTCGGCCCATTCACGGCGAGGAGGATGTCGCCGTGGATTTGCAGGTGGTGCGAGCGGGTATTCTTCGGCGCGGCGACGAAGGCTACGGTTTTCGGCTTTTTCGGGTCGCGCACGTCGATGACGGAGAACCCGTCGCTGAACATATGGCCGACAAAGGCATGCCCCTTTTCGACGATGACCTGCACGCCGTCGAGGCGGCCGCCCTGGTCGTCGCGCGACAGGAGGTGAATATTTTTAGATGCAGCAGCCATATGCGGGACCCCGGCGTTACGGACAACAATAGCTACGCTATAGCCTAAATTGCCGGGGCCCGGCCCGGCAATCGCGCCGGACCGGGCCCCGTCGTTTTTTCGAATGGCGATCAGCCAGTCGGCGGGGCGACTTCGTCGAGGCTCTTCTGCTTTGCTTCGGGGCCAAGTTGTGTGACCGCGCCGGCGGCAATCAGCAGGAGGATGGCGAGGCAGACGAACACCGTCGTCAGGCCGTAGCCACTCTGCACCCACAAAATCGTCGGCATGATGAACGCAGTCGCCAGCCGCCCGACACCCGACGCCCAACCGAAGCCGGACGCGCGCGCGTTAGTGGGGAACACCTCGGACGCGAAGATCTGCATCGAATTTCCAGCCACCTGGACGAAGAAGATCATCACGAAGCCGGCAACGATGAGCTGGCCAGCCGTCCCGGCATTGCTGAAAACCATCGCCATGATGCCTGCGCCGATGAAGGCGCAGACCGACGTGATCTTGCGGCCGAATTTATCGAGCGCGTACATCATGAAAATGCTCGCGCAGGGCACCGCAAAGTTCATGGCAAGGGTATATTGCAGCGACGAGGTGATGCTGAAGCCCTTGGCGTGCATAATGTTCGGCAGCCAGGCGCCAAGGCCGATGGCGACGCCGAAAAACGCCGTGAAGCAGATCATGCCGGCGATGACGCGCGTCGGGAACATCGTGAAGACGACGCGGAACGGGTCGCTCTTGGTGTTGCTCGCAGCGTCGGTCGATAGCGTTTCTTTCGGGCCGGCGATGCCAAGCCGCGCGAGAACGTCGAGGGCTTCCTTGCCGCGGCCGTGCGTCGCCAGATAACGCGGCGACTCCGGCAGCGTGAAGCGGAACACCCAGACGATCAGCGCGCCGATGCCGATAAGTACCCATACGCCTCGCCAGGCGTATTCGGGTGAGCCGGCATAGCTGCCGAACACAAGCACCAGCGCCGTGCCAATCGGCCACACGCAGGCGCCCCCGATGAAATGCACGATCGCCAGGACGCGGCCGCGAATCGCCTTGGGCGAGTATTCGCCGGCATAGGCGAAGGCAAGCGGCTGTTCGGCGCCAAGGCCGAGACCGGCGAAGAAGCGGCAGGCGACGAGAAGCGTGACGCTCGGGCTGAGGGCGCCGATGATGGTGAACACCCCGAACAGAAGCAGGTTGAACTGATAGATGAATCGGCGCCCGAAGCGGTCGCTGAACTCGCCTTGGCCGGCGGTGCCGAGGAACATTCCGAAAATGGTAGCGCTGCCGATCGCCGCAACTTCGGGACCGGTCGCGAACTTGGATTGAAGTAAGTACGGAACGAGCGAGCCGAAGATCGTAAAGTCGATGACATCGAAGAAGTATCCTGCGGCTATAAGCGCGACCACTCGCTTGTGCAGCGGCGAAATCTTCGCTTCGTCCAGCGCATTGCCGACAAATGCCTCGATAGTTTGAGCCATGGCGTTCTCCCCAGTGCAGTTTTTGTATTTTGATTTCCGCCTAACGCGGGCCGCAGAATGATCTACATTTGGAGCGTTGACTAGTCCCGTTGCTCGCGCTGTGCCCTGTAACGTGCGCCAGCGACGGAAATTTCGATTGGTGAAAAGGAAGGCGTGGCTGGGGGACCTGGATACGCTCCACGTCACTGCAAACATCCTGAGACCAGTGGCTTTTCGCTGGGCCCAATCAATTGTGGGAGCGTTGTGGGAGCATCGTGGGAGCGGGTCAAGGACGTTGTAGACGGAGCAGTCGGCACGAGGATTTACCCAGGCTTTGCGAAATGGCTTTTGTGGAAATTCATCGAAAAGAGGTTTCCCAAGGCTCAGTTCGGTTACTCGGCGACGCCGTGCGATGGCATGTCGCCTAATGGGGAGCCAGCTCAACCGGTCGACGCAACACTTGCGTAACGCGCACCAAATGCTCGCCTAATCGATTTCAAGATCACCGGCGGCCAGCAATGCCAAAGCACCAGGTTTCTCGGGCCGCAATGAGCCCTGGACGACATTTTTCCCTTATCCGCCTGCGCTCTCTATCTTTTCTGTTTTTGATAAGTGTTGCGTCGATCCGTTGAGACCACCGGCAACAACGGACAGCGGGCAGCCTTAGGGCGTAGGTGCGTCGGTCGAAAATGACCCACAAGCGACAACGGCAACTGTTGCTGAAATAATGTTTGATATTTATCAATCACCGCCCGGTTTTGAAACGCTAGCTTTTTCAATGCGGCTTAGCTTCCGGGCGGCGGGGCAAGCACTGGCGCCTTGACCTCTGTGCTCGGCGCCTGCAAGTTATTTACAAAACTCGAAAGTAACTGCTTCGGTTAGCATTTCGCCAAGAACGGTTGAACTCCGGAGAACGGACATGATGGATCGCAAGCACGTACGTGATTTGAAACCGGGACCAGCGGCTGTGTACGGGTTGGTAGGGGCGGGAGCGGTGGCGTTGATAGTGGGCTTGGCAGTTTTTGCTGCCCCTCGATCGGCGAACGCGCTACCGGCTTATGCTCAAAAAACGGGCCAGCCCTGTGGTAGCTGCCACGTGAATACGGCGGGAGGCGGCACGCTCACCTCGCTCGGCAAGGCATTTGCGGCGAATGGCCACAAGCTGCCCTCAGCGAAGGGGAAGGGCAAAGCTAGCGTTAGCGGCGAGGTGCCCGCATCTTCGTCGCCAATCGTTTTGGATCGTGCGCAGGCGGGGGCCTGGAGCCTTGATCCTCCCTATTATTCCCTCTTCCTACACTGATCAAAGATTGCCGACCAACTTCGATGAACATGCCGGGGACGAAAAAGAACAACGCTGCAGGCGGGGCTGCCTGATCAAAAAACCTCATCTAATTTAATTTGGGAGAGACCGCCGCAGTCGGCGGTCTTTCTTTGTGTGCTTTTTGCTGCGATGCATGAGTCCGGTTGTGGCACCTCGCGTCATTCGCCGCGTCGCGCCATTTTGTCGCCTATTGGACTAAAGCGTCGTTGGATGGATTTTGAGGCGATATTGCAACGGCGCAAAGTGGATTGTGAAGTAGTCTCGTTCATTGCGGCTCTGCGGTGGAGTTGGCTGGTGCGGAAACCGGCTTAGCGGATTGTTTACCAATCGACGGTTATCAGGTGCCGATGCTCGCACGGCTCGCTTGGGTCCTTCTCGCTGCTGCTGGAACGTTGTCATCGGCGCTTGCTGCCGATCTTGTCGAGGTGGCGCCGACTGTCTGCGATTGCGGTTCCGACATGATCACAATCTACGACTTCGAGCCTGGTGTGGTAACGCGCCATTGGAATACAAATGGACAATGCCGTTACGCGCCCTACGCACGGATGTCCTCGAAGGTCGCGGCCCCGGACGAGCAGCCGTTCGCTGACACTTGGCGACGCTGGTAGCTCAGGCACGCGCACCAGTGCTTTGCCCTTCAGTGTCGGCTTAGACGGGAACCCCGCATGTCCGCTGATGGCACACTAAGCTGACATCGTAACGGCGGCGATTAATGTCCGCTTTCGAAGGGTGGTCTCAACGGATCGACGCAACACTTATCGAAAACAGAAAAGATAGAGAGCGCAGGCTGATAAGGGAAAAATGTCGTCCAGGGCTCATTGCGGCCCGAGAAACCTGGCGCTTTGGCATTGCCGGCCGCCGGTGATCTTGAAATCGATTAGGCGAGCATTTGGTGCGCGTTACGATAAGTGTTGCGTCGACCGGTTGAGCCGGCTACCATAGCGGACATTCCGGTTATTCAGCCGCCATCCGCTTCGATCCATTTGCGCGGGATGCAATCTTCCGCCGAACAATGTCGATGTGACTGCGCAGGTTATAGACTTGGTCCGAGAAGGTTAGCGGAAATCGAATGTGGCTTACGGCATCCTCAATTCGCTCGATTTCGGCTCGCTCCTCGGTCAAATGTTTGCCGTCCAGGCTGACATCAAATGAAGCTTCCAAGGTTTTGAGCTGCCCGTACCAGTAGAACAGACGCCGACGCGTGATCCAATTGTAACCCTGCGGCAGGAAGCGGAACAATGGAAAGCCAATCGCTATCGCTGTCACAAGCACCGCGATTGCCCTCTGTACATGGACTGATAGCCATAGAGGCAAATGCCTCTGCATAAATGAAGGACCGCTTTTGTAAAAATCGATCGCGGTGGGCGCAACCGGATATTCTACGTCTGTGCTGTTCGGAAATTCACCGCTGCGCTGAAAAATGCCAGGCCCACTGTGGGCTTCTACCATAGCCTGCAACAGGAGCTGGACGACTTGTGGGTGAAGATCACTGCGAACCAAGACCTTGGTGGTGGTCCCGATGAGGGTCACGTCATTAGGCGGAACGTCCCGTTCAATATCGAACACGCCTTGCGGCAATGTGAGCCGAACAAGCGCCGGGAAAATACGGGTCAAAGCCTCCACCCTTGGAAAGCTCATAAGCCGAGCCTTGGGATTTTGCAGAAGGGAGTGGACGGCCCCCACATCCGGCGTGCCGAGGACCCATACCGCATCCACCTTGCCTTCATCGAACGCCTCGACAGCGGCTGATGATGCGAAAGGCAAAAGCGTAGCGGTTTGAGAATTGACGCCGCCTTTGCCAAGGATTTGTTCGGCCGAAAATCGAGTACCGCTTCCTACCGGCCCTACGGCAATCCGTTTGCCTTTGAGCTGTGACAGCCGGTCAAACGGTTCGTTCGAAGAATAAAAGATCCAATATGGGTCGTTGTATACGGTTCCTAACGACAGCAGCCCTGGCGCATGTTCCCCGTCAGAGATCCCTCCGAGAACAAAGGCAATCTGAACACCGGATTGTGGGTCCAGCAAAAGTTTGATGTTTTCGTTCGCCCCCGCAGTCGTGCGCAATTCGAGTTGAACGTGAGCGCGCGCCAGTATTTCCTGATAACGCTTGCCGTAAAATTCGAATGTAGAACCTTTGAACCCCGTAGCCACTGTAATTTTCGACGGCGGTGCCGGAAAGAAATACATCAGCGCGAGCGAAGTGATGCCCATAGCACAGAGAATTGCAGCCAATCCTATGAACAGATGCCAACGACTAAACCCAAGCATAGGTTTCCGTTCACCGGTTTGCGTCTTTTAACTGACTTCCGGTGAGCGCTCTTTACGAGCCTTGAGAGGAGAGCCGTTGGCTCTGGTCAGCGGGTGCTTATTATTTTTCTGGAACAGATCATACATGCAGAGCGGGTGCATTAGCTACGCACTTCATGGCCTTAATCCAAATGCCAAAGGACCGAATACCGATGTTCTTTGCTGCAATGCAAATGGTCGCTAATGGCAGATTTTGTTGCAGAAGTCGGCGATGGGAAGAACGGGGCTATTGCCTCGATATCTTGAAGTCGTCTGCTGCGCCCGCTCGATATGGGGGCGGGCTCTCTGTCGCGTTGGTATCGGTACTTACAACTATTACGCAGCACAGGCGGCGGCCATCGGTGGCGGCCGAACGACCAGTTTGGCGAGCCGGCGTAAGTTTTGTGCGATGGCTGCAAGCGTGAACTCATCCTGTGCACCGCGCGGGCCACGAAGCCGAAGGCGACCAAGCTTCAGGATGCGCTTGAGATGAGCGAACAGCATCTCGATGCGCTTGCGATCACGGCGTGATTGCTCGAAGGCTTCGGTCTTGGTCAGTGCGCGGGCAACGTCGCGCGCCTCTTCGTAGATGCTGCGTGGTATCCTGCGGAAAGATGCCTTTGGACAGCATCGCACCTTGAGCGGGCAGTCCCGACAGTCGGATGTGCTGGCGAGATAACGAAGCGTCTCGCCATCGTTGATCACCGTGCCAGTCGTGGTCAGAAGCTTGCCCGCTGGGCAGATATAGACGTCGCGCTCTTTGTCGAACCTGAAGTCTTCCCGGCTGAAGGTTCCGTCCTCACGCTTCGATTTGTCGATGACCGGGATGTGCGGCGCGATATCCTTGTCTTTGACGAGCCAGTTGAGGTTCGGGCCTGAACCGTAGGCCGTATCGGCCGCGAGCCACTTGGGTTTGATATCGAAGCGCTCCTCAGTGCGCTCAACCATGGTCTTCCCCGCACCAACTTCGGCTTGGCGGATTGCACGGCTGGCTTCGACATCCATGATGACGCCGAACTTCACGTCGATCAGATAGTTATCGGCATAGGCGAAGAAGGCGGGTCCCCGCATCGCGCCTGTCCATTGCGCGGCCGGATCGGACGGCGAGACAAACTTCGGCGTCACCTCGCTTGCCGTGCCAAACGCCGCATCATCGAGGGTTGCCAGATATTCCTTTACGGCGCGGCTCGCCGTCTCGGGATTACGTGTCTTTTGCCATTCCGAGCCCGGGATCGAGCGCTGTTTGTTTGCGTCAGCCTGGATCAGGCTCGCATCCACGGCAAACCCTTCTCCGCCAACGAGATCGGCTGCGATACAAGCCTCGACCACACGCTCAAATACCTGGCGAAAGATGCCGCTGTCGCGGAAGCGCTCATTGCGGGCACGCGAGAATGCCGAATGATCAGGGATCTTGTGCTCAATGCCGAGCTTGCAGAACCAGCGATAGGCGAGGTTCACATGCAGTTCGCGACACAGCAGCCGCTCGGATCGCAGCGCAAAGACATAGCCGATGATCAGCATCCGGATCATCAGCACCGGATCAACCGAGGGCCGGCCCAGGGTTGGATAGTGCGGCGCGAGTTCTGCGTGGACCCACGATAGATCGAGAACGGCGTCGATCTTGCGCACCAGATGATCATCAGGAACCGCCTCATCGAGGCGAAACTCGTAGAACAGATGACCCTGGTCGTTATTCTGGCGTCCCATCATCGCCCGCTCCCGACGCAAAATGTCGTCAGAAGACGAAATCACTGTTCGCCAAAGTCTTCAAATCACTTCTGCAACAAAATCGGCACGTTTCGGACAAACCAACCGCGCCTGAGTTTGTCGCCTATTGGAGCAACAACGGACAAAAGTCAGCCCGGAGGCTCAATAAATACGCAGCGTTTGACCCAACTGCGACAATTGGATCTCTGATATGCTAAGCGATGTGGCTCGCACGAAAATCTGTCACGCTGTGGTATGCAATTAGCCTGTTATGAAAAATCGCTACTCGAGTATTTTTGCTCTCGCAGCGGTTATCTCGATACACCCGGCATATGCCGTTGACCCAAATAGCGGCGCAGGGCCTAAGAACGGTGGACAATTTAGCCCTGGAAAAGAGGAGTTGCAGGTACCAGGTGACGATATCTTCGGATTTACATCGCCAACCGATGTCGGCAAACCAGGTGACACCGGATTTGCCAATGAAAATGATGGCCGATTCGGTAAGCGTCAGGGAACTTACGGGGCGCTAAACACAAAATACGAGTTTAGCCGCACGGTTGCCGACGGATGGTGGATGGCCGGATCGTTGTTTGGCGCTCTTTATCACGTCCACAATGTGACCGGTCTAGTCGACGTCAGTCATTTAGACTTTGACGGCCTATCATTCGAGATCGAGCATCGCATAGTCGAACGAAGTTCAAGTCAGCCATTTGCCGTATCGATTTCAGTCGAGCCGCGTTGGGGCCAACTCGACAACATAGCGGGGTTGCCTTCAAACTCGTATGGGGCAGCACTGAAATTATTCGTTGATGCACCTATACTGCCCAATAAATTGTATTGGGCAGCGAATTTGATCTGGGCGCCCCAAGATGCACAGGACCCGAACGATACAAGCCATTGGTTGGACTCTTCAACAACAATGCTTTCGACTGCTCTTACCTACCAGATTTCAGCGCAATTGTTTGTCGGTGCCGAAATGCGATATCTCTCGGCATTTAATTCCGTATGGCTGAACAACAACATTGGGAACGCCCTTTACGCGGGGCCTACTGTCCTGTTGAAAATAAATGAAAAGATCACGTTAAATACGACCTTTCAGCCGCAACTTGCTGGCCGGTCTACCACGAACCCCGGTTTTAATTTGGATCTCGACAATTTCGAGCGCGCGCAGTTCCGGGCAAAGCTTGCCGTCAACTTTTAAGGCAGGACACCTCGCTGAGGCCAGTGCGCACTGGCCGAAAGAGCGCGGCTGTCTGCATTTGGCAGATTGTGTTGCAAAAGTCTTTGCCGCACTGCGAAGACGCAATAATCGAATCGGACTGAAGGCTGTTTTAAATCAATGATGCGCGTTTATGCCCGCCCTTAAATCAATATTGCGCGCTTTGGCCGTGAAAATAGTTTTGCAACACAATCGGCACAAAGCGGAAATGCCGACCATGCCGATGAATGTCCGCTTTCGGTAAGAGCCGGCATCGCGATTACCCTTGCAGCCGGAGCGAGCTTAACTCCCGATTTTTTGAAGTCGGGGGGCAGGGGCGTTTCTGATTGGCTAATGCGGGATAGGGGACCCACGCACGAGCGAGGGCTTAGTGAACAAGCGGCGTGTCGGTGATCTAACTCATCGCGCCGACGCGAGCAATTTTCGTATTGGTCAACAGTTCAAAGAACGGGCATTATACGAACAGTAGGCAGAGCGGGTAACGCGGATCACATGGCCAAGCGTCACCTCAGGCTGGTCACGCCAGCAACCGTAAAACGAACAGTCATGCCCAAGCGGCTCCCCAACGCCGACCTGCGCACCCGCGAGTACCTGACGGAGGCCGAGGTCGAGCGGCTGATGAAGGCGGCCAAGGGCAATCGCTGGGGCCACAGGGATGCCACCATGATCCTTGTAGCCTACAGGCACGGCCTGCGGGTCTCTGAGCTGGTGGACCTGCGTTGGGATCAGGTGGAGTTCAGAACGGCCACGCTGCACGTCCGCAGGGTCAAGCAGGGCACGCCCAGCACCCATCCGATCCTTGGGGACGAACTGCGGGCATTGCGGCGGCTGCAGCGCGAACAGGAGCCCAAGTCGGCCTTCGTGTTCACCTCAGAGCGCGGAGGCGCCCTTTGGCACTGCTGGGTTTGCGCGCATGGTGGAGCGGGCAGGCGGGGAAGCGAAGCTGGCCTTCAAGGCCCATCCGCACATGCTCAGGCACGCCTGCGGCTATGCGCTCGCTAACAAGGGCCACGACACGAGGGCGCTTCAGGCTTACCTTGGCCACCGCAACATTCAGCACACGGTGCGGTACACCGAACTGTCGCCGACGCGGTTTAGGGATTTCTGGCGCCAATAGGTTCTAGGTGATGCGACCTCCGATTTTTCCGCCCGCATCAATTCCGTTTACACCGCAAAGGTTTCTCGCACGAGCGCGTCAGTTTAGAGCCGTCGCCACTCCGCTTGCCGACATGCACGGTAATGAACCTAACTGGCCGAAGTATTTTCTGCTCGCGCACGCTATCGAATTAGCTTTGCGAGCGTTCCTTGCTTTTTGCAAAGAGAGGGCTGGAGGGCCGCTTTCCGGGCCGGACCCACTCCAACCTCCGATAATTGTCATGATCGGAGCCTACCGACAAAGGTGCATCCGCTTGCTTGCCACCCATAAAGCCCGATCCGCTCAATTGCCTCAACTTTAGCCGCGAACGCGGCTTCCATCTGGGTCATAGACGCCTTTCAGGCGCACAATCCCGGGTCGTGCTACATCCGGTCCCTGCACGAAAACCTCCTGGTCTTGTTTTGCAAAAGCTGCGACGACGTAGCCGAAGGCCAGCGACTTTCCGACCGCGTAGCCCCGATCGGCGGAGGTCACCGATCCGATTTCGCGTCCAGCGGCGCTGATGGCAGCGCCGATCGCCGGAACGAACTCCAGATTTTCAAACTCAATGAGCACCAACTGCTTGCTCACTCCTTCGCGCTTCTGCCGGTCAAGGGCGGCCTTGCCGACAAAGTCGGGCTTCTGCAGCTTGATCGTCCAGGACAAGCCGGCCTCGACCGGGCTTGTAGTTTCGCTCACGTCCAGCCCGTACAGAACGTATTTCTTTTCCAGACGGAGAGTTCGCAACGCGCCCAAGCCACAGGCCTTCACGCCCAGGTCTGAACCGGCCTCAAAAACGCGGTCCCACATGTGCTCGGCATATTCGACCGGGAAGAACAGCTCATATCCCAGCTCTCCGGAATAGCCCGTGCGGGACACCAGGACCTCCGGCACGTCCGCGACTGTCAATTCAGTAAAGGTGAAGTAGGGGAGCGCCGTCGCCGAAACATCGCCGCTGGCAAGCCGGCCCAGCAGTTCGCGGGATCGTGGTCCCTGGATCGATATAAACGCGTTTTTGTAGCCAAGGTTTGTGATTGTCACGTTCAGATCGCCCTTGCGTTCCTGCAGAATCTTGAAAAGAGCGATCACGCGCGAGGGCGTCGGAAAAAGCCAAAACCGGTCTGACGCCAATCTGAAGCAGGTCAGATCGTCGATCATGCCGCCGGCCTCGTTGCAAACGGACACGTAGACGACCTGGCCGATCTTTTGCTTTGTCAGATCGGACACGAGAGAGCCCTGCAGGAAGGTCGCGGCGTCGGCGCCGGCGACTTCCAGCGCAACCTGATAATAAACGTCGAAGATGCCGACGGCATTACGCGTGGCGAGATGCTCTTCTTCTGTCGTCGTGAACACAAGCGGTGCCGCGAAACCAATCCTGTCGACAAGCTGTGCTCCGAGCGCCACGAATTTGTGGTGATAGGGGGATCGCTTAATCAGAGTCATCGCCGCACCTTTGGTTGGAAGTTGACGCCGGACATCATCGCCGCGCATTGCGCCAGGCTAGCGCGGCCTGCAAACCTTCCTCGCGCCGAACTCGGTCGAATTCCGCCCGTTCGCCGCCGCCGCTGGAATCGATCTCGATATCGATTTCAAGCGCTGCCTCAAGCGCTGCCTTCATTCCCATCATCTCGTAACTTCGATTGAGCGCCAGCTTGGTGAGCCGTACTGCATTCGTGGCCGCCGCTGCCAAATCGCGGGCGATCTCTGTCGCCTTCTCGAACTCCTGGTCATCCGGGACGACGTGATTGACGATGCCGAGCTGTAACGCGCGCCCGGCGCTCAGCTTGTCGTCGCCGGTCAGCAGTAGCTCTTTCGCCACTTTCGGACCCGTAATCCAGGGCAGCAGCAGCGCGACCGCGCCCGAGCCGAATTTGACCTCCGGGGAGCCGAAGCGCGTCCCGGCTGCCGCGACGGTGATGTCGCAGGCGAGGGACAGTTCAAATGCGCCGCCAATGCAATACCCGTGCACGACCGCAATAGTGGGCTTCGGGCAATCCCAGAAGCTCATGATGAAGCGATAATCCGCGTGAAGAAGCGCCCGCCATTGCTCGCGTGTACGCTGCCCAGCGGCTGCGGCGCCTTCCTTCAGGTCAAATCCGGCGGAAAACGCCCGCCCGGCGCCGCGCACGAGAATGACCCTGACCTTGTCGTCGGCGGACAATTGCTTCATCGCATCGTCGACTTCGCGCACAAGAACCGTATTGAAGGCGTTGAGAACCTTCGGGCGATTGAACGTCAGGACAGCGATGCCGTCCTGCGTGCTCGCGTCGATTGCGGAGTAGATCACGGAATTCGTCCCCATTAGCTCAGACCCAGCTGGTCCATCGCTCCGTAAAGCGCGACCATGAACGAGACGCCGATCGCTTTGAGGCCATGAAACGGAATGGCCCGGATCGGCGAAAAGAGCAGTGCCGGCTCGTAGGATCGATCAAGCGCGCGTCTTGCCAATTCAATTCCCATCGCCGTCTGCAATCCGATGCCGCGTCCCTGGCAGCCGATGGAAATCGAGAATCCAAGCTCCGGCTCGTGCAGATGCGGCATGAAATCCGGATGGATGGCGATGCGTCCGGCCCAGCGATGGGTGATGCGTAAGTGCGCGAGTGCCGGGAACATGGTTTTGAGATCGCGGACGAGATGCTGCCAATCGGACTCGGCCTCGGGTTCGCGATAAGGCCCGCGCCCGCCCAAGAGCAGGCGGCCCTGGTCGTCGAGGCGCCAATATCGGATGACTTTTCGGGTGTCGGACAGCACTTCACCGTGCGGCAGAATGCGTGAACG
>CAVWEF010000015.1:0-57714 GCA_963753925.1 uncultured Alphaproteobacteria bacterium
GGTTGTGGCGATACCGTTCTCCGCCACGGCGGCGTTGTGGCTGTCATAGACATAGGCGGCGCCGATGGTGAGGACCGCGCCGAGGATCAATCCAAGCAAGAGCCGCATAACAAACCTCCACTCGCCCCGCGGCAAAACGCGCGCAACGGCGCAGGAGTTCCACACGGCAAAAATCGGGTGTGGACCAAGCCACTTGCCACAATAATCGAAGGCAAAAGTCACCGCGCCAAGACCCTCGGATACGGCGAAAGCCTTACGCAATCGGCGCAAAAGTTCGAGTTAACACATTGAATTTACTTATGTTATTACTTAAAAAACTTCCCCGCCGTATAAAATTTACTGCTATATTGAGGCTATGAGTAAGAGCACAGTGAAGTCCGCCCGGCGGCCGGCGAAAGCCGTGCAGAAGACGGCAAAAAAGACCGCCAAAGCGGAAAAGAGCACACACAACGGAGCCAAGAAGGCGGCGAAAACGGCGCGGCGCGAGGTCGGCGCCGGCAATCGCCCGTTGCGCGGCATCGCCGTGCGCTCGCCGAGCGTGGCGCCGAAAGGTGCGCCGAAGATGCTGCGCACCGTCAGCCCGCCGGTGCAACCGACGGCGGTTGATGAAATCTCGCTGCATGCGCACAAGTACCACTTCGGCGAGACGGTCTATTTCACCTCGCCGACTTTCGGCCGTGCCGCGGCGACCGGCAGCTATACCGTGGTCAAGCTGCTGCCATCCGAGGGCGACGATTACCAGTACCGGATCAAGAGTTCCGGCGAAGCCTTCGAGCGCGTGGCTAAGGAAAGCCAGCTCGACCGGGCCTGAGCAGCGCTTTGCATCGACTGTCGCGATTTCGCATTCGGCATCGACTATGATGCGCGTCCGAGGGCGGGGCCGACATCCGCTGCCGCAGGAGGGACGAGAATGCCGATCTACATCACGCAAGGCCGATATACCCGCGACGCCATCAAAGGCATGATCATCAAGCCGGAGGATCGCGCCGACGCGGTCGGCCGCCTGTTCGCCAAAGCCGGCGGCAAACTCATCGGGTTTTATCTGACGTTCGGCGAATACGACTTTATGGTTATCGCCGAGGCACCAAGCGACATGCAGATGGCTTCTGTGCTCCTGGCCGCGGGCAGCGGCGGCGGCGTCACCGATCTGCGCACCACGGTGGCCATGACCTCGACTGAGGCCAAGGGCGCCTTCGCTGCGGCCGCCGACCTCGCTCCGGGCTTCAAATCGGCCGGCGGGGCCTAACCGGGGACGGCGGCCGCACCCGCCGCGCACAGACAGGGGGATGAACGGCTTGGTCGAATTTCTGTCCGCGCCTCTGATTTTGCCGGCTTCCGTCGCCGGGGCGCTTGCCGCGCTGTTCGTGGTGCTTGTCGTCCTCGCCGTGCGCAAAGTCGGGCAGCAAGCGTTCAAGATCGGCATTCCGGTTACGGCCATGGTGATCGCGGCCCTGGCAGTTATCGCCATTCTTGACCGCATGGTCGAGAACGATCGCGGCGCCGAGCGGCGCGGGATTGCGCAGCGCCAATCTGTCTTGACGGCGCGGGCGCTGGCGCCGGGCTCGGCGCTCGGCTGTCTCGACAGCGCAGCCGGCGAAAAGGTGGAAAGCGCCTGCGAGAACGCGATATTCGCCGACCCGCAAAGCGTCGCTGGCGCGGTCGCCTATGTTTCGGCGAGGCTGGACGCTGCTGGCCGACGGGCTCGATTTTGCCCGCCGCGCCGATCCCGGCTTTGCCGACACGCTCGCGGGCGTGCGCCGCGCGGTTGAACTCGACCGCTTCGGCATCGCCGCGCATGTGCTCTCGAGCCGCGACGGCTGCACTGCCGAACGCTGTGCGGCTTTCGCGCTGCTGCGCGACGCCAGCGCGCTCAAGGCCAATCTGCGCGTGGGAGCCTATAACGCCTATGTCGCCCGCCATGTCGTGGCCTGGACCAGTGGGGCGCCGGCCCCGGCTGCCGAGAAGCTGCCGCCACCTGTCGCCAGCACAGCCCCGCCGTCCGGGCCGGCGGTTGCCAGCGCTCAGTCGGCCGCGCCGGCGCTCGGCATGCCGGTGCCGAGCCGTTACGATTTCCCCTCCGCCGCCTCGATCCCGCCGGTCAGCATCATGAATGCGGAGCCGCCGCTGCCGCCGGGCGCCGCCAGCGCAAATGCCGCCGTACCGCCAGCCGCCGTTGAAACGGCAACTCCCGCGCCAGCGTCAGCGCCCAAGGTGCCGGTGCCGCCGCACCGGCCGCAAATGCAGGTGGAAACGCCGCCCGCGCGCTAGTATCGGCGCACGAAGCCGAGGTTTCATGTTCTCCTCCGTCCTGATCGCCAATCGCGGCGAAATCGCCTGCCGCATTGCCCGCACCGCGCGGCGGCTCGGCCTGCGCACCATCGCGGTCTATTCGGCGGCGGACGCCGGCGCCTTGCACGTGCGGCTGTGCGACGAGGCGCACGTCATCGGTTCCGCGCCCGCTGCCGACAGCTATCTGCGCATCGATAAACTGATCGCGGTGGCTAAAGCGGCGCGCGCCGACTGCATCCATCCCGGCTATGGCTTCCTCTCGGAGAATGCCGACTTTGCGCAGGCCTGCATCGACGCCGGCATCGTCTTCGTCGGGCCGCCGCCCGCCGCGATCCGCGCCATGGGGCTCAAGGACCGCGCCAAGGCGCTGATGGAAAAAGCTGGCGTGCCGGTGGTGCCCGGCTTCCACGGCGAGATGCAGGACGCGAAATTCCTCAAGCAGAAGGCCTACGAGATCGGCTATCCCGTACTGATCAAGGCGGTGGCCGGCGGCGGCGGCAAGGGTATGCGCCGCGTCGATCGCCACGCCGATTTCGACGAGCAGCTCGCCGGCGCCAAGCGCGAAGCCAAGTCCGCCTTCGGCGACGAGCGCGTGCTGATCGAAAAATACGTGACCAGCCCGCGTCACATCGAGATGCAGATATTCGCCGACCGGCACGGCAACGCCATCCATCTCAACGAGCGCGACTGTTCCCTGCAGCGGCGCCACCAGAAGGTCATCGAGGAGGCGCCGGCGCCGGGCATGAGCGAGAGCTTGCGCGCCGCAATGGGCAAGGCCGCCGTCGCCGCAGCCAAGGCCACCGGCTACGAAGGCGCCGGCACCATCGAATTCATCGCCGATGGCTCGGCCGGCCTCAGACAAGGCGCCTTCTGGTTCATGGAAATGAATACGCGGTTGCAGGTCGAACATCCCGTCACCGAGACGGTCACCGGCCTCGATCTCGTCGAATGGCAGTTCCGCATCGCCGCCGGCGAAAAATTACCCCTGGCGCAAGAACAGGTGCCGCTCAACGGCCACGCGGTCGAGGCGCGGCTTTACGCCGAGGACCCCGAACGCGGCTTCCTGCCCTCGACCGGGCGGCTTTTGGCGCTTGCGTTGCCGGCAGGCGAGTGGTTGCGCGTCGACAGGGGCGTCGAGGCGGGCAGCGAGATCACGCCTTATTACGACCCGCTGATCGCCAAAATTATCGCCCATGGCGCCACGCGGCCTGAGGCGCTCGACCGGCTTGCTTCCGGGCTCGACCGCACTGTTGTTGCAGGCCCGCGCAGCAACGCCGGGTTTCTCGCCGCGCTCTGCCGCGCGGCGGAGTTCCGCGCCGGAAAATTCGACACCGGTTTCATCGACCGCAATCTGGCCAAGCTGGGCGCGACGCCACAGGGCCTCGATCGCGCCGCCGCAGCGCTTGGCGCGCAGACGCTGCTGCGACGCGAGCGCAAGCGCATCGCCACGACCGTCGAACACGAGCCTGCCGGCGTCGCCGTGGGACGCCGATGACGCATTTCAGCTAGCCGGCGCGCGCCGCCTGGCGCTGCCGATCATCGCCGAGGGCGAGACGATTGTGGCGCAGATCGCCTTCGGAGTTGGAGGACCCGTCGTCACTGTCGACGGCGCCGCGGCGGCGAACGACGCGACCGCTGTAGAGACCGCCGACGCGGTCTATGTGCTGCGCCAGGGCCGCCAGACCAAGGTTGCGCTGCGCGATCTGACAATCGACGAGGCTGGGGATCACGGCGGCGGCGGGCTTGTGCGGGCGCCGATGCATGGCAAAGTCCTGGAAGTTCTGGTGGAGAAGGGGGCAACGGTGACGCGCGGCCAACGTCTCGCCATCATCGAGGCGATGAAGATGGAACATACGCTGACCGCGCCGATCGACGGCATCGTCAGCGAGATCGCGGTGCAGAAGGACGCACAGGTTGCCGAAGACGCCAAAGTGATGCTGATCGAGCCCGCCAAGTAATTGGAATTCGCGAATGCCGCTGCATCTCATCAAACTCTGCGTCGGTTGCGATTCAGTCGCCGACCTCGAGGATTGGGTCCAGCAGAAGTTGAAGGAAAAGAAAAAGAAGCGGCAGAAACCCGAGCACATCCACACCACGCGCATGGTGCCCAAGCGCGCCGAGGAACTCGATCGATGGCGGCTCGCTTTATTGGGTGATCCGCGGACAGGTGAGCTGCCGCGAGCGCATCCTCGACATTCGCCCGTTCACCGACAAAGACGGCATCGGCCGCTGCCGCGTCGTGCTCGACGGCAAACTGGTGCTGGTCGAGCCGCGCCCGCGCTCGGCCTTCCAGGGCTGGCGCTATCTCGAGGACAAGGAGGCGCCACGCGATCTGTCCCGCGCCGCGCCGGGCGCCGCCCGCATGCCGGAGACCATGCGCCGCGAATTGCGCGAATTGGGTCTGCTCTAGACCCTGATATTGTCGATCAGCCGCGTTTTGCCGATTTTCGCCGCCACCAACAGCCGGATCGGCCCGTCGTGCGACGCGACATGACCGGCGCCAGCGTATGCGCGTGGCGCGCCTCGAGATAATCGAGCACAAAACCGGCAAGCTCGATCTCGGCGCGCCCGGCGACGAGCACGCTTTGCGATCGGCTCGCCGCGTTTGATGTCGGCGGCGCTGCGCCTTGAGCACGCGGTAAAGCGCCGGCGCCGACGGCGCGCTCGGCCGGCGAGAGGTAAGCGTTGCGCGACGATAGCGCGAGGCCGTCCGCTCTCGCGCACGGTCGGCACGCCGATCACCTTCACGCCAAGATCGAGGTCCTTGGCCATCTGCGTGACGACGCGCAGTTGCTGGTAGTCCTTTTCGCCGAACATGGCGAAATCGGGTTGCACTTGCGTGAACAACTTGGCGACCACGGTGGTGACGCCGCCGAAGAAATGCGGTCGGATTTTGTCTTCGAGCCCGGCCTTGGCGGCGCCTTCCGGCACGATGCGGGTGGCAAACCCGGTCGGATACATCGCCGCCTGCGAGGGCGCCCAGACCAGGTCGACATTCTCGGCGGCGAGCACGGCGATGTCGGCGGCAAAGTTGCGCGGGTAACTGGTGAAGTCTTCGCTCGGGTGCGAACTGCGCGGGATTAACGAAGATTGATACCACGACGCGCCGCGCCCGCTTACGCGCCTGCCGCACCAGCACGATATGGCCGCGATGCAGCGCACCCATGGTCGGCACCAGCGCGATGCGCGCCTTTGCGCCAAGGCGCGAGCGCTCGGCGCAGCGACGGCACCGTTGCGCACCACTCGTGGACCGCGCGCCATGTTTTCCAGAACCCCGAACTGCCGCAAAAACAGGCTAATAGCTAGCAAACGGAACCCGGTCAAGTTAATGGTTAAACCACGACCAACTTGACTAAACTATGGTAATCTATTGAGAATTGCCGGATCAAAGGACGCGTCATGTTGGTCCAGTCGATCCAAGACGAGAAGCAGTCGGCGCACGTCGTCGTGCTCGGCAACGAGAAGGGCGGCTCCGGCAAATCCACGACCGCGTTGCACATCGCGGTCGCCTTGCTCAAGGCCGGTCAGCGCGTCGCCACCATCGATCTCGACTCGCGCCAGCAGAGCTTCACGCATTACATCGAGAACCGCCGCGCCTGGGCCGAGCGCGCGCGCGTCAATCTGGAATTGCCGACGCATTACTGCGTGCCGCGCGCCGACGGCAATTCGCTCGACGCCAACGAAGCCAAAGAGTTCGCCAGCTTCTCCAAGGCGATCAGCGCCATCGAGCACAGCCACGACGTCGTCGTCATCGACACGCCGGGCTCCGACACTTACCTCATGCGGCTTGCGCACTCGATGGCCGACACGCTGATCACGCCGCTCAACGACAGCTTCGTCGACTTCGACGTGCTCGGCACGCTCGACCAGGCCAATTTCACCGTCACCGGCGAAAGCCATTACGCCGAGATGGTGCGCGATGCGCGCCGCCAGCGCCGCCTTGTCGACGGGCAGCTCACCGACTGGATCGTCGTGCGCAATCGTCTGTCTGCGCTCGGCTCGCGCAATAAGCGCTTGGTCGGCGACGGCATTACCGAATTGTCGAAGCGCATGGGCTTCCGCAGCATCGAAGGTTTCGCCGAGCGCGTGGTCTATCGCGAATTTTTCCCGCGCGGCTTGACCGCGCTCGACGACCTCGACGAGCAGACGCTCGGCGCGCGCCCTAATATGTCGCACCTGACCGCGCGCGAGGAAGTGATCACGCTGCTCAACGCGCTGCGCCTGCCGCTGTCGGAAAGCGGCAAGCGCCGCGCCGCCGCGCGCGCCGAATGGTACTCGGTCATGGACCAGCCGCTGCAGGTCCACGACGTCATCGGCTGACCGCCTAGTTCTCTCCGCCGGTTCTGCCTATATCCATCATCCTCGAAGGATGAACGGCCAGCGATTCACGGGCCGTCGCGCTTCGAGGCTCGCGCTGCGCGTGAGCACCTCAGAGTGATGGGTCTCGCTGGAGACTAAATCCGTATAGACTATCCACATGACCAAAGACCGCCCCGACCAAGCCCCGGCGCCGGCCTCGTCCCGGCCGGAAGTCGCCGAATTCCTCGAGCGCGTGCGCGCGCTCGGGCCGGCGAGCGCGTCGGGCAAGCGCGGTCGGCTGATCTTTGCGCTCGACGCCACCATGAGCCGGCAGCCGACCTGGGACACCGCCTGCGCGCTGCAGGCCGACATGTTCCGCGCTGCGGCAAGCGCCGGCGGGCTCGACATCCAGCTCGTGTATTTCCGCGGCCTTGGCGAATGCCGCGCCTCCGCATGGGTTGCCAACAGCGAGCGGCTAGCGGCGCTGATGTCGGCGATCGATTGCCGCGGCGGCCACACGCAAATCGGCAAGGTGCTCGCCCACGCGCGCCAGGAATGCGCCAGACAGCGGGTGCAGGCGCTGGTCTTTGTCGGCGACGCCATGGAGGAGAAAATCGACGATCTGTGCAAGGCAGCCGGCGAGTTGGGACTGCTGGGCGTTCCGGTGTTCATGTTCCAGGAGGGAAGCGATAGCGTCGCCGAGAACGCCTATCGCGAGATCGCGCGGCTCTCGCACGGCGCCTATTGCCGTTTCGACACCGGCGCAGCGCATCAACTTGGAGAATTGCTGCGCGCGGTCGCGGCTTACGCCTCCGGCGGCATCAAGGCGCTCACCGCGCTGTCGAAGCGCGAGGACCGCGGCGCACGTCTCCTTCTGGCGCAGCTCAAATAGCGATGCCGCTGTTCCTCGGCCTTGTCGTTCTGGTGCTGGCGCTGTGGGCGCTCAACATCATTTCCAAGGTCGATCCGAAGATCGGCGCGCGCGTGCTCAAGGCCGGCGGCGGCACCCTCGCCATCGGCTTTGCCGCGTTTCTCGGCCTGCGCGGGGAATTAGGCATTGCCATCCCGCTCGGCGCCTTCGGCCTCGGGTTGCTCGGCTGGCTGCCGTTCGGCGCTTCCAGCTTTTCCGCGCGAACGCAAAAGAGCGCGCGGCCAGGCCTCGCGCGTGCGCACGCAATTCCTCGAAATGGAACTCGATCACGATACCGGCGCCATGCGCGGGCGTCATAATTGCCGGCTCGCACAAGGGCGCCGAACTCGAGCACCTCGATGTCAAGACGCTGGTCGCGATGCTCGCCGAGATGGACGAGGAGAGCCGCGCGCTACTCGCCGCGTATCTTGACCGCCGGGATTCCGGCTGGGGTGAACACGCGCAGGGTGACGCGGCAGCGGGGAGGCCGGCGGCTTCCTCCGGCAAAATGACGCAGGACGAGGCCTATCAGATCCTTGGCCTGGAGCGAGGCGCGAGCGCCGATGCCATCACCCACGCGCACCGCACGCTCATGAAGAAAATGCATCCCGACCAGGGGGGATCGACCTATCTCGCCGCCCGTATTAACGAGGCTAAGGAAATCCTTCTTCGCCGCCATCGCTGAGGTACTCCTGACGCAACACCATCAGCGGCTCCTGAGTTTCGGCGCATTCCTGTTATCGGCATTTTCTTTATTGGATTTATTCGGCGCGATCGCGCGCCGCTAGTTCCTCAATAGCATGCATGGGATATCGCTGCGCTTGAGGTTCTTGCAGATCGTTTCCGCCTGGCTTTTCTCCAACCCGGCAAAGCGCGCGCGGAACATCGCCTTGTCGCCTTTCTCCACGCGTTCGGTGAACGGGTTTGCCTCCCCGAGCAGATCCTTGGCGCTGTTCTGAACGGTCGCCAGGCGTTCCTGCGCCTCGGTTTGCGAATCGAAGGCGCCGACCTGAATTATCCAGGCACCGTGGGCTTTGGCCGCTTTGCTCTCCGGCTTGGCGTCCGGCGCAGCCGCAGGAACGCTATCGCCGGCCGACGCGACTTCGGTGGCTTGCGTGCGCATGTCGCTTGGCCGCACCGGCTCGCTTTTAACCGTGGTTACCGTGGTAATCGACGCAAGTGTCGTCGTGGCTGGCGCCGGCATCAGTTTGCGGCTGGCCGACGGCAGCGGCGACAGTGAGGCGGTGCGGACGGCGCCGGGCTGTACGGAGAAGGTTTTCACCGGATTGGGCCTGAGCGGATCGGTGGAGCCGGGGATGGGCGGCGCTGCCTGAGGCAGCGGCGTTGCCGCCGCGGCCTTGGCGACTTTTTCCGCCGCGCCTTTGCGCGCTTCGGCGACGGCCCAGCCCTCGATCACCGGCGGCGCCGTGCGTTTGGCCGACGCGATATTGATGTTGTTGTCGATCAGACTGCGCACGCGGGCGTCGCGCGCCTCGGCGGTGTGTCCGCCGAACACCACTGCAATGATGTGCCGGCTGTTGCGGTGGACCGAGGTGACGATGTTGAAGCCGGAGTCGTGGATGTAGCCGGTCTTGATGCCGTCCACGCCGGGAATATTGCCGAGCAAGTGGTTATGGTTGCGCACAGTGTGGCCCTGGAATGTGAACGTGCGGGTGGAAAAATAAGAATAGTATTTCGGAAAGCGGTCCTGGATAGCGCGGCCGAGAATGGCCATGTCGCGCGCGGTGGTGAGCTGCTGGTCATCGGGCAGGCCGGACGCGTTGCGGTAGGTCGTGTGCGTCATGTCGAGCGCCCGCGCCTTGGCGGTCATCAGTCTGGCGAACTCCTCCTCACTGCCGCCCAGCGCCTCGGCGATGATCACCGCCACGTCGTTTGCCGACTTAGTGACAATGGCGCGGATGGCGGTCTCGACGTCGATGCTCTCACCCGGCTTGAGGCCGAGCTTGGACGGCGCCTGCGCCGCCGCGTGCGCCGACACCGGCATCTCCGTCGACATCTTGATTTTGCCCACCTCAAGCCGCTCGAACAGCAGATAGAGCGTCATGATCTTGGTCAGCGAAGCGGGGTGGCGCGGGCTGTCGGCGTTGGTCGCCTGCATCACCGCACCGGAATTGGCGTCGACGACGATCGAGGCATAAGAGGGCTGATAGCTCTCGGCCGCGGCGGTAGCATGGTGATGGTGGCGGCGAGACCTCGCGTCGGCACTGCCGGAGGCCACGAGCAGGACTGCCAAACCGAACACGCCCCAACGCCAACCGCAGGCGACCCGGGCTTGCGCACGCAGCATCGGCTTCTCCCCAACCCTTCTCTTGGGCAGCCCGAAAAGCCGCCACGTGCCTGCTTTTATAGCGCGCCCGCGCCGCGACAATTTATGACCGTATGGCAGCACAGTTTACAAAATCTTAAGCTAATCGCGCAGATTTTACAGCATATTTTGCACTGCAAAATAACGCTTGACTTTATTGTGCAGTGCGGTATAAGTGTTTTGCATCCGGTTAGCCGGGATGTTTGGTTATCAGCGAGAAAAGGCGCCGCGTGGCGGGCCGGGAAGGACAACAAATGGTCAAGAATTTAGAGGACCTGCAGCAGGTCAGCAAAGAGAACATGGATACCGCGATGAAGTCGATGGGCGCCGTGTCCAAGAGCGCACAGGCGATCGTCGCCGAATTGGCGGACTATTCGAAGAAGAGCTTCGAAGAGAGCACTGCCGCGCTAGAGAAGCTGTTCGGCGTCAAGTCGCTGGACAAAGCGATCGAACTGCAGACCGAATTTGCCAAGACCGCCTACGAAGGCTTCGTGGCCGAGGCCACCAAGATCGGCGAGCTCTATGCCGACCTGGCCAAGGAAAGCTACAAGCCCTTCGAGACCATGATGGCGAAGGCGAAGTAACTGACTTTACGACGGCGTGAGTAGCATAAGCGTTGCGTTGGCGTCAGTGTAAGAAGCGTACAAAGCCCGGCTGGTTGAGGCCGGGCTTTTGATTTGCCGGCTCCGGCTAGAGCATGATCCCGAAAAGTGGGAACCGGTTTCCGGCCTTCGCGGAGCCCGCTTCTGCGGGCGAAGCAAGGTCGGACAAGATCATGCTCGTTTTTATTGCGCGATGCGCAGCTTGGTCAGGTTGGTGCCGATGGTGTTGAACGTCGTCACGATCTGGTTCGCTGACGTGAGCAGGAAGAACTTGCTTGAGTCGCTGGCGCAATTTTGCAGCAGCGTCGAGGTCGGGTCGCCGCCGGTATTCACCTGGATGGTGTAGATCACGATGCCGGCCGCCTTGATGTTGGCGCAAGTGCCGTTGCCGTTGGCGTCAACCATGCGGCTGTCCACCTGGGTGCTGGTGTTGGAGCCGTTGCCGTACCAGCGGTCCTGCGTGTTGAGGCCGTCCGACAGCAAGATGATGGCCTGCTGATACGTATAATTCGGATCTTCGGCCGGCACCGTGAACGGCCCGCCGCCTACCAGGGTTTGCCAACCCCAGACCAGACCGATCGGCTGGTTGGTACTGCCGTTCGGCGTCATCTGGCTGACCAGACTGGTCATGCTTGTCCAGTTGTAGCTCAGCCCCGTCATTGCCAGCGTGCAGTACGAATACTGGTCGGCAGGGAACAGCGATGCCATGACCGCAATGTTCGGCGCGGTAACGTTCTCATCATAATTCGCCGAGCTTGGCGCGTTCGATCCGCCGCGATCGGTGATGCAGCCGTTCCAGGTCGAGTGTGCCGCCGGTGTCCACGTGGTCGTGCAGGTTTTTTTGGACCCGCTGCCGGTGCATGTTTTCACGTTGCTGCCGTTGCTCGCGTCCCAATCCGTCCAGTCGATCCAGTCGGCCGAAGCGTTGGCGCTGCCGACGTTCACGTCCTTGCTGAAGGGAACGATCGACACATAGACGTCGCCGTCGTTGGTGGCGGCTTGCTGCAGCTGGTTGAGCAGATTTGTCGTCGCGGTTTTCAGTGCTGTGATCTTGCCGTCCTGTGCCATAGACCCGGTATTGTCGAGCACCAGCGCGACGCGCAGCCGTGTCGAGCCCCATTTCGACGTCGATGAGCCTGTGACGCTGATCGTCTTATAGCCGAGGATGCCGACAAAATCTGTGGCCATGTCGGCTGAGGCGGCCATGGTGACGCTGGAGCCGCCGGTGTTCGAATAGCTCGCCGTCACCTGGACGTTGCTGGCGTCCTTGTTCGTGAATACGGCAAGAAACGCGCTTTGCGCGGCCGTTTGGACTTGGGCTGGCGTCATCGTTGCGGCGTTTTTCGAGACCATCAGCGCCGCCGAATCGAGCGACGATTGCATATCGGCCTTCATCGCATTAGCGCGGCTGTAATCGACGGCCGCGCCGGCAAAGCCGAGAATCGGGATCAGGGCGAATCCGAAAGTGAGAGCGACATTGCCGCCGCGTGCTACGACGAAGCGGCGCACGGCGCAACTCAGGCGGCTGAAGGCGACACGAACAGTGAGCATGAGCGAACCCCGCGAACGTTTGAATTCAATCGTCTGGAGGTAAAGCTGCACTCGTGAACGGGAGGTAGTTCCAATCGCGGAAAATCGGCCCTAGCCGTAAATCGTGGCCGCGCATTCAGGCCGGAAACGCCAGGCCCGCCGCGATTTGGCTGGTTAACGCGCGGAGTGGACCATAACGCAAATACCTATGGCGATTGATTGGCTGACGTTAACGCCCGGTTGGCGCGGGCGCACAACAACGTCGCAAATTGTTGAAAGCGGAAGCCGGGAGCAGCGAGAACTGCTCCCGGGCTGTCCGTTTATTGGGCGACGCGCAACTTGGTCAAGTTGGTGCCGATCTGGGTGAACACGTCGGCGATCTGGCTCGATTGCGTCAGCAACCAGAACTTCGTCGAATCGCTGGCGCAGTTCTGCAGCAGGGTCGAGGTCGGGTCGCCGCCTGTATCCACCTGAATGGTGTAGAGCGTAATACCTGCCGCCTTAATGTTATTGCAGGTTAGTGTCTGTCGTGCGTCGATCGAACTCTGGGTTGAATACCAGCGATCCTGGGTGTTCAAGCCGTCGGTCAGCAGGATGATAACTTGCGTGTACTGATAGGTCGGATCCATGGCCGGTGCGGTAAAAGGTCCGCCACCGGTGAGCGACATCCAGCCGAGCTGCAATCCGATCGCCTGGTTGGTGTTGCCGTTTGGCGACATGGCATTGACCAGGGTCGTCATCGACGACCAGTTGTAGTTCAAGCCCATCGCGGCCTGCGGGCAGGCGCTATATTGTTCAGCCGGATAAAGTGACGAATTGATGCTCGCGCTCGTCGAAGCGACGTTGGTGTCGTAATTGTTGACGGTGTCGGGAGTGGTCGAATAGCCACGGTCCATCACGCAGCCATTCCAGGTATTGTGATCATTTGGCGTCCAGGTGGCCGCCGACCAAACACCGGTCGTCCAGGTGCCAGCGGTCCACGTCCCGTAGCCCCACGTTCCGCCGCCATTCGTGCAATTCGTTTTCGACGTATACTGAGATTTGGAGCAGGCCTTGTTGCCGGTGCAGTTGTTTTGAGTGGTCTCCGCACCATTTGAACACGTTCCGGCGCCGGTGCAGGTGCTCTGGGTGCTGTGACCGGACAGCGAGCACGTGCCCGCGCCAGTGCAGCTGCTCTGGCTATTGTAGCCGGAAATCGAGCAGGTCGAATGCGAGGCGCATGAGCTCCGTGGCGAATAGCTTCCCGTGCTGCAGGATCCGTTATTTGCATCCCAGGAATTATTGTCGGTCAGCGTCGGATCTTGCGCCGAAGTTCCCCAGTAAATGTAATTTGAATTCCAGTTGCCGGAGCCGAGGTTGACGTCCTTCACGAACGGAATGATCGAGACATAGACGTCGCCTGCGGTGGTCACCGCGCTCTGCAGCTGGCTCAGCAGGCTGTTGGTCGCCGATATGAGCGCGGTGATCTTGCCGTTGTCGGCCATCGATCCGGTGTTGTCGAGTACCAGCGCGACACGCAATCGATTAGAGCCCCACTTGGCGGTGGAGCTGCCGGTCACGTTGAGATTGTTGTAGCCGATGACGCCGAGGAAGCTCGTCGGCACCTGCGCCGATCCGTTGACAAGAATCTGCGAGCCGGACGTGGCGCTGTAGGTCGCGCTGATCGTGATGTTTTTCGCTTCCGGCCGGGTGAACAGCGCGGTGAAATATTTCAACGCATTGGTCTGCAATTGCGTGCTTGTGTCGGTCGCCGCTTCCTTCGCCAGCATGAGCGAAGTGGAATCAAGCGCCGCCTGCATCGCGGCCTTAACCGAATTGGCGTGGCTGTAATCGACGGCAAAGCCGACGGCGCCAACGATCGGCAGCGTGGCGAGCGCGAAGGTGATGGCGACGTTGCCTTTGCGCGCGGCGCGGAACGCACCCAGCGCGCGGCGGAGATTTTTCCAGACGGTCAGCATGACGGGTCACCAAAAACGGTTGAACTCGGCTGCCTTCATAACCGCCCGGTGTTAAAGGCTCGGTATATCGCCACGCCGAAAACCGGACTGCGCGGTAAATCCTCACGCGGCGGCATTGCAAATTTCCGCGCCCCGGCAAGCGTTTGGATGATTAATCGCACCTGCAGGAGATGCCGCGAATGCCGAATAGTCTTTATTTGACGCGGTTAATGGGCCGTCACCGCGGCCGCCTGCGGAGGCCAAATCGACTGGCACCTTCGGGGACTGGCGGCGGCCGCCACGAGCGCCAAAGACGCCGGATGGGCCGCGCGCAAGCCTCTGGCGAACCGCAATCCAATGGCTATCTCATGCAAATGCCGGCGAATTTCCCCGCCAATTGTGCCGAAACGGTGCAAAATCCGCCGAATCGGCCAAATTGTCGGCTTGGAGTGGCGGCACTCTAGTCTCTAAGATGCGATACGGCCGCGTGCCGGCGAGGCCGTCGTTGTAACCTTCAAGACCGACTCGGGCCTTGGCATGACGATCAGTGCAAAAGCGACCGCCAGTTTGAGATCGGCCGGGCAATCCGCCGGCCTAGCCCGCGTGCGCATGGCCGACGACGAGCGCAAGCGCAAAGGCGGCGAGGGCGGTCCCGGCACCGCGGTCATCACCAAGACCAAGCCGCAGACCAAGAAGCCGAGCATGTATCGCGTGCTCATCCTCAACGACGACTACACGCCGATGGAATTCGTCGTGCACGTGCTCGAGCGCTTCTTCGGCAAGGATCACGAGGCGGCGACGCGAATCATGTTGCATGTTCATCATCACGGCATAGGTGAGTGCGGCATCTACACCTACGAGGTGGCGGAAACCAAGGTCACGCAGGTGATGGACTTTGCCCGCAAACATCAGCATCCTTTGCAGTGCGTGATGGAAAAAAAGTGAGACGCCGGAAAAAGCGTCCTGGAAACGCCCAAGTACAAATGGAAATGGAATTGTAATGCCAACGTTCTCGCGCAGCCTCGAACAGTCGCTCCACCGGGGGCTCGCTCTCGCCAATGAGCGGCATCACGAATACGCGACGCTCGAACATCTGCTGCTGGCGCTGATCGACGATCCCGACGCTTCAGCGGTGATGCGCGCCTGCAATGTCGATCTCGACAAGCTGCGGCGCAGCCTGGTCGCTTATCTCGAATCCGAACTGGAAAACCTGATTACCGACGGCGCCGAGGACTCAAAGCCAACCGCCGGCTTCCAGCGCGTGATCCAGCGCGCCGTCATCCATGTGCAGTCGTCCGGCCGCGAAGAGGTCACCGGCGCCAACGTCTTGGTGGCGATTTTTGCCGAGCGCGAAAGCCACGCCGCCTATTTCCTGCAAGAGCAGGACATGACCCGCTACGACGCGGTCAATTACATCAGCCATGGCATCGCCAAGCGGCCGGGCGTGACCGAATCGCGCCCCGTGCGCGGCGTCGAGGAAGAGGCCGACACCAAGAACGGCGACGAGCCGAAGAAGAAGGGCGACGCGCTTGAAGCCTATTGCGTCAACCTCAACAAGAAAGCCAAGGACGGCAAGATCGATCCGCTGATCGGCCGCGACGCCGAGATCAGCCGCACCATCCAGGTGCTTTGCCGCCGGCAGAAGAACAATCCGCTGTTCGTCGGCGACGCCGGCGTCGGCAAGACCGCGATCGCCGAGGGCCTCGCGCGCCGCATCGTGCATGGCGAAGTGCCGGACGTGCTCAAGGGCGCGACGGTGTTCGCGCTCGACATGGGGACGCTGCTTGCCGGCACGCGCTACCGCGGCGATTTCGAGGAGCGCTTGAAGCAGGTGATCAAGGAGCTAGAAGCCTATCCCGGCGCCATTATGTTCATCGACGAGATCCACACGGTGATCGGCGCCGGCGCCACCTCGGGCGGCGCCATGGATGCTTCCAATTTGCTCAAGCCGGCGCTCGCTTCCGGCACACTGCGCTGCATCGGCTCGACCACCTACAAGGAATACCGCCAGTATTTCGAGAAGGACCGCGCGCTGGTGCGGCGATTCCAGAAGATCGACGTCAACGAGCCGACGGTCGCGGACGCGATCGATATCCTCAAGGGCCTCAAGCCCTATTTCGAGGAGTATCATAAGCTCAAATACACCAGCGAGGCGATCAAGGCGGCAGTCGAGCTTTCCGCGCGCTACATCCACGATCGCAAGCTGCCGGACAAGGCGATCGACGTGATCGACGAGTCGGGCGCGGCGCAGATGCTGCTGCCGGAAAGCCGGCGCAAGAAGACGATCGGCATCAAGGAAATCGAGACCACCATCGCCACCATGGCGCGCATCCCGCCGAAGACCGTGTCCAAGGACGACGCCGAAGTGCTGCAGCATCTTGAGCATACGCTGAAGACGACCGTCTACGGCCAGGACAAGGCGATCGAGTCGCTCGCCGCCTCGATCAAGCTCGCGCGCGCAGGGCTTCGCGAGCCGGAAAAGCCGATCGGCTGTTATCTGTTCTCCGGACCGACAGGCGTCGGCAAGACCGAGGTGGCAAAACAGCTTGCCTTGTCGCTTGGCGTCGAACTCATCCGCTTCGACATGTCGGAATACATGGAGCGGCACACCATCTCTCGGCTGATCGGCGCGCCGCCCGGCTATGTCGGCTTCGACCAGGGCGGCCTGCTCACCGACGGCGTCGACCAGCATCCGCACTGCGTGCTCCTGCTCGACGAGATCGAGAAGGCGCATCCGGATCTGTTCAACGTGCTGCTGCAGATCATGGATCACGGCAAGCTCACCGATCACAACGGCAAGCAAGTCGACTTCCGCAACGTCATTCTCATCATGACCACCAATGCCGGCGCGGCCGACATGGCCAAATCGGCCTATGGGTTCACGCAGAGCAAGCGCGTGGGCGACGACCTCGAAGCGATCAACAAGATGTTCGCGCCGGAATTCCGCAACCGGCTCGACGCCATTGTCACTTTCGCGCATCTGTCGCAGGAGATCATCACCAAGGTGGTGGAGAAGTTCGTGCTGCAGCTCGAGGCGCAGCTCGACGACCGCGACGTCACCATCGAACTCTCCGACGAGGCGACGCGATGGCTGATCGCCAACGGCTACGACGAATTGATGGGCGCGCGGCCGATGGCCCGCGTCATCCAGGAGCACATCAAGAAGCCGCTCGCCGACGAAGTGCTGTTCGGCCACCTGAAGAGCGGCGGTCACGTGCGCGTCGTCGTCGCCAAGGACGAGAACGGCCGCGACAAGCTCGGCTTCGAGTATCTCGACGGGCCGGTGACGCCGAAGCCGGAGAAAATCCCGGCGGTGCGGCCCAAGGCCAAGCGCCGTGCCTCGCCGCGCACGCCGAAGCCGAAAGGCGACGGCGGCAAGCGCGGCACCGTGCCCAAGGTGCCGCTGATCAAGGTGTAGGCACAAGGCCTCGAGCCAAATCGCCTATCGTGCCTTCATGGCTCGCATCGCGCGGGCCATGACCGTTTTGGAGAGAACATCGGCGGCCGTTTACCTCAACACCTAGTGCGGGATGGCGGCCGCGATCGGCTCGGAAAACAACCGGCACCCAACGGATTAAATTTAATAGTGCATCTTTAGGTGACGCATTTATTGAGTTAGATCATTCATTTAACTGTCACAAAAACATCGGCCGGCGGCAGCTTGCAGTGACTGCAATTCTTATCGTCGCCGTCCCAGGCTGCGGTTGCGCGCAGGGTGGCGCTGTGAGACAGGTGGTCCGCCGCCATGTCCGCGCCCGAGATGTCCCCGCCGTCGCCCCCTTCCGATTTCGTCGCCGGTGTGCGATCCGCGCTCACCTCCGTCTTCTTCCTGGTGCTGGCCGGGACCTATATCGGCCTCGGCGCGCTGGCGCATGACTTCGGTTACGCCGCCTGGTGGATGGCATTGTCGTCGGTCCTGGTCTGGGCATCGCCGGCGCAGGTGATCCTCATCTCCGCGCTCGGCACCGGCGCCCCCCCGGTCGAGGCGGCCATCGCGGTCAGCCTAAGCGGCATCCGCCTGTTCCCCATGGTGGTGGCGCTGCTGCCGCTCCTGCGCGGGCCGCGCACGCGCCTCCGCGATCTGCTGCTGCCTGCGCATTTCACCTCGGTGAGCATGTGGATCGAGTCGCTGCGGCTGTTGCCGGCTTTGCCGCACGCACGACGGCTTGCCTTCTGCAACGGACTGTCGGTCGGCTACATGAGCACGGCGGTGACCTTCGGCTTTGTCGGCTATTACCTTGCCGCCGGCCTGCCGCCGCTGTTTGCCGGCGCGCTGCTGTTTCTGACGCCTATATCGTTTCTGATTTCCACCGCACGCAACTGCCGGCTGATGGTGGACAAGCTAGCCTTCGCGCTCGGCCTGGTGATCGGGCCGCTGCTCGTCGCCAATCATGTCGAGCTCGACCTGATGTGGACCGGCATTGCCGGCGGCACGCTCGCCTACGCCGCCCACCGCTTGCGCGAGGCCATGCGATGAACGTTGCAGGCGGGCTCTGGCCGTATTTCGCGCTGCTGCTGGTCGGCTTTCTGCCGAACGAGATCTGGCGCCTGCTCGGCCTGGTGCTGGCGCGCGGGCTCAACGAGGAGTCCGAAATCGTCGTGTGGTCGCGCGCAATTGCGACGGCGATTCTAGCTGGCGTCATCGCCAAGCTGATCCTGTTTTCTCCCGGCGACCTCGCCACTATTCCGCTGGCCATACGCTTCGGCGCCGCGGTCTGCGGCTTCCTGGTGTTTCTGGTGGTCAAGCGCTCGGTGTTTGCCGGCGTTCTGGCCGGCGAGGTGGCTTTGTTGCTCGGCGGCTTTTTCTTTGCCCGCTAAACGGCGGCAACAGCGGCGGCAAGCTTCTTGGCGTTGTCCGCCAGCACGTCTGGCTTTTCCTTTTCGCTCGCCGGCGGCTTCATCGGCGTGCCGGACTTGCGCGGAATGATGTGCACATGCAGGTGGAACACCACCTGGCCGCCGGCGCCTTCGTTGAACTGCTGCACGGTGACGCCGTCCGCCGAAAAAGCGCTCATCGCCGCCTTGGCGATCTTCTGCGCCACCTTGGCCACGTGCGCCAAATCGTCGGCGCTGATATCGAGAATATTTCGCGCCGGCGCCTTCGGCAGCACCAGCGTGTGGCCGGGCGCGCGCGGCATGATGTCGAGGAAGGCGAAGGCCTTGTCGTCCTCGTAGACTTTGTAGCTGGGCAGTTCGCCGCGCAGGATTTTGGCGAAGATATTGTTCGGATCGTAAGCCGCCATATTCCGTCCCCAGTTCTTGTTATTCGTGCGCTTGTTTGCGCTATTCTTGCTCGACCAAATCCTTGCGGAACGGCGCTGCCGCCGCAAGCTCTTCACCCGCCGCCTGCACATAGGCGCGTTCGCGCGCCAGATATTCGGCCACCGCCCGCCTTAAAGCCGCGTTGGCAATGAAATGCGCCGAATAGGTGGTCGCCGGCATGTAGCCGCGCATCAATTTGTGCTCGCCCTGGGCTCCCGCCTCGACCCGCGAGAGCTTGTGGTGGATGGCGTATTCGATGGCCTGGTAATAGCACAATTCGAAATGCAGGAACGGGTGCTGCTCGAGCGCGCCCCAGTTGCGGCCATAGATCGCGTCGCTCCCGAGAAAATTGATGGCGCCGGCAATCCAGCGCCCGCCGCGTTTGGCCATCACCAGCAGGATGCGGTCGCGCATTTTTTCCCCGACGATGGAGAAAAACTCGCGCGTGAGATAAGGCCTTCCCCATTTGCGAGAGCCGGTGTCCATGTAGAAGGCGAAAAAGGCGTCCCACACCGCTTCGGTGAGATCGGAGCCGGTGAGCCCGCTAACGTCAATGCCCGGCGCCAGCGCGTCCTTGCGTTCGCGACGGATCATCTTCCGCTTGCGCGAGGAGAGGGCGGCCAGAAAGTCATCGAAACTCGCATAACCGGCATTGAGCCAGTGGAATTGCTGGTCGGTGCGCTGGAGGAAACCGCGGGCGCCGAGCAGCCGCCATTCCGGCTCGGTGAGGAAGGTGACATGGGCTGAGGATAATTCGCTCGCCGTGGTGATTTCGGCGAGCGCATCGGCCAGCGCGCCGCGCACGGCCTGCGCGGCCGGCGAGGCGCGCGCCAACAGACGCGGCCCAGTGACCGGCGTGAACGGCACCGCCACCTGCAGCTTCGGGTAATAGTCGCCGCCGGCGCGTTCGAAGGCCTCGGCCCAGCCTTGGTCGAAAACGTACTCGCCGCGCGAATGGGTCTTTACGTAACAGGGCGCGGCGCCAAGCAGCGTGCCGGCGGTGTCCTCGGCGAGCAGATGACGCGGCTGCCAGCCGGTGCGCGGGCCGACCGAATTCGATGCCTCGATTGACGACAGAAAATTGTGTGATATGAATGGATTATAGATATATCCTCGTGTTGATAATTCTGTGGATAACTTATCCCCCGATGGGGGCAAATTGTCCTCATGTATTGCTTTAAGTGGCGGCTCGAAGCCGTCCGCTGGACCGGCGGCGCAGGCATCCCACGCGGCAGGCGCGACCTCACCGATCGATGAAACAATACGGATGCGTAATTCGATGTCGGTCATCGGGCAGAACGATTGCTAGCCCTAGTTTATGCCCAAAATCGTACGACATTCGTTGTCTCTTCGTCGCGCTAATACGGCGACCGCGGGCAAACGACGATGTTGTAGCCGGTGGGAGAGCCGTCAGGGTAATAGCCGATGTCCGGGTGACAGCCCGGCGGCGTCGGCTGGCAGCCGAATTTCGTGCAGGCAATATATTCGGGCTCGCGCGACCGAGACTGATGGGCCGCATGCTTCTTCTCGGTCGCCGCTAAAATGATGCGATGGTTTGGCATTTGCGCGCCGGCGGGAGCCACCGTGGTGCTGCCGAGCGCGAGACCCGAGGCGAGCGCCAACACGAAGAGACGGCACTTCATCAAAAGGCTCCGGGTCTTGTTTGTTCTGTCTGAAAGTATGAACGGCGGCGCGAGCGGTCTCCTGCGCTACCCAGGCGTTTTCACGGCCGCATGCCTTCGAAAATCATCTGATCCGCATAAGCATGGGCCCGCGCCCGGTCGTCCGCGCTGCGCACGGTCCAGGTCAGCAGCGGCAGGCCAAAGATGCTGCGCGCGGTCCATGGCACCAGGGCCGGAAGGTCTTTCACCGAATAGGCGATAAAATGCGGCCGCGTGCGGTTGGCGTGCAGCAGAAAGGCCAGACGAAGCTTGTCCGCGCCGTTCATGCGATCCCAGTCGTGACCCGAATAATGGCGCTCGGCAACGATCCCGCGTGGGAGAGCAGGGGCACTGTTCCTGAACGCCTCGATCAGAAACGGATCGAACGACATCGCCGCGGCCGGACCGGCATAACCGGCAAGCACTGTGGCGACGCGCTGCGGCAGGCGCAGCGTCGCCATCGAAACGGCTCTTGAGCTCAAGCAGCAAGGGCGCGCGCCCGGCCACCAGCACGAACAACTCGCCGAGCGTCATGATGCGGTCCGCGGTGGCCTTGAATTGAACCGCCTTGATTTTGCGCGGCGCTCATGTCGGCAAGCCGTCCGCTGCCTTGCGTCAGACGGCCGAGCGCATCGTCATGATGCACCATGGCTTCGCCATCGGCGCTGATCTGAAGGTCGGTTTCGATGCCGTAGTTGCCGGCGATAGCCGCCGTGAAGGCGCTGGCGGTGTTCTCGATGACGCCGGCGGCGGCGTCATGCAGCCCGCGATGGGCGATCGGTCGCGCGGTGAGCCAGCGAGGCCCGGCATTGATTTTCACGATTGACCTCGAATTGACCTTCGACTTCCACCGCCGCGTCCGCCGGCAGCGCGGCGACGCCGACGGTCGAGCGCGCATGCCGGCCATTGTCGCCGAAGACCTCGACCATCAGGTCGGACGCCCCGTTCATGACCTTTCGGGCCATCGGTAAAGCCGGGCGCCGAATTGATGAAGCCGCCGAGGCGGACGACGCGCACGACCTTGTCGAGATCGCCGATCGCTGCCTTGACCTGCGCCAGCAGATTGATGGCGCAGGCGCGCGCGGCTTTTTCCCGTCCTCGATCGATACGGTGTCGCCGAGCCGGCCCTTGGCGGCAAGCTTGCCATCGGCGCCGAAGCAGAGCTGGCCGGAGACGATGAGCATGTTGCCGCTGCGCACGAAAGGCACGTAATTGGCGATCGGGGCCGCAGGCGTCGGTAACGTAATGCCAAGCGCGGCAAGCTTCTTTTCAACCATTCCGGCCATGGTCGTCTCTCCCGTTGTCGCGTCATTGTTTGGCCGATCACTGACCTGTGCGCAAGCGCGGCCGCTATGCGCCGGTGCGATTGCCGGACGCCGGTCCGGCCTCTATCTTGCCCTTATCTTGCAGCTTTCTAGCCGCTGGCGCGCTTCTCAACCCGCGCGCGGAGTTTCGTTTCCATGATCACGCTCGATCGATCCAAGGCGGCGACGCTCGCAGTAGCGGCGGCCGGCCTTGCCGCCGTTGCCGCCTGGCATCCGGCGGCAGCCGCGCCCGCCGACAAGGTGATCCTGGTGCCGCATCGGGCGGTCTACGACCTCAAGCTGGCCAAATCGAAAGGCAGCCGCGGCATCGAGGCGGTGCGAGGGCGCATCCTCTACGATTTTTCCGGCAATGCCTGTGAGGGCTACGAGTTGCAGTTCCGCCAGGTGTCCGAACTCGATTCCGGCGAGGGCAAGCGCGCGCTCAGCGATCTGCGCTCGACCACCTGGGAAGACGGCGACGCCAAGCAATTCCGCTTCAATTCGGAGAACATGCTCGACGACAAATCGGCTGATGAGGTCGACGGCCGCGCCGAGCGGGAATCGGCAGCGGTCAAGGTCGATCTGACCAAGCCGAAGGACAAGAACTTTACGCTTCCCGTCGGCGCGGTGTTTCCGACCGAGCACATGCGGCGGATCATCGCGGCGGCGCGCGAAGGCAAACAGCATCCTCGATTTTCCCGTCTATGACGGATCGGAAACCGGCGAAAAGCTATACAATACGTTGACCGTGATCGGAAAAGCGATCGCGCCCGGCGCCAGGCCGCAGGATGACGCCACGAAAAACGTGGCGGCGCTCGCCAAGCTCACGCGCTGGCCGGTGACCATCAGCTATTTCGAACAGGAAGACGCGAAGAAAGAGCAGAGCAGCGAGCAGACGCCAGTCTATTCGATTTCCTTCGAGATCTACGAGAACGGCATCTCGCGCGCGTTGCAGCTCGAATACGCCGACTTCACCATCAGCGGCGAGATGACGTCGCTGGAGATGAAGAAGGAAAAGCCGTGCCAGTGAGTGTGCGCGGACGCTAGTCTTCCTCCAGCGCCAGTCCCTTGACCACCGCGTCGCGGCCGAATTTCGAGCGCAGTCTGTCAACCGCATGCTCGGCTTTGGCCGCGCGCGCGTCGATCAGGTCGGCGAGATCATCGCCGCTCGCGTCTTCGAGATGGCTGACGCCGATACCGATCAGGCGGAACTTCGTTGTCCCCATTTCATGCTCCAGCAGATCGCGCCCGGCAGCGAAAATCTTGGCGGCTAACTGAGTCGGAGCACCGAGCGAGCGCGCCCGCGTGCGGATCTTGAAATCGGCGCTCTTGAGCTTGAGCGTTACCGTGGAGCCGGAAAGCCCATTGGCTTTCAGCCGCGCCGACACGCGCTCGGTTAACTCCCAAAGCTGCTGTTCAAGCGGGCGAAATTCGCCGATATCGCGCTCCAAGGTTGTCTCGGCGGAAATGCTCTTGGTCTCGCGCTCGGCGCTGACCGAGCGCGTGTCGATGCCGCGGGCGAGCCGCCATAGCCGCGCGCCTTCCTCGCCATGGCGCGCCATTAGTTCCTTTTCGTCGGCGCGTTGCAGGTCGGCGATCAGCCGGTAGCCGCCGGATGAAAGCTTGGCCGCGCCCACGGCGCCGACGCCATAGATGAAGCCGACCGGTTTCGGCGCCAGAAACGCGGCGGCTTCGCCTTGCCCGAGCACCGCAAAGCCGCGCGGCTTGTCCATGTCGGACGCGATCTTGGCAAGAAACTTGTTGGCCGAAAGCCCGATCGAAACTGTGATGCCGATATCGCGCTCGACTTGGGCCGCAAAGCGCGCCAGCGCCTTGGCTGCGCTCATGCCATGCAGGCGCTCGGTGCCGGTGAGATCGAGGAAGGCTTCGTCGATCGACAGCGGCTCGACCAGCGGCGTGAGGTCGAACATGCGCTTGCGCACCTCGCGGCCGACGGAAACGTATTTCGCCATGTTCGGCTTAACCACGACCGCCTCCGGGCAGCACCGCTTGGCCTCGAACATCGGCATTGCTGAACGGATGCCGTAGGTGCGCGCGATGTAGCAGGCCGCCGCCACCACCCCGCGCTTTCCCCCGCCGACTACCACCGGCTTGTCGGCAATCGATGGGTCATCGCGCTTCTCGATTGTTGCGTAAAAGGCGTCGCAATCGACATGGGCAATGGTCAACCGGTCGAGCTCAGGATGGCGCGCGAGGCGCGGCGAGCCGCAGCTTGAGCACCGCGCAGCTGTCTCGGGCACGTCCGCCAGGCAATCGCGGCAAAAGCTCACGGCACCTCGCGCTCCCACGCGCCGCCGCCCAGCACCTTCGCCGCCTTGCCGATGTCGGCCGGATCGAAGCCCGCCTCGGCGGCGAAGGCTATTAGCATCGCCTCGTCGTGGCCGAGGAATTCGACTACTCCGAGCATGAAATCGGGCTCGCGGCTGGCGGCGCGAATCTCCGCCGGGCCGATGCCGGAGGCGGCGAGGAAGTGGCCGAGCCGCTCGCCATCCGCGGCAATGAAGGTAAGCGCTTGAATTGCCAGCGCTTCCGCCGCTTCTCGCGCCATGCCTGAAGGCTTTTTCATCGGGCAAATTTGCCTTTCCGTAACACATCGGCACTACCGTTGCCGATGATGCATCACCGGGCCCGGCCTGGCGATGCGGCTGTCCTCGCGGGGGAGGACTTGGGGAAAGCTAAGGGGCGGGGGAATGCCAAAGACCGTCCTGATCGTCGAGGACAACGAGCTCAACATGAAGCTCTTCCATGACCTGTTGGAGGCGCACGGCTATCAGACCGTCGGCACGCGCAACGGCATCGAGGCGCTCGACCTCGCGCGCAAGCACAAGCCCGACCTCATCCTCATGGACATCCAGTTGCCGGAAGTGTCCGGCCTGGAAGTGACCAAATGGCTCAAGGACGACGCCGAGCTGAAGGCTATTCCCGTTGTCGCCGTCACCGCCTTTGCCATGAAGGGTGACGAGGAGCGCATCCGCGAGGGCGGCTGCGAGGCCTACCTGTCGAAGCCGATATCGGTCGGCAAGTTCATCGAAACGATCCGTCATTTTTTAGGCCCGGCGTGATGAAAAACTCAATGTCATTCCGGGACGCGCCGAAGGCGCGGACACGGAATCCAGATGCAGGCTCAGCGCTTATTTCTGGATTCCGGGTTCGCTCGCGCCCCGGAATGACGAAAAAATATGTCATGGTGTTGGCATGAGCGCGCGCGTTCTTGTCGTCGACGACGTTGCGGCCAACGTGAAGCTGCTTGAGGCGCGGCTGTCGGCGGAATATTTCGACGTCACCACCGCCCAAAGCGGACCCGAAGCGCTGTCGCTGTGCGAGCGTGCCGAATGCGACATCGTGCTGCTCGACGTGATGATGCCGGACATGGACGGCTTCGAGGTCTGCCGCAAGCTCAAGTCTAACCCTGCGACGCACCACATTCCCGTCGTCATGGTCACCGCGCTCGACCAGCCGTCCGACCGCGTGCGCGGGCTGGAAGCCGGCGCCGACGATTTCCTCACCAAACCGGTCACCGACGTGGCGCTGATCTCGCGCGTGCGCTCGCTCGCAAGATTGAAGATGGTGACTGACGAGCTGCGCATGCGCGCGCTCACTTCTAAGGAAATCGGCATCCACAGCCCGGAAAAGGAGGCGGTCGCCGAGACCGGCCGCAATGGCCGCATCCTGATCGTCGACGACCGGCCCAATTCCTACCAGCGCATCCTCGAGACGCTGTCGCAGGAACACACGGTGGACGTCGAAAGCAATCCGAACGAGGGCCTGTTCCATGCCGCCGAGGGCAACTACGATCTCGCCATTGTCTCGCTCGGCCTGAAGGATTTCGACGGCTTGCGCCTGTGCAGCCAGATCCGCTCGCTGGAGCGCACCCGCAACGTGCCGATCCTCGCCGTCGCCGAGGCTGACAACAACGCGCAGCTGGTGCGCGGGCTGGAGATCGGCGTCAACGATTACCTGATCCGCCCGGTGGACAAGAACGAGCTGCTGGCGCGCGCGCGCACGCAGATCAAGAAGAAGCGCTACACCGAGCGGCTGCGCGACAACGTGCAGTTGACGGTCGAGATGGCGATCACCGACGCGCTCACCGGCCTGTTCAACCGCCGCTACATGGAGACGCATCTCGCCACGCTGGTCGAGCAGGCCGCTTCGCGCGGCAAGCCGATCGCGGTGATGGTGCTCGACATCGACTACTTCAAGTCGGTCAACGACACGCACGGCCACGACGCCGGCGACGACGTGTTGCGCGAATTTGCGCTGCGCATCCGCAAGTCGATCCGCAACATCGATCTCGCCTGCCGCTACGGCGGCGAGGAATTCGTGCTGGTGATGCCGGAGACCGACATGGCGGTGGCGACCATGGTCGCCGAGCGGTTGCGCCGGCGCATCGCCACCGAGTCCTTCGTCATCCAGCAGGGCGCGCGCAGCCTGGAAATCACCATCTCCATCGGCATCGCCGCTCTGGCCGAGCCGACCGACACGGCCGCGGCGATTTTGAAACGCGCCGACGAGGCGCTCTATCGCGCCAAGCGCGACGGCCGCAATCGCGTGGTGCCGGCGGCCGCCTGAGTCGCTTCGCCGGCGCTGCCTGCGTCTGGCGACAAGCCTAAATCCCGCAACTTTTTCAGCGTGTAAAAAACCGTTTGGCCGCGCGGCCGGCTTGGACTAGCCTTGTCACAATCGCCTTGGTGCGATTGCGAATTCAATACCCTGCGGAGAGCTCAGGTCCGCCGCATCTCCTGGGTCCTCGTGGGGTTCGGCCGGCCCGGGAGCGGTGTGAGTGGCCTCCTCGAGTCTCCGCTCTCCGGCCGGCCACCAATTTGACGCTCGTCGAAATGTAAAGGGCGCCCACGCGGCGCCATTGTCATTCGCAGTGTCGCGTCGCGCTTACTTGATCTTCGACTCGCGATACTCGACGTGCTTGCGCGCGATCGGATCGTATTTCTTCTTGGTCAGCTTCTCGGTCTGCGTGCGCGAATTCTTCTTGGTCACGTAATAGTGGCCGGTGTCGGCGCTGGAAATAAGCTTGATCTTCAGACTGGCGGCTTTGGCCATGGAACCCTCACTGGTGTTGGCCGGGAACCTAGCGTCGAACCGGCAAAAGTCAAGAAAGCGGCAATTTCCGGCGTTTACAGCAGGTCTCGCATGAACGTGTTATCGGGCTTCATGTAGTAGAACGGGACCGGCAAATCGTGGCCCATGCCGGCGGCAACGCGCGCATCGAGCTCCTCCAGGACGACGCTGGTGATGGTCGGCATGTCAAGCTTGGCCGCGTCTGCGATCGGGATCCACACCAGCTCGACCAGCTCGGAATTTTCCCCGACCACGCCTTCGATGGTGTGGGCGACGGCCGTCGCATCGGTGGTGAAGAAGCGCGTGTCGAAGCGGCGCGGCCGCCGCGGTGGCGTAATGGCACGAGCGATGAAATGGATATGGGCGAGATCGGGGTAAACGTGCGCCTTGGCGAACTCGGCCCAGATATCGCCCGGCACCTGCGGCGGCGCATCGCGCTTGACGCCCAGCAGGAGCCCGGTTTCCTCCGCCATCTCGCGGATCGCGGCGAGCGGAAAGCTGCGCGCGTAATCGGGAACAGGGTTGGCGACGCGCGTCACCAGCTTTTTCGCCATCTCCGCATGCAGTTCGCTGACCGCGGTCATTTTCGCATCGACGGCCTCGATGCGCCCGCCGGGAAAGACGAACTTGCCGGGCATGAATTTGTGGCTGGCGTGGCGGCGGCCGAGCAGCACTTTCGGCTTCGCCTTGTCGGCGCGGTCGATGAGCATCAAGGTCGCAGCATCCCGCGGCTCGCTGTCGGGAAACGACTGATCGCGCTCCGACGTCGTCATCCGTTCGGCCATGTGTTTTCCGTGATCGGTGCTCATCGTGCCTTCCGCTTGTGCCCGCGATATCGCGAATGCTTGCCGCGTTCGTGGCGCTCTGGCCGGTGATGCATCGGACGCCGCTTGGCGTCGATGCGACCTTCGGAGACAAGCGCAAAACGCAAAGCCCCGGCGACAGGGGCGGCTTCGACGAGCTTCACCGTAACCGGATCGCCGAGCCGGTAGGTCTGCGCCGGAGCGCGAGCCGATCATGGCGCGCGCGGCTTCCTCGAAACGGAAATACTCCTCGCCGATGGTGCGCGCCGGCACGAAGCCGTCGGCGCCGGTCTCGTTGAGCTTGACGAAAAGCCCGGCGCGGGTGACGCCGGAAATGCGGCCGTCGAATGTGGCGCCGATGCGGTCGGCGAGGAAATGCGCGATCAGCCGGTCGTTGGTTTCGCGCTCGGCGAGCATGGCGCGGCGCTCGGTGGTGGAAATCTCGGCGGCGATCTCCGCAAGCTGCTTGTGGTCGGTCGCCTCCGGCAAGCCGTCATTGCCGAGCTTGAGCGCGCGGATCAGCCCTCGATGCACGATCAGGTCGGCATAGCGGCGAATCGGGGAGGTGAAATGCGCGTAGCGGCGCAGATTGAGGCCAAAGTGCCCGTAATTTTCCGCCGCATATTCCGCCTGCGCTTGGCTGCGCAGCACTACTTCGTTGACCAGTTGCTCGGTGTCGCGGCCTTTGACGCGGGCAAGGATGCCGTATTGAAGGCGGAGGCGCGCACCACGCCGCCTTTGGCGAAGGGAATGTCGAGCGTAGCAAGAAATTCGCGCAAAGCATGAAGCTTTTCCATCGTCGGCTCGTCATGCACGCGATAGATCAGCGGCACCCGCGCCTTCTCCAGCGTTTCGGCGGCGGCGACATTGGCGAGGATCATGAATTCCTCGATCAGCCGATGCGCCTCCAGCCGGTCCGGCGTGACCACGCGGTCGACGGTGCCGTCGAGCTTGAGCAGGATTTTTCGCTCGGGCAAATCAAGATCTAGAGGCCCGCGCTCGGCGCGCGCGATCTTCAGCGCCTCGTAAGCCGCGTAGAGCGGCTCGAGCACCGGCTTGACCAGCATCTCGGTGTCGTCGTCAGTGCGGCCGCCGATGGCGAATTGCGTCTGCTGGTAGGACAGTTTCGCCGCCGAGCGCATCATGATGCGGTGGAACTTGTGCGAGCGCTTGCGTCCGTCGGCGCCGATCACCATGCGCACGGCGAGCGCGGCGCGGTCTTCCTTCGCGCGCAGTGAGCACAGATCGTTGGAGATGCGCTCCGGCAGCATCGGCACCACGCGGTCGGGGAAATAGACCGAATTGCCGCGTACCAGAGCCTCGCGGTCGAGCGCCGATCCGGGCGTGACGTAATGGGCGACGTCGGCGATGGCGACTGAAAGGATGAAGCCGCCGCGATTGTTGGCGGTCTCGTCGGGCTCCGCGTGCACGGCGTCGTCGTGATCCTTGGCGTCGGGTGGGTCGATGGTGACGAAGGGCACGTCGCGCCAGTCCTCACGTCCGGCGAGGGTCGCCGGTTTTGCACGCTTCTGCGTCGCGCAGCGTGTCGGCGCGGAATACCTGCGGAATGGAATGGGCATGGATGGCGATCAGGCTGACGGCCTTCTCGCTCTTGCAGCGAGCCGAGGCGTTCGATGACGCGTGCGGTCGGCAGCCCAAGCCGCGGCGCGCGGCCGACTTCCACAGCGATCAGGTCGCCGTCTTCGGCCTGCGCGGTAGCGCCAGCGGGAATGATGATCTCCTTGTTGATCATTTTTTTATCGACCGGCTCGAGCCGGCCGCCGCCGTTCGGCGCTTTATGGAAAATCCCCAGCACGCGCGCTTTGGGATGGTCGATGATCTTGATGACGCGGCCGCGATGGCGGATGCCGTGGTCTTCGTCGGCTTCTTCGCACATGCAGCAGCACGCGGTCGCCGAGGCCGGCGGCTTCGCCGGGCCGGGTTTTGCGCGGAACGGGAATGCGGATTTTCGGCGCTGGCCCATGCGCCTCTTCGTCCCATTCGTCGGGCGTGGCGATGAGATCGCCGTCGGCGTCGCGCGCGGTGATGTCGGCGAGCACGGTGGAGGGCAGGGTGCCGGGGTGGTGCAGTTTCTTGTGCCGCTTTCTCGACGGCGCCCTCGTCGCCGAGTTCGCGCAGCAGGCGCTTGAGTTCGGCGCGCATGGCGTTCTTGAGGCCGAAGGCGCGGGCGATTTCGCGGGTGCCGACTTTGCCCGGCACGCTTGCCGATGAAGGCGAGGATGTCAGCCTTGGAGGGGAGCGAGGGAGGTTGTGGATTGTTTGTTCAAAATGAATAGTTCCTGCGCCGAAGAGGCGCCTGTATAAATCAAATGTAGTGATTGAAAGTACGCTTCGCCAGCCGCCTATTCGGCGGCGGCCTTGGTGCGGCGCGCGGGCTTTGCCTTGGCGGCGACGGCGGCCGGCTTTTTTGCCTTCGACGTAGCAGGCGGCTTTTTTGGCGCGGGCCTTGGCCGCGGAGTTGCGTCGGGCTTTGCCGGAGGATTGGCCGCGGCCTTGCCGGATGGCTGCTTGCGTCCGGCGGCGCGGCGGCCTTTCGGTGAATTGCCCATCGCGGCGGCGCGCGCATCGAGCAGCACGATGGCTTCATCGAGCGTCACGGTGTCCGGCGTCTTGTCGCCGGTCAGCGTGGCGTTGACGCCGTTGTGGCTGACATAGGGACCATAGCGGCCGTTCTTGACCACGATCGGCCCGCCTTTGTCGGGGTGATCGCCCAGCGCCTTGCCGGGATCGGCGCCGAAGCGGCGGCCCTTTTTCGGATTGGCGATCTTGTCGGCGATCAGATGCATGGCACGGTTGAGGCCGACGGTGAGAACATCGTCGCCTTCTTCGAGGCTCGCATAGACCTTGCCGTGTTTGACGTAAGGCCCGAAGCGGCCGACGCCGGCGAGAATCGGCTCGCCGTCTTCCGGCGATTTGCCGACTTCGCGCGGCAGCGCGAGCAGCGCCAGCGCCTTGTCGAGATCGATCTGGTCGGCCTCGACGCCTTTCGGCAGGCTGGAGCGTTTCGGCTTCACCGGCTCGGGCGCGTCCGGGTCCTTCTTCTGACCCTTCTTCAGCTTCGGCGCCTTGATCTCTTCGCCCAGCTGCAAGTAGGTGCCGAAGCGTCCGCCGCGAATGGTCACGTCGAGACCGGTGGCCGGGTCGGTCCCGAGCACTTTGGTCGGCTGGTTGCCGTTGGCGCCCGGCGTCATCTGCCGGGTGAAGGTGCAATCCGGGTAATTCGAACAGCCGATGAAAGCGCCGAAACGGCCGGTCTTTAGCGACAGTTCGCCGGTGCCGCATTGCGGACACTGCCGGCGCGGCGCTGCCGTCTTCGTGCTCCGGGAAGATGTGCGGCTCGAGCAGGTCGTTGAGTGCGTCGAGCACGACTGCGGTTGCGCATTTCCTTGATTTCGTCGACGGCGCCGATGAAGTCGGTCCAGAAATCCTCCAGCACCTTCTTCCAGTCGATCTCGTTGTTGGACACGCGATCGAGCTGTTCTTCCAGCGCGGCGGTGAAATCGTATTCGACGTAGCGCTTGAAGAAACTTTCCAGAAAGCCGACGACGACGCGGCCCTTGTCTTCGGGGATGAGGCGCTTTTTGTCGATGCGCACATAGCCGCGGTCTTGCAGTACTTGCAGTATCGAGGCGTAGGTCGAAGGCCGGCCGATGCCGAGCTCTTCCATGCGCTTGACCAGCGCCGCTTCGGAGAAACGCGGCGGCGGCTCGGTGAAATGCTGCGCAGCCTCGATCGCCTCTTTGGCGAGGCGCTCGTCCTGCGACATGGCGGGCAGGCGGCGCGATTCCTCATCCTCGGAGGTTTCGTCCTCGCCTTCCTGATAGAGCGTGAGAAAGCCGTCGAACTTCACCACCTGGCCGGTGGCGCGCAGGTCGATCATGCGCGCGCCCGATTTGGCCACGATATCGACGGTGGTGCGCTCGAGCTCGGCGGATTCCATCTGGCTCGCCACGGCGCGGTTCCAGATCAGCTCGTAAAGGCGGGCCTGATCGCGGTCGACGTACTTAGCGACTTCGGCCGGCGTGCGGCTGGCGGACGTCGGGCGGATCGCTTCGTGTGCTTCCTGTGCGTTCTTCGACTTGTTGTGATATTCGCGCGGGCTCGCCGGCACATATTCCTTGCCGTAATTCTTGCCGAGCATGGCGCGGATATCGGCGATCGCCTCCGGCGCGAGGTCGATACCGTCGGTGCGCATATAGGTGATGAGGCCGGTGGTCTCGCCGTCGATCTCGACGCCTTCGTAGAGCCGCTGTGCGAGGCGCATGGCGATGGCCGGGGCAAAGCCGAGCTTGCGGGCTGGCCTCCTGCTGCAGGGTCGAGGTGGTGAACGGCGGCGGTGGATTGCGCCGCGCAGGCTTTGCCTCGACATTGGCGACGGTGAAGGTCGCGTTTTCCAGCGCGTTCTTGAGATCGTCGGCCTGCACGACCGAGCCGATATCGAGCCGCTGGAGCTTCTGTCCGTCGGCGCCGACGAGACGTGCTTCGAAACTTTCATCGCGCGGCGTCTTAAGCTTGGCGAGGATCGACCAGTATTCCTTGGCGCGGAATTTCTCGATTTCCAGTTCGCGGTCGCAGACAAGTCGCAGCGCGACCGACTGCACGCGGCCGGCCGAGCGGGCGCCGGGGAGCTTGCGCCAGAGCACGGGAGACAAAGTGAAGCCGACGAGATAATCGAGTGCGCGGCGGGCAAGATAGGCATCGACCAGCGCGTGGTCGATCTTGCGCGGATGCTTCATCGCCTCGGTCACCGACTGCTTGGTGATGGCGTTGAAGACGACGCGCTCGACCGTCTGGTCCTTCAGCGCCTTCTTTTCATTGAGCGCTTCGAGCACGTGCCAGGAGATCGCCTCGCCCTCGCGGTCGGGGTCGGTGGCGAGGATCAGCGTGTCGGCCTTCTTGAGGGCATGGGCGATGTCGTTGACCCGCTTTTGCGACTGCGGATCGACCTCCCAGAGCATCTTGAAATTATTGTCCGGGTCGACCGATCCGTCCTTGGCCGGCAGGTCGCGGATATGGCCAAACGACGCCAGCACCTCGTAACCGGGTCCAAGATATTTGTTGATCGTCTTCGCTTTGGAAGGCAACTCGACAACGACAACTTTCATGAGATTCCAATGGGTTATCCGCAAACCACGCAACGAATCGGGGCGGAATCGGCCACTTGCTCTGGCCGGAACATGGGGAAGGAGCCCCCCGCTGTCAAATCGGGCCGATTTTCGGGCCTGTAAAAGCAGGCAAATCGGGCATCAAAGAGACGCGCAGGGTGCAACCAAGGGGTGTATTTTCTCCACAATGCTATTAAAAGATTACTGTCGCGAGCAGAGCATGTATTTATCCGGCAATGCCTAACCAAACCGTTTCCGCGCCGGCTCCCTCCGGCGACCGCGCCGCGGTTGCCGATTACGTCGCCGCGCTCGCCGGCGATCTCGCGGCGATTGCGCGCAGCACGGGCTGCAGACGCTCGGCTAAATTCTCGACATGGCGCGGACGGAAGCGGAAAGCGAAAGCCGGTCCGGTCGCGGCAATGGCGGCTGATCACTTCATATCGAGGCCGAGTCTCGCGAGAAACGTCGGGGTCGGGTTGCCGTCGGGCGTCATGCCAAATTTTTTCTGCTCGGCGCGAATGTTGTCGCGCAGGTCGAAATCGACGTGGCCTTCGAAATCGAGAACCTTGTAACCGAGGCTTGCAAGCTTCTTCTGCAACGCAATGCGCGCGTCGCGCGACAGCGGATGATCGTCGCGCGGCCACGCCGCCTTGAACGGCGCTGCGCCCTGCATGCGGTCGGCGAGATGGCCGACCGCGATCGCGTAGGCGTCCGAGTTGTTGTACTCCTTGAGCACGGCGTAATTGTCCGTGACCATGATCGCCGGACCTGTTGCGCCGGCGGGGAAAAAGAGGATTCCTTGCGCGTCGCGCGGGAACGCCTTGCCGTCGGCGCGACGCACGCCGAGCGTCTTCCATTCGTCGAAGCTGGCGTGGCTCTTCATCATGTCGAAGCCCTTCGGCAGCATGACCTCGAAACCCCAGGGCAATTTGTATATCCAGTGCCCCTTGTGCAGATAGTTGCCGGTCGAGCCGAGCACGTCCGGGACATTGGTCCAGATGTCGCTTTTGCCGTCGCCGGAAAAATCGATGGCGTAATCGACGACGTTGGTCGGCATGAACTGCGTCTGCCCCATGGCGCCGGCCCAGGAGCTGACCATGCGCTCGCGCGGAAATTTTCCCTTCTGCATGATGCCCATGGCGACAATCAGCTCGTTGCGGAAATAGGGGTCGCGATACTTCACGTAAGCGAGCGTCGCCAGCGAGCGGAACACGTCCCAGCGATCCTTCTCGGCGCCGTAGTCGGTTTCCATGCCCCAAAGCGCGATCAGCAGCCAGCGCTCGACGCCAAACTTCTTCTCCACCGCGTCGAAGGTTTTCGTCCATTCCTTCGCCTTGGCTTGCCCGCGCGCGATGCGGCCCTTGGAGACCGCCGCGTTGATGTAATCGCCGACCGGCTTGCCGTATTCCGGCTGCCGCTTGGTGGCGGCGATGACGCGTTGATCCGGCGTGACGCCGCGCATGGCGAGGTCGAAGCTCGCGCGTGTGATGTCCTTGGCCCGCGCGTCCGGCCACAGCTCGGCGGTGAATGCGGCAAAGCTTTGGTCTTGCGCCTGTGCGGAGAATCCTTGGCACGCAACGACGATTGTCAAAGCGGCGAGTGCTCGGAAAATCATTGGGGCCTCTCGAATCGAGGCGATCTTATATCAGCGAAACAAAGGCGCCGCCGTGACGCTCGAGCCGGCCGGCGATCTCGAGTTCGGCGCGGCAAAGACTTCGCGGCCCTGTTCGCCGGCCACGCGCGCGGTGATTAACGAGCCCGACCGTTTCGCTGCCTCGACGATGACAACGCCGACGGACAGGCCCGAGACGATGCCGAAGCTGGCAGCTGCTAAGTCGCACGCGAGGCATCGCCGGAGGCAGGCGTAATCGTCAACGCGAGCCTTTCAGGCTTTTGCGCCAATCTTGCCTTCACCGCCATTGAGCAGGCGGCGGATATTGGCGCGATGCATGATCCAGGTGAGAATGGTCAGGACAAAAAACAGCGCCGCCGCTTTCGGCCGCTCGAACGCAATAAGCCCGATGGGCGTGAGCGCGCTGGCGACCAAGGCGGCAAGCGAGGAATAGCGGAATAGGGCGGCGACCGCGAGCCAGACTGCGCCGAAGATCAACGCCGCCGGCCAGTAGACCCCGATCAGCACGCCGATATAGGTGGCGACGCCCTTGCCGCCTTTGAATTTGAGCCACAGCGGAAACAGGTGGCCGATGAAGGCTCCCAGCCCGGCAACGAGCGCGGCATTGGCGCCAGAGTAGTGGCCGACCGCAAATACAGCGAGCGTGCCCTTGAGCATGTCGCAGACGAGTGTCGCCGCCGCGAGATCCTTGCGGCCGGTGCGCAGCACGTTGGTGGCGCCGATATTGCCGGAACCGATGGCGCGGATGTCTCCCGCACCGGCCGCGCGCGTGATGATGAGGCCGAACGGGATCGAGCCGAGCAGATAGCCGACGGCGAAATCGAGTGGCGTGCTCATACGTATTCGTACACGGTGCGCCCGCTGACGATGGTGCGCACCACGCGGCCGGTGAGGCGGGCTTCGTCGAACGGCGTGTTCTTGCACTTGGATTTGAGCTCCGCCGCATCGAGCACCCAGGGCATGTCGATGTCGGCGACGATCACGTCGGCGACGGCGCCGCTCTTGAGCGTGCCGCCGGGAAGGCCGAGCAGCTCGGCCGGCCGCGTCGACATCGCGCGCAACATCATCGTGAGCTTGACCTCGCCGGAATGCACCAGCCGCAAGCCTGCGGAGAGCATGGTTTCGAGCCCGATGGCGCCGGCCGCCGCTTCGGCAAACGGCAGGCGCTTGGTTTCCACGTCCTGCGGATTATGGTCCGACATCACCACGTCGATGAGGCCGCTCGCCAGTCCTTCGACCAGCGCCTTGCGGTCGTCCTCGGCGCGCAGCGGCGGCGAGACTTTGAAGAAGGTTCGGTAGGAGCCTATGTCGTTTTCATTGAGCGTGACGTGATTGATCGAGGCCGAAGCAGTGACGAACAAGCCGGCGTCCTTGGCGCGGCGCAGCTCGTCGAGCGATTCCGCGCAGGTGATGGAGGCGGCGTGGTAGCGCCCGCCCGACAGCGCAACGAGGCGGATATCGCGTTCGAGTAGCACCGTCTCCGCCGTCTTCGGAATGCCCATCAGTCCGAGGCGGGCGGCGAATTCGCCCTCGTTCATCACGCCTTCGCCGACCAGATCGGGATCTTCGGTGTGATGCACGATCAGCGCGTCGAAATCGCGCGCGTAAGTGAGCGCGCGGCGCATCACCTGCGCGTTGGTGATGGAGCGCTCGCCATCTGTGAAAGCGACGGCGCCGGCGGCTTTGAGCAGGCCGATCTCGGTCATCTCCTTGCCGCCGAGCCCCTTGGTCAGCGCCGCCATCGGATGCACATGCACGATCGCGGTGTCGCGGGCGCGGCGCAGCACGAAATCGACGGTGGCCGGATCGTCGATTGCTGGCGAGGTATCGGGCTGGCAAACGATGGTGGTGACGCCGCCGGCTGCTGCCGCCTGGCTTGCAGACGCGAGCGTCTCGCGGTGGCCGGCGCCCGGTTCGCCGATGAAGGCGCGCATGTCGACAAGGCCGGGGGCGACCACCTTGCCGCGGCAATCGATCACTTCCGTTCCTTCCGGCACGCCGCTGGCGCCGATGCCCTTTTTCGCCTCGCGGATGACGCCGTCGGCGATCAGCAGGTCGCCGGGAAAATCCAGCTCGCGCGACGGATCGACGATCCGGGCGTTGGCGAGCAGGATCGGGCGGCGGTCTGACAACATGGGCTAACCTAACCTGTCATTCCGGACGCCGCGAAGCGGCGATCCGGAATCCAGAAATAGGCTCGGCGCAAGTTTCTGGATTCCGGGTTCGCGCCTCTCGGCGCGACGCGGAATGACGAAGAATTACGCATTGGGTAAATTCCGCGACAAAGCTTCCAGCACCGCCATGCGCACGGCGACGCCCATCTCCACCTGCTCGCGGATCAGCGACTGGGCGCCGTCGGCGACGATGGAATCGATCTCGACGCCGCGGTTCATCGGTCCGGGGTGCATCACCAGCGCGCCGGGCTTGGCGTAGGAGAGCTTCTTCTCGTCGAGGCCCCAGAAGTGGAAATATTCCGACAACGAGGGAATGTAGGAGCCGTTCATGCGCTCGCGCTGCAACCGCAGCATCATGACGATGTCGGCGCCGGCCAAACCCTCGCGCATGTCGTGGGCGACTTCGACGCCGAAGCGCTCGATGCCGGCCGGCAGCAGCGTGGAGGGCGCGATGACGCGCACGCGCGCGCCGACAGCGTTGAGCAGCATGATGTTGGAACGGGCGACGCGCGAATGCAGGATGTCGCCGCAGATCGCCACCAGCAAGCCTTCGATGCCGCCTTTGTTGCGGCGGATGGTGAGCGCGTCGAGTAGCGCCTGCGTCGGATGCTCGTGCGCGCCGTCGCCGGCATTGATCACCGAACAGTCGAGCTTGCTGGCGAGCAATTCCACGGCGCCGGAGGATTGGTGGCGCACCACCAGAATGTCGGGGTGCATGGCGTTGAGCGTGATCGCGGTGTCGATCAGCGTCTCGCCTTTGCGCATGGCCGATTGGCCGACCGACATGTTCATCACGTCGGCGCCGAGCCGCTTGCCCGCCAATTCAAACGAGGATTGCGTCCTCGTCGAGGACTCGAAGAACATATTGATCTGGGTGCGGCCGCGCAGCGAGGCGCGTTTTTTCTCGATCTGCCGGTTGAGTTCGACGAATTCCTCGGCGAGGTCGAGCAGGCCGTAAATCTCATCGCTGGAAAGCCCTTCGATCCCCAACAAGTGCTTTTTGTGGAGGACGAACGATGATTTCGGCGCGATGTTCATTAAAGCGAGTTCTATAGGCGGAACCGCGGTTCCCGGCAAGGGCGGTTGGCGCGCCGTCCACACAGTGTCGTGAGGAATAGCGGGCATGATTAACGGAACGTCCGCTGCCGTTGCCCGTTGACCCCTGGATCACGCCGGTGGTGGCGCCGCCGGAACGGTTCTGCTGCGCGGAACCGAAGAACAGCCCACAAGGCGGGCGTCTCGATGACAAGACTTGAAGGAGGTTCATCATGCGAACAGCGATGAAATATGCAGCGGCCCTGACGCTCACGGGCGCGCTTGCCGTGATGACGGCGACACCGAGTCAGGCGGCCCATGGTCGCAACGCGGCCGCCATTGGCGGTTTTGCCGCGGGCGCATTGGTCGGCGCCGCGGCGGCAAACGCGAACTACGGCTATTATTACGGCGACGGGCCGTACTACGCCTATGCGCCCGGTTATTATGCCTACGATTACGCTCCGGCGCCCGTTTACGGCTATGCGCGCGGACCGCGCTATTACTACGGGCCGGGCAATAGCAGCGAGGGTAACTGCACGATTTCGCCGGGATCGGGCGACTACACGCCCTGCTACACCGGCCACTGATGAAAAAGCGATGACGCTCAAAGGGCGGGCCGCGCGTCCGCCCTTTTGCGCGCGATAATTCAGCGTTTCAAATTGGCGAGGCGGTCGAGCGCGCCCTGCAGGATAAAGGCGGCGGCGTGCTGGTCGATTACGGCGGCGCGCCGCTTGCGGCTCATGTCGGCTTCGATGAGGCCGCGTTCGACCGCGGCGGTGGAAAGCCGCTCGTCCCACAGCGCGATCGGCAAGTCGGTCAACTTGGAGAAATTGCGGGCGAAGGCGCGGCTCGACTGCGCGCGCGGGCCTTCCGAGCCGTCCATGTTGACTGGCAGGCCGAGCACGAAGCCGGTGGCGGAACGTTCGGCACCGAGCGCAAGCAGAATGTGTCGCGTCGGCGGTGAAGTTTTTGCGCGCAATCGTCGTCACGCCGGTAGCGAGCTTGCGGTCGGGATCGGAGGCGGCAACGCCGATGGTTTTTGTGCCGAGATCGAGCCCGATCAACGTTCCGCGCGCGGCAAAATGCGCGGCGGCGTCGGTGAGCGGCAAAATCGGAGCGGGCATTTGCCGCTCGGTAGCACAACAAGCAGGCAGCATCACCTCAATTTCGTTGCGTCCATTGCGGCGGCAAACGGCCCTCTGCTATATGCGCGGGGATTACCGAGGTCCCTATGTCCGTCGACGCCGCGACCGTCCGCCGCATCGCTCATCTCGCCCGCATTGCCGTGGGCGGGCACGAGGTCGAGCGCCTGCAGGGCGAACTCAACGCCATGCTCGCATTCGTCGAGCAGTTGCAGGAAGTGAATATCGATGGCGTCGAGCCGATGACCTCGGTGACGCCGATGACGATGAAGATGCGCGCAGGACGTGGTGACCGACGGCGGCGACGCCGAGGCGGTTCTGAGGAACGCGCCGGCGAGCGAGGATAATTTCTTTTTGGTCCCGAAAGTGGTCGAGTAAATGTGCATCGCCTGCGAAATGGCATTCATGGACATGCTCGAGGCGCTGGCGCCGGAAGAGCGTGAACGAATTCTGCGCGAGGAAGCGGCGCGCTTTACATGCGAGCCGGCGCCCGATGCGCCCGCGCCGAAAGACGAGCGCAAGGACGCGGCGAAGCCGTGAGTGAACTGACGTCACTCACGATTGCCCAGGCGCGCGACGGACTGAAAGCGAAAAAGTTCTCCGCTGTCGAATTAGCCGATGCGCATCTCGCGGCAATCGAGAAGGCGCGCGCGCTCAACGCCTTCGTGCTGGAGACGCCGGAGCGCGCCTCCGCCATGGCGAAAGCGTCGGATGCGCGCATTGCGGCCGGCAAGGCCGGGCCGCTCGAAGGCATTCCGCTGGCGATCAAGGATATGTTCTGCACGGAAGGCGTGCGCTCGACCGCCTGCTCGCACATCCTCGACAATTTCGTGCCGACTTACGACTCGACGGTCACCGCCAATCTCTGGCGCGACGGCGCGGTGCTGCTGGGCAAGACCAATTGCGACGAATTCGCCATGGGCTCGTCGAACGAGACCTCGCATTTCGGCAATCGGCGATCTCGCCGTGGCGGCGGAAAGGCGCCAACACGCCGCTGACGCCGGGCGGTTCTTCCGGCGGTTCGGCGGCGGCGGTCGCGGCGCAGCTCTGCCTCGGCGCCACCGGCACCGACACCGGCGGCTCGATCCGCCAGCCGGCGGCTTTCACCGGCACGGTCGGCATGAAGCCGACCTACGGCCGCTGCTCGCGCTGGGGCATCGTCGCCTTTGCCTCCTCGCTCGATCAGGCGGGGCCTTTCGCGCGCAGCGTGCGCGACGCCGCGATCCTGCTGCGCTCGATGGCGGGCCCTGACGCAAAGGACACGACCTGCGCCGACATCCCCGTGCCGGATTATGAAAATGCCATCGGCAAATCGATCAAGGGCCTGCGCGTCGGCATCCCGAAGGAATATCGCGTCGAGGGCATGCCTGCCGAAATCGAAAATTTGTGGGAGCAGGGAAGGCGCTGGCTGAATGCGGCGGGCGCCGAGCTGGTCGAGGTCACGCTGCCGCACACCAAATACGCGCTGCCCGCCTATTACATCGTCAATCCGGCCGAAGCCTCGTCCAATCTCGCGCGCTACGACGGCGTGCGCTACGGATTGCGCGTGCCCGGCCGCGACGTCATCGACATGTACGAGAAAACGCGCGCCGAAGGTTTCGGCGACGAGGTGCGCCGCCGCGTGATGATCGGCACCTATGTGCTCTCCAGCGGCTACTACGACGCCTATTACCTGCGCGCGCAGAAAGTGCGCACGCTGATCAAGAAGGACTTCGAGGACTGCTTCAAGCAAGGCGTCAACGTCATGCTGACACCGGCAACGCCGTCGGCGGCCTTCGGGCTCGGCGAGAAGGGCCAGGCCGATCCGGTCGAGATGTATTTGAACGACGTGTTCACGGTGACGGTGAACATGGCGGGCCTGCCCGGGATTTCCGTGCCGGCCGGCCTCGATGCGAACGGATTGCCGCTCGGCCTGCAGATTATCGGCCGGCCGTTCGACGAGGAAACGATTTTTTCCGCCGCCGAGGTGCTGGAGCAGGCGGCGGGGAAATTCAGCGCCGCAGCCGTGGTGGTGAGTGCGATGGACGTTGCCGCCTATTCCGCGAAGTCTCAATGGTGAGGCACCGCCGCCCACGTTGGCGCCGCCGCTGCCGCGTTGTGGTGGGCGAAGAAAGGCGACTGGGACAAGGCGCATCGCCTGGTGATGGGCGAGGAGAGCCCGGACGCTGCCTGGGTGCACGCCTATCTGCATCGCGTCGAGGGCGATGCCGGCAATGCCGGCTACTGGTACCGGCAGGCGCACCGTCCGATGGCGAGCGGCGAACTCGACGCCGAATGGGCGGCGATGGTGGAAGCGCTCTTGCACGCCGGCGCGCAAGCGGACGACATAGAACGCCATGGCCACGCAGGCGAAAAACGGCAAGCTGAGCAAGTTGATTCCGGGCGCGAGCGGCGACTGGGAAGTCGTCATCGGCATGGAAGTGCATGCGCAGGTCACGTCCAAGTCGAAGCTGTTCTCCGGCGCCTCGACCGAATTCGGCGGCGCCCCCAACAGCCACGTCTCGCTGGTGGACGCGGCGATGCCGGGCATGCTGCCGGTGATCAACGCCGAATGCGTGCGGCAAGCGGTGCGCACCGGCTTGGGGCTCAAAGCAAAGATCAATCGCAAGTCGGTGTTCGACCGCAAGAATTATTTTTATCCCGACCTGCCGCAGGGCTACCAGATCAGCCAGTACAAGCAGCCGATCGTCGGCGAGGGCGAGGTGAGCATCGATCTGCCCGGCGGCGACGCCGGTCACCATCGGCATCGAGCGGCTGCATCTGGAGCAGGATGCGGGCAAGAGCTTGCATGACCGGCACACGAACATGTCGGCCGTCGATCTCAACCGCTCGGGCGTCGCGCTGATGGAGATCGTGTCGAAGCCCGATCTGCGTTCGGCCGATGAGGCCAAGGCCTACTTCACCAAGCTGCGCTCGATCCTGCGCTATCTCGGCACCTGCGACGGCGACATGGAGAAGGGGAGCCTGCGCGCCGACGTCAACGTCTCCGTGCGCAAGCCAGGCTCACCGCTCGGCACGCGCTGCGAGATCAAGAACATGAATTCGATCAGCTTCATTGGCGACGCCATCGAGCATGAGGCGCGGCGGCAGATCGAGATTATCGAAGACGGCGGCGAAATCGAGCAGGAGACGCGGCTCTACGACCCCGGCAGAAAAGAAACGCGCTCGATGCGCAACAAGGAAGAGGCGCACGACTATCGTTATTTTCCCGATCCGGATTTGTTGCCGCTGGAACTGGATGAGGCCGAAATCGCGGAGTTGAAGGCGCATCTGCCGGAACTGCCGGACGAGAAAAAGGCGCGGTTCATCGGCGATTTTGCGCTGTCGCCCTACGATGCGGGCCGCCTGGTCGAAGAGCGCGAGACAGCGCGAATATTTTCGAGAGCAGGTGGCTGAGGGAGCGCGACGCCGAAAGCTGCCGCGAACTGGGTCATCAATGAATTGTTCAGCCGCCTCAACAAAGCTGGTCTATCGATTGTGACTAGCCCTATTGCTACCGCGACTGCGTCGACGGTGTTGCAACTCGTATCGACCAGATCATCTCGACCAAGATCGCTAAGGAGGTAAACGACCTTATTTGGTGGCCAAGACGGCAAGGATCTGTTCGAGCATCGTATGGAGCTAAAGGCGGCGATCCGCGCGCAATTGTCGAGCGAAGGGCTTGAAACAGGTCACCGACCTGGGCGCCATCGAGAAGACAATCGACGAAATCATCGCGAAAAATCCGGACAAGGTCGCCGACGCCAAGACAAACCCGAAAGCGATCGGCTGGTTCGTCGGCCAGGTGATAAAATCGTCCGGCGGCAAGGCCAACCCGCAAGCCGTCAACGAACTTCTCAGGAAGAAGCTCGGCCTCTGACGCGTGCATTGCACGCGTCTGAAAAAATTTCAAATCAACCGCAAATTTTTACCGACGCGCGGCAAAAAGTTTCCACGCGCATGACTGCGCGCAAGCAAATCACTTGCCGCTGATTCGCTCGTTTTTGATCGATTTCGGTCGTTTGCGAACGTTCAAAGCGTGCTTTGTGCAAAAAAATTTTCGACCTGTGTGCAAACCAATCGACGACGCGCAAGCGACGTAACCATTCGCGCGTCGCGTAGACATTCGCGTGCGCGGCGCGCTGCGCATGCCGATACCATGAATGCAAGAAACCATTGTTTTATCGAATGATTTGTAGCGCCGGGCAATGCGTTGGCGACGCGTCAACGTTGCATCGTCGTGCATGCAATCATCATTTCGTGTCGCGCAGTCATCGCATTGCAATGCGATGCAACACGCGCGCGCATACACACATTGTTAAGTGGAGTCGCTGTTTTTTACATTGTGCTGTAGTAATCGAAGTGCAGTGTGCGTCAATTCGCGACGCCACTGATATGCGACACCCGCCATGACATCATGGCTAGGAGGGCAGCAATGGCTAAACGCAGAAAGAAGGCAGTGAAGATGGCGAAGAAAAAGAAGGGCCGCAAGAAGAGGCTCTAGTCTGACGCCACTTCCCGATCTTCGATTTTGAATTGTCGAAGATTGCGTCATACGGGCCGGTGCGCGTCATGGGGTGAACAGCGACATGCCGTCGCTCTGCGGCGCCCCGGTTCCGATGACATGAGGGCGTCGGCGAGACTTTAAAGTTTCGCCGACGCCCTCGGTGTTTTCACCGGTCGTCTCCGATATTCGGTGCGCCTTAGCGGGCGCATTTTTTTTGACGGCTGCGCGCGGCGGTGGTTGCGGATTGGCGGCGGGAACCATAGGTCAAAAGGCATCGTGGGAGTTGTCGGCAAAGGAAGAGTGACATGGCGCGCATGACGTCGAAGCGGAAAGTCAAATCGAAGCCGGCTGGCAAAGCCAAAATCAGAACCAAGAAACGCGCCAAGGCCAAAGTGCCAAGGCAAAGCCGATCGAACTCTATTACTGGCCGACGCCGAACGGCTTCAAGATTTCCATCATGCTGGAAGAGTGCAGGCTGCCCTACACCATGGTCCCGGTGAACATTGCCAAGGGCGAGCAGTTCACGCCGGAGTTTCTCAAAATCTCGCCCAACAACCGCATGCCGGCAATCGTCGATCCCGACGGGCCGGGCGGGCGGCCGATCTCCATTTTCGAGTCCGGCGCCATCCTGCAATATCTCGGGCGCAAGACCGGCAAATTCTATCCGGCGGACGAGCGGGCGCGCGTCGAAGTCGACCAGTGGCTGTTCTGGCAAATGGGCGGCGTCGGCCCGATCGCCGGGCAGACGCATCACTTCAAGAACTACGCCCTGGAGGAAGTGACCTACGCGATCAATCGCTTCGTCAATGAGGTCAACCGGCTCTACGGCGTGATGAACATTCGCCTCAAGGACCGCGACTTCATCGCCGGCAAATATTCCATCGCCGACATGGCGCTGATCGGCTGGGTCAACGGCTGGCAGCGGCAGGGCCAGGACATCGAGGAATTCCCCCACCTCAAGGCCTGGATCGAGCGCGTGAAGGCGCGGCCGGCGGTGCAACGCGGCATGGCGCTCGGGCTCGAGCTGCGCCAGGGCATCGACATGAAGGATCCGAAGGTGCAGGCGGTGCTGTTCGGCCAGCGCGCCCGCGCCGGCTGATCAAAGCACGGCGGCGCGCGCTCAGTCGGCGCGCGTCCAGTGCTGGCCCTTGCAGAACACCGCGAGGACGCAGCCTTTCGAGCGTTGCGCGGTTCCGCTTTCGACTGCAAAATTCACGCGAGTAAATGCGGCCGTCGTCGGCGTCGTAGATGAGGCCGGACCAGCTGTTGGGCCCGCTCGGACGCAAGCTGTTCGACTACCCGCAGGCCGAGGAGCGGCCGCGCGCGCTTTGCCGGATCGGGATTGAGCTTGTCGGTCTTCGCCTTGCCGGTTGCGGATCGGTTGGGCTGTTGAGCCAGACCACGGTGCCGCACAAATTGCCGCCGCAATCGGTCACGCGCACCTTGGTGCCGCCGTCCTGCGACAGCCAGGTGCCTTCCGGGCTGGCGGCGATGGCCGCGCCGGAAAAAAGCAACATCAAGCCGAAACCGGCTGCCGCAAACAAACGCATCGACGCAATCTCCGCAAATTTCCCGAACGGTTGGCGTTTCACTGGCCAACGATCATGTCGAAAAAGGGGCTGATAGGGTCTTGGCCCGTCGCTCGATATGACAGGCGCCACGACCCGGGCATAGCCGGCGGGGGGATCGAAACATTCCGCATGCTGCCCGCAAGGACCGCGCCGGCGCCGGCGTCGTTCAGCGCGCCAATATTTTTTCATCGATCGGGTTTGACCGCGCCGGCAAAGCCAAATCGGCCGGTGGTTAGCGGCGCCTGAAGCGTCGCGGTTAGCGATTCCTCAAGCGCTGAAAAGTCCAATATTTACGGCATGATTCTACATCGCGGGGTTTCCGGCGCGCGGCATCGTTCACACTCGATTCATCGCGATACTTAAACTGCCATTCAAATTTTATCCCGATGATCGCGCTTGTCCGGCGGAAAAGTTCTGCCAGCAACAGGGGCGCGCGTCGCAATCGACGCGCACGACTTAAAGGGGAGCCAAAAATGGCTGGCATTGAATTGGCGGCGGCAAACATCGCAGAACCCGCGGACGCGGGCGCGTGTTTCGACCTCGGCATGATCTATTCGGCAGGCTGCGGCGTCGCCGTGGACATGGTGGCGGCGCATCAGTGGTTCAATATCGCCGCCCTGCGCGGGCACCCGGACGCGGCGCGGCTGCGCCGTGAAATCGCCGAGCAGATGAGCGACGGCGAAATCGGCCAGGCCCAGCGCGCCGCGCGCGATTGGCTCAAGGCGCATCCGCAGGCGCCGTCGCCGGCGCTTGAACCGGCCATTCGCGCGGCAGCGTGAGCGGGTGCCGGATTCAGCTTTTCTGAATCCAGAAAATATACATGCCGGCGAACAGGTCGGGCCAATTGCGCTCGCAGGCGTCCCAGCGATCGAGATCGCCGAACGGCCAGCCGTTGCGCGCGAACAGATCGCGGTAGTGCAGGTGGGCTTCCAGCGGGCTGAACTCGAAGCCGATGAACGTCAGATCATTTTGCGCGAGGAAGGCCTTGATCTCCGGAATGGTGAGCTGGCGCTCGTGCACGTGAAACAACAGATCGCGGCACTCGCTGACCGTGAAGAAATCGTTGAGCCGCATGTATTTGAAATTCTCGTCCTCCGCTTAGCAGGTCCTGCCGGCAGCGGCGGATGTCATCGGGCGTCGAGCGATAGCCCTGCGCGGCGATTGCCGCGCGAGCGGCGACGATCTCGCGGCGCGCATAGGCACTGTAGAGGCCGACCTGCATCACGCCGTCCGGTTTCATCAGCTTGATGAGCTCGCGCCAGCCGGCCAGCGGGTCGGCCATATGGTGCAGCACGCCGCCGGCATTGATCAGGTCAAATGAGCGGCCGATGGACGACAGCGCGAAAATATCGGCTTGCGCGAATTCAACCTTGCCGGAAAGCCGCTGCGGAATGCGGCGCCTGGCGCTGGCGAGGCTGGCGAGACTGAGATCGACGCCGAGGACGCGCGCGCCGCGATAGGATTGCGCGAGCTCGAGCGCGTGCCGCCCGGTGCCGCAGCCGGCCACCAGAATGTCGAGCGGGTCGCGCTCGCCGAGCGGCCGGAACGGCGCGGCCGGAAAATGGTGGCGGATATGCTCGTCGAGCAAAATCGGCTGGGGCGGATCGACGAGACGCACCCAGCGCGGGTAGGGGTTTTCCTCGTATTGCAGGCGCACGTTAGCGGTGACGCCGTCGCCGATCGGGGTAAGGCGCGGGATCAATTCACGCAGCCGCCGTTCCTCGCGCGGTTCAAGCACCTGTTGGGTCATGACGGCCGCAACCGGCGCCGGCCACGCGCGCGCCGCCAGGGCCTCCGCTTCGGGCAACTCGTCGAGCGCGACGTACATCGCCAGCGCGAGCGGCCGCAGCGGATGCACCGGCAAGCTGCGCGCAACTGCGTCCGCGAGCATCGCTTTGAGGCGCTCGAGGTCCGCCGCTTCCGGCGCCGAAACGGCGAAGACAAATTCGTTGATGAAGCACTGCTGCGCCAGCGCGGCGGCGAAGGCGAGACTGTCAGGATCCGTCGTATGTCCGCGGCGGATCGGCGGCGGCGGCGGTGAGAAACGCGGCGCGCAGCGAGGTCAGCAGCCGCTCCATCGCCAGTTCGCGCACGACAGTGGACTTCGAGCACAACGCGAAAATACGCGTCGTCGGCAATCGCGGCGAGACCGGCTGGACCCAAAAGCTCCTCGGGACGTAGAATTCCAGCGCCCGCGGCGGATGCTTTCTTCAGCGCATCGCCGAGCACGGGCTTGAGCGCGACGAGCTTTGCGACGACTTGGAGGAATTGATCGAGCGCCTGCGGCGCGATCACAGCCGCGCGCGCAAACTCTTGCGAGGCGTCGGCCAGTTTTCCTTGCGCAAAATAGACCTGGCCGAGGCCGTCATGGGCGATTGCGTAATTGGGGTTCAACGCCAGAATTTTTTTCAGCGCCTGGGCGGCGGCGACGAGTTCGCGTCGATTGAGGTGGTGCAACGCGCGCTCTTGCAAGGCGGCAATCCTGTCGCTCGCGGCGCCCGGGCGAAGGTCGCCAACCTGGCTTTGTTTTTGCGTGGCGCGACGCTGCTTGCGATTCATCCAGTCAAATCCGGGCTGTCACCACGAGCAAGTTGCGCAAGCCGCGTTTCACGTCACGACCGCTTGCGATTGCGCGGTTTCGCCGGCCGCGCGTTTGGCTCGATATAGGCCGGATTCTCCACGCACATCGCGCCCATTCCGCGCGCCGTCGCCATGCATTGTTCCCAAGTGACGAAACCGCAGCTGGTTGCCCCGATGCCCTCTAGTCCGCCACCGTATTGCACGCACCAAGGGTAGTTGGTCGCCGCGTGGACGGACGAGGGGGCTGTCAGCATCGCGGCCGCGATCAGCGCGCCAGCGAGCACGGATGTCACTCTTGTCGACATGAAGAATCTCCTGCTGCACGGACAGTGTCATAACCTTTGTCCGGAAAATATGCCCAAGCGCCTCGCTCTATTAACGACCATCGCCGCGCTAACCTGCCGGGGCAAACCGATAATCTTGCCACGCGCCTTGGTCGAGGCTGGTCTTGAGATTTCTTGCCAAGGCGGGCCCTGTCGGGCATATCCGCGGGCTACGGAGACGTGGCCGAGTGGCTGAAGGCGGCGGTTTGCTAAACCGTTATACGCTCCAAAGGCGTATCGAGGGTTCGAATCCCTCCGTCTCCGCCAGCCTTTGCGGCTTCGCTATTCTTCTTCGCGCTGACGTTTCAGGCGCAACGTCCGTCAAGCCTTGATCGAACCAAATCGATTCGCGATGCCGTCGAATTTTGCAAAGTGAACGGTATGATCCGTCGGACCCGGGAGAATCAACCCGGCTTCGGTGGCACCGCGATGGTAACCAAATGGTTTCACGCGGTCCGTCAAATTGCCTGCCAAATAGGCGGCTTTGGTCCGGCGCCGGGAAAAGATGGACCAAAATGCCTTGGTTTTTGCCTGAGCGATATCAGCGGGGGCGAGCGACGAGTAATTCTCCGCCAGTCGCGCTGAGCGGCAAAGGGCGTTAAGGTATTGAATTAGCATAGACTCTCACTCGTGTTGGATTTGGACAAAGAGCAGCTTCAAGTGCGTGTTTTTTGCGCAACACTCGGGGGAAAAGCGCCCCAAAGGCCTGTGGGTAGGGTCCTTATTCATTGCGCCGAAGGGCTCAATCGCTAATCTGCCTCCTGCGACGGAGGGGGGCATCCCCGCGTTGCGCTTTCCGGTTTGACGGATCGCACCAAGTGGCAAGCCCAGGTTTGTAGAAACGAAGTTGGGTGGATCGGTTGGTGGGAAACGTTCCTCCGGTGAGCGGGGAGCAAGGGGAAGTTCCAAAGGTGCTCGTCGCACTGGTCGGATACGGAACCCTCTCACGACAAACAATGTTTGGAGGTTCAAGATGAAGATGGTGAAAAGCCTACTCCTGGGTAGCGCGGCGGGTCTCGTTGCGATGGCTGGGGCGCAGGCCGCCGATCTTCCCGTCAAGGCCAAGCCGGTCCAGTACGTGAAGATTTGCAGTCTGTATGGCGCGGGGTTCTATTACATCCCGGGCACGGATACCTGCATCAAGGTCGGCGGCTATGTGCGCGCCGAAGTGAACTACCAGGCCGGCGGCTCGTACGGCGTGCCGACCCCGAGCGGCGGCAGCGTATCGGGTCTCTACATGAACGACCGCAACGCGTTCTTGCAGGACTGGCGTACGCGCGCGGCCATAACCTTGGACACCCGCAGCCAGACCGAATACGGCACGCTGCGGTCCTATCTGTTTATCAGCTCCACGGACGATAACAGCGGCGTCAACTCCGCCAACGCTTCGCCTGCCAACCTGAGCGGCGCGAGCGGCTATACGCGTATCTACGCTCCGGCGGCCTTCATCCAGTTGGCCGGCTTCACGGTTGGTAAGACGGAATCGTTCTTCACCTTCGACGCCAACCCGTACACCAACTCGTCGCCGTGGTGGTCGCAAGGCCAGGGCGGCAACGGCGTCCAGCTGTTTGCCTATACCGCTCAATTCGGCAACGGTCTGTCGGCGAGCCTCTCACTTGAGAACGCCGATGCGCATCGTAGCGGCATCACGAATGGGGTCGCTGTTCACGTACACTTCCGCAGCCAGCTCCACCATTCGCCCCGCTCGCTCCTGGCGCGACGGCAGTCACCTACGGCAACCAGTCGTGGCCTGACATTGTCGGCAACCTGCGCGTTGACCAGGCCTGGGGCTCCGCCATGGTTGGCGGTCACGTACACCAGGTGCGGGCGAGCGACGTCGCTGGCGTTGCCGGCACCGCTCCGGGCAGTTCGACCGGTTGGTCGTTCGATGCTGGTCTGAAGTTCAACCTGCCGATGCTTGGCAAGGGGGACTACGTTCAGGGCCAGGTCACCTGGACGAAGGGCATCATAGATGACATCGCCGACAACGCGTCGCCGTTGCTGTCGGTCACCAAGGGTTATGGCGTAGGCACCGGCGCATCCTTGGTATAATTCGGTTGCGCTTGGCCCGACCTGGGATGCGGTGTGTGACACTCCCGCGGCTGGTACCTGCAGTCTGGACCTGACCAAGGGGTGGTCGATCATCGGCGGTTACGAGCACTTCTGGAACCCGATGTGGAAGACCTCGCTGTGGGCCTCGTACGGCAAGCTTTCGTACAGCTCCGCGGCGAGTTTAACTCTGCAGCCGGCTGGCACCGCCGGCATTGCGGGCAGCTCGGCGAACTGGTCGATGTATACGATCGGCTCGCGCACGGTGTGGACGCCGGTTGAGAACCTCGATCTCAGCCTCGAAGTCATGTACCAGAAGATGAACACCGCTTTCGCGGGAAGCATGACCATGGCGCGGAACCGCCGTGCCGGTGTCAAGACCAGAGCTGGTGGTCGGGCATCTTCCGCGTGCAGCGGAACTTCTGGCCCTGATCGGTTGATCACAGCCTAACAACGATAATGACCCTCGGCGGGAAACCGCCGGGGGTTTTTCGTTTCTCAACGGACATTGGTGCGCTGATGGCAGTTGTCCCGTTCAAGAGGGCGCGCCGCCGGCGCTCAATTCGATATTACCTTTGCACTGACGAAGGGCCATTTAGAGTTCCCCTGCGCTTGTTCAGGGGCTTGGTATCGGGCGAGACCCGACTGCCTCAGTTCGCCAACTCTCAACAACACGTCGTTGAAGCTTTGATCGAAACGCATCCCAAGGGCGGCAAGAATTCTTGTGACGCACGAGATGGGTTTTGCGCGGGAAATAGCTGATCACGTCTACTTTATCGACCACGGACTTGTCGTGGAGCATGGCCCACCTTCCGAGCTGTCTAAAACTGCGAAAGACCCGCGCACTCGCGCCTTCCTGAGCCAGGTGCCCTGACTGCGCAATTGTTGCAATCACCGCCGTAGGCCGTCGCTAGCTCGCAAGCGAGTCTTTAAAACGGCAAAAGGGCTTGCAACAAAATCGTGGAAGGCTAAAGTGTCTTTCGTCGCTAGGAAGGTTCTGCAGTGCTTTTACGACATCATCTCGGGAGAGATCGGCTTGATTGCCGGCGCCGAAGGAGCAACCGCCCCGGAAACTCTCAGGCACATGAACCGTGATGATTTAAGATACTCTGGAAAGTGGCGCATAAAGCGCCCGCCGACGGGCTAACGTTCTCAGGCCAACAGACAGAGGGGGCACCGAAGGCCGGCATTTGCCGGGCCAGGAGGTGCCGTATGATATTCATCCAATCCTGCCGCCTCTTTATTTTCGATAATCTCGTCCTGGATGCGGCGCGATGACACCGACCTCTGCACCCGCGTCGTTGCGCCATACGCCGTTGCATCGCCTGCATCTTGAGCTTGGCGCGCGTATGGTGCCCTTCGCCGGTTACGATATGCCGCTTCAATACAAGCACGGCATCCTGCACGAGCACCTGCATACGCGTTCGGCCGCCGGCCTGTTCGACGTCTCGCATATGGGCCAGTTCATCCTGCGCCCGCGCTCAGGGGATGTGCGCGATGCGGCGCGTGAACTCGAAGGCCTTGTCCCGGTCGATATTCTGGGCTTGGCTGAGGGTCGGCAACGCTACGCGCTGTTCACCAATGCGGCCGGCGGCATTCTCGACGACCTTATGGTGGCCAGCCGTGGGGACCATCTGTTTCTTGTCGTCAATGCTGCTTGCAAAGACGCAGACGCGGCGCATGTGCGCTCGCATCTCAAAGACAGCTTGATTGAGCCGGTCAATCGCGCGCTTCTGGCGCTGCAGGGGCCCGGCGCGGAAGCCGCGCTCTCGCTTTTGACGCCGGACGTTGCCCGTATGCGCTTTATGGATATCCGCACTTTTTCCATACTTGGCTCCGATTGCAGCGTTTCTCGCTCGGGCTATACCGGCGAAGACGGTTTTGAGATCAGCGTAGCGACCGACCGTGCCGAAGAACTGGCTCGCGCGTTGCTGGATGATCCTGCCGTCGCCCCCATCGGTCTTGGCGCGCGGGACAGCCTACGGCTCGAGGCCGGGCTTTGCCTCTATGGCTCCGACCTCGATACAACGACGACTCCGGTCGAAGCGGCGCTCGAATGGGCGCTCCAGAAAAGTCGCCGGCCCGGCGGCGAGCGACCGGGCCGCTTTCCGGGTGCCGAAATTATCGAAAAGCAGCTGGCGTCAGGCGCGTCGCGGCGCCGCGTCGGACTGCGGCCGGAAGGGCGCGCTCCGATCCGAGGCGGAGCTCAAATATTTGCCAACTCGTCATCGCCGTTAGACATCGGCTTGGTCACCTCCGGGGTCTTTGGTCCGAGCGTAAATGCACCCGTCGCTATGGGTTACGTCGCGACGGAGTACGCAGCAAGCGGCCGGCAGCTCTACGCGGATCTGCGCGGCAAACGGGTCGAAGTTCGCGTATGCGAGATGCCTTTTGTGCCTTCAAGATACAAACGCCGTTAATGGGAGACCAGGTGTCATGCTGAAATTCACCAAGGATCACGAGTGGCTCCGCATCGATGGCGATGTCGCCACGGTCGGCATCACGCAACACGCGCAGGAGCAACTTGGCGATCTGGTCTTTGTCGAACTGCCGACAGCCGGTGCGACCTTCGCGCAGGGCGCACCGGCAGCGGTCGTCGAATCGGTCAAGGCAGCATCGGATGTCTACGCGCCAGTCTCCGGCGAGATCGTCGAGATCAATCCAGCGATCGTCGGAGACCCCGCGCTCGTGAACCGCGACCCGATGGGCGAGGGCTGGTTCGTCAAGATCAAGATTACCGAAAAGTCTCAGCTCGAAAAATTAATGGACGAGCAAGCCTACAAATCGCTGATCGCCTGATAGTGATCGGACCGTTTTGCAATGAGGCATGTGATGACAAAATCGGCCAACGCAACATTCGATCCCGGCGATTTCTCACGGCGGCACATCGGCATCGCTCCCCACGACGTCGGAGCGATGCTGGAAACAGTTGGCGCCAAAAGTCTCGACGATCTCATCGACCAGACCATTCCCGCATCCATTCGCCAGCAGGCGTCTCTCGCCATCGGGCGGGGCCTTTCGGAATCGGAAGTCCTGCGGAAATTGCGCCGGACCGCAGCAAAAAACAAAGTCGCCGTGTCGCTGATCGGGCAAGGCTATTACGGCACCATTCTGCCGCCCGTCATCCAGCGTAATATTCTCGAAAATCCAGCTTGGTACACCGCTTACACGCCATATCAACCGGAGATCAGCCAAGGCCGGCTCGAGGCGTTACTCAATTTCCAGACGATGGTCGCCGATCTGACCGGCCTCGCCATCGCCAATGCCTCGCTGCTCGACGAGGCCACCGCCGCGGCGGAAGCCATGGCGATGGCCCATCGTCTGGGGCGCAATGGCAAATCGACGTTCTTCATCGACGCGGATAGTCACCCGCAAACGATTGCTGTGGTGCGCACGCGCGCGGAGCCGCTCGGCTGGCAAGTCGTCGTTGGCGACCCGCAAACGGAACTGGACGCGTCCACGGTGTTCGGGGCGCTGCTGCAATATCCAGGCAGCTCGGGCGAGATCCATGACTTCCGGCCGACCATCTCGGCCTTGCATGCGGCGGAAGCACTCGCAATTGTCGCGGCCGATCCGCTGGCACTGGCGCTGCTGGTGCCGCCGGGGGACATTGGTGCCGACATCGCCATCGGCTCGATGCAGCGCTTTGGCGTCTCCATGGGCTATGGCGGCCCGCACGCGGCCTATATTGCGACCAAGGATGAATTCAAGCGCGCGCTTCCCGGCCGCCTCGTCGGCGTATCGGTCGACCGCCGCGGGTCACCGGCCTATCGCCTGGCCTTGCAGACGCGCGAGCAGCACATCCGCCGCGAGAAGGCGACCTCCAATATCTGCACCGCGCAAGTGCTGCTGGCGGTCGTCGCCTCGATGTACGGCGTTTATCATGGACCGGACGGGCTGAGGCATATTGCCGCGCAGGTCCATCGGATGACGTGTGTTGTTGCGGCCGGACTGAAGGCGCAGGGGTGGACGATCGAAACCGGCAACTTCTTCGATACGCTCACGGTCGACGCCGGCGATCGGCAGGACGAGATCCTGCGGCGTGCGGCCAAGGACGGAATTAATCTCCGCCGCGGCAGTAATGGCCGCATCGGCATCAGTTGCGACGAGACGACCACGCCGGAAATCGTCGAAGCGGTCTGGCGTGCATTTGCCCGGCTCGACGCTGGTAAGCTCGCGTTTGCGTCAATCGCGGAAACGACGAAGGCGGAATTCCCGGACGCATTCGCGCGCAAGAGCGAATTCATGACGCATGCGGTCTTCCACCGTTACCAGTCGGAAACGGAGCTGCTCCGCTACATGCGCCGGCTCGCCGATCGCGACCTCGCGCTCGACCGCTGCATGATTCCGCTCGGCTCATGCACCATGAAGCTCAATGCCACCGCTGAAATGATTCCGATGACCTGGCCGGAATTTGCCGATCTTCATCCCTTTGCACCGCTCGATCAGGCGCAGGGCTTCGCGGACATGAACGCTGAACTGAGCAGATATCTTTGCGCCATTACCGGCTACGACGCCGTATCGTTGCAGCCGAATTCAGGCGCACAGGGCGAGTTTGCCGGTCTGCTGGCGATCCGCGCCTATCATGCGAGCAGGGGCGAGGCACAGCGAAACATCTGCCTCATCCCCTCGTCGGCGCATGGCACGAACCCGGCGTCCGCTCATCTCGCCGGCATGGAGGTTGTCGTGGTCGGCTGCGACCAGGAGGGCAACGTCGACCTTTCCGACCTGCGCGCCAAGGCTGAAGCGCAAGCGTCGCACCTCGCCGCCATCATGGTCACTTATCCGTCGACGCACGGCGTTTTCGAGCCGGAAATTCGTGCCATTTGCGAAATCGTGCATCAACACGGCGGCCAGGTTTATCTCGACGGCGCCAACCTGAATGCTCAAGTCGGCTTGTCGCGCCCCGGCGACTATGGTGCCGATGTCAGCCACATCAATCTGCACAAGACCTTCTGCATCCCGCACGGCGGCGGCGGGCCCGGCATGGGGCCAATCGGTGTGAAGAAGCATCTGGCGCCGTTTCTACCCGGCCACCCGGAGCGGCCCGATCTCGGCTCGCATGTCGGTCCGGTTTCGGCGGCGCCTTTCGGATCTGCATCGATCCTGCCGATATCCTGGGCCTACATGCTGCTGATGGGAGACGAAGGTCTGACCAACGCGACGAAGTTCGCGATTCTCAACGCCAATTATATTGCCAAGCGGCTCGGGGCGCATTTCGCGCTGCTGTTCAAGAACGAGCGAGGCCGCGTCGCCCATGAATGCATTCTGGATATGCGCCCCTTCAAGGAATCCGCCGGGGTCGCCGTCGACGATATCGCCAAACGCCTGATCGATTACGGCTTCCATGCGCCGACCATGAGCTTCCCGGTGCCCGGGACGTTAATGATCGAGCCGACCGAATCGGAATCGAAAGCTGAACTCGACCGCTTCTGCGACGCGATGATTGCCATTCGCGGCGAGATCCGCGCCATCGAGGAGGGCTGCATGGATCATGACAACAATCCGTTGCGCAATGCGCCGCACACCGCATCCGACCTCACGGACGAAAAATGGGAGCGCCCGTACAGCCGCGCCGAAGGCTGCTTCCCCGTGGCCTCCGTGCGACAGGACAAGTACTGGTGCCCGGTCAATCGTGTCGACAACGTCTTTGGCGATCGCCATTTGATCTGTTCTCGCCAATCCACCTATGTGAGCGAAGCAGCGGAATAGTAATGAAGTTCACCTAAGCGAATGTATCGGCGTTCCTTGAGAACTGAAAACACGCTGGATTTACTCGGTTCATATCGCCGATGGCTTCAATACATCAGCCAATTGCGATCTTACCAAAGACGAGTGTGAATAATGTTGCAGCTTGGATTCGCAGAATGAATGATTACGGAACGTTATTGCCCGCCTACCATGACAACTATGGTGGCATAAGAAAGCATTCTTCGGTGAACAAGGATGTGCCGGTCTCTCACCCCGATCAAAAGGCACTGGCCTCCCGAGGACGTTTGACGTCGCAGCATAATTGCTAGGTAATGCAGCCACGGGCGCAAACGTGCCAAGCGCCTAAAACATGACCACCGGTTATGACCTGAACCTTGTCGACCATATTGGTCACCACGCAGGCGTGATTGGGGACGATACGAATCACGTCGCCGACGCCGAGGTTGATGGCCGCATCCGTCGACAGACGTCCATGTTCCTCGGAAAGCTGATCGATACGGATGTCGGGCCTGCCGAGGACATGGCCGTAACCAACAAGGCCCAACAAATCGGAGGTTAGCGTTTTGCTGCCGGCGTCGATGATGGCGCGATTATCGGCGGGGACCGAAACCACCGTCGCTAGGACGGTCAGGGCACAGTCGTCCCAGCCGCAGACGCCGCGTTCGACGAGCGATCGGTCATTGTACACGTAAGTCCCGGCGCGATATTCGGTCGTCACCGGGGCGTCGCCCGCCATCATCATCGACGGCGTGCCGCCCGAGGTAATGACGGGCACCGGGATGGTCTTCGCCTCGATCAGAGCTTTGGCGCGCGCCATGAAGGCCTGCACGTTGGCCGTGCCATTCGGCGGCGGATAGGTCATCAGGCCGGCAAATGTCAGTCCTGGAGACTTGGCAACCGTTTCAGCGAGAGCCGTGGCATCTTCGGGCGTAGCCACGCCACAACGATTGGCGCCGGTATTGCACTCGACAAATACTGGCAGCGGCTTTGCTTCCGAAACGAAGCGTTTCCGCAAACCGTCGATGACCGTTTCATTGTCGGCAACGACGCTCAGATTTACCTTCTTGGCGAGCGCCGCCAGGCGATCGAGTTTTTCCCTGCCGATGATGTTGTAGGTGATCAGGACATCGCGAATTTCCGGCGTATCAGCGACCATCGCTTCCGCTTCCGAGACCTTTTGGCAGGTCACGCCGACCGCGCCAGCTTTGAGCTGCATTGCGGCGATTTGCGGAAGTTTATGGGTCTTGATGTGTGGACGGACCTTCAGGCCGCAGCCGTCCGCATAGTCTTGAAGCCGCTTGATGTTCCGTTCGACTTTGTCGAGGTCGATCAGCACCGCGGGCGTCGCGATACCCGCCAGCGCGTTGACACGCTCATTCACGCTCACCTCCCGGTCTACGGCATCCAGCGTACTACTGATTTCCTGCCGGATGCCACCGATGGCCTTTGAGGGCCACGCCGTCGATGATGATTTTCTTGCTGCCGGTAATCCGCTCGCCGACCGAATGGACATACGGAAAGCTGCCCTCGTTGACGGTAAAGATGGTGGCATCGCCTGCCGAACCCGCGCGCAATGTTCCGAGTTCAGGCCAGCGGAGGTCGGCGGCGGCGGCATTCGCGGATGATCACGCGAATGACGTCGAGCAGCGGGGTGCCGAGGCTTGAAGATTTTGCGAACAAGTGGTTGCCTTGATCGAAGACCGGGCCTTCCAGATTGAGAATGTGCAAGTCGGAAAAACCGGGGGTGTCGTCGGCATGAATAACGCGTCAAGCATGGCTCGTGCCGTCTTGAAGGCGAACGATCCCATACCGTGACCGACATCAAAGAGAACGCCGCGCTGCCGGGCCTCTAGAACGGCCGGCTTG
>CAVWEF010000016.1:0-47968 GCA_963753925.1 uncultured Alphaproteobacteria bacterium
CCTTCACACGGGAGAGGTCGTAGGTTCAATCCCTACAGCGCCCACCATTTAACTTTCTGATTTATATTGAAGACTAAATTTTGCGGTCGTGACCCAAGTTTTCACGCCCATGATATAGCCCATGAAATAGCTGCTGATCGCAAAAGGTACGGCCGAAGAATCTCTAGTAACCTGCCCTGCGATGCCAAACCTGACACGACAAGCGCTCTACGATCTCGTCTGGTCGATGCCAATGACAAAGCTCGCGGAGAGCTTGGGGCTATCAGACGTCGGCCTAGCGAAGATTTGTAATCGGCACCGGGTCCCGACCCCACCGCAGAATCAACGGTCGTTGTTCGTCAGCCGGACCCAGCCCTGCACCTTACGCCGCGGAACCATCAACTGAAGTCAGTGACACGCCTGCCATGTTTCTCTTAGCTTTGGACCATATTTGGCAGCCTATCAAGCGATCTAAATGGTGCTAGAGTTAGCCACAGGGTTCACCGCAAGGACGCGGTGCCCGAACGCGCGACACAGCTTTCGCGGGCACCAAACGATCAACAGTCAGGGAGGATAATCACTATGGTATTCGACCAAGGCAGATGGCTGAGCCGCCGCCAGACCATGAAGCTTCTCGGCGTCGGCGGTGCGGCATTTGCAGGGCTGTTGCCCGACCGCATCTTCGCCCAGACGCGCAAGAACGCGCTCGTTCTTGGCATCGACATCAGCGACACGATCACGCTCGATCCCGCGCGGCTTGCCCAATACACCTCGCCGATGACGGTTTCCGCAGCCTACGACCCGCTGGTGACCATGACCCCGGGCGACTACATTAATGTGAAGCCTTCATTGGCCACCAAATGGGCTCGCACGCCGGACGGTAAAGGCTGGCGTTTCACCTTGCGTGACGGCGTAAAGTTCGCGTCGGGGGCGCCGATGACCGTCGAGGATGTGAAATGGTCGTTTTGACGGGGTGATCTAGCTCAAGGATCAGCCCTCGCAATATATCGCCAACATCGATCGCGTCGCGGTCGTCGACAACCACACGTTCGACACGCCCTCAAGGAGCCGGCGCAACCGATCCTCACCGTTCTCGCTGCGCCGGAATTCGTGGCGATGGAACGAAAGGTAGTGGAAGCACAAGGCGGCACCGCCGCGGCCGACGCCAAAGAAAAGGACAAGGCTACCACGTGGCTTAACGGTCATTCCGCAGGCACCGGCGCCTATCAGATCGCGGCTTGGGAGCGCAACGCACAGATCCAACTTGTGCGCAACGACCACTATTGGGGCGGAAAACTTCCCTTCGAGCGTGTCGTGATCCGCCACATCAGCGACGGCGCAGCGCAAATGCTCGCAGTCCGCCGCGGAGACATTGATGCCGCGTTCAACCTGATCCCGGAGCAGATCGCGTCTCTCAAGAGCGATAAAGACGTGCGGCTCGATCCGCTTAAGAGCCTCGATTTCGTCTACATGGCGCTGACGCAGGAAGCAGAATTCAACAAGGCGCTTGCGGTCAAGGAGTGCCGCCAAGCAATCGGCTATGCGATCGACTATGATGGCATCAAGAATTCGATGCTGGGCGGCGCGGCGCTTCGGCCGGCTCACTTCCTGCCGATCGGGGTAGAGGGCTCGACGGAAGAGATCGCACGCAAGATCGGCTTCCGCAACGATCCAGCCAAGGCCAAGGAACTGCTCGCCAAGGGCGGCTTCCCGAACGGCTTTGAGTTCGAGATTTCTTATGGCAACGCCGCGGTCCAAGGTGTGACCTATCAGGATCTCGCGCAGAAAATCCAATCCGACGTCGCTCGCGTCGGCATCAAGGCAACGCTCAAGCCGATGGATCAGGTCAATCTGCGCACGGAATATACCGGCGGTAAGTCCAAAGGCGGCGTCCTCACGTTCTGGGAATCCGCCGGCGGTCTCGACAATCTTCTGTGGGCGGCCGCCGTCGTGCAGCGCGTCGCCAAGCGCGTGCATTGGACGGTGCCGAAGGAGACATACGATCTGGCCTTTAAGGCCTATGTCGAGCCGGATGCCAAGAAGCGCGCCGATATGTGGGTGGAGTGGCAGAAGGTGATGGTCGATCAGGCCAATCACTTCATCCTGTTCCAGCCGGTTTATCAGATCGCGGTCCGTCAATCGATCGGCGCCTTCCCGCTCACAGCGGCAGGCTGGATGCTCGATCTAAATGGCGTTAAGCCGAAGGCCTAAAGCTCGCCAACATCACAGCTGTGAAATATGAAGGGCGGCTGCAGCGGCCGCCCTTCCTTTTTCCACATCGCATTGATGAGGCTTCTAGCCGAGCGCCACAGCGCTGCCTCCACCGCCACCCGCACCTTATAATATTGTTGGTCTTACCGCTGCCGATATAGTAGTTTGGATTTGACACCCCCCTCATCAAAAATTTAGTACGATCCAAAGGGGCGTATAATAAACTTTTTGGGAGGATGCCCTGACGACCGACCCACCGGCACAAACGCGCCTGCGCAAGTCACTTGAGCCGTCGAGGGGTGCGTAGCTTATGCTGCGCTATATTCTGTCCCGGCTCGCGGCCGCTGCCGTGTTGGCGATCCTTGCGACGCTCGTGATCTTCCTGATTGCCAATACCGTTCCGGGCGATCCAGCGCTCGCCCAACTCGGTGACTTAGCGGCATCGAATCCGGAATTCCTGAAAGCGTTTCGCGCCAAGTGGGCGCTCGATTTGCCGCTTTGGGAGCGCTATTTCATCTTCTTAAAAGCATTGGTCCACGGGGATCTCGGCATCTCGATCGCCTCGCAGCGTCCCGTACTCGACGACATCATCAATTACGCGCCGGCAACCATTGAACTTGCGACCGCTGGATTTCTCCTTTCCATTGTAATCGGAATACCCCTCGGCATCATAGCCGCCGTGCGACGCGACAGCTGGATTGATCACGTTGCGCGCTTTATTTCATTGATCGGTGTATCCTCGCCGACCTTCTGGCTTGCATTTATTGTGCTCGCTATCTTCTACGGCGAACTACAGATCGCGCCAGGACCCGGCCGCCTTGACGCGATCGCTTTTCCTCCACCTCACGTGACCGGGCTTTATCTCATTGACAGCATAGTCGCCGGCGATTGGGGCGCGTTCTACGACGCAGCGGCTCATCTCATCTTGCCGGCGACCGTGCTCGCCGCCTCGACGCTCGGGCTCGTCACGCGAACGACACGTGCGAGCATGCTGGAAAGCATCCAACAGGACTATGTCCGCGTCGCACGCGCCAAAGGATTGGCTGAGTGGCGGATTGTCGTGAGTTATATATTGCCCAATGCGCTAATTCCCGTCGTGACGCTAGGCGGTCTTGCCTATGCCAATCTTCTTACCGGCGCGGTGATGACGGAAACAATTTTTTCCTGGCCAGGTCTTGGCCGCTACACTTTCCGCAGCGCCGCAGCACTGGATTTTCCCGCCATCATGGGCATCACGCTGATGGTCGCGATCACTTATTTGGTCATCAATCTGCTGATCGACATAAGTTACGCCCTTCTCGATCCGCGGGTCTTGCGATGAGCGTCGTGGAATTGGGCACCCTTGTCGCTGTGATAATGCCAAGGTCAAAATGGCGGCGTTCTCTGCACCGCTACGGGCTGCCCGGCGTCGGCGCACTGATCATTCTCGTGTGGATACTGGTCGCGATCTTCGCGCCGGTTCTGACCCCCTACCCACCCGATCTAGTGGACGTGACGATGCGCCTGCAGCCGCCATCGTTTGTCCACTGGCTCGGCACCGACCTGCTCGGCCGCGACGTTCTGACCCGCCTTCTTTACGGCGCGCGAATTTCGCTTTTTACCGGATTTGTTGTGGTCGCGGTCGCCGCCCTGTTCGGAACGCTGGTCGGAGGCATTGCGGCCTATGCGCGCGGCAGAATCGAAGAAGTGATCATGCGCGTCACCGACCTCGTCTTTTGCTTCCCGCCCATCATTCTCGCGCTTGCGATTGCGGCTGCCCTGGGCATCGGAACGACCAATACCATCATTGCCATGCTCGTGGTCTGGTGGCCGAAATTTGCGCGCCTCGCGCGCAGCCTGATCATCATCCAGCGCTCGCAGGAATATGTCGAAGCCGCTGTCGTCGTTGGCTTTAGCCCGGCACGCATCCTCGTTCGCCACATCATCCCGAATCGATCGGCCCCCTCATTGTTTTGGTCACGCTCGACGTCGGCAATGCGATCATCACTTTCGCCGGTCTTTCCTTTCTCGGCCTCGGCGTGGTGCCGCCAACCCCCGAATGGGGCTCAATGGTGTCCGAAGGGCGCGAATTGATCGAGCAATGGTGGGTCGCCTCGTTTCCTGGTCTCGCCATTCTGTCGATCGTGCTTGGCTTCAACTTCCTCGGCGACGGCGTGCGCGACTGGCTCGATCCCAAGTCGCGCCGGTGGTGAGGCCATGACCATGCACGACATCACCCATCGAACTTCGCCTACGCCGGCAGAAACGGGCCATAGCGGGCCAATTCTCCAGGTGCGCGAGTTGCGCACACAATTCTTCACTGATGAGGGCGTCGTGCGCGCCGTCGACGGCGTCAGCTTCTCGGTCGCCGCCGGCGAGACGCTTGGCATTGTGGGGGAATCCGGGTCCGGAAAAACCGTCGTCGCGCTCTCACTGATGCGCTTGCTTGAAGAGCCGGCCCGCATCGTCAGCGGCGAGATTCTGTTCCACGGCCGCGAGATTGTGACGATGAACCTCGACGAATTGCGCAAAATCCGCGGCGTCGACATGGCCATGATCTTCCAAGATCCGATGACCTCGCTCAATCCGGTGCTGAAGATCGCCCGCCAGCTTGCCGAAACCATGGTGGTGCACGGTCAATTCACCGAAGAGCAAGCGATTGACCGCGCGGTGAGCCTGCTCGGCCGCATGGGGATCACGGCGCCCGAGCGCGCGATCGACAGCTATCCGCATCAATTTTCCGGTGGCATGCGCCAGCGCGTGATGCTGGCGATGGGCTTCTCCAATGAGCCCGCGCTCTTGCTGGCGGACGAACCGACCACCGCGCTCGACGTCACCATCCAGGCGCAGATTCTTGACCTTCTCGTCGAGCTCAACCGCGACTTCAACACCGCCATCGTCCTGATCAGTCACAATCTCGGCGTGATCGCAAGTGTTTGCTCGCGTGTCGCTGTGATGTATGCCGGCGAGATTGTCGAGGAGGGTCCGACAGAAAGAATCCTTTCCGACCCGCGCCACCCCACACCTGGGCCTTAATCAATGCGGTGCCGCGGATTGATCGCCACGTTCCAGGACAAAGGCGGCTGGTCACCATCGAAGGCACGCCGCCGGATCCTATTGCCCTGCCACTAGGCTGCCGGTTTGCGCCGCGCTGCCCGTTTCGCATCGCCAAATGCGACGAGCACCCGGAACTCCTTGAGGTTGCGCCCGGACAAAAGGGACGATGCTGGGTGACGCAAGCGGGCGAGCACTTGCCGCCGCCCGCCACGGTTGCCAGCGCGCCGGCCGAAGCGAAGGCCGGCATGGATCACGGCACCGGCACCGTGATCAAACGCGGCGCACGCATGCTCGAATTGCGCGGCGTCACGAAACATTTTCCGCTGCCGAAAGACACGTTTTTCGGCAAGCGGAATGTGGTTCATGCGGTTGACGGCGTCGATCTCGACATCGCACAAGGCGAGACCGTCGGTCTCGTCGGAGAATCCGGTTGCGGGAAATCGACGCTCGCACGCGTCGTTGCGCGTATTCATCAGCCGACGTCCGGTTCGGTAATCTTTCAGGGCCAGGACATCGCCAATGCATCGCAGGCGCAAATTCGGCCATTGCGGCGGCATATGCAGATGGTTTTTCAGGATCCCTATGCCTCGCTGAATCCGCGCATGGCGGTGGGCGACATCCTGAGTGAGCCCTTGCGCTTTCACGCCATTACTAAAACGGAAGCGGAGACCAAAGAGCGCGTCGGCGAATTGCTCGATGTCGTCGGCCTGAGTGCAAAGGCAGCCGCACGCTATCCGCACGAATTCTCCGGAGGTCAACGCCAGCGCATTTCCATAGCACGCGCTCTCTCCGTGCGGCCGGATTTCATCATCGCCGATGAGCCAATATCGGCGCTCGACGTCAACATCCAGGCGCAGATCATCAATCTGCTGATCGATCTGCAGGAGCGCTTCGGACTGACTTATCTCTTTATCGCTCATGATCTCGCCGTCGTGCGCCACATCTCCGACCGCGTGGTGGTGCTCTATCTGGGCAAAGTGGCCGAGGTCGCGTCGGCCGACACGCTGTTCGCGGAACCGCTGCATCCCTACACTCGTTATCTGATTTCCGCGGTGCCGATCCCCGATGCGACAATCGAAACAAAACGCAAGCGCCTCCCGCTGCAAGGCGAGCCGCCGAGCGCGATCGATCCGCCCTCCGGCTGCCGCTTTCGTACCCGTTGCCAGATCGCCAAGGCAATCTGCGCCGAGGTACCGCCGCCGCTGGTCGAGTCCCAGCCTGGACATTTTGCGGCATGTCATTTTCCGGGACAGTTCTAAAAGGAGAACTTACCGAAGGCCAAGGCCGCGGTTTGTCAGGTCACAAGACAGCGCAAGCTTATCGCGGCTACGCCAAGGAAACTGTCGACCGCGCGCTATCGGCCACTCACAAGCGTCACGCTCATCTGCCATCAACCGGACAAAAGACGAAGACCTTCTAAAATACGACCCAGGCTCTCCTGGCGCGGTCGAACTCGGCTGTCAATCCCTACAGCGCCCACCATTTCACGCGTCGCATTCCGCTCACGCGCTGGTCCGCTTTTCGGTGGAGCTGACCGCGTTTGACGCAGCCACAGCGAGTTCGCCACAGACTTGGCCGAACAGGACCAGGACCGGTCCGCGCAGAGCGGCCTTCTCGATTTGCGCCGCAAGCGCGGAAATCGGCGCCGTGACGACGGCCTGTTCGGAGCGCGTTGCCGAGGCGATCGCCACCGCGGGCGTGTCGGGATCGAGCCCTTCGGCGATGGCCTTTGCGGCGAGCGCGGCAAGCGTGCGCACCGGCATGTACACCGCGGTGGTCGTCGCCGAATCGGCGAAGCTCTGCCAATCTATATCCGTCGGCAGCCTGCCGTTTTTGGCGTGGCCGGTGACGTATTGCAGCCGGCGCGCGTGCTTGCGGTCGGTTAAGGGCAGCGCCAATTTCGCGGCGGCGCCCTGCGCCGCGGTGATGCCAGGCACCACCTCGACGGGGATGCTCGCGGCCTTGCAGGCTGCAATTTCTTCGGCGGCGCGGCCGAAGATCAATGGATCGCCGCCCTTGAGGCGGACCACGCGCTTGCCCTGGCGGGCGAGGCTCACCATCAGCGCATTGATGTCGTCCTGCTTGCACGACGGGCCGTAGCCGGTCTTGCCGACCAGAAGCTTCTTCGCCTCGCGGCGGGCGAAGTCGAGCACGTCGCAAGAGACGAGATCGTCGAACAGGATGACGTCGGCCGACTGCAGCGCGCGCACCGCGCGCAAGGTGAGCAGTTCCGCATCGCCTGGTCCGGCGCCGACAAGCGTGACCAAGCCGCTTTCCACCGCGGCGCCTTGGCCCTTTACCGCAGCGATGAAGTTGGCGAAGTCGCCATCGCTCGGCGTGCGATCCGGATGCGTCACCGCGTGCGCGGTGAAGAGCTGCCAAAATTTACGCCGGCCGGCAAAGGGCAGACCCGATGCCTTCACCGCCTCGCGCCAGCGCGAAGCGGCCGCGGCCCACAGCGCAAAGCCCTGCGGCAGCAGCGCTTCGAGTTTCGCTCGGATCGCCTGGGCGAAAACCGGCGCCGCGCCGTCGGTCGAAATGCCGATTACCAATGGTGAGCGATTGACGATGGAACCGAAGGAAAAATCGCAGAACGCCGGCTTGTCGATCACGTTGACCGGCACGCCCCTGGCGCGGGCGGCGGCCGCAAATCCCGCGGCAGCTTCATCGTTCTCGAAGGCGCCGATGGCGATTGTCGCATCTTTCAGATTATCGGCCGCCCACACACGGCGGTGCAGGACAATCTCGCCGCGTGGCGGGATGGCTATGATCTGCAGCAATTCCTCGGAGGGCGTCTCGGCGTAAACGTCCACCCGCGCGCCGGCCGCCGACAACAGCTCCGCCTTCCAGGCCGCCGCCGCATTGCCGCCGGCGAGCAGAGCGCGCTTGCCGTCGAGCGCGAGGAATACAGGCAATCGCGCCAGCGACTCCATCCGGCCTGGAAATGATTGCGAAGGTGCGCGGCTTTGGGTCACGGCAAATGTCCTTCAGTAGACGTCAGCTTGGTAGCGGTCATTTTTCTTCAGCTCGGCGACAAAACGCGCGGCATCTTCCGGGCTGCGCTTGCCATGCTCGGCGACCACGTCGATCAGCGCGCGCTCGACGTCCTTGGCCATGCGCAAGGCGTCGCCGCAGACATAGATGTGCGCGCCATGTGTGATCCAGTCCCAAAGGTCGCGACCGTCCTGACGCATGCGGTGCTGCACGTAGATTTTTTCCGAGCTATCACGCGACCAGGCGAGCGTGAGGCGGCCGAGGTGGCCGCTCTTGCGCATGGCGTCGAATTCTTCCTGGTAGAAGAAATCGTAGTCGCTGCGCTGATGCCCGAAATAAAGCCAGTTCGGTCCCGGCGCCTTGGTGGCGATGCGCTCCTGCAGAAAGGCGCGGAACGGGGCGACGCCGGTGCCGGGGCCGATCATGATGACCGGCTTCGCCGGATCGGCAGGCAACGCGAAGTGCTGCGCCTTCTGCACATAGACCTTGATCCTGTCGCCGGGCTTGATGCGGCCGCCGAGGAAGGTCGAGGCGACGCCAAGCCGCGTGCGATTGTCCTTGACGCCCCGGTAGCGCACCGCATCGACAGTAAGCGAGACGCGCCCCGGATTGGTCTTGAGCGAGGACGAGATCGAATAGACGCGCGGCTGCAGCACGTCGAGCGCCTCGATGAAGGCCTCGGGGTCGGGGCGGACGCCGGAAAATTTCTGCAAGGCCGCGAGCACGTCGAGGGTCGCGGCATCGCCGTCCGGGTCTTTTCCGTCGGCGAGCCCCTGCGCTTTTTTCCGCCGCTCCCCGCCGGTGAGGTACGATATCAACTGGAACAGCATGTCGGGCGCGGGCGATAGCGACACGCCGTCAATGAGAACCTCGCGCAGATGCCGTCCGCCGATCGCAAAATCGCCCGGGACGTCGAGCGTCGCCAGCACAGCGCCTACCAAAGCGGGATCGTTGGTGGGATAGATGCCGAAGGAATTGCCGGCTTTGTAGTCGAGGCCGCATTCGGCGAGGTCGAATTCGACGTGCCAGGTTTCCTTTTCCGAGCCTTCCTTGTTGAGACGGCGGCGCGAGAGGAACGTGGCGTGAACCGGACTGTCGCGCGAGCGTCCGGGCGCGGCAGTAGGCGCCGGCGTCGGCACTGCCTCGGCGGCCGGCTGCGGCACGCCAAGCTCGGCGTACAGATTCTTGAGCATGCGGGCGGTATCCTTGCCGCCAGGCACGCAGAGATTCAGCCGCAGCTCTTTCTTGGTGGCGAGCGCATCGGCGTAGTCCGCGCAGTTATAGCCGCACTGGCTGCAATCCTGCTGCGCCATCGCCGCCATCATTCGCCGCGGCAACGGCCTGCCTTCGGCGAGCTTCATGCGATCGGGCATCGACATTACCGGGTCGTGCCAAGGCGCGCCGTCATCGTCTTCGATGGGCTCGGCCACGTCGGCAGGAGCGTCAACCAGGCCGGGAAAAAGCTTGGCGACGTCCTGCTTCGACAACGGCGTCACCCCGCCCTCGACCCCGAACACGCCGGCGAACAGGCCGTTCAACCAGGCGCGCTGGACCAGCGTGAATGGCGCGGATTCCGGAACGAAGGACGGCATCTGCGGCCGCGGCGGCGTGATGCTCATTCGGCTGCCTCCAGCTCGGTCATCGCCTTGAGCGCGTCGATCTCGTGGCGGCGGGCGAAAGCGATGAACGTTTCCTCGGGCGAGGCGCGGTGCGCGAGGTAGGCCTTGAGGATGCGCTCGACCGTCTTCGGCGCGTCCTGCGCCTTCACGTCGCGGTAGAGTTCGCGGCCCAACTCGGCATAGGGGCCGAAGCCGCCGCCGATCAAGACGTGATAGCCCTCGATCGGGTCGCCGTCCTCGCTCTCCTGCACCTTGCAGGCGAGCATGCCGATCTCGGAAACGAAATGCTGGGCGCAGGAGTGATGGCAACCGGTCAAATGGATATTGACCGGCGTGTCGAGTTGCACCCGCGTCTCGCACCAGGCGGCAATTTCTTCGGCGTGGCGCTTGGTGTCGGACGCGGCGAACTTGCAACCAGTATTGCCGGTGCAGGCGACGAGGCCGGAACGGATGGCGTTGGCTTCAATGGCCAGACCCAGCGCCTCGATCTCAGCCGTCGCAGCGGCAAGCTTCTCGGTGGCAACGCCCGAGATGAGTAAATTCTGCCAGACCGTGAGGCGGATATCGCCGTCGCCCATGTCGCGCGCGATTGCCGCGAGCCCGCGCATCTGCGCGACCGTCAGCCGCCCCACCGGTACAACAATGCCGATCCAGTGGAGGCCATCCTGTTTCTGCGCGTGAATGCCCAGATGCGCGGTGCGCGAAAACGGCGGACGAGGTTCCGTCGCGCCAGGCACGGCACGATCGAGCTTGCGGCCGAGTTTTTCCTCCATGAGAAGAAGGAATTTTTCGACGCCCATCTTGTCGAGCACGTATTTGAGCCGCGCCTTGGTGCGGTCGGTGCGGTCGCCATGGTCGATGAACACGCGTACCACCGCATCGGCCACTTTGGTCGCGTCGGCGGGTTTGACCAGCACGCCGGTGTCGCCGGCGAAGCTCAAATGCCCGGTAAGGCCGCCAAGGCAGAGCCGGAACCAGACGCCAGGCGTCAAGCCGAAGCCGTCCTTCACCATGACCGCCTGGAAGCCAATGTCATTGGTGTCTTCGAGCACGGGAATAATGCCGGCGCAGTCGAAGCCGACATTGAACTTTCGCGGCAGGCCATAGAGCGAGCGGTCGTTGAGAATGTGGAAATGCCATTCGCGCGCGTAGGGCCGTGTGTCGATCAGTTCTTGGCGATCGATGCCGGCGGTTGGCGTGCCGGTGACGTTGCGGATATTGTCGGCCCCGGAGCCGCGCGAGCAAAGCCCCAGGTCCTGCACCGCTTCGATCATGCTAACGGCGTTCTTGGCCTCGATCTCGCGGATTTGCAGATTGGCGCGCGTGGTCACGTGCGCATAACCGCCGCCGTAGCGTTCGGCGAGATCGGCAAGGCCCGCGAGTTGCGCCGCCTTGAGAATGCCGTTGGGCATGCGCAGCCGACACATATAGGAATTCTGGTTCGGCGCCACATAGAACAGGCCGAAAAACCGCCAACGGAAATTATCCGGCGGTTTCGGAAATTCGTTGCGCGACGCGAGGTCCTTGAGCCGCTCGTAAGTGTCGAATGGGTGTTCGTCGCGCTTGAATTTCTCCGGATCGGAGAGCTTGCCGCCGGCGGCGAGAACCTTGTTCTGCGCCTTGAGCGCGGCGGCATCGGGACCGACCGGCTCGGCAGCGACCGGCGCGCCGGGACTTGCGGTCCCAGCGCCCGAGACGCTTTTTGCGGCTTTGGCGATCTGCGCGCCGGCGACAAAGCCTTCCAGATAGCGTTTCTGTTCGGCGTCGAAGTCGCCAGTCACCGCCTCGCCCGCCGGCTTGAGAACGCTGCCGGCTTCGCTGCTCATTCGGCCGGCACCTGCGTGGGCATGGTTCGCGGCACCGCCACCGTCGCCGGCCTGTGCGTGATGTAGATCGCGAGGCCGGTGAAGATGAAGCCGCCGACCAGATTGCCGAGCGTGACAGGGATCTGGTTCCACAGCCACCATTCGGCGACCGTGACTTTGGCCCCCATCATCATGCCGGTCGGAATGATGAACATGTTCACCACCGAGTGCTCGAAGCCCTGGGCGAAAAATATGAAGATCGGCATATAGGCGCAGGCGATTTTGCCGATGGTCGAGGTCGTGGTCATGGCCGCGACAATGGCGAGACAGACCATCCAGTTGCACAAGATCGCTTTGACGAAGACAGTCACCAGCCCCGCAAAGCCGATCGCCTCGTAACCGGTGGTCTTGGCCTGCGCGATCGCAATAATGGTGGCAGCGACGCCGGTTGGCGCAGCGGTGCCGAAATTGGTGAGCACGATAGCGAGCATCGCGCCATAGGCCACGCTGCCAATCAGATTGCCTAGGAAGATCCAGGCAAAATTGGCGAGCAGATTCGGCACGCTGGCGTCGCGTTCGATCCAAGGCAGCGGCACCAGGCCAAAGGCGCCGGTGACCAGATCGAGCCCAAGCAGCACGATCAGGATCAAGCCGACGGGGAAAATCAGTGCGCCGACCAGCGGCACATGGGTCTGCACCGTCCCAGTCAGGGCAAGACTGGTGGCGGCCGCCAATATGGCGCCAGCCAGGCCGCCGCGGATCACGAGATCCATCGGCGACAATGTCAGCTTGCGCCGGCCGGCCTCCACCATCGCGGTCGCGACGTCGACGGGCTTTACATAGTCCATTGCTCGACTCCCCTTGCTGAAGGCCGCCGAGAACGGTCCGCGGATGAAACCGGCCGGCCTTTGCTGATTCTGTGCTGCAGAGCAGCAAATCCCGTGCCAGCGCCAAGACTATTGATAGATTTGCGAAATTTTTATCGGATGCAACGGGTTTTGGCATACTGCCCCGCATTGCAGCAGGCTCGGCGAAAAATTGAGGCAGACGTTGCCGCGTGAGCATCACGGCGCACCGCGGCGCTCGCCGACATTGGCGTGAAAATCACGGCCGTTGACGGCCGCCGCGACAAAACCCGCGCGGATGGTGAAATCGCCGAAGCGCTCGCCTTTCTGCCGGCCGGCCGCATAGGCGGCGAAAACGGAATCGAGCGCGGCGACGATTGCCTCGTGCCCGAGATCCTCGGCATAGAGCTTGTTGAGGCGCGAGCCGTCGAAGGCCGCGCCGAGATAAAGATTGTAGCGGCCCGGTCCTTTGCCGACCAAGCCGATCTCGGCGAGGTAGGGCCGCGCGCAGCCGTTCGGGCAGCCGGTCATGCGGATGACGATGTCGTCGGCCGAGAGCCCGTGCGCGGCGAGCCGCCCATCGAGTGCGCTCAGAAGGTTGGGCATGTAGCGCTCGCTTTCCGCCAACGCGAGACCGCAGGTCGGCAGCGCAACGCAGGCTATGGCGTTGCGGCGCAAGCCCGACCACGGCGCCAGCAGCCCGGCTTCCTTCGCGATCCAGTGAATCTCCGTCTGCCGTTCGGCCGGGATATTGGCGACGATCAGGTTCTGGTTGGGCGTGATGCGGAATTCGCCGTCATGACTTTGCGCGATTAGGCGCAGCGCCGATAATTGCTTTGCAGCGGCGTGATCGCTCAGCCGGCCGTTAGGCACATAAAGCGTGAGATGACTACGGCCGTTGGCGCCCCCGCTCCAGCCATAGCGGTCGCCCGTCGAGGTGAAGGCATATGGACGAGCCGGGCCGATGTTGACACCGGCCCGCTTCTCGACCTCGGCGCGGAACGCGTCGAGCCCGCGATCCTCGATCGTATATTTGAGCCGCGCGTGCTTGCGGTTTGCCCGGTCGCCCCAGTCACGCTGTACGGTGACGACCGCCTCGGCGATGGCCAGCACGTCTTTCGTTTGGCAGAAGCCCATCACGTCGGCGGCGCGCGGATAGGTGTCGGACTCGCCATGGGTCATGCCCATGCCGCCGCCGACGGTGACGTTCCAGCCGGCGATGCTGCCGTCGCCGCCAGCGATGGCGATGAAGCCAAGATCATGCGCGAACACATCGACGTCGTTCGAGGGCGGCACCGCCACCACGATCTTGAATTTGCGCGGCAGATAGGTCTTGCCGTAGATCGGCTCGACCACGTCCTCATCCCCGCCGGCGATCTTCTCGCCGTCAAGCCAGATCTCGCGGTAGGCCGGCGTTTTCGGCGTCAGGTGATCGGAAATCGTCTGCGCCAGCTTGAGCGCCTGCGCATGCGCCGGTGACTGCTCCGGATTGGCTACGCACATGACGTTGCGGTTGACGTCGCCGCAAGCGGCGATGGAATTGAGCAGCGCGGCGTCGATCTCCTTCAGCGTCGCCTTCAGGTTCGACTTGATGATGCCGTGCAACTGCACCGTCTGCCGCGTGGTGAGCCGAATGGTATGATTGCCGTAGGTGCGCGCGACCGCGTCGAGCGCCAGCCACTGCTGAGGCGAAAGCTCGCCGCCGGGCACGCGCACGCGGATCATGAAGGCAAAGGCCTTTTCCATTTTTTTGCGCGTGCGCTCGGGGCGCAGATCGCGGTCGTCCTGCAGATACATGCCGTGGAATTTGACCAGCTGCTGATCGTCTTCGACGATGGCCCCAGTAATTTCCTCGCGCAGGCCCTCGGCAAGCGTGCCGCGCAGATAGTCGCTCGCTTCCTTGATGCGCTCGTTGCGCGAAACGTCGTCGGTCATGGGTTTTGCCGCCTTGCGGCTATCAATAGGTATCTTGCAGATAGCGCTTTTCGCGCTCGAGCTGGCTGACGGCCTGCTCTGCCGCTTCGGCGGAGAGCGACTTCACGTCGGCATAGGCGCGCGCAAGCGTCGCGCGCACGTCTTTCGCCATGTTCTTGGCGTCGCCGCAGACATAGAAGAAGGCGCCGCCGTCGAGCCATTCGATCAACTCGCGGCGCTTGTCCCACATGCGGTCCTGCACGTAGACCTTTTGCGGTGTGTCGCGCGAAAAGGCGATGTCCATACGCGTCAACGAGCCGTCCTTGAGCGCGTCCTGCCACTCGAGCTGGTAGAGGAAATCGTGGGTGAATTGCCGGTCGCCGAAGAACAGCCAGTTGCGGCCCTTGGCGGCCGTGGCGCGGCGCTCCTGCACGAAGGCGCGGAACGGCGCGACGCCCGTCCCCGGCCCGACCATGATGATGTCGCGGTCGGCAGCGGGCAGCGCGAAATGCCGGTTCGGCCGCAGCTTCACGCGCACGCGCTCGCCGCGCTTCCTGCGCGCGGCCATGTGGTTCGACGCCACGCCCCTGCGGGCGCGGCCGTGGCTTTCGTAGCGCACGGTGGAAATGAGCAGATGTGCCTCATCGCCGACCTCGCGGCGCGACGATGCGATCGAATAGGCGCGCGGCGCCAGCGGCCGCGTCAACGCGCGCAGATGTTCGGCTGTGAGCTCGATCGGGAAATGCGTGATGAGGTCGATCAGCTGCCGGCCGGAAATCCAGGCCTGCGCCTGGCCATCCTCGATCAGCGCCTTGACGAGCTGATGACCAACGACATTGGCGTAGGTCTCCAGCGTCTTGACCGACAGCGTGGTGATGTCGCGCGCCGTGATGAACTCCCCGCGCAGGGCGGCATCGGAGGATATTCCTGCCGCCTTGAGCAACTCATCGACGTCGGCCGGATCGTTCTCCGGGTAAACGTCAAGCGAGTCGCCCGGCTCGTAAAAAGGCGCTGCGCCGTCGAAGGTGAGCGCGAGGTGGATCGTCTCCTTGTCGGAGCGAGATGAATTGAGATTGAAGTGCTCGGTGACTTCCGCCTCGACGATGTCGGTTTTCGGTTGCGCGGCGGCCTTGCCGAAATCGACGGCAATCACCGTGCCGCGCGCGGCGTCCGGCGGAGCCAGCGCCTTGACCGTGTTGCTGATCCAATCGGCGGCGAGCGCGGCGAAATCGAGATCGCAGTCGATGCGGTCGACCACGCGTTTGGCTCCCAGCGCCGCGAGTCGTTCGTCGATCGCCTTGCCGATGGCGCAGAATTCGACGTAAGCCGTATCGCCGAGCGCCAGCACGCCGAATTCGACGCCTTCGAGGCGCGGCGCCTTGTCGCCCATCAGGTCGGCATAAGCATGCGCGGCGCGCGCCGGCGGCTCGCCCTCGCCCCAGGTCGCTGCGATGATCACCAGGCGCTTCACCGACGCGAGCATTGCAACATCGAGGTCGGCCATGTCGACGAGCGCCGGCTTCAGGCCGTTCTTGCGCGCGATCTTGGCAAGATCACCGGCAAGCCGTTCGCAATTCCCCGACTCGCTGGCGAACACGATGGTGAGCGGCTCGGCCGCGACCGGCGGCGCGGCGGTTTGCGCCGGCGCGCCCGATGCCTCCAGGCCGGCGAGAAAGCCGGCGAGCCAAGCGCGCTGCGTCGCCGTCGCCGGACCGACGATGCGATTGAGCAGTTCGATCTCCTCGTCGGGAAACGGCGCGGTTTTTGGAATCGGCGACATGGTTGGTCTTGCGTTTGGGCGCGCTGTGCGGACAGCGTCGCCATCCAATAGATGCGCCCCCGCCGGACGGCGCAATAAATGCCGAAAAATAAAAAGGAAATTCCATTTCGCGGCGTCGCCGCGCGTGAAATATTTTGCGTTTGCCGGAGTTGTCAGGCCATGCCGACTAGCGCGGTTGGCCGGAAAATACCGTCATTCCGCCGTCAGGGCTTGGCGGCAGCTGCCTTGACTTGGACGCGCGGTTATCCGACTTTCCGGCCACCAATGCCGGCTGATCCCGGCAAGGCGATGGGGTTCCGCCTAAACCGCCCTTAAAGGGCTGATGACTCCTTTCATCCGTTTCCGGAGGAGAGGAGCCGCGCGTGAGCGACCCGACGATTTCCTTGAATTGTGCGATTGCGGCTACTCTGCGCAGGCAGGGAGCATTGATTCGATGATGACCTATGTTTGGATTGCCGTCGGCAGCGCGCTCGGTGGAGTAGCACGTTACGGCTGCTCGGGGATTGCTGCCCGCACAATTGGCGAGACCTTTCCCTGGGGCACGTTGATCGTCAACGTCGCCGGCTCCTTCGTCATCGGCTTCTTTGCCACCCTCACCGGCCCGGACGGCCGCTATTTCGTTGGCTCGATGGCGCGGCAATTCGTCATGGTCGGCTTCTGCGGCGGCTTCACCACGTTCTCCTCGTTCAGCCTGCAGACGCTCAACCTGATGCACGACGGCGAATGGTTCCGCGCCGGCGCAAACATCGGCGGGTCGGTCATATGCTGCCTGGTCGCGGTCTGGGCCGGCCACCTGCTCGCCGCCAGCTTCAACACCATGAAGTGGATTTGACCCATGCAGATTCCCCGCGACGCCGTGCTGCTGCGCATCTTTTTCGGCGAAGACGACAAGTTCGGCGGCTTGCCGCTCTACGAAGCCATTGTGCTCAAAGCGCGCGAATTGCACGTGGCCGGCGCCACCATGTTGCGCGGCCATGTCGGGTTCGGCCATTCAAGCCGGATTCATACGACCAAGATCCTGCGCCTGTCGCAGGACTTGCCGATTGTCGTCGAGATTGTCGATTCCAAGGACAAGATCGACGCGTTCCTGCCCGAGCTCGACAAGATGATGACGGCCGGCGGCCTGGTCACGCTGGAAAAGGTGCAGGTTCTACTCTACGGCGACAGCAAGCCGGCAGCAGGCAAGACCTGACGCCGGCGCCATTTCATCGCATGCGCCTCAAGCGGGCGCGACACTTTACCGCCGCTTCGGCAGATCGCGCGACAGGTTTTTCGCCGCCATTTCGTCGAGATAATCCTGCCACAGTGCGTCGTGCTTGCGGCCGAGCTCGAGCAGATAGTCCCAGCCGAAAATTCCGGTCGAATGCAGGTCGTCGAACACCAGCCGCACGGCGTAATTGCCCACGGGAAGCACTTCGATGATGCCGACATTGCGCTTGCCGGGCACCGTCTTGCGCTCCTCGGCGGAATGGCCCTGCACTTCCGCGCTCGGGCTCTTCACGCGCAGATATTCGGCGGCAAGGTCGAAGCTCTCGCCGCCGGAGAATGTGACGGTCAGCGTCTTGCGGTCCCTGTGCAGGCGCAATTCGGTCGGCCAGTTTTTGCTGTCGGCAGCGCCCATGGGCAGCGCTTATAGCAGCGCGCCTGCTCGGATCACAAACCGCCGTCAGGCGGCGGCGTGCGCCTTGGCCCGCAGCTTCTTGAGCATCGCCGGGATCTCGGCGAGCGGCCGCGGCGGGCTGAACAGATAGCCCTGCACCTGGGTGCAGCCTTCCGCGCGCAGGATGTCGAGCTGCTCCTGCGTCTCCACGCCCTCGGCGGTGGTGACCATGCCGAGGCTGCGGCCGAGCCGGGTAACGGCACGGATGATGGCGACGCAGTCGTTCTCCTTGCCGAGCTCGGCGATGAAGGAGCGGTCGATCTTGATCTTGTCGAAAGGAAAGCTGCGCAAATAGCTGAGCGAGGAATAGCCGGTGCCGAAATCGTCCATGGAGATGCGCACGCCGAGTTCACGGACCTGATGCAGCACGTCGAGCACCGCGCGGTTGTCCTGCAGCAGCACGGTCTCGGTGATTTCCAGTTCCAGCCGCGCGGCGGCAAGGCCCGAAGCGCCGAGGGCCGAGACCACCGACAGCGCCAGAGTCGGATGGCGGAACTGCGCCGCGGAGAGATTGACGGCGACCGAGAGTTTTCCCGGCCAGGTCGTCGCATCGCGGCACGCCTGTTTCAGCACCCATTCGCCGATCGGCACGATCAGGCCGATTTCCTCCGCCACCGGAATGAAATCGTCGGGGCCGACCAGGCCGCGCTCCGGATGGTTCCAGCGCACCAGCGCCTCGAAGCCGCTTACCTTGTCGCTGGCGAGGTCGACGAGCGGCTGGTAGTAGAGCTCGAATTCGCCGTTGAGCACCGCCTTGCGCAGGTCGAGTTCGAGGCTGCGGCGCGCCTGCATCTGCGCGTCCATTTCCGGCTGGAAGAAGTGATAGGTGCCGCGTCCTTCGCCCTTGGCGCGATAGAGCGCCATGTCGGCGTTGCGCAAGAGCTGGTCGGGCTCGTTGCCGTCGGTGGGCGCAACCGCAATCCCCAGACTGGTGCCGATGACCACCTGATGGCCGAGCACGTCGAAGGATTGCGAAATCGATTCGATGATGCGGCCGGCGAGCTCGGTCGCATCCGTCGGCCGGGCGCCGATCTGGATGACGGCGAACTCGTCGCCGCCGAGCCGGGCGACGGTATCAACGCCGCGCACGGCGAGCTGGAGCCGCTTGGTCACCTCGCACAACAACGCGTCGCCGACCGGATGCCCAAGCGTGTCGTTGACGCTCTTGAAGCGATCGAGGTCGACGAAGAGAACTGCAAATTTCTCGCCGCGCTTGAGCGCCTGCTCCATTTTCTCGCGGAACAGCACCCGGTTGGGCAAGTTGGTGAGCGCGTCATGCCGGGCCATGTGCATGATCTTCGCCTCGGCCTGCTGACGTTCGGTGACATCCTCGTAGGTCGCGACCCAGCCGCCGTCCGAGGTTGTGTGATGCGAGCAGGCGATCACGCGGCCGGCCTTCAGCTCATAGAAATGTGTGCCCCTGGCGTTGCGGCGAAGCGAATCGGTGAGGTCTTCCTGTATTTCTTCTGGCGTCTTGCCGCCGAGATTCTGGTTCGCCACCTTCAATTCGAGAATTTCGCGGAACGTCGCGCCAGGCTTGATGGCGTCGCGCGGCAGCCCGAAGATCTCGAAGAAGCGGCGATTGACGACCTCGAGCCGCTGCTGCGCGTCGAACAGGCATAGCCCTTGCGACATATTGTCGAGCGCCGCGTCGAGGCGCCAATTGGTTTGCCGCAGGCTCGCTTCCTGCTGTTTCGACAAGGTGATGTCGCTGCACACGACGATGAAGCCCTGGTCGCGCGTGACGCTATGGCTGATGCGCAGCCAGCGCCCGTCCGCCAGCAGCACTTCGCCGGTCGCCTGCGGATCACCCTTGCGCCAGGACAGGACGCGGCCAGCGGTCACAGAATCTTCGAAGGCCGGGCTCAAATCGCCAAGCGGCGTGCCTGGCTTCAACAGCGTCCGCGGGATACCGAGGAAGTCGGCCGCCTGCGGATTGGCCAGCGCGATGCGGTCGTCGGCGTCCACCACCACGACGCCTTCCTGCGAGCTTTCCAGCGCGTCGGCCAGACGCGTCTGCGCGGTGTGCTTTTGCGCGACTTCGCGCTCCATCATGGCCTTGATGTTGTCGCGCATCGATCCCATGGACGTAAGCAGCGCGCCCAGCTCGTCGGTGCCGCCTTTCGGGATGACGACATCGAGCTTGCCGGCGGCGATGCGCTCGGCGACCCTGGACGCGGCGGCGACGGGCCGCACGATGCGCCGCGCCAAAGCCCAGGCGACGATCGCCGACATTAGCAGCGCCAGCGCCGTGCCGACAATATTCAAATTCAGATCGCGGGCAACCGTCGCGCGCGCCGATTGCCGGTAAAGGAAGCCGTCGCCCGCCGTGTAGTTGACCAGCAGATCGATCTGTTCGTGCACCTTGCGGCTGTACTTGTCGAGCGTGTCCCAATTGGCGTCGAGCTTAGTGTTGTCGAGCATCCGCTCGCGCATGCTCGTCCAGGCGGCGACCTCGCGCGCGACATTGGCGGCCGCTCCCCTGGCGCGGCTCGACTGCGAGCGCTGCGCCGCGACGTCGAGATCCTCGCCGAGCGATTTGGTGAGCGACTTGATTTCGGCGTCGAGGCTCGCGCGCGTCGCCGGATCGGTGACGATCCACATGCGCGTGAACGCCGCGCGCATGGCGGCGAAATCGGTCGCCGCGGCGCGCGCATAATTGATCGACATCAGCGATTGATCGTAAGTCTTATCGACCAGCAGGCCGGCGTCCTTGATGCCGAAGGTGGCGTAGCCGCCCAGCGCGGCGGTGATCGTGCTCATGACCAGGAACGCAATCAGAATCCGCCCGCGAATGGTCATGCAGAACATGGCGACGCGCGATACGCCGCCATGCCACTGCATCGCCACTTTGGCGAAATAGGACGCTTTCCCGGTACGAGGCATTGGTCCGCCTGTTACGACCCCTGCCGAGCCTACAATGGCCGCGGTTAAAGCGGCTTGAGCGGCAATCCAATCCTGCGAGCTTCGTTAACGCCGCCTTAACCGCACGCCTCCACGCTGGCACGAAGCACGACGGACAACCGGCGCTCCGTTCGTCGAGGCGATCGGTTGCGGCGAGGCCGATGGACCAACCATGCGACAACGCAATTTAAAGAAGTGGATTCGAATTGGCACCGCAGTCGTGGTGGCGGCGGTGCTGATCACCGGTATGGGGACACTGGTCGGCTATGCGGCCGCACAATACGTCGTGTCGCAAAAGGGACAGCAATTTCACCCCGGCAGTTTGACCCTGAAACGCGGCGAAATGATCACCATCGTCAACGACGACGGCGACCTGCGGCATCACGCCTATATCGATTCGGATAATTTCAAATTCGATTCCGGTGACCAGGAGCCGGGCAGCAAGGCCAACATTACCTTTTCGGTGGCCGGCACGTTCGACGTGCTCTGCGCCATTCACCCGAAGATGAAGCTGACGGTGCACGTCCAGTAGCGCCGGCCCTGGGTCAGCTGAGCGTCGTGCCGAACAGCAGGGCGTGCGCCTCGTAATATCCCATCAGAAACACGGCGAGCGCGGCGGCGTAGGCAACCGGGATCAGCCACTGGTGCCGCGGTACTGTCTCCGTAGCGCGGTTGTCGGCGATGATCGCAAACAACACGACAACAATTAGCGTGTGACCAATGAGGTCTATTTTACCGAAATCGAGCACGGCGCTGATGAACATGGCCGACAGCAGGATGGCGCCGACGCGCCGCACCAGCGGCGTCCACATCAATGAGAACGCTAACGCGAACTCGACCGCGCCGGCGGCACGCATGAAGAAGTCCGGGCTAAAGCCCATCGACATGTCCGGGTGGGTGATGAACAACGGGTAGGACCATTCGGGGTAGGCCCATTTCTCGATCGAGGCCCACATCAGAGTGATGCCGGCGCTCCAGCGCACGATGTCGATTGCCTTGATCCCGTAAAAGTCGCGCTGCAAGCCGGTGAGCGCCAGATAGGCGGCGATGCCGAGGAAAACCGGATAGTCGGCCAAATGGAAGATGCCGTAGTTCCAGATTGCAGTCGCGAAGATCACCGCGATGCCGGCGGCCGACAGCGGCATGGTCCGTCGCGACAGCATGCCGGCAGCGATGCCGAGCTGGATAGCCGCAATCGTCACGGAGTTCGTTTTCAGTTCCGGCGTCAGCAGGATACCGCCGACGGCCCAGATGGCGATGAAGAAGAAGGCCGTGCCGGCCCGGAACATCGTTTCCGTGTTGTCGTGCACGAGTTGGGTCGCCCGGTCGATGGCGCGGAGCATGGCCGCGCCCAGCGGCGTGCCTTCGATGAGACAGCCCGTCATCAGCGCGAGCACAGAAAGCCCGGTGAGGGCCTCAAAGTCCGGGCACAGGACGTTTTCCAGGCCCGCCGGCTGGCCGGCGACGTTGTAGGCGCAAAACCACTTCACATGCGCGCCGGCGCTCGCCGCGAGCATGGCGTTAGCCAAGATGGCGAGCGGAATCGCTGCCGTACGCGGCAGCAAAACTTGCAGCCGGGTCATTAATAGGCCTCCTACCGCCACTTAAGAGACCTGTTCCACCGCCGCTTACAGGTCACTGGTATGGCTAATCTTTTACCACATTTTTTAGGACTTTGGTGACGCTGCGGCCGCAAAATTAAGTCTTGGTTAACTTTCGCGACGGAAGGCGGCGAGCAATGGCGCGGCCGCACGCGCGGCGAAGCCAAGCGGTAAGCATTCGCGCTTACAAACGGCGCCGGATCGGAAAGCTAACTCTCGTTGGAGAGATGCATGATCGCCGTCGTGAGCGTGATCAGCGTGGTGCTCGGTGCGGGCGTTGCGTATTTCGCCGAACGTTTCCCCGCGCATGTCGAGGTGCTGGAAACCAGCGCCGGCGTGCTGCTGATCGGCGGCCTCGCGCTCATTGGCTCAGGCCTGCCGGTTCTTCTCTAGAGCGTCAACTCACCCGTTCAGCGGCTTCGCGCCAGCCGATAAACCGCTCGGGCGGAATTGCGCGCAGTCCGGTGACTCGCTCGACGGCGAGGCGGATATCTGCGGTGCTGCTAGCCTTCAGTGCGGCGTCCACGAAAAACTGCTCAAGCACGTCCTGCTGGGCATGGCTGCCGCCGAGTCGGTACATCCCGCCGAGCGCCGGACGCATGAGGGTGACAGCCTCGGCATAGCGCCCGGCGGCATAGGCAAGCTGTGCCTCGGCGATCGGCAGCGCGTAGTCGCGCACGATGCGGGGCACGGTGCCGCGGCCATTGGCGAAGGCGCGCATTCCCTCGATCATACGCTCGGCAGCGGCAGTGCGGCCGGTGGCGGTCAGCGCCATCAGCCAGTGCGGCAGCGTGAAGGCGGAGACGCAGTCGCCAATTCGCGCCTCGGCCTTGTCGGCCAATTCCTCCCAGCGGTTGCCGACATTGACGCCGAGGCGCTGGAGGCGGAAAAGCGTGGACGCCGCGTTCTGCACGTCGATGTAGACATCAGGAGCTGCGACCGTAAGCGGCGCGGCGAGGTTGCGGAAGCGGGTATCGTAGAGTTCAAGCACGCCGGCAGTGTCGCCATATTCGAGCTTGAACAGGGCGCAGTGCCACCAGAGATGATGCTGCAGGTTATGGCTGCCCTCCCAGTTCGGCGCCAGTGTAGTGAGCCATTCGATGCCTTCGCTGCGGCGGCCCTGCATCTCCATCACATGGGCAACGGCGTGCGCCGCCCACAAATCGCCGGGATCGAGCTCGATGGCGCGGCGCCCGGAGGGCTCGGCGGCGAGATAGTTGCCGGCCTCCTCGTGAGCGAAGGCGTGGCAGGCGAGGATCGATGCAAAGCCGGCGATATCGTCCGACCAGGCAGGTATTACGCGCTCGACTGAAGAGACCATGTCCTGCGGACGGCCGAGCCAAAAATTGGCGAAATGGGCGAGGCGGAAGGCAACCACATCGAGTGGATCGGTGCGCAAAATCGATTCCCACATGTCGATGGTGCGATCGAGTTCTCCCTCGGCCCAGGCCGTGAGAGCGGCGATATGGGCGCGTTCGCGCGGGGTGGCGTCGGCGGCAAGCGATTGCGCGGTGCGCGCCGCTTCGATGGCGACCGGAACGGAAGCCTGCTTGTAGGCCATCATGGCGAAATATCCCTGCATGCAATGCGCAAGCGCGAAGTCCGGATCAGCCGTTAGCAGGACTGTGAGACGGGCCGGCGTATCGGCGCGCTGGGTGAGGTAGCCGGTGATGAGATGAGCGTAGGCGGCGGCGCCTTTAGCGCTGGCGGTCGAGATGGGGAGACCACGGGCATCGCGATGCATGACGTCGCTCCTGGCCGACATCTCCGATGGACCCCGCCCATTCGAGCGTCTCAAGAGATGCTAATTCAGCCCCCTCGCATGTCGACCACTTCAGCCGAAATATTGCTTTAGCCGTCAGAATGAGCGGTTACAACCCGCGCATTTTGCAATTCGACGTTGTTGTTGCCCACATTCCAGACAAAAGCACGCGCGACGCAACGCGCGTGATGCAACACCGCGCGGCAAAACGCGTGACATCGACTGCTGGCTGCGGTCCTCTAGGCACTTTGATCTGTTATGTGGAGGGGAAATTGTCGGATTCTGCTGAGTTCATACTCGGGATCGCGCTGACGATCATCAGCATCGTCGCTTTTATCGCCTGCCTGCCGCGCAACGGAATAACGAAACGGTTCGTCCGCATACCATTCATTGCACCGACAGTATCGATCGTGATCATCGGCGGGCTGGCGATAGGCCTTATCGAGATCGTCACCTGTTTCACGACCGTCGACGACATGACGTTGTTGGGCAAATTTTCGCCGGGCAAACCTTTATAGACGCGTTGAACCGCTAACGCGGCAGCGTCGGCACCGGAACGGTTTCCGGCGCGGCGGTGAGCGTCTTCAGGAAGGCGATGAGATCGGCCTTCTCGGTCTTGCTCAAATTGAGCGGGGAAATGAGGTCCGAGCGGCTCGGCCGCTCGATGCCGCCGCGATCGTAAAGATCGATGACCGCATCCAGCGTCGGCTCCGAACCGTCATGCATGTAGGGCGCGCGGCGCGCGACGTCGCGCAGCGTCGGCACCTTGAAGGCATATTGCAGCTTGACGGAAGTCGGGAACAGCTTGCCGCGGCCGATGTCGTCGCCTTTCCCAGTGCCGATGTCATGGAAGGATGAATCGGTGAAGGCCCAGCCGCTGTGGCAGGACACGCAATGCGCCTTGCCGACGAACAGATCGAAGCCCTGTTTAGCGCCCGCGCTGATCGCCGTTTCGTCGCCCTCGATCCAGCGGTCGAACGGCGCCTCACCCGACACGATGGTGCGCTCGAAGGTGGCGAGCGCCAGCTCGACTTTTTGCTTGGTGATGTCGCCCTCGCCATAGGTGGCGTCGAAAGCATCGATGTAGCCGGGAATGGCTGCGAGACGTTCGATGAGCACCTTTTCCGGTAGATTCATATTGCCGGGTGTGGTGATCGGCCCGAAGGCGACCGCTTCCAAATTACGGAAATGCCCGTCCCAGCCGAGCTTCGGCGTCCACGCCACATTGAGCAAAGTCGGCGCACGAAACGCCATGGTTTTCTCGCCGACCGCCTTCGGCAAGCCGTCACCCCAGGACAGCGCCGGATTGTGGCAGGTGGCGCAGGACAGGGTTTTCGATCCGGAGAGGATCGGGTCCCAGAACAGCAAGCGGCCGAGCTTGGCCTTGGCGTCGGAATAAGTATCGCCTTCGGGGAACGGGATTTCCGACGGGCGCTGGAATTTCGCCAGCCATTGGGTGCGGCCCGGCGGCGTGGCGGCCGATTGCGTTACGCTGGCGCCGAAGAGCAGCGCCAACGCGCCGAGCGCGCCAACGGCGATCGCAGCCTTATGCGGTTTATGCATCAAGCGAACAGTCGGACATCCGCGTTTATTCCGGGTAAATGGACGGTCCGAGCGGCTAAGTGTTTGACATCGCTCGGCTGTACGCCTTGCGCTTGGGCCGTTGTCCGGCCCCGGATACCGCCACGGCAGCGGTCGCGCGCGTCGCATAGTCGAGGCGCAAGGTCAGGCAGCAGGCCGAGCCGCCGCTTCGCTGGAACGTCTGCAGCGGCGTCTTGGTGACCGTGTAGCCGCGTTCTTCCAGCCGGCGCCGCAGTCCAACGCTGCATCCCGACAGTACCACTGTGCGGTCGACGCACACCGCGTTGGCGGCAAAGCGGTCGGCATCGGCGCGGTCGAGAGCGATGCGCTCATCCGGCGCGACGCGGGCGTGGATGATCTCCAGCGCGGCGGCGGTGAATGCGCCCGGATAAAAGATGACGTCGCCATAGGGCAGCGCGCAGAAGCAGGTGTCGAGGTGATAGAAGCTCGGGTCGGCGAGCGCGAGCGGCTGACAGGGCACACCGAATGTATCCGCAATCACCGCGCTTGCGGCGGCATCCGAGCGAAAACCGCATCCCATCCAGAACAGTCCGCGGCGGCGGTCCCAGATGCAATCGCCGGCGCCCTCGAGCGCCACGCCCTCGGGTATCTCGACGATTTCGTCGATCAGCCCGCGCGCGTGCAGCGCGCGGAAGCCGGCGGCCAGCACCGGCTGCTCGCGCTGGCGCTCGGGATGATGGAAGCGGGCGAGCAACGCCTTGCGGTCGAGCACCACCGCGGCATTGGCGGTGAAGACGAGGTCGGGCAGGCCGGGCTGCGGCTCGACCGCCTCGATTGCTGCGCCGCTGGCGAGCAGCGTGCGCTGCAGTCCGGCCCATTGGCGCACGGCGGTTGCGTGCAGCACGGCGCCGCTGTCGGCCCAGCTTTTCGGATCCATCCAGGGGTTGATGCTGTAGGTGACCGCAAAATATTGCGGCCGGCACATCAGGAAGCGAGGCTGCGCGAGCTGCGTCGGGTCAGTCATCGCCGTTCGACAAGGCCCTTTGCCATGGGATCAGGCGGACGCGAATCGGTGCATGCCGTTGATTGTATCACGAGGCGTAAACGCAAACCCTTACTCGATGGCCTTGCCGGTCTTGGCGCTGTCCTGCAGCAGCTTCAAATTGCTCTGCACGAACTTGTTGGCCGGGTCCTTGCGCTGGGCAAGCAGCAGCGTTTCCTTGGCGCGCTTGTAGTCGCCGCGCAGCATGTAGGAATAGCCCTGGTTGTTGAGGATCTCCAGCCGCGGACCGACGATCTTGATGGCTTGGGCATAGGCGCGGTCGGCAAGATCGAAGCGGCGCAGCCGGTCGCAGGAAGCGGCGAGCCCGAGCCAGGCTTCAGCGTCGCGCGGATGCAGCTCGACCGCGTGACGGAAATGATTCTCGGCAAGGCCGAAATTATTGGCGCGGTACTGCTTCTTGCCGAGACTGAGATCGTCGTTGGCGTCGTCGCCGAGCAGGCCCGGTTCGGCATCGCTGCCGCTCTCGGCCGAGGCCAAGGCATCGCTGCCGTTTGTGTCGGTCGCCGACGGCTTGAACAGTTTGCTGTTGGCACAGCCGCCGAGCGTCAAGCCGATGACGGCGACGAGCAAAGCGTGACGCAATCCAAAACGCATGACAAAGCCTGGGTGAGAGCGCACGGCCTGGTGCCGTCAAACTAGGCGCAGCTTGGTTAAGATTATCTTCAATCTTGCCGGCTCGGACGCGCCTCATGCATTTGCGGCGAACGCGCGGTTAAAAATAGTGGCCGACGTGCAGGCGCACGATCACCGGCAGCAGGATGACGACGAACAGCACCGGGAAGATGCACACCATCATCGGCACCGAGAGCTTGGCCGGCAGCGCGTAGGCCTTTTCCTCGGCGAGCGAGAGCCGCTTGTGGCGCATGTCGTCGGAATAGACCCGCAACGCGTCGTTGATACTGGAGCCGAGATCGAGCGACTGGTTGATCAGCGTGGCGAAGGAACGCGCTTCCTCCAGCCCGAGCCGGTCGGCAAAGCGATCGAGCGCGTCTTTGAGCGGGCGGCCGGCGCGGATTTCCAGATTGGCCATATGGATATTGGCGGTGAGCGAGGGGTAGCTTTCGCCCATCTCGCGGCCGATGCGCTCGAGGGACGCTTCCATCGACAGGCCGGAATCCGAGCACACTACGAGCAAATCCATGAAATCGGGAAAGCCAAGGCGGTGCTGGATTTTCCGCGCGGAAATGCGCTTGTCGACATAGACGCTGGGGCCGACATAGCCGGCGATGCCGCCGACGATGACCATGACCCAGAAAAACGAACCGGCTTTGATGGGGGTGAGCATCGGCAGCAAGACCAGCATCGCGCAGCCGAACAGAATGGCGAGCGCCGTGCGGGCGATGAAGAAAAAGGCGACGCCGCGCGGATCGTAAATCCCCGCCTGGACCAGCCGCCGGCGCAGCGTCTTCATGTTGTCGCCGCTGGCGGACGTATAATGCTTAGTCGTGTATTCGATCAGCTGCGCCACCGCCTGCACGCTCGAATAGCGCAGCGAGCGCTTCGCATTCGCCGCGCGCTCACTTTCGTCGATGACGATGCGCGAGGTGCGTTTCTTCACCGCAGCGCGCACCTGCACCGTCGCCATCACCGTGAACGCCATGGTGCCGGCGGCGAGGAATACCAGCAGCGCCATCAGCATATTGGCCTGGTCGCGCAGCGCGTCGTTGAGCAGGGAGACGATTATCTGCATCGGTCAGACTCTGGAAGTTCACCATGCGGAACATGATGGCGTTGCCGACCGCCATCCAGCACCCGGCCAGCCCCAGCGCCACCTTGGTCATGTTCTCGTGCCAGACGCTGGCGTAGAAATCCGGCGTCGATAGCTGGATGGCGGCGAAGATGCAGATCGGCAGCGACGACAAAATGAGCGCCGAGGCGCGGCCTTCCGCCGCAAGCGCCCTGATTTTGCGTCGCATCTTGAAACGTTGGCGGATCACGCCCGAGAGGTTTTCCAGGATTTCGCCGAGGTTGCCGCCGGTCGAGCCCTGGATCGCCACCGCGGTGACGAACAGCGGCAGGTCGTCGGTGCCGACACGGAAGAAGAGATTGCGCATCGCCGTTTCGAGGTCCGCGCCATAGGTGATCTCGTCGCCGACGATGCCGAACTCGCTGCCGGCAGGATCGGGCATTTCGCGCGCCACCATGCTGATAGCGATCGGAACGGGGTGGCCCGCGCGCAATGAACGCACGATGATGTCGATGGCGTCGGGAAACTGCGCGCTGAACGCCTTTTGCCGCCGCCAGCGCAACAGCTTCAGGACAAGGATGGGCAACACCAGCCCGGAAAACAACGCGCCGGCGAGCGCATGCGACAGCGAGTGGTCGAACATCATCACGCCGGCGAATGTGAGCAGCATGCCGAAGGCGATCAGCACGACGACCCGGGTAAAGCCGAGCGACAGGCCCGATTGCAGCAGCAACTGGTTGAGGTTGATGAGCGGCAGCCGGTATTCGCCGCCGCTGGTTAGCCCGCGCTCGCGGCGCAACTGCACCAGCACGCTTTCGCGGTCCATCTTGTCCTCGGCGACGCGCAGCCGGCGGTTGATGTTCTTGCGGTAGGAGGTTTGCCCGTGCAGCAGCAGGTAGGCGCCTTCGGCAAACATCGCCGCCGAAACGCCGACCAGAATGTAGAACAGGTAGACCTGATCGAAATTGAAGGTGATATTGAACATGATTAAAGCGGCTGCCCCGGATCGAAATAATTGCCGGGCAGCTTGACGCCCTGGTTGGCCAGTTCGCCGAGAAAGCGCGGGCGGATGCCGGTGGCGGCGAAGTGGCCCTGGACGCTGCCATCGGCGCCGATTCCGGTGCGCACGAATTTGTAGATTTCCTGCATCTGGATGATGTCGCCTTCCAGCCCGGTGATCTCGGCGATCGAGGTGACCTTGCGCTTGCCGTCGGACTGGCGCTGCAGCTGCACAATGAGCTGGATGGCGCCGGCAATCTGGCCGCGGATGCTCGACACCGTCATCGGCAGCCCGGCCATGCCGATCATCTGCTCCATGCGGGAAATGGCGTCGCGCGGCGTATTGGCGTGGATGGTGGCCATCGAGCCTTCGTGGCCGGTGTTCATCGCCTGCAACATGTCGAAGGCCTCCTCACCGCGGCATTCGCCGAGGATGATGCGGTCGGGACGCATGCGCAGCGCGTTCTTGACAAGTTCGCGCTGGCGGATTTCGCCTTTGCCTTCGATATTGGGCGGCCGCGTCTCCATGCGGCCGACATGCGGCTGCTGCAGCTGCAATTCGGCGGCGTCCTCGATGGTGATCAGGCGCTCTTTCTCCGAGATGAAGGCGGAGAGCGCATTCAGCATCGTCGTCTTGCCCGAGCCGGTTCCGCCGGAAATGATGGTGGTGATGCGCGCCTTGACCGCCGCCGCCAGCATCTCCGCCATCGGCGGGCGCAAGGCACCGACCTCGACCAGCTTGCCGAGGTGCAGCGGCTTCTTGGAGAACTTGCGGATCGAGACCAGCGGGCCGTCGACGCCGATCGGCCGCACCGCGACGTTGACGCGGCTGCCATCCTGCAAGCGCGCGTCGCAAAGGGGGTGCGATTCATCGACGCGGCGGCCGACCGCGGAAACGATTTTATTGATAATGCGCAGCAAATGTTGCTCGTCCTTGAAGCGCACCGAAAGCGGTTCAAGGATGCCGCGGCGCTCCACATAGACGCATTCGTGGCCGTTGATGAGGATGTCGTTGATGCTTTCGTCCTTGAGCAGCGGTTCGAGCGGGCCGAGGCCGGTCATCTCGTCGAGGATTTCCGAGACGAAATCGGCGAGTTCCTGCGTATTGAGCGCTAGCCGCTCGGTCATCACATATTTGGCGACCAGCGCCTGGACGTGGGTGCGGATTTCGTCTTCGGGGAGCTTTTCCAGCGCCGATAGATTGATTTCCTCGATCAGCCGCCGGTGCAGCCGCACCTTGGCGTCGAGCAGCTTGTCGCTCAGCAGTGGGTTGTCCAGCGGCTGCGCCGGCTCCGGCGTAGCTTCCGGCGTAGTCGGCGCGGCGTCGGGCGTCACGCTCGGCGACGGATCGATCTCCGGCAGCGCCTCATGCGCGGCAATCCGTCGGGCTGAAAATCGGCCGGCCATTGCTTGGTCCTGCTTTAAGCGCTTTTGGCAGAGAGCTTGAACTTCTGCAGCAGCGGCTCGGATTTTCCATCGACGCGCTTTGCCGCCGGCTCAAGCACCAGCTTTTTTAGCTGCGCGGTGATCTTGTTGCCGGGCCGCACTTCATCGAGCGGCACGCCGCGATCGATCGCCTCGCGCACCATGGCGTAGTCGTTGGGGATGCAGCTGGCGAAGGAGGCGCCGAGGGCGTGTTCGAGATCGCCGCGGCGCAAGCCGGATGAGAACAGCTTCTGCGTGAAGCGGTTGACGACGACCTGCGGGTTGGGGCCGTCGCCCAAGCGTTCCTTGATCGCCGCCACGAGTTGCTTGGCGTGGCGCAAGGCCGGCACCGTCGTCTCGGAAACGATGAACAACTTGTTGGAGCCGAGCAGCACGCTGTCGGTCCAGGAGAACCAGGTGCGCGGCATGTCGAACACCACGTATTCGAAATTGGTCGAGACGAGGTCGAGCAGGCGCGTGACCACGTCGGGATCAAACGAGCGCATTTCCGCCGGCCGGTTGGGCGCGGCGACCACGGCAAGGCCGGAGGCGTGATAGGAGAGCATCACCTCCAGCAATTGCCGGTCGAGACGGTCCGCGCGCGGCCCGATTTCGGCGAGGTTGAGCCGTGGCTCAAGATCGAGATAGTCGGCGACGGCGCCATGCTGGAAATCGAGATCGACCAGGCAGGTGGATGGCCGCGTCCGGCCGCCGCCGCTGTTGAGCAGGATCATCGCGGTCTGCACGGCGAGCGTGGTCACGCCGGCGCCGCCGACCGAGGGGAGGAAAGTGTAGATTTTCGCGTCCATCGGCTCTGGCCCGCCAGCCGGGCTCTTGGCGACGCGGGCGCAGGCGCGAACCAGATCGACCGCCGCCACCGGTTTCACCAGGAAGTCGGCAATGCGCATCTGCATGAAGGTGCGGGCAAGATCGGCGTCGAAGCCTTGCGTGACGGCGACCACCGGCGGCCAGGCGCCGAGCCGCGCCATCATCTTTGCCAGCGCCGCCATCTCATCGGCGCGCCCGGCATCGACATCGACCACCACTACGGTCGCGGCCTCGGTGTCGAGTGCATCGCCGGCCTCGGTCAGCCGGCCGGACACGACATGCAGGTCGATCTGGCTGCTGGCGCCGAAGGTCGAACGCGCAAATTGATCGAATGCGGCGTCGGGGGTGAGGACCACGACGCGAGTGCGGTTGGTGTCGGCGGTGCGGCCAATGCGCATGGTGTTATCCGGTTATGGCGACTTCGGCGCAGGCGGCGGGCTACCGCCCGGGTCGGCGGGTGTCGTGCTGTTGGAGGCGGAAGATGGCGAATAGCTTCCCGACGTGCCGGTGCCGACAGGCGGGGTCACCTGGTTGTTGCGATAGCGCTGCACCGCGCTCTGCATCTTCTGCCCGTTGAAGGCGATATTCTTGTCGGCGCTCACCGCCGGCCAGGGATCGACCATTTGCGTATCGATATTCGTGGCAACAGCATTGCCACCGTCGAGCGCAATGGTGTCGCGGCGGTCGGTATATTCCGAGCAGCCGCCGAGCATGGCGAACCCGGCAACGAGCGCCAGCGCGCGCACGGCGTTACTGAACGGCGGCATCCGGAGTCTCCTTGGTCTCGTTCAGGTCGAGCATGTGGCCGGTGTCGGGCTGGCTGCTGGCTGCGGCGATGCGCGCCTCGAGCGGGGTGAGCCGCTGTGCCTGCTTGTGCGTCAGCTCGGTCTTGCCGAGCAGGAAGAAGTCGGCGTCATTCGGCGGCAAGCTATCGTCGGTCGGCGCTTTGACGACATCGCCGGGCCGCGCGGGGCGCACAATGTGCGGGGTCACAATGATGACCAGATCGGTTTGATTGTTCTGATAGGACTTGCTGGAAAACAGCGCGCCCAGAACCGGGACGCTGCCGAGCCATGGCAGTTGATCGATATTGTTCTTGTGGTTCGTCTGCAGCAGGCCGCCGATCATGAAACTCTGGCCGTCGCGCAATTCGATGGTGGTGGAGGCGCGGCGCACGGTCAGCGCCGGGATCGATATGCCGCCGATAATCGCGACGGAATGAGTGGGATCGGTGTCGATCTGGCTCACCTCCGGCTCGATCTTCATATTGATCAGACCGCGGCTGAGCACCGTCGGCGTAAAGGCAAGGCCGATGCCGTATTTCTTGTAGTCGACGGTAATCTGACCAAGCTGGCCGGCGACCGGAATGGGATATTCTCCGCCGGCAAGAAAGCTTGCCGTGTCGCCGGACAGGGCAACCAAATTCGGCTCCGCGAGGCTGCGAGCGACACCCTTTTGTTCAAGCGCATTGACCGCCACGTCGGCCGAGATATTGCCTTTCGAAAGGCTGGCAAGCACAAATCCGAACGGGTTTGCGCCGGAGAGGACGCCGGCAGCGCCGACGCCGGCCGCCTGCGAAATCGGCAGCCCAGTCGCCATGACGTTGTTGCCGATATTACCATTGACCTTACCAAAGGTATTCCACTGCACGCCAAGCTCGCGGCCGGCGCTGCGCGCTATTTCGATGAAGCGCACCTCGAGCAGCACCTGCTGCGGCGACATCACCGACACCGAGTTGATGATGTCCGGCCCGAACTGGCGGGCGATGGTCACCGCCTTGTCGAGCGTGACGGCATCGGGCGCCTCGCCGGTGAGCATGATGCGGCCGTTGACCGACGAGGCATGCATGTGCGAGCCGGGGAATATGCGGGCGAGTTCATTGGTCAGCCGGCTGACGTCGTAGGACACCTCGACGTCGAAAATGCCGACCAGCTTCTTGCTATCGTCATAGACCGACACGCGGGTCGTGCCGATCTTCTTGCCGAGGATCGACAATGTGTGATCGGTCAGTGGATTGACGTCGGCAACCTCCGGGTCGCCGACCGTGACGTTGACGAAGCTTCCGTCGGTGCGCACGTCCTGCGACTTGCCGACGGTGACCAGCACCATGGCGGTGCGGCTGGCGGCGACGATCTGGATCGCGCGCTGCTGCGCGTGCGCGTTCCCGGCCGTGCCGAGCACACACGCCGCCAGCGCGATCGACAAGGCGACGACCAGATTCCGCGGCCAGCCGAAGCAGGCCGTATGGTCTTTGTCACGCGCGGTGCATCCCCCCGAATTTTTCGCTTGCCTCATTCGCCCACGGCCCTGCTTTGCCCGGTCAAGGCCAGGGCTCCTTTCATCTGTTCGACCGGCACGCTGTATTCCTGCGCCTTGTTGGCGCGCGTGACGACGATGGTCGCCGTATGGCTGCTTTTTGCGCCGGCGACGTCGGGCGTGCCCAGATCCTTGAGCGTGATCTTGCGCGTCTTGTCGTTGGAGGTGTCCCCGGCCTGACGCAGCAGCAGAGACAGGCTGCCCACGGTCGCGGCGAGCGAAAGCTTCTGCGCCTCCACGGTGTCGACCTCAAGCGTCACGGACTTGGGAACCGCGGCCTTGGTGGCGCGTTCGTCGGCGCTCTGGTCGATGGCCAGCACCTTGGCGTTTTGCAGCACGACCTCGGCGGTCGCGGAAGTCTTGTCGATCTGCCGGGTCAGCGCCACATCGACGCGGTCGCCCGGCAGCACGAAGCCGCCGACGCCCTCGACGTCGTTGACGCGGATGGTCACCGCCTTCATGCCCGGCTTGACCAGCGCGGAGAGCGTTGCGCGTTGCCCGGCGCCAGTCACCTTCAGCGCCAGCACCGGCTCGTTCGGCTCGATCGCTGCCAGCACGACGCGCTGGCCGCCGCCGAGCAGATCGCCGATCTTGGCGAAGGCACCGGCCGGCAAGGCCTGGCTCGGCCACGTCACCTCGGCCAGCATCGACGCTTTAAGCTCGGCGCCAAAGCGCAGCGGCTCTCTGGCGACGACGATGGTTTGCGTCGCCACGACCGGCATGGTGTCGAGCTTGCGCGCCCGCAGATCGGCCTGATTGTTCAGCCAGGCCTGGGCGATGAAAACGGCGATGAGGCCGAATACGACGGCGAACCCGATCATGACGATTGTGCTGGAACGCATGGTTTTGACGCGACCCGACTGTTTCCCTGACGTATCGGGCGGTACCCTAATGGGTGAGGAAGTATCCAATTACTAAAATTGCCGAACCGCTTGCGCCTATGCTGAAAGACGGCTGAAGGAGTTACGGCAAAGATTCGCGCTTAGTTGAGAGTAATTTGAAATAAAATAGAGCGTTGAAACGGCGTTCCACACCCGCGCCCGATCAAATTTTCCGAAACGTTAAGTCGCGTCAACGCCCGTCTGGCGTACGCGTGCCGAACCAAGCATCGCGCACCTGTTGATAGTGCACCTGCGCGCTATAGGAAGCGACATGGAGGCCGAGCACTTGCGGTGACAGCCGCCCGATTGCAGAAAGCAGACTATATGAGTTCACGATCCGATCACGCTGCGCATACAAAAGATTGACGCGGGAGCTAACCAATTCCTGCTGTGCGTTGAGCACATCAAGTGTAGTGCGCTGTCCAAGTCGCGCCTCTTCGCTAACGCCGTTAAGCGCGGACTCACTAAACCGAACCTGGTTAGTCGCTGCTTCAAGGCTGTGTTTTGCAGATTCCAATTGCGCCCAATATTGTTGGACTCCGACGCGCGCCTGATCGCGGGCATAATCTAGATCGAGGCGCCTTTGCGCCGCCGTTTCCTTGGCCTGCCGGATGCCGGAATATTCAGAGCCGCCTTGATAGATCGGCACGGTGACCTGCCCCAACACCGACGCAGAAAAAGACGCTATCGTGGCCAATGCGGACCCATAGTTTTGCTGGACGTTTCCCTGAACCGACACGGTGGGTAAAAGCGCAGCTTCCGCGACCTTAATTTGCATCAATGCATAATCGACATTGTATTGAGCTGCGGTCACCGCTGGGTACTGCGCGGTACCTGTTGCAATTGCTGTCCCCAAGTTTTTCGGTACAAAGCGATCGACTGGTGATGCAGCAGAAAGCTTACCCGGCTCCAAGCCAATCGCCTGCCGGTAAACCGCCTTGGATGTGTCGAAATTTGCCTGGGCGGCGAACAACTGGATGCGGCCGGCGGCGAGACGGGATTCGGCTTGATAAACGTCGGTGGCGGTGACGTTGCCAGCCTCAAGGCGTTGGCGCGTTTGCGCAAGTTGATCTTCCAAAACCTTGACGTTGCTGTGTTGGAGCTCAAGAATCGCAGTGTCGCGCAGAAGATTCATGTATGCCGTCGCCGCGTTTAGCAACACGGTCTGCTCAGTGACGCGCAACGTCTCTCGTGCGGCGAAGACTTGGGCTTCGGCTTGGCGGGTCTTATTCGCCGTCTGGAAACCATTATAAAGCGTTTGCGTTATGGTGGCTCCTCCTCCGAAGGGAGCATTCTCACCGCTCTGCGTAAAATAGGTCGCCGGGGCATTGGGCGGGATGGTTGTTCCGACGTTCTTGATCGTCGTAGACAGTGATTGAATACCGGCACTTCCAGTAACCGAGACTTTTGGACGATAACCGCTTAGGGCCTGCGGCACGTTCTCATCTGTCGCGCGAACAAGCGCGCGCTGTGCATTGAGCTGCGGATTATTCTCGTAAGCGTACGCGATCGCCGCTTCGAGCAATTCGGCAAATGCCGTCGCGCACGGCATCGCTGCTAATGCGACGACCATGGCCACAAATTTTACTGTGCCACTCCGGAAGACGCCGATAGCCATTTCCCCGCCTGACGCCCGCGAAAGCCTCACGCGTCGTAACCAAAATCTAACCCATTACCGTAGATGCCAAGCCACAATTCTCCAATGGCCTAGCAGTCAATATCCCAGGCCTGCGGTCCCGTTTTCTCAAAGCTGTGGCGCAATTGGCTCACTTATTCGCCATGTCAGCCAATAGCTTAGCAAATCGCGGCATCTCCCAAAAGGTCGCCCCCAATTCGCGAGCTCGATGACGCCGCGCGCGGTTATGACGACTAATTGTAGACACCGGGCCGAAAGTATCAAGAAAAAGGGGCGATCGTGACAAGGCTCGGCATCTCATTTGGTTTCGAGGGCGTAGGCCCCATCCCAGTCGTCAGGGGGCGGGGTCGTCAGAAAAGCGCCGATGCGCCCTGTGTAGACGTTATATAACGTGGCGAATCTGGATTCTTCGTCAGCCGCCCGCCCCTCGTCGATGACGGCCAAGGCGCCCTTCCAGTCGCGACTTCGATAGCGTGAAAGTATTTTGAGATTCAAGTCGCGCAACCGCTGGAACCGGCTGCTATTGGCGAGGTCGTTGCGGCCCATGACTGCATAGACCACCTCTGGCTCCTTTTTGCCTTTAACGGCGACGAAGTCGATTTCCAGGGCGGCAAACTTCTCCTTCACCGCTTGCGCTGTTTTTGACCCAATAATCAACGGCAGCCCATAAGTTTTGCACTGCCCTTCAAGCCGCGAAGCGAGATTGACGCTGTCGCCGAGCACCGAATAGTCGAAACGCAGGTCCGAGCCCATATTGCCGACCACGCATTGTCCGGTGTTGATGCCGATGCCGATATGAATTGGAATGAAGCTCTTGCCATTGCTTTCAGCCTCTTTCGCGCGGGCGCGATTGAGCGTCTCCAATCGATCCAGCATTTCGATAGCCGCTTCGCAGGCGTTGATCTCGTGGCTGTCATCGTGGAGTGGCGCATTCCAGAAGGCCATGATCGCGTCGCCCATGTATTTGTCGATCGTTCCCTTGCGGTCGATTATTGCGTTGGTCAAAGGCGTCAGAAAGCTGTTCATCAGCGACGTCAGCCCCTGAGGATCATCCTTGTAGATCTCGGAGATGGTGGTGAAGCCGCGCACATCGCTGAACATAATAGTCATATTTCGTTGTTCGCCGCCGAGCACCAACTTCTCCGGAGATTGCGCCAACTGCTCGACCAGAGCCGGCGAAAGATATTGACCGAACGCCGAGCGGATCTGGCGGCGTTTTGCCTGCTCGGTAACGAAATTAGCAAAGATCAGGCTCAGATAAATGAGCGAGCTAGACCAGACTGGGAAGGTGGAATCGATCAGCAATCGGTGCTGCGCAAAGAGATACCATGAGCCACCGACAAGCACTGTCACGATCAAGGCGCCCAGCACTAGCAAAAGCAAGGGGCCCAGGATCGGAGCAAGCCAGATGAATATGCCGCAGGCCAAAAGCGCTGCGGCTAGTTCAACTACGATCGCATAATTCGGCGCCGACAGCGTCGCATTCGTCAGCACGCTTTCCAGCACTTGGGCGTGGATCTCAACTCCGGGTATCACCAAATCGATAGGTGTCGTTTTGATATCCAGCAGTCCGGCTGCCGAAGTCCCAATCAGCACCAACCGTCGGGAAAAGCGACCCGGCGGCACGTGCCCGTCGAGCACATCGACGACCGAGACGTAGCGCGCCTCATCATGCGGGGCGAAATAAATCCAGAGCTGCCCATTGCGGTCGGTCGGCACCACGAAACCAGGAATGGCGACGTTTTCGATGCCGGCGCTATCCGTCCTAATGAGAATGGTGTTGGCACCGGTCGCTACACGCAGCATTTCCAGTGACAGCGAGGGAAAGATTTCGCCCTGCGCGACCATTACCATGGGGACGCGCCGTACAATTCCGTCCCGTTCGCTGTGAATCGTGAACAGCCCGCGTCCCGCTGCGGACTTCTCGAGCACCGAAATATTGCGCAGGCGCCCGGGGAAATTATATAGAAACGGCTTCGGATCGCCGCCCAGCATCGCGATGCCCACCGGCGGCGTGTCGATATTGTTCGGCGCAATGACCGAAGGCAAACCAGTCTCGCCGAGGACTACCCGCGAGTGCCGTATTGCCTCTGCCATCACTTGGTCGTTGTTCGGCAGGGCCTGCAGCTTCTCCTTGGTGGCTTCGTCAAGCCCGCGAAACGTATCGGCAGCAGTCTGGGGCGACATGCGATCGGGCTCTGGGAACATGACGTCGAAGCCAATAACGAGCGCACCGAGCTTGGTCAGCTGCGTGATCAAATCAGCTATGCGCGTGCGTGGCCACGGCCATTGGCCGAGCGCCTTGAGGCTTTTCTCGTCGATATCGACGATGACGACGGGTCGCTGTTTGGCGACGCGCGGCGACAGTTGCTGGAAGAAGTCGAAAGCCTTGAGTCGGAGTTCCTCGACTGGAAGCGGATCGGCGATACGCAAGAAAACCAGCGCGAATAGCAACACGAGGCACAATGTTCGCGCCAGTCCGAACCGCCGAGCCAACTGGACAGGCCACTTCATGTCAAACGAACCGAACCTACTCTTCTTGTTGGGCTGCCCGTCTTCACTCGCGGAACATGCGCATCACTTGATCTCGTAATGGCTTGGTCAAATAGGAAATCATTGTCCTCTCGCCAGTCTGCACGAAGGCTTCGACCGGCATGCCCGGCAACAGCCTGACGTCGCCAAGCTTGACGATTTCCTCGGGCGGCATGCCAATGCGTATGGTGTAGTAGGTCTGCCCAGTGCGCTGGTCGGTGGTGGCGTCGGCGGCGATGCGCGTGACTTTGCCGAAGATTTCTGGCGTCGTGCGCTGGTTCAGCGCCGAGAAGCGCAGCATGGCCGTCTGGCCGATTTGGATCTGATCGATGTCCTGCGGATTGACCTTTGATTCGACCGAAAGCTGGTCGGCGTCGGGCACGATCAGCATGATCACGTCGCCGGCGGTGATAACGCCGCCGACCGTGTGCGCCGTGGATTGAAACACCATGCCATCCTGCGGCGCGCGGATGTCGACGCGCTTGAGCTGATCTTCGGCAGTGACCTTGCGTTCGATAAACTCGCCGATCTTGCCGTCGATCTCGCGTGTCTCCTTAGCCACCTCGCTAGCAAGGTCGCGATCAATCTGGATGATCGCCAGCTCGGTCTCGGAGATTTTCCCGTTAGCCTCGGCAATCTGCGCGATCAGTTGACCGGCTTCGCCATCGAGACGTGCCGACTCCCGCTGCAGTTCGGTCAGCTTCGTCAGCGGAACGAGCTTGTTCTTGTAAAGATCTTCGACGCCAGAGGCCTCGCGTTTGATCAGTTGAATCTGCTTGTCTTTGGATTCCTTCTGCGCTTGGAAACCGCGAATTTCCTCTTTTAGTTGGGCGACGCGTTGGCGAAGTTGAGCCTTCTGCCCAATTCGCGCGTTGCGCCGCAATTCGAACAACTTGCGCTCGCCCTCCGTAATGGCCGCGACGTCGGGATTGGATTTAGCCTGTTCCACAAGCTCCGCCGGGAATTTCACATTTTCGTCGCCGTCACGCTCGCTTTCGAGCCGAGCCTTGCGCGCGTTCAGTTCGTTTAGCCCCTTGATGACGATGGCTAAGTTGGCGCGAGTGACGGTGTCGTCGAGCCGGACCAGCACTTGCCCGGTCTTTACCTTGTCACCATCGTGCACCAGCACTTGGCCGACGATGCCGCCGGTCGGGTGCTGCACCTTTTTCACGTTGGAATCGACGACGATGAGCCCGGGTGCAATGATTGCACCGGACAACTTCATTGTTCCAGCCCAGCCGCCGACGCCGCCAGCAAGGACCATGACGATGGCCAGACCGGCCACCATATGACGGCGGATCGACCGACGCGACTCTGTCATCTGCGCCGGCGCCGTCGCGTCAATCCTTGCGCCAGCCCGGCCGAGGGCGTTGCTCACAGCGTCTGCAATTTTACTGATGATGCTCATGACTTTGCCGTCGCCGCATCGGGTACGACCTTGAGTGGACGAGGTGCGCCCGCATCCCGCTGCATGCCGCGTGCAAGAACCTCGTCTTTTGGACCGAAAGTCTGAGCGCGCCCTTGATTCATGACGAGTAAAAGCTCGACGCTGGCGATCGCGCTCGGCCGATGCGCGATAACAACGACAATCCCGCCGCGCGCCCTTACACCTAGTATGGCGCGGCTCAGAGCCTCGTCGCCTTCCGCGTCGAGATTAGAATTCGGCTCGTCGAGCACGACCAGGAAAGGGTCGCCATAAAGTGCGCGCGCGAGGGCAATGCGTTGGGCCTGACCGGCCGACAAAGCATGACCGCCCTCGCCGATTTGAGTATTGTAGCCTTCAGCCAAACCGACGATGAGGTCGTGGACATTGGCCGCGTTGGCGGCGGCGATGACCGCGTTCGGATCCGGATCGGGCGCAAACCGCGCGATGTTTTGCGCGACTGATCCAGCGAACAATTCGACATCCTGCGGCAGATATCCGATGTGTTGGCCGAGCGACTCAGCCGGCCACTGATCAAAGGCGGCGCCGTCAAGACGGATGCGGCCACGCGCCGGCTGCCAAACGCCGACCATCAACCGGGCCAGTGATGATTTACCCGAACCGCTTGGCCCGATGATTCCGAGTCCGTTACCGCTCTCCAAGCTTAGGCTGATATCCTGCACAACAAAACGGTTGCTTCCTGGGGGGACGGCGGAAGCGGCCTCGACAGTCAAACTTTTGCGAGGCGCGAGCAAAGGCATCGGAGCCGGCTGCGCGGGCAACAATGCGAGCAGTTTTGTCAGGCGACCCCAGCTTTGCCGCGCAGCGACAAAACCCTTCCAATTGCCTATAGCGAGATCGACCGGCGCCAAGGCACGTGCGCTGAGAATCGAGCCGGCAATTATGATGCCGGCGGTCGCCTCTTGGTGAATCACGAGCCAGGCACCGATCGCCAGGACGCTGGATTGAAGCAACATACGCGACGCCTTGGAGATCGAGCCGAAACCACCGGCCACATCGCTCGCCCGTCGTTGGCTCATCATATATTTTTCATTGGCATCGCCCCAAAGCGCTGCGATGCGTCCGGTCATGCCCATCGCCGTGATCACCTCGGCGTTGCGGCGGCTGGTCTCGGCGAGATTGTTGCGCGTCATGGCAAAATTGGTTGCTGTGCGGGTCGGCTCGCGGGTCTTAACCTCCGTAAAGTATGTCAGCACGCCGAGAATAATCGCGCCGAAAAGTGCGGCGAGACCGATGTAGGGATGAAACATGAAGCAGACGACGAGATAGATCGGCAGCCACGGCAAATCGAAAAGCGCGATGGGGCCGAGGCCCGACAGAAATGAGCGCACGCTATCGAGATCGCGTAGGGGCTGCATGCCGTCGGTGCGGTCGCCAATTTTCAACGGCAGCCGCACGATCGTCTCATAGACCCGGCCACTGAGGGCCTCGTCGAGACTGCCTCCGACCCGCACCAGAATTCGTCCGCGGATCAAATCGATGAGCGCGAGCGCCGTGAAAAGCCCGCCGGCAAGAATAAGTAGGCCGACCAACGTCGGCACGCTGCGGCTTGGCAGCACGCGGTCGTAGATTTCGAGCATGAACATCGCGCCGGTCAGCATGAGGATATTGCTCATGCCGCTCATCAACGCGATGGCGATGAAGGCATCCCGGCATGCGGCGAGCGCCGCCGCCAGTTCTGACCGTTGCTGGTTCGGAGAACGGTTAGACGATCGCATCAATCCCGATCCTTAACGAGGTCTTGCCGGCAAGCGCTAATTATAAGCTATAGCGCCTATCTTATCAGGACTTCTGGGTTTCATAAGCGCCTAGCCATTTCGGCGATTTCGCATTGCAAACAATAGCTTATCTCATTTCGGACCCAGCATTGGGCCGCAATACGGACAACATGATGTTATGGTGAACGCGAGGCGGAAATCGAGACGTCGGTCGATGTCACGCTGTCACCAAGGCTCTTTGCCCGCAGACCCGGTTCTTCAAAAGATTGACCGGCCAAGCGCGAGCCGATGATCACTGGGCCAAGACCTGGGTCGCACGAGCGCCACAAGGTAAACGCCCTCTTCCCGAAACCCGATAGCATTTTAGCGACCACCTTCAACGGGTATTCGCGGCTTTGTGATTTATTCGCCCGAGCCGCACGGAACCGATTGATCCGTCCCGCGGTTTTCGGGTTGGAGATGGTATATGGCGAACACGCACGATCAATTTTCGAGCGTCGAATATTCCCGATACGCTGCGGAGTGCACGCGTCTCGGTAGGCTGGCACGCAATTCGAAAAACGTCGTGAAACAACGCGCGAGAAGCAAATCAAACGGTTTGAGCGCCGAGTGGCTCAGCCAGATGTTGGACCCGTCACGGAAGCTAGCGACAAGATTGGCGCATCGCTAGTACGATTGCAGTTGATGGCGCGGATTGTCGGGAACCCGCTGTTGAAATAACTGCAAAATTTGGGTTCGTTCTGCCAAAACCGGGCCGAGCCGGCTAAACCCTAGCCTTCGCCTTTTACAAGCGCCTGAATATTCTTGAGAATCCAATTTTCAATTTGCAGAAATACAACTAAGACGTGTATTTTTTTATTATCTCAATCAAAATGTTAGAACCTGGCGCTACCACCGAGCGTCGTAACGTCCCATGACCTGCAAATCACGCAGCTCTTCGGGGCCCTGCAAGACGCTCTTGCGGTGCTTGAGATGACGCAATGGAAATGGATTTGAGCCCTCTCAAGAACAACAATCGTTTGAGACATTTATCGATCATTGCATCCAATCGGTCGTGAACGTCTAAGTCTTTCATTAAGTGATCAACGTTCGCTATTTCGTAAATTTCCACGAACTCGAATGCGTCTCCCAGCTCTTTCCGTAGCTTGGTCTGCTGCGGCTTGAGTTGCTGCTTCGCGCACTGCAGGATCGACTTTCCTATGACGTCCAAGACAATCAAATATTGGAATACTCTACTTATCTTCGGGGATTCTTTCACGCATGATTTCGTGCGAAACGGTCGCGAGCAAACTCCGCAATTCTAAACGTTTCAAGATTTTTCTTGCGCCAGACCAAACGCGCCATAGACGTGACGATGTCATTTTCGAGCGCGCCATTAGGGGTTAATTCGGCAACCAAATCCCGGCGCAACTTCTCGAATTCAGTAGCGCTTTCCCCCGGGAGCATGCCAATTGCGGAATAGCCCGCGTGTTTGAGGGCAGGATGATGTTTTTTCACTTGGGCAGATATTGGAAGCCCCGGGTTTAAAATTCATGAATTATTTTGAATTGTGCCTGAGTAAAGTGGCCGAATACTGGTGGTCAAGCGCCCCTTAACAAGCCTTTTGCAGCGCAAAAAAGTGGCACGCCATTGGTTTTAGCGGCGATCTAACCGGCGTTGGTCGCCGTTCATCGAGCGTTTGCGGACTAAGAAATGCGTTAACAGCACGGCCATGATGTTTGGTTGAATCCTCCCCAACCGAGGATGCCAAGGAAAAAGTCTATTTGGATTGTTTTGACCGCTGAGGTTTGCGGAGACGGGCATCCAGAACACTATCGGTGCCGACGATGAATTCGACCCCGCCCACCAAGACAAGTTGGACAATTCATTTCAGACGCCGGAAAGTGCAAGCTTAACATTACGGATGAATTTCGATCTGGATCGAGCCTTTCGCGAGCTACATTTGGATGGTGCTGCGGCGAGACGAATACCAGGTTGATCCTTGGCCGATCCAATGAATTCAATGCCGCTAGCTTCCAGCGCGGCCTTTACATCCAGCAGTGTTGATGTGCGGCTTGGAGGGACATCGTCCACCGCCTCGAAACGTTTGATTGTTCTGGCCGTGATCCCTGCCCTCTTTGCCAGGTGCTCCGTTGTCCAGCGAAGAGCATTTCGAGCCGCGCGGATTTGCGTGCCTGTAATCATTTGACAACCGCTCTATTGTCACTTAAAGTGACATTAAAGTCCCCTAAGGGGACACATTGCATTGATCATAGAGCACGGGAGTTACCGCATGAATCTCGAATTCGCCGCCACCACCTACCGCGCCCTGCGCGACCGGATCCGGGCGCAGGACCCCCAGATCGACGAGCAGACGCTTGCCGATACGGTCGAGGGGCTCACCGACCTGCATGAGATCCTCCAGGCCATCATCCGGGCGGCCTTGGCCGATGAGGCCCTGGCTCTGGGGCTCAAGGGCCGGATCGCCGAGATGGAAGACCGCCTTGAGCGGCTGCAGGACCGGGCCGCCAAACGCCGGCAGATTGCCCGCGACGTGATGGTCGAGCTTGATCTGAAAAAGCTTGCCGCACCCGATTTTACCGCCTCGATCCGCGAGGGCATGCCGGCGCTGATGGTGATCGATGAGGCGGCGGTGCCCAGCATCTATTGGGAGCCAAGGGAGCCGCGATTAAAGCGCCAGGAACTGGCTGCAGAGCTCAAACAGGGCGCGGAGATCCCGGCGTTGCCCTGTCCAACCCCGAACCGGTCTTGAGCGTGAGGACACGGTGATGGGCTTCTCAGCAAAACAGGTGCAGGCGCTGCGGCGCCAACCCAGCCACCGGCTATATCCGTACCCGCGAGGCGCATGGCCGGGAGCTGTCCTATCTTGAGGGCTGGTACGCGATCTCTGAGGCCAACCGCATCTTCGGCTTTGACGGCTGGAACCGGGAGACGGTCGAATCCAAATGCGTTTTGGCCAGGGAGAACCGCGGGCATGTTCCTCGCGGTCTATATCGCCCGGGTCCGGGTTACCGTGCAGGCAGACGGCGCAATCATCATCCGCGAAGGCCATGGCAGCGGTGAAGGGCATGGATCCTCCCCTGGCGAGGTGCACGACATTGCCCTCAAGGCCGCAGAAACCGACGCCACCAAGCGGGCGCTTCGCCACCTTCGGCAAGCCCTTTGGTCTTGAGCTCTATCGCAATGGCAGGGCGTCCTGTCGCAGAAGCCCCTGCCCGCAACAACGTCTCCACCTGTCCCGCCCATGCCCCTCCCGGTGCCGGCCGATGCTCGGTCGGGCCTGCATCCGGATGACACCACCCCCATCCCGCGGCCGTCGCGCTACTATGGCCGCCGGCAGGATCTGGTCACCCGGGACCGGGCGCAGGGCGCGAAGCCGATCTTGACCGGTCCAGCCATCCAGCCGACACCTCGATTGTCCCCGCCGCACCCGGCCTCGTCCCGGCCAAGGCTGAAGCCAGGATCGACAAGAGCGTACTCGCCATCGCCGAGCCCAGGCGGCTGCGCGACAAGGCGCATCTGAGGTTCGTCGCCGCACAACCTTGCCTGATCTGCGGCCGAAACCCAAGCGATCCGCATCACTTGCGCTTTGCCCAGCCAAGGGCCCTGGGCCTTAAGGTCAGCGACGAGTTCACCGTCCCGCTCTGCCGCGGGCATCACCGCCAGCTGCATCAGGCCGGCAACGAAGTCGCCTGGTGGGAGCAATCATCAGCCTGGAGCCGCTGACGTTGCCTCGGACCTGTGGCGGCAAACGCACCCTCTGCCAGGCAAAGACCGCTGCAGCCGGGCGCGGATGCATCTCTGACCGAGCCTGCAAAATGCCGCAAACAGGGAGAGGCGCGGATAGCCCCGCAACGGTCCCTGCCCTGCCAATTGACGAAACGAAGCCAATTGTTCCGTCTGGCTCGCAATGAGCTCGCTCCGGCAGATCGCGGCCAACCGCCGCAACGCGCTCAAAAGCACCGGGCCGATAACCGCGGAGGGCAAGGAGCATTCACGCGGCAATGCGCTGCGCCATGGCCTTACCGCCGAGACCGTCATTGCCGCGCTGGAGGATGCAAGACGACTACCAGGCCTTTGAAGCCGCGGTGACTGCCGACTATGAGGCCGAAACGGCCGTGGAGCGCGAGCTGGTGCTTCGCCTGGCGAGCGTGCTGTGGCGGCTGCGCCGCGCGACCGGCATCGAGACGGCGCTGTTCGAATTGATGACTGACGGCCCCCATGAGCTCAAACAACGTTCTCCCGCAGAGAGCTCTCGGCCCAAGCCTCGACCACCCAGAGCACAACAAGCACCTGCTGCGAGCGGTCCCAGCACCCGGTTCCGCAGAACCAACAGAGCTTGGCGCCGACACCAAGGCGGATATCGCCTCCTGCTACCTACGCCTGATGGATCAGCCAACCTTCGCTCTCGACCGCCTTACCCGCTACGAACACACCCTATGGCGACAGGCGCGACAGCTCGTGTTTACACTAGAGACCTTGCAGCGCCGGAATAATCCGCGCACCCGCTCAAGCTTTCCATTCGCTTTCCGGAGTAGCGAACCAGGCTCTATTTCCGAATAGGTGCCGACACGCGGCGGTCGATGATCAATGACATGTCGGGTCAGGTGTCCGCAACTTCGCGCTTGATAACGGAACTTACACCCGACCGGCGACCACCTCTAACTATTGATTGAATTGGCCTCGCAACTGTCGGTCTCGCGCCGCCGCCGCATGCACAGATCGCAAGGCCGGTCTTGCGGGCATTCAAACAGTATTGTTGACCGGAAAGACCGAGTAGCGTGCTGCTACGCTAGGCTACCCCCAAAATGGAAAATATTGGCAGCCTGCGCCTGGACGATGCTTGCAGTGACATGCTCAAAGGTAATGCTATCGTGGCCGTTGAGATTGACGACGGCATTGCCGTGACTATCCGACGTTAGATCGGCCAGAATATCATTTACGTTCAAGGCTTCGCCCTGCGCATTGGTGAAGCCAACCAACGAAATCGTTTCGCCGACATAGCTTGAATTCTGGTCGACCGCAGCGGAGAAATTCACCATCGCGTGCGTGCCCGTGCCGGCATTGATCTGGAAAGCGAACTGATCATTGGCGCCTATCGAAACACTGATCGTTTGAGTTGCAGCGGTGTTTGTTTGGTCAGTGACGCTATAAAGCTGGGTCTGGTCGGCGAGTTGAATAAGCTCGTTATTCGATGCGTTGAAATGCCAGTCGGCTTCGCCACCGCTGCCGCCAGTCACAGTGAACAAGGCCGAGAGAATTGGCCGGCGTCGGCGCAACACCAAGCTGATCGCTCGAATTTATGCCGCTCAGCGTTCCACCAGCGGTATCATCTGTCGGCAACATACTATGAATCGACGAGGCCCGGGCTATTGATATCGTCATCAATCGCGAGCGCCCAGGTAGAGTTTGAATAATCTCCCGCCAGGGTAATCGACAGATTTTGGTGTCCGGTATCGCTGACCGTCAGCGTCGTCGTCCCGTTGGCGAAGCTGCCCGGTGTGACCGTCGTATTGGCGTCGTGAAGCCTTTGAGATCCAGCACGTTGCCGCTTCCCAGCATGTCGATATGGCCGTTGCCAAACGAGGTAGGGCTATCGAGCCGAAGCGTGCCCGTTACGCCAGCAAAAGTCACCGACCCGCTGTCGACCGTTGCGAATTCGAGCGTGGCGCCGGGGTCGATTGTCGCCGCAAAGCTGAAAGCATTTAAAATCACCAACGTGTCGCCGGTCGCTTCCACCGAGCCGTCGCTATGTGGATCCGGTTCATGAGTCGGGTCGAAAGCCTT